>CAZPOP010000001.1:0-339753 GCA_964588305.1 uncultured Ignavibacteria bacterium
GGGGCATCGGACCATCCGCCGCCGATACCACCAAAACAGCACCATCCATCTGAGCCGCTCCCGTTATCATGTTCTTAATGTAATCCGCATGACCAGGACAATCTACGTGAGCGTAATGACGCTTCTGGGTCTCATACTCCGCATGATGAACGTTGATCGTCAAACCCCGGGCCTTCTCCTCAGGTGCATTGTCTATCTCATCGTAACTCCGGGCCTCGGCCAATCCCTGACGATTCAATACAAACGTCATCGCTGCAACCAACGTCGTCTTACCATGATCCACATGACCTATCGTCCCTACATTAACATGCGGCTTCGTCCGTACAAATTTCGCCTTGGCCATAAATTCTACCTCCAAATCGCTTTTGACTTATCTGATAAGAATCATGAATTCAGGTGATAACATTTACTGCACTCAAAAGCCCATGACCAGGATTGAACTGGTGACCTCATCCTTACCAAGGATGTGCTCTACCAACTGAGCTACATGGGCAAAAGCTAATTATAAAATAACATTCAAAATCGAACTGCTGACCTTGCGTATAGATGCTCCAACAACTGAGCTACGTACGCAGAAATTGGATTTCAGAAAAAGAAGAAATAAAATGGTAACGCTCCTCAGTGAATTTCATCAACTATATAGGCACAAAAATTAAATTACCGTTTCTCCACGAGATGGAATCACAAACGGCAAATTTACAATATACGCCTCTCACAAATCTTGTCAAGAAAAATCTTACGTTGGTTTCATCATTTTCGTTTGTCCCTCTTTTGACTCACAAAGCTTAATGCTCCCGCTCTGCCCGTTCATTTTCACGATTCTACCAGGTGTACCGGCCACTGTGACATTGTCCGGAACATCCTGCATCAAGATAAAGGTATTCGCTCCAATTTTCACGTTATTACCTACGTTTATCGGCCCCAGAAGAATTGCGCCGGTCCCGATCATCACGTTGTTTCCGATAGTGGGATGCCTTTTCCCTTTGTGCTTTCCCGTCCCACCCAAGGTGACATTATGGAACAGAACGCAGTTGTGGCCAATCTCGGTAGTCTCTCCGACGACCACTCCCATGCCGTGATCTATGAAGAAACCCCTCCCGATCTTCGCCCCCGGATGTATCTCCGTCCCGGTCAAGAACCTTGAGATTTGAGACAGTAACCGGGGAATGAACGGGATTCTCAGATTCCACAAAAGATGAGTGAATCGATGAATGATGATGGCATGAAGACCGGGGTAGAGCAAGAACTCGATATTTCTCACGGCCGGGTCATTTCTGTAAATCGCCTTTATATCCTCTATTATGGAAATCATGTTCCCTCACTCGCGAAATTGAGTTTAGCTAAAGTTATTCTCCTCTCTGAAAAGATCCGTGCTCAAATATCTCTCTCCAAGATCAGGGACTATTACCAGAACCAACTTACCTTTTCCTGCTCTCCTGGCTACCTGGAGGGCCGCCCAAACATTGGCTCCAGCAGATATCCCGGCTAGTATCCCTTCTTCTTTGGCCAGACGTCTTGAGGTGCGGATAGCATCCTGGCTGGACACCTGAATGATCTGATCCACGTTTTGGGGATCATAAACTTGCGGCACAAACCCTGCTCCAATTCCCTGAATTTTGTGAGGACCAGGCTTCCCTCCGGAGAGAACCGCCGAATCTCTTGGCTCCACCGCAACGTTTTCATTGTGATATTTTTTCTTCAGAATCTCCCCAACCCCAGTGATGGTCCCTCCCGTTCCCACCCCAACCACGAAAAAATCCAGATTCAAGTCTCCCAGATCTTTTATTATCTCCTCTGCGGTAGTTTTTCTATGGATTTCGGGATTGGCCGGATTGTCGAACTGCTGAGGTTGAAAGTAGCCGAATTTGTCTGCCAGCTCCTCTGCCTTTTCGACGGCACCTTTCATTCCTTTCGCTCCCTCGGTTAAGACTATCTCTGCACCCAAGAATTTCAAAAGAGCTCTTCTTTCTAAACTCATGGTCTCGGGCATGGTGAACACACATTGGTATCCCCTCACCGCACAGGTCATGGCTAAGGCTATTCCAGTATTTCCTGAGGTCGGTTCTACTATGGTCATACCGGGCTTCAGTGAACCATCTTTTTCCGCCGCCTCGATCATGGAGAGTCCGATTCTGTCCTTCACCGATCCGCAGGGATTGAAGAATTCGAGCTTGGCAATCAAAACAGCATCATCTTCAGCCACCAACTTGTTGATTCTAACTAAAGGTGTCCGCCCGATGGTTTCTAAGATATTATTGTGAATCATCTTTGCGAAGTTATCGTTAAGACCACTATGGGGACCACTTAATCTTATTCGGCAGAAAAATGGCCATCATAAAAACATATCGTCAAATTCAGCTTTTACTGAACGGAGAATTCCTGAGATCGAGAGGAAACTGTTCTGGCCCTACTTTTCACATGCCATAAAAGCGACACATAGCCGAATTAAAAGCGGGAGACGGGACTCCCTAGCCAGGCACGCGAACCCGCGACCAATCCAGATGGATGACTCTACCCAGCATGAATTGTGTGCCTTGAGGTCTGAGTTCGATTAACCTAATTAAGTGATTTCTGTTTAAAGCGGGAGACGGGATTCGAACCCGCGACCAACAGCTTGGAAGGCTGTGACTCTACCGGTCTGAGTTACTCCCGCGAAATTCTATTACGAAATTTGTAAATCCTAATCTCTGTTCCTCAATTCTCGCTTGAAATCTCTGCTTTTGATGCTCTTTAGAAACTTTTCTCTTTTTAACGCCCTTCCACGGGTTTCGTATGTTTCAAAATGAATTAATCTAAGAGGATACCGTTTTCTCGTTGACCTGATTCGTCCCTCATTATGTAGAGTCAGTCTCCTTTCCAAATTTGAGGTCTGGCCTATGTATAGTTTTCCGTCAACCAGACTTTTCAATACATAGACAAAAAACATGAAAGCATCATTTCGGCTCGGGAACATACTCGAACCCGTGACCAATCCAGATGGATGACTCTACCGGTCTGAGTTACTCCCGCAAAAGAGCAGTTTGTTAGTTTGATGTTTGGAGTTTGTCGCTTCGCAACTGACAAACCAACAAACTCCAAACTGATTTCACATGGAGAGGGGAGGATTCGAACCTCCGAAGGCATCAGCCGACAGATTTACAGTCTGTTCCCTTTGGCCACTTGGGTACCTCTCCAAATTCAGTTTGGAGCCACGAGTTTAAAGTTCACAGGAAGAATGAATGACCGACTTCAAGCTTTCCTCTCCTGCGATTTATCAAGGCTCTCATAATAAGCGAAGTGGATTTCTTTTCCTTTAAACTCAGGTTCCTCCTACTCTCGATACTCTGTACTCTGCACTCTCAAACTACCATACCCAGCTGGAGGAGGGACTCGAACCCACGACCTGAGGTTTACAAAACCCCTGCTCTACCTACTGAGCTACTCCAGCAAGAAACCAGAAAGGTTAAAAAGTCAGAAGGTTAAAAAGTTGCAAAGTTGAAATAGCTGACAACCTGCAAAGTCTCGGACCTTCAAACTTGTAACCTGATTTATTTCTCTTTTTCTTTCTCTGCCTGCGCCTCCCTAATGATCTTGTCCGCTATCTCTTTGGGCACCTCCTCATAGTGAGAGAATTCCCTGCTGTGAATACCCCTTCCCTGGGTCAGGGATCTTAAAGAGGTGGAATATTTGTATAGTTCGGCTAGCGGTGCCTGGGCCTTAATGCTTTGAAAACTCCCTTCGCGGTCCATCCCAAGTATCTTGCCCCGGCGGCTGGATAGATCCCCCATGACGTCCCCCATGAACTCTTCGGGCACGATCACCTGCATATTATAAATCGGCTCCAACAGCACCGGTTTGGCCTTGGCTGCTGCGTTTTTGAAGCCCATAGATCCCGCAATCTTAAAAGCCAAATCCGAGGAGTCGACCTCGTGAAAGGACCCGTCATAGAGGGTGACCTTCGCATCCACGACTTTGCAGTCAGCCAGAATCCCAGCATTCATAGCCTCCACCACCCCTTTCTCCACGGCCGGGATATATTTGGATGGAATTGCCCCACCCACTATCTTATTCACGAACTCAAACTCCCCTCCGCGGGGCAAAGGCTCCAATTTGAGCCACACGTCTCCGTACTGACCTCGACCCCCGGATTGTCTTTTGTACTTGCCTTGCGCTTCTGCTTTAGTCCTGACGGTTTCTCGATAAGGTATCCGCGGTTTTTCCAATTCGGCTTCGACTCCAAATCTCTTCTTCAATCTATCCACCATTACTTCCAAATGCAACTCTCCCTGACCGTAAATAATAGTCTGCCTGATATCCGGGTCCACCTCCATGATGAAGGTCGGATCCTCCTCGCGCAGTTTGGCAAACCCGTTGGCGATCTTCTCTTCATCTCCTTTGGCCTTAGGCCTTATGGCCATATTGATCACCGGCTTGGGGAAATCGATTTCCGGGAGGATCACCGGGTCTTTTTTCTCACAGAAGGTATCTCCGGTCTGAGTATTCTTGAGCTTGACCACCGCGGCTACGTCCCCGGCATTGACCATCCCGATCTCCCTTCTTTCCCTTCCGTTCAACGCATAAATCTGTCCGATTCTCTCATTGGCACCTTTAGTCGAGTTGTATACGTCCATTCCGGACTGCAATTTGCCGGAGTATATCTTCAGAAAAGTCAACTCGCCCACGTGAGGTTCTGATACGGTTTTGAAGGCGAATGCGCTCAAAGAACCATCTTCGCCGATCTTTATGGTTTTTTCCTTATCTGTCCCAGGCTCTTTTCCTTTTACCTGGACAAAATCCGAAGGAGAAGGAAAGAACTCAACCATGCAGTCCAGCAAGCTGGATACACCAATATTCTCGAGGGCGGATCCGCACAAAACGGGATATATCTTAAGATCTGCCACCCCTTTCCGCAGACCATCTTTCATCTCCGCATCTGTGAGTTGTCCCTTATCAAAAAACTTTTCTAAAAGCGCATCATCGGATTCGGCCACTGCCTCCATCAGCTTTTCCCTATACTCCTTGGCTTTTCCCTCTAACTCTGAAGGAATCTTATCCTCTTTAGGTTTCCCCGTTTTGTCAAAATGCACAGCTTTCATCCTTATCAAATCGACTACCCCTTTAAACTGGCCTCCTTGGCCAATGGGGATCTGAATGGGGGTCACCTGGTGTCCGAAGCTGTCTTTGGCCTGTCCGACTACCTTCTCGAAATCAGCATGTTCTTTTTCCATCTTGGTCACGAAGAAAGCCCGGGCAATATTATATTTCTGGGCAATGCTCGACACCTGTTCAGTTCCCACCTCCACCCCATCTTGAGCAGAAAGCAAAACCAGCGCGGTTTCGGCAACTCTTAATCCTCCTACTACCTCCCCGATGAAATCCTGGTAACCCGGCGTGTCAATCAAGTTGACCTTGTGATTCTTCCATTCAAAATGAAGAAGCGAGGCTCCTATGGAGGTTTGCCTTTCGATCTCGTCGTCGGTATAATCCGATATGGTGGTCCCATCATCCACCCTGCCCAACCTGGTAGTCACGCCCGCATCATAAAGCATCGCCTCCACCAGGGAGGTCTTGCCTACACCTCCATGCGCCACCACCCCCACGTTTCTGATCTCGCCAATTTTAAAATCCTTCACCATGAACCTCCTAAAATGAGAATTAACATACTTACGTGTAAATCCAATGATAATTGATAAATAACATTTGTCAATAATTCTTTGCCAAAATCACTAAATAAATTTTCCAAGTGACACAAATCCCCGTCAACTCACTTTTTGAGTCAGGTTTTATCTTTTTGCAGAAAAATAAGTAATTGACAGATCTGACAAATTCTGATAAATTTACAATGGACTAGCGCTTAAAAACTGGAGGATAGACAAATGACAGAAGAACCAGAAGAACAAAAAAAGGAAGAAGAGGAAAAGGAAGAGGAAGAAACGGTCACTCGTCCGGGAAAAGAGAAACACAAACGCCTGAAACAGGAACGTATGACCGAGGCACAGCACAAGGAGAGGCTGAAAGATTTCAAGAAGGATTTGACCCAGCGGGGTAAGCATCTTTTCGACAGAAAAAGGAAGGACAAATTCTTAGGAGGAACCAAGGGCAGAAGAGGAGGCTGAGAAAGTTCAAAATTTAGAGTTCAAAATTCAAAATTTAAAACCAAAATCCAAAACCAGAAGAACGATCTGCTACGGGTGAATTATCTCTTTAGGAAAGTCTATCGAGTTATATGAGCAAACCCGACAAAAAGGTTATTGAAAGAGTAGAAGACCTAAGGAAGCAGATAAACTACCACAATTATCTCTATTACATTTTAGACAGCCCGGAGATCTCCGACGCAGATTATGATCGGCTTTTTGATGAACTTCTGGAGTTGGAGAAGAAATACCCGCAGCTTGTTTCCCCTGACTCCCCCACACAGAGGGTGGGTGCTACCCCATTAGAGGAATTCAAAACGGTCAGGCACAGCCTTCCCATGCTGAGCTTGAGTAAAGCTACCTCCGAGCCTGAGTTTCTGGACTTCCATCGAAGGGTTCTGGAACTCTCCGGAACCGATCAAAAGAAGATTGAATATACGGTGGAGCCGAAATTCGACGGATTGGCGGTGGAACTGGTATATGAGAATGGAATTCTGAGCGTTGGGTCCACCAGGGGTGATGGGGTAGTCGGCGAGGACGTCACTTTGAATTTAAGAACCATCAAGACCATCCCCCTGAGACTCATAGGCAAAGCACGCCCGGGTCTGCTTGAGATCAGGGGCGAAGTGATTATGAACAAAGATGACTTCGAGAGGTTGAACAAACAGAGGGAGAAAACTGAAGAACCTTTGTTTGCAAATCCTCGCAATGCTGCTGCCGGATCGGTGAGACAGCTTGATCCTAAGGTAACCAACACCCGGCCGCTAAACATGTTCGCCTATGCAGCGGGAAGGGTTGAGGGAAAAAAACTGACCAATCATTGGGATAGCATCCTTTATCTCAAAGGGCTGGGCTTTAAGATCAGCCAGTACGTTGAGCTGTGTGAGAGTGTCGGGCAGGTCAGAGATTATTACCAGAAGATGCTGGATATAAGAAACGACCTGCCCTATGAGATAGATGGAATCGTGATCAAGGTCAACGAGTTCGTCTTACAGGAAAGGCTGGGTGAGCTTTCCCGCAGCCCTCGCTGGGCGGTTGCCTGGAAATTCCCGGCTCAGCAGGAGCATACCATGGTAAGGGACATAATCGTCAGCGTGGGAAGAACCGGAGCCTTGACCCCTGTGGCTATATTGGAACCGGTCAGAGTCGGAGGCGTGGAGGTAAGCCGAGCCACTTTGCATAATGAAGATGAGGTAAAGAAAAAGGATGTGAGAATCGGTGACACGGTGGTGGTTCAAAGAGCCGGAGACGTGATCCCAGAGGTTGTAAAGGTGGTGGAGTCGAGAAGAACCGGGCAGGAAAAGAAATTCGTCATGCCGGACAAGTGTCCCGTGTGTGGCTCGAAAGCAGAGAGACCGGAAGGAGAGGCAATTCATCGGTGCACAGGAATTGCCTGCCCCGCTCAGTTAAAGGAGAATCTGGCGCATTTTGTCTGGAAGGGTGCCATGGATATGGATGGCCTGGGATACAAATACTTAGAACAGATGGTCGACAAGAAAATCATCAAGGATCAGGCCGACCTGTATTTTCTCAAAAAAGAAGATTTGATGAAGATGGACCGGATGGGAGACAAGCTTGCGGAGAATCTTCTTCGTGCCATCGACAAGAGCAGGAACCCCAGCCTGAACAATTTGATATATGCTTTGGGCATAAGAAATGTGGGCTATCATCTGACGGGAGTATTGGCGAAGAATTTCAGGTCCGTCGATAATCTGGCCAAACAGTCAGTTGAGGATTTGACACAGGTTCATGAGATCGGACCAATTGTGGCGCAAAGCATATACAACTTCTTTCGCAATCCGAAGAATCTCAAAGTCCTTGAGAAACTGAAAAAAGGAGGGGTCAAGTTCCCGGTCGAAAAAGTCAAAGTGAAGGAGACCCCCCTCTCAGGCAAAACCTTTGTCCTGACTGGTGGTTTAAATTCTTTCACCAGAGATGAGGCTCGAAAATTGATCGAGGATTTAGGAGGGAAAGTTTCCTCTTCAGTAAGCAAAAAAACGGATTTCGTGGTTGTGGGAAACGATCCCGGCTCAAAATATGATGATGCTTTGAAATTGGGAGTGAAGACGATAAATGAGGAGGAATTTAAAAAGCTTATAGGGAGATAGTACCTCTCCCCCTTTCGTCCCCCTCTCCACACGTGTGGAGAGGGGGAAACAGGGGGTGAGGTTGGTAGGTTGTCAGGACCGCAGGGCTCTTGACTTGAAAGCACCTGGAATAGATAGAATCAAAGCAACTAGAACAGACAAATTAAAGAAATCACTTGCAGTTCACTTTAGTGAACTGAAAAAGGAAATATAATTTGATTGGCTTTAGCCACATAGTAATGCAGCTAAAGCCGGATTAATATGAAAATAATCTTGTCAGTTGCTTAAAAGCAACTGGAATAGATGAAAGAAAGAAATCAATTGCAGTTCGCTTTAGCGAACTGATATCAGATAATATCATCTGATTGGCTTAAGCCACATAAAAAGCCAGTTGAACATGAAACTTTTTGGTAGTACTGTGCCCACCAGGTCCCCTGACCTTACGGAGGAAATCCTGTCGGGTCAGTGGATCCGACAGGCACAAAAATTGTAGGCAAAGGTTATTGATGTGTGCTTATTATCCTACATCGAAGGTTGAAGTCAGCGGTTTTACGGCAAAACATTATGATATATTAATGGATATCATAACACTGGGCAGGTATTCTTCTTTCATACGAAAAACCATTCGATTAATGGGGATTAAACCGACTGATAAAATTCTTGATTTAGGAGCAGGCACTGGCAGAAATGCTTGTTTAATGATGAAGTATCTTTCAAAAGAAGGGAAAGTAATTGGGGCTGATATATCTGAAGAGATGATTTCCCGGTTTAAGAAAAAATGTGCTAATTTCCCCAGTGCTAAAATTATCCATGCAAGAGTTGACCAATCTTTACCTTTTAGAAAAGGGTTTGACAAAGTTTTTACTTCTTTTGTGCTCCATGGGTTCCCCCAGAATATTAGAGAAGTAATTATAAAGAATGTTTTTGAAGTGCTAAAGGTTAATGGGAGTTTTTTTATTTTGGATTATAATGAATTTTCTTATAATAAGACACCCTTTTACCTGAAGGCTCCTTTTAACCTTATAGAATGTCCTTATGCTTTCGATTTTATCGAGCGCGATTGGAAGAGTATCCTGACAAATAACAATTTCGGCAGTTTTAAAGAGTTTCTTTTCTTCAAGAATTATGTGAGATTACTGAAAGCAAAAAAATTGGACGATGATAAAGAAAATCGCATAAGAATTGCCATCCCAACCAATGATGGAATAAACGTTTTTCAAGGGATGTTAGGCCGAGCAAATAAAATGTTTATTTATGAAATTAAAAATGGAATGCAATTTAGATTAATTGAAAAGAGAAATAATTCGTTTGCAGACACTATGCAACATTTAAAGACCTTAGATGTATATGAGTTGCTTCGTGATTGTGCGATAATCATATCTGGGAATATCGGTAGAAAAGGAATAAAAAGGCTTCAAGAAAGAGGGATGAAACTTCTTTTCAAAAAGGGGAATATACAAGAAGCGCTAACCGAAGTGATTAAAGAAGGAGGATTGCAGAAAAATAAAGATGGACTATAAATTATTAAATTGATTGTTAGAATTATTAAAGTAGTTTTGAGATAATCGAGTTCAAAAAGATGGTAGGTAAGTAGGCAGTATTCAGTGAACAGACTAATTCCTAAACTTTTAAACCTTTAAACCTTTGAACCTTTGAACCTTTAAACTTTCAAACAGCTTTTATGACCAATCAAGAGATAGCCCAGATATTGGTTCACATTTCTCAAATCTTGGACATTCAAGGAGAAAATACGTTCAAGATCAGAGCATATATCAAAGCTTCCGAAACGGTCGAAAATCTCACTTATCAGCTCTCCTCTGTCAAAGACAGAAGCGAGATAGCAGAGCTTCCCGGAATAGGCGAAGGGATCGCCAAGAAGATCAAGGAGCTTCTGGAAACCGGAAAGCTCAAATACTATGAGGACTTGAAAAAGTCCGAATATGCTCCTCTTAGAGAGTTTCTGAAGATACCCGGCATGGGTCCCAAACACGCCAGATTGGTATATGAGACGTTAGGAATAAACACGGTGGATCAATTGCAGAAGGCGGCCCAGCAGGGAAAGCTACGAGACTTGCACGGCTTAGGAGAAAAGGTTGAGGAGAATATCCTTCAAGGAATACAACAAGTCCAGAAATATAAAGAAAGACTTCCTTTAGCCTTTATTTATCCCAGAGCACAGAGTATCTTGGAGGAGATGAAAAAGGTTAGAGAAGTCAATCAGATAACGCTGGCCGGGTCTTTGAGAAGGATGAGAGAAACTATCGCAGACGTAGATATTCTCGTTTCTTCAGACAAGCCAAAGCCTGTAATGGATGCGTTTGTCAACATACCGCAGGCCAAAAAGGTGGCGGCCAAGGGAAACACTAAATCGAGTATTACGACGAGGGATGGATTTCAGGTTGATCTTCGAGTGGTGAAGCCCGAAAGCTTTGGAGCCGCCTCTCATTATTTCACCGGGTCCAAGGCTCATAATATAAGGATAAGATCGCTGGGAATAGACAAGGGACTGAAGGTGAATGAATACGGGGTGTTCAAAAAGGAAAAAAGAATTTCCGGAAGGACCGAAGAGGAGGTTTTCAAATCGGTTAAGCTGCCTTATATTGCGCCAGAGCTGAGAGAAGATCAGGGTGAAATCGAAGCGGCTCAGAACGGAACGCTTCCATCTTTGGTCGAGATGAAACACATAAAAGGTGATCTTCACGTTCACAGCGATTGGAGTGATGGAAATAACACTATCGAGGAAATGGCAAAAGCAGCAAAGAAAAGAGGCTATCGGTATCTTGCCATCTGCGATCATTCTCCTGCCGTGGGCATCACCAATGGGCTTACTGAAGAAAGACTTTTAAAACAGATTGAGGTGATAAAGAAGCTAAATAAGAAATTTCGTGTTCGGACAGGGGTTGCATCCCTGTCCGATAAAGGGGCGGGGGTACAACCCCCGCCCCAACGTAAGATTAAGGAAATCTCGAGGCTGAACAAGAAGTTGAAGGACTTTAGAGTATTGAGCGGAATTGAGGTGGACATTAGATCGAACAGCAAGCTCGATTTGGGCGACGACATATTGGAAAAGCTGGATATAGTTGTTGCCGCAGTTCACACCAGTTTCGGTCAGCCTAAGGAAGAGATGACGGAAAGGATTGTCAAAGCAATAGAGAATCCGAATGTGGACATAATTGCCCATCCAACCGGCAGGCTGATCGGAAAAAGGGAACCCTATCAGGTGGACATGGATAAGATCATGGATGCCTGCAAAGCCAATGGGAAGATGCTGGAACTTAACGCTTATCCCGAAAGATTGGATCTGTCAGACATCAACTGCCGCAGGGCCAAAGAGAAAGGCGTCAAGATCGCCATCTCCACTGATGCTCACTCGACAGCTCACCTGGAATGGATGAAATTCGGCGTGGCGACCGCGAGAAGAGGATGGATAGAACCAAGGGACGTAATCAATACGATGCCCCTTACCAGACTTTTGAAACTCCTTGTCCATTGAACTTTGAACCTTAAACCTTGAACCTTACTCATGGCTGAACCTAAAAGATATTTGCCTTTACAGACCTTCGCCCTTCCTTTTATTGCCCTGGCTGCAGTAACTGCTTTTCTCTACTTCGCCAGCCCAATCGTCATTCCGATCATAATTGCGGCTTCTTTGGCTTATATTTTGAGCCCAGCGGTGTCTCTTTTGAAAAAGCTCAAAATCCCGCATGTTCTGGCAGTCATCTTGATTCTTTTGATAAGCTTTTTTATCCTTGGGATTATCGGATATTCGCTATTTGCTCAGGCGAATAGTCTGATCAGAGACTTGCCCATGTATTGGAATACCGCAGTGGGATTTTCGACGCAGCTTTTGAATGAGTACAAGGGTTTTCTGCCCCAGACAAGAGATTTTGATCTGAGCGACTTCCAGCTTCAGGATTTTTCAGGAATCACGGGATATTTGTTTAGAGGCATCAGTTCCACCATATCTGTTTTTTTCAGCATCCTTTTGATTTTGTTCTTGACCTTTTTCATTTTGAATGATCAGGAGATGTTAAAAGAGAAATTGATTAAGGCATTTGGCAAATCCGAAAAAGAGACTGCCAGAAATATCCTGTCGGAGGTGAATGAGCAGATCAGGGGCTTCCTCTTAGTCAAGTTCGGCACCTCAGCAGGATTGGCTGTTGTGTTCACAATAGGTCTTTTGATCATCGGCGTTAACTATGCCTATATCTGGGGACCTTTGGCCGGGCTTTTGAATCTGATCCCCTACGTTGGACCGATAATCGGCGCCATACCTCCTTTAGTAGTTGCGGGAGTTCAGTTCAAGGCGGTCATGCCCGTAATCTGGGTTTTGCTCCTTTTCCTCGTCTTCCAGAATTTAGAAGGCAATATCATCACCCCCAAGTTGATGGGGGACAAACTGAACTTAAGCCCCCTGGCTATTTTAGTCTCCGTGATGTTCTGGACCTGGCTGTGGGGAGCTATCGGGATCATTCTGGCCATTCCCATCACCGCTTCCCTCAAGGTGATCTGCGACAATGTGGAATCTTTGGAGCCGATAGGGGTACTCTTGGGCGGAAGGAAAGATAACCGGTAACTCCGCCTGTTCTCAGCGGAGAAGATCTGAAGCGCGAAACGAGTTTCGCTACTCCAGCTTACAGAAATGATTAGAGCCATCATATTCGACCTGGGCGGGGTTTTGATGACCGACGTCCCCTTAAAGCAAATTGCAGAGGAATTGTCCGAGAAGTCTCCTCTTTCTGAACAAGAAATTCATGCCCATCTCTATCCGACAGAGCACTGGAATCTTCTTACTCTGGGCAAGATCACGGAAGACGAGTACTGGGACGATTTTTTGAAAGCATCCAAGATGAGTGAGAAGTTAGAAGTTAGAAGTGAGAAGTTGAAAAAAGAACTAGAAAAGAAAGTTCGCTCTTCGCTTTATCCTCTGAAGCATAGCGCAAGTATAATCAATCTTCTGAAAGAGAACTACAAACTGGCGATCTTGTCCAATCATGCAAAGGAATGGTCGGAATATATGAGGCAGAAGTTTGATCTCTTCCGTTCTTTTGGCCCAATAATCTTTTCCTGTGACGTCGGGCTTAGAAAACCAGATCCCAGAATATATGAGGTAACTTTGCAGAAGCTGAAATGTAATGCGGGCCAGTGTGCATTCATTGATGATAAAAAGAGGAATACGGATGCCGCGGAAAAGTTGGGCATGAAGGGTATTGTTTTTGAGGAATATTCAAAGCTTTTGGAGGATTTGGGCAGATCCGGTGTGAAGATCGGATCAGGAGAATCTTCGGACGCCGGAACCAGTGGAGCTTAAGAATGTCCTTTTTATCTCAAATAGCTGAATTCACTTCTTCTTCCTCGTACTTGGTGCTCAAGAAGAGGTTCATCTTTTATGCAACCTGGCTCAAAGAGACCTTTCTTCACACCTTTTACAAGGACAATTGTGCTTTGATGGCCGCCGCCATCTCGTTCTATGCGGTACTTTCCTTCATCCCGTTGTTTTTGGTCTTCATCTCAGCCGCAGGGTTCGTTCTGCACTCGTCGGATCAGGCCTTGTCCGCAGTTACCACGCTTTTGATCAAAACCTTTCCGGCCTCCACTACTGCGGTTTTCAAGATTCTGACTGATTTGATGCAGAGGAAAACGGTCTTCGGAATAATCGGTTTGGCCGGCTTGATATGGGCGGCTTCCCGAATATTCTCTGCAGTGGAAAATGCCATGAATATCGTCTGGAAGGTGAAAAAAGGAAGGGCTTATTGGCACAGCAAATTCCTCTCCTTGCTTTTGGTACCAATTGCAGTTCTGATCATGTTCTCATCCGTCGCCTTCACCGCTTTTTATACGGTTGCCAGAAACCTGACCATTCCACTTATTGATCTCAAGGTGAGTGAGGCGACTCTTGTGAGCAAGGTTTTCGCCATCGTATTCCCAATTGCCTTAGGTTTTGTATTATTCTATCTAATCTATCGGATCATCCCCTATAGGAAGGTCTCGCCCAAGGCAGCTCTGATCGGCGCTCTCTGCTCAAGCGTCATGTGGGAAGCGGCGAAGCTGCTCTTTGACATCTACATAAAAAACTACGCCCACTATCAAAAGATATATGGCTCCTTCGGTACGCTCGTGGTCATGTTCTTCTGGATTTATTATTCGGCCTTTATCATCCTGATCGGTGCGGAGATCGGCTCAAACTATGAGGAGGTGAAAAGAAGGCTGTCAGCGGACCTGTCCTGAGAGAATTGCCCCGACTTCGTCCCGAGGGACTCAGTTCGAGGGAAGGATTAAACGGATCGAACGGATCTACGCCCCTTGTGGATGTTGTCCCAGACGGGCCTCCGTCATCCACAAGAGGGAAGTTAACGAGGATGATAACGTGCTCGCCAAGCAATACACTTCAGGAGTAGCGCCGCTTGCGGCGCGCTAGATACCGGCGCAAGACAAGTCTCGCTACTCCAGATTTCACATATTGCTCGAACGTACCACTACCGCCGACCATTTATGTGGCCGTGTAGGGTGCGCAACCACAACAGAGATGTTGAGTGTCCGTCGGGGGAGTGCCCGCCTACCCGCTATGAACTATCTTTCCATCTACTATTGTGTAGCAGACCTTTCCCCAGAGTTTCTTTCCGCCGAATGGTGAATTCTTGGATTTTGATTTAAACTTGCCTGGGTCCACCACCCAGGAAGTCTTAGGATCGATTACGGTAAGGTCGGCAAGAGAATCCTTTTTTGTTCCTCCCCCTTTTAAGTTCAAAATTCTGCCTGGATTGGTGGTCAGTTTGGCAATAGCTTGAGGCCAGGATAAAATCTTTTTGTCGATCAAATTGGTGACGACCAGTCCCAGAGCCGTCTCCAAACCGATCATGCCAAACGGAGCGAAGTCGAACTCCACGTCTTTCTCCTCCACAGAGTGCGGAGCATGATCGGTGGCGATGCAATCGATGGTTCCGTCCTTCAAGCCCTTCTTTATCGCCTCCACGTCTTTTGTGGTCCTCAACGGCGGGTTTACCTTGGCATTGGTATCAAAGCTTTTTACGGCATCATGGGTTAGGCTGAAATGATGAGGAGTGGTTTCGCAGCTAACCTTTATTCCTTTTCTCTTGGCCTCTCTGATCAAATCGACCGAACCCTGCGTAGAAACATGAGCGATATGGACTCTCCCACGCGTGAACTCGGCTAATCTTATATCCCGGGCGACCATCGTCTCTTCTGCTATGGATGGAATCCCGTTCATTCCGAGAGTAGTGGAAACGACTCCTTCGTGCATCACTCCGCCAGATGAAAGATTCAAATCCTCGCAATGAGAGATCACAGGAAGCTTGAACATTCTGCAGTATTCCAGGGCGTTTCGCATCACCTGTGAATTGGAGACCGGCTTTCCATCATCCGAGATGGCCACCACCCCGGCTTGAACCAGATCGAAAATCTCGGTCAGCTCTTCCCCCTTCTGGCCCTTGGTCACGGCTCCCACACAAAAGACCTTGCACTTTGCCTGCTTGGCTCTGTCATGAACGAATTTCACTGCCTCCTGGTTGTCTATGGGAGGTTCGGTGTTGGGCATGCAGCATATGGAGGTAAATCCACCTGCCACTGCGGCACAGGAGCCTGTGTAAATGGTCTCTTCGTCTTCCCTTCCCGGCTCCCTCAAGTGGACGTGCATATCAATCAAGCCCGGCACCACGATCATCCCCTTGGCATCGATGATTTCCTTTGCCTGAATCTCGGTGGTCGATTTTTCCCGAACGGATTTTGATGATATTTTCTTCACCAAACCATCGTGGACGAAGATGTCCGCGATTCGATCTAACCGGCTTTCAGGATCAATCACCCGACCGCCTAAAATCGCTAAATCAAACTCTTGAGATTGCCTCGCAGATTCTTTCCCTTGTTTGGACTTATTCAACTTTTCCCTCCCCTCCACTTAGAAGGTAAAGCACTGCCATCCGCACTGCCACTCCGTTGCTCACCTGATTTAAGATCACCGAATACGGACCATCCGCCACCTCCGGAGTTATCTCCACTCCCCGGTTCATAGGCCCCGGATGCATGATGGTGAAATTTTCGTTCAGCCTTTTGAGTCTCTCTACATTGATTCCGAACTTGTTGGTGTACTCTCTCAATGACGGAAGGAACCCACCTTCTTGCCTTTCCAATTGTATTCTTAGAACATTGACCACGTCCGCCCCCTCTAAAGCTTCATCCACATCGTCATGGACCTCTATTCCCATCTTTTCGATCTCATAGGGCATAAGGGTGGTGGGTCCGCACACTGCTACCTTGGCCCCCATGGTGGCAAATCCCCAGATATCCGATCTTGCCACCCGGCTGTATTTTATGTCACCCACGATCACCACCTTGAGTCCCTTGATCTTTCTATATTTTTCCCTGATAGTGAAGAGATCCAGAAGAGCTTGGGTGGGATGTTCATGGGCACCGTCCCCGGCGTTGATTATAGAAGCGTCCAGACATTGGGTAAGAAAATACGGCACCCCGGAACACTGGTGCCTGACCACCACCATGTCGATCTTCATGGCTTCGATGTTCTGCACCGTGTCTTTCAACGTCTCACCCTTTTTCACACTGGAGGTGTCCGCAGAAAAATTGACCACCTCGGCGGAAAGCCTCCTTTCCGCAAGCTCAAATGATATGCGGGTGCGGGTTGAGGGTTCGTAGAAAAGATTCACTACCGTCACTCCTCGTAAGGCGGGAACGATCCTTATCGGTCTTTCTAAGATTTCCTTGAACGATTCTGCCGTATCTAAGATGAGATTTATTTCCTCCCTGGTCATGTCCTCCAATCCAAGAAGGTGTCTCGATCTTAATTTCATCTATCCTCCGCCGCTATCAGTTCGTAATTCGTGGTTCGTAGTTCATGGTTTACAGTTCAGAGTTTTCTTGCTTTTCGCTTTTAACTCTTAACTCTGTATCGTTTACTTTTTGAAAACGATGACGCTGTCTTCGCCATCCACCTCCTTTATCTTCACCTTTACCCTCTCATCCTTGGAGGTCGGGATGTTCTTGCCCACATAATCTGCCCGGATGGGAAGCTCGCGGTGACCTCTGTCCACCAGGACGGCAAGCTGTATGCATTCCGGTCGTCCGAAATCTATGATTTGATCCAGAGCCGCACGGATGGTTCTGCCGGTGAACAGGACGTCATCCACCAGTATTATCACCTTTTCCACCACGTCGAAAAGTATCTCGGTTTTTTGCACCAGGGGCTGTTCCAGTTTGGTCTGAACGTCATCCCGATACAAGGTTATGTCCATCAATCCCACCGGAATTTGCACTTTCTCGATCTTTTCAATTAGCCTGGCAACTCTCAGCGCCAGATGCTCTCCCCTGTTTTTGATTCCGATGACCGCCATATTTTCCGCCCCTTTGTTTTTCTCCACAATCTCATGGGCGATGCGGATCAAAGCTCTTTCTATGGTCTTGGCATCCATAACCAGAACGTCTTTTTGTTTTCTAGGCAATTGATTCCTCCTTTTAGGAGTGCGCCAGGCTTTGGTTTAAAAGAAGCGCCCACTTGGACACTCCAAAAGACCAACCCTATAGGCAAAAAAATACCCTCCCTCTGCTTTTGAGAGGGAGGGCCAATATCTGAAATGTTATTATCTTCATTTTACCTTTTCTAGTTTCACTGAACTAGTTTAAAAGGTCATTGCTTCGTTCTTAATCTATCCATCGATTCCTCTTTGTCAAGCATTTTTTTCAAAGATTTCCGTGATTTCTGGAGATTGGAAAATGGCCTTGTCTCACCGGTTAGGGGAATTCGCATTTGCGAAGGATACAGAAAATACTTGACAAAAGATGATTGGTTGCATATATTGCTTACCGAACGGTAGGTAAGGAAAGGAGTGCCATTTTGGAAACAAAAGAGAATATTGTCAAAACAGCTTTAGAACTCTTTTTGCAGAATGGTTACGAGAAAACATCAATGAATGACATTGCTCGCGAAGTAGGAATCAGCAAGCCGGCTATTTATCATCATTTCAAGAACAAAGACGAGCTATTTCACGAGGTTCTGTCGCTGTTTTTCGAAGAGATGGGGAAATGGAGCAAAGCTCGCTTTGGCCCCTGCAAAAATCTAAAAGAATTGCTGAAAGCCTTTTTCCAATCCTTGAAATCATTCAGGGAAGTGGCGGACGTGCTCTTAGGGAAGAAAGAACAGAGCACGCCGTACAGCTTTTTGGAGCTCTTCTTGTCCGCAAGCAGAAAAGATCCCACTGTCCAGAAACGGATAGAAGACGGATTTGTGCAATCTCGCCAATTTCTCAAACAGCAACTGGTAAAGGCACAGAAGAAAGGAGAGATAAGAAGAGATATCAATTCTGAAATATTCGCATTCCAAATTCACGGACTGATTGAAGGAACCGGGTTAATCAGTTACCTGGACAAATCCATAGATATAGACACGATCGGCGAACAGATGTTTAATAATGTCTGGAAGATGCTGAAGAAATGATTTTTTTGCATGGTGAACTTACCTAATGGTAAATAGATGACAAAGGAGGAAAAAATGGAGGATCAAAAACTGCCTGCTTACCTCAGACTGTCAATTGCTTTGCTTATGGGGTTGGCTATCTCGATCGTTGCGCTGAAGGCGCCTGACATCTTCAAAGTAACGGAAACCAGTCCCCCCTGGCTTAGGGCATTCATCACTCATACCTTTATGTGGGTGTCATCTATTTTGTTGGCTATTCTTTTGACCAAGGGCAAAATCGGAGAATATGGATTTACCAGAGGAAAATTCCGGCTAACTGGAAAGATACTCCTATGGGCCATTCCGACCGCCATCTTGTCTGTCATGGGCTTCATCGCTTCCCGCATGGGACAGGACGTTCCCGGTGATCCTGCTCGTTCCCACCTTCAGAATATTGTATTCGTCTGGATCTATGCCAGCGTTTGTGAAGAGGTCTTCACACGAGGATTGCTTCAGAGCTTTCTCTCTCCTTTGGCCGGATATGGAATTAGACTATCCAAGAGATTGAGGCTGAGTTTGCCCGTTCTCTTCAGCGGGTTATATTTCGGATTGATGCACGTTGTTGCCATAGACAGGTTGGGACCACCCGTAATAGTGCTTACATCAGCTTTGGGAATTATCGCTGGTTATTATCGTGAGAAAACCGAGAGTCTGATTCCGGCAATCATCATTCACGCTCTTTTCAACGTAGGCGGCATGCTGCCCATGTGGATACTGACTTGGTTGCTCTGACGTCCGGTACTCATATCAAATCCTCTTTTCTTCTGAGTTGACTCAGAAGTTCCTTCCGTGCATCGGCATCTGGACGCGTCCTGAAGGAAATGCCGATGTTACTCCTTCACTAGCTCCAAAAATCCCCATTTCTGAAGCATCAGACAAAATCCACAAAATCGTTCGTCCTGCGGATCTAAGGGGCGCAAAAAGGTGAAAAAGGGAAGAAGCACGTGAGAAAAGACAATTGGTATTTCTATGCAAATGCTTCATACCGGCTATGCACGCAGAATGGGCATAATGCTGTCGCTAATGGTGGGCTATGACCCTAGTACTGAACTTTTCTGTGATGAAAAAACGCTTGACATAAATAGCAATTTCCTTATAATAAAAGTGCAATTTCAGCGTGCATTTGGCTCTTGGTTACTAAGCAAGAGGGCGCAGTTTTACCCTGCTTCTCTTAATGTGCGATCCTTCCGAGGCACAGACTTCGGAGGTGTCGTCGACTCTAAGGAAGGGAGAGTCGAGAAGCAGGACAAATCCCTAAAATCAGTGGCTTGTAGACCACGGTCCTGACTGTCTGGAACCAGGACCCGGAACCCAAGAAGACTTCCTTGGACTTCGTGTTCTTTCTCAAAACTCTCAGCTGCCTTGAGGAGCAACTGATCAGTTCCAAACTAACAAACTTACGAACCATCAAACTGTTCTTTCCGGAGGTGATGCTTATGTTGCGTACCCTTTCCAGGCAGGGCGGCCCCCGTTTTTATAGGTCCGAAATCCGCTTCGCTTCGGGCAGCAGAGAAGATGTCGGATAGGCTTCGCAATCCGGGGCTGCGACGCATATCTAATGGAAAGATTTCCACATTACCCGGGCCTTACCCATTACCTTGATTCTTGCGGCATTAGGTCCTGGAATGTGGCATTTTAAACATGGAGGATGATGCCTATGAGAAAACGAAATGAGCGGAGGGTGATCAGTTTGTCGTTACGATTTGCTGTGACCGGCAGATTATGAACAAAGAGGTCAAAACCACAGGGGTTTGACTCACAAAACTGATGGACAAAGTAGGTGAAGCCGCCACGGGCTTGTCTCAACTTTAACATCGAATTTATGACAACGACTTATCATGGAAAGGGAGAAATACAATGAGACGCTTAATTTCAAAGGAGCAACAAATGACGCGACGGAGAACGAGTAAAGCGGCAACCCTGCGACAATTGCGCCTTCGGCGAAAACTATTTAACTATATAGGAGGAGTCATGAAACACTCTTTACAATCTCTATTGCCATTCCAAGCAACCCCGAGAGGTCGGCAATATACTGGATTTTGGACAATCCTCTTGCTCCTTTTCTTGCTCCAACCAATCCATTCGCAAACTACTGTCGATATCACGATTACGTGTGACAATGCATACGTCTTTGGTTTCGGTGATGTTGACGAAATTATTCTGCCCTTTCCAACTGGTGTAGAGAATTGCTTGGCTGTAGATATCTATTATCATCCTGAGACCTACACTTCGATACCAGCCACGCTTGACGGTTATATCTACATCGTTACATGGAGTGATGACCGGGTTTATCAGGGTACCATCGCAGAATTTACCGATGGATCAAAAACTATCCTGACCCAACCCGGCTTGCTAACACAATGGGAGGTCTTTGCAACAGGGATTGATGTTGATCCAAACTGCCCGTCAGGAGATCCAGTACCATCTAAAACCCTGATTGACCAACAAATTTCTCTTGCAAACACAAGCACAGGTCCTCCTAGTTCAAGCGTGACCTGGGTTACCGAAAGTTCCACTGGCCCTAATGGTTGCCTGGAGTTTGATCCATATATAAATAACTCAGGCACTAATCCTGATCTCCCGTTCCCGCCTAACGATGTGGCTGGAATAGGCCCAGCCCAGTGGATGTGGTATAACCCTAACCCATTAGTGATCACTGACCCCTTTGTTGCAGGTCCGCATCCGGATTTTCCCCCTTCTGAGATGATGGAATATTATATTTTCCGGATAGGACCATTGGGTGATGTTTTTGAAAAGCCTATCCCCACCCTCACCGAATGGGGTATGATCATCTTTGGGGTGCTGTTGCTTGGGTTTGTCACCTGGGTGTTTCTGAAGAGGCGAAAGGTTGTGGGTACTGAAGTTTAGGTGACAGTTCGTCCGCAGTCCACGGTCCACCGCCAACAGCCCCGTGAACGGACTTAGCGGATGAAAGATCTGGGTCGGGTGGTTTCGCCTTTTGACGGTGAGTATGATCCAATCATGGGCGGAACTACCCGACTCTTTTTTTTGAGAACGGACACATCCTGCGGTCATATCAAACCTCCTAGTGGGCAATAACCTTCCTTTACCACATTCGACACTCCCGCATTTCCAAACCATCAGCCCGCATGTCCCACAGATTAAGGGTTGACAGGCCTGGTAATCTAAGTTACTATATCAGTCAATTGGCTTACTCATACAAGGCAAGCCTTTCCTGTTTCACCATCTCCTGATTAGACTGGGTGTTTCAGGGAGATGAAAAAAAGTGAAACTTCAAACCGCAGCTTGCAGTCAAATTGGCAATTAAGGGACTCGCCGACATATGGCAAGATTGTAATCACGATTGGGCAGATGATAATGGAGAATTCCGAAAATCTCGGTGTCGATATAAGAAAGCTTCAAAAAACAGAGGAAGCAGAAAAGTGTGCGCGGCTAATGGCTGGCTCTGAGCCATGGATAACCTTGCGCAGAACCTACGATAATTCATTGAAGATGCTGCGCGATCCGTCAAGAGAGGTCTATCTGGCAGTGGTGAATGATGAAATCGTCGGTTTCATCGTCCTTATAATGTCCGGCGCACTTGTGGGCTATATCCAAACGGTCGCCGTGATGCCCGAATGGAGAGACAAGGGAATAGGAAGCAGGCTGCTGGAGTTTGCGGAGGACAAAATATTTGCCAAAGCCCCGAACGTTTTTTTGTGCGTCTCTTCATTCAACAAGAAAGCCCAAGGATTGTACCAGAGGCTTGGATACGAGGTAATTGGCGAGCTGAAGGATTATATTGTTCCGGGACATTCCGAGATTTTGCTGAGAAAGAGTGTTGCGCCCTTGACAGAGTTTAAAAGGATGTCATAATTGCGAAGCAATCTAACCAGCGACCGCAGACGATGGGCCTCTCGATTCATTTCACCGTAAAAGGAGAAAGCGTTGTCAACTGATCAGCATTGGAACGATATAATCGTGCTTCCCGATGCACCTGCCATTCCCGGGTTGACTTTCCGGCGTTTCCGTGGCGAGGTGGACTATCCTGCCATGGTCACAGTCATTGAGGGATCCAAAGAGACGGATCAAATTGACCATACGGAAACCGTTCAGGATGTCGCCGCCACTTACAGACATCTGGTCAACTGCGATCCCTACCAGGATGTGCTTTTTGCAGAGATAAAGGGGAAGGTGATTGGTTATTCGCGCGTCTGGTGGATTCTGAGATCGGATGGCACACGAACTTATAATCACTTCGCCCTTTTGCTGCCCCGATGGCGCGGTCAGAATATTCGCCGTGCCATGCTGCTCAACAATGAGCGTCGGTTGAGAGAGATCGCTTCCAGCTATCCAAAGGATGGAGCGCGCTTCTTCGAGGTTTGGGCAGGAGATGCAGAGGTCGATTGGGTCTCTCTATTAGTTGAAGAGGGCTACAAGCCGATACGCTACTCCTTCGAAATGGTACGCCCGAATCTGGAGAATATTCCAGACCTCTCCCTACCCGAGGGTCTGGAAGTTCGTCCTGGGAAACCGGAACAGTCTCGAGCCATCTTCAAGGCCGCTGCGGAAGCATTCCAAGATCACTGGGGCGCCAGTGAATGGCACCACGAAGAATATGAGCGGTGGCAGGAGCAATCCTTCTTCAATCCTGATCTGTGGCAGGTGGCCTGGGATGGGGATGAAGTCGCCGGAATGATCTTGAACCTCATACACGAAGAGGAAAACAGAGAATTCAACCGCAAACGGGGTTATACCGAAACCATCTGCGTGCGCCGGCCCTGGCGGAAGAAGGGCTTAGCCAAGGCACTGCTAGCCAGGAGCTTCAAGGTGCTCAAGGAGCAAGGGATGACCGAGGCTGCGCTGGGTGTGGATGCCGAAAACATCAGCGGGGCGCTGCGGCTCTATGAAAGCATGGGGTTCCGCGTGGTCAAAAAACATGCAACTTACCGCAAGCCGCTGGAATAGTCTCCCATTCATTTAGGTTGTGGAGACCTGAAGGTTCCCTTTACACCTCCAACGGGATGGTGAAGACCGGACCGGAGCCAGCTTCGGCAATTCTCCTGCCTTTGGTGTGAACCATACGCTTCAACTCTTTGGCGGGACCTTGACACTCCTGCAGAAGCACGCAGAGTTTTATCATAGATTCGCAATGGCGGCTAAGGTTTCTAGCATTGCTGAAGTCGGGGAAGCCATCTCCCGAATCGGGAAGGCGGGATCAGATGAAGTTGCGTCGCACCCCAGCGTGCGTATAAATCGAGGATTCATGGTTTCCAAGCCTGAATCTCGATAGGTTCATCCGTGCCAGGGATTCGTGTTAGGGCGACACCCGCAGCAAGTTGTGAAAGGTGACGTGGGTTGATCTTTCCTCCGATTACAGCCTCGAGCATCTTGGGCTTCTCAAGGACGCAAGAAAAGACAATAGCCAACCCCATTTCACGTGAAAAATTATATCGTCCTTGATCAAAGTCATCTGGCGACTGAGAAAGTAGCATCACAGCGACACCTTTGGAACGCACTTCGCGGACAATGTTTTCTAACGTTGGCTGCTTGCACGGTAAGTAGTGATGGGCTTCGTCGATGACGATGATGAACCGAAGCTGACGGTTTCCATCATTGTCCAAGGGTGCATCCGGTAACGACATTATTTCGTTGTATAGCCTGTCTAGAACAAGAAACGCAGCCAACTTTCGTAGGTCTTCAGGTAGGCGGTGAATGTCAATAATGTGTGTAGCTCGAAAGAAATCATGCTCAACCCCCTCGGCCGTCGACTGGAATAGTGGGAAAGTCGTGAACTCACGGAGGCAGGCTAACAGCGAATCATCGCTCCATCCGTCGTCTGCATATCTCTGTTCAGCCAATCTAGAGAGGTCGTCCAAGTCCGGGGTCCCACCCTCAAAGCTATTGTAAGCCTCAATGATTATCTGGAGACAACGTTCGGATTGTACCGGACCTAACCGAACAACAGAACGAATGGTGTCGCGAAACCGACGGGCGGCGAGTTGAACTGCGTGTTCGTCTCTATGGGGCAATGAAAGAGGTGCAAGGGGAATGGGGTCTCCGGGAAGAGACACAACAGTTGCCTGAGTTTTGTTGACAAAGACTTTATTTGCAGCAATATCTCCCTTCGCATAGTCGAAAATGAGAAAGGGAACAGCGTAGGGGGTCGAGGAAACAATTCTGGAAAGGAACGCCAAGGCCGTCCGCGTCTTCCCTGTGCCGTTGCGCCCCATGATGGCAACATGCGGTGCAGAGCCAGGCCCATTGAGTCTGTGAAAAAGCACTTTTCCTGACTTGATATCTGGACCAAGCTCAAGAGTAACCGGAAAACTGTCCACCTGAGCCGGAGGCGGCAAAATTTTCTCTAAATAATCTAGGGGAACTTTTGACTGGGGTGAACACTGTTCGATGAAATGTAGCAATAGTTCGTCGCCTCGTCGGTTAAGTCTTTCATACTCTTTGTTGAAATGCCGTAATCCGCGCTCTACGTGTAGTTTAATCAGGCCTCCTATTTCGTCCGCATTAACAGGCCTGCCGAGCCGTTGCCTAACAAGGGCCAGGAGTACCGCAGAATCCTCACCAAAAAATGTCTGTTCCTGAAACTCCGTACCCTCCGAGTCGTGCACAACTGTCTTAGGTGCGGCTTCAAGAGACAGGGAATATCCAAGGGCAGCCCTAGCCCACAGGTTTGGTCGGATACCGGTCCTGCGACGGAAGTTCTCCATAATTTCTCTTGCTTCCTTCGAGGTCTTTAATAAAGGCATGACTTCTATCTCCAGTCTATTTTAGAAGAAATATCCTGGTCGGATAACGTTTGAATCGGCCTCCGAATCATAATCAAGACGGTATTGTTTAGCCACATGGGGCGAAAGTCGCTCTGCCCACTTCACATCTACCTCCGTGTCCGTTGAGAGAACGATAACTTGGTGACCTGCGTACGGCAGATACTTCTCGAACAGGGTTCGCCGATTTGTGGTATCGAGACGTGCCACAGGCGTGTCAATCACGATGGGTAGTTCCCGGCCCGAGGACCGGGCCAAGGCCCACAACAATGCCAGAGCATACATCTCGCGCATCCCCGCCGAAAAAACTCGCCTCTCCAATTGACGACCGCGGACATCGCGAAGGATAACCTGCCAAGTGTCGTGATCAATGTCAACACTACGCACCGGGTCCTCCGGCTTGCGGAGTCGACCGTACATTTTTTCGAAATGTTCCTTAAGTATAGCAAGTTTTTCACGCGCAAGTTCACGAATAAAATGATCCAAAACGGTCTGAGCCTTTCTTGCGAGTTTGACGGCACTCTTCGCCTGTGTCGTCATCTTTCGTTGTCCTCGACGAACTTCGACCTGCCTTCGGCGAGCAGCCAAATCAGCGTCCAAGCGTTGAATCTCACCTTTGAGTGTACTATGTTCCTCTTTAAGTCTACCGGTCGTTTCATTAACCGTCCGATTCTGGTCTATAAGTTCCGTCACGTGGGGATCATCAGAGGTGGAGAGAATTTTTGCCTCGACCTCCCGAAGTTCATTCGTTAACCGCTCCCTCCTATTGACAGCATCCCGCAACAACGTGGACTTCTGTGCTACCTCAGCCAATCTTCTGATAATATTCTGTCGCTCGGCTTCGCTTACGTCGTGTAGACGTTCGCGTCGGTCCGAGGGTCTCAATGCAAGAACCTCGAAGGAAACAGAGCGGAAAAGTCCTCGGTAGTAAGACGTCTGTTTCTCGCTAAGAACCACATCTGTGGGTGCAGGCGGCTGAGGTGACACGAAGACTAGCTTCTCAATAGCATCAATTTGCTTTCGCAGGTTGGCAATCTGCTCAGGACTTCTGATAGTCCGTTGTTCCTCTCTCAGGCTTTCTTGCAAAGCAGTGCATAGTTTGTCCACAAAGAGAAGTGGCAACGCCCTGAACCCTTCTTGGATGTCAGCTTTCGCAGTTTCAATCTCACGCTCAAGCCTTTGCCTGTCCAAAATCAACTCGTCACGTTTCGACGCGTGGGGGCTTGCAATACGTCGTAGCTCGTCTTCGATTGCTCGCTGTTGCCTTTCGGCCTCCTCGGTTTCTCTGCCAATGTCAGCCAGCTTGTCTCGCTTCCGTTCAAGTTCTGATTCAATACGTTCAGCCTCTCCCTGAAGCTGAAAGAAATCTCCGGTCTCAACTGCTTTGACCTCGTGCTTTTCAATATGACCTACAACATGTTTTTTCAAGTCCTCCCTCAGCGTCTTGTATACTGTAATGTGGAGTATGTCTTCGATTGCCTCCACCATGTGACGGTCGTGGCTCTCCTCCTCGGCAAAGTTTTGTATTCGCTCACCGTCAAAGAAGAAGAATGGAGCAATGCGCGGAGGAAGGACATGGCGAAGAAAGTCTTGGTAAGCTGTCGGATTATCCTCTATCCAATCAATCGGACGCTCGTTTTCCTGAATCAGCAAAACGGGGCATCTGGCTTGGCGTCTAGCAACATCTACATCCCAGCTCCTTTCGATGTACAACCTCCTATCAGCATCGCCCCCCGACACGGTCAGTTCAACAGCGACGCGATAGTCGGTCTGGCCTTCGTCCAGAGCCCGACGGTTGAGCCTATCACTGACCGCCCGCAAGTAATTCGGCCTAGTTTGGATGCCAGGGAGGTCTCCGTCCTCATAAAAAACATAATTGATAGCTTCGTGAATGGAAGTCTTTCCGCGACCATTGTCCCCTCCGATCAACACCAGCGGTTTATCTAAGTCCGGCCCAGGTAGTAGGTCAATTTCGTGCGGGCCGTCAACCCCTTGAAATTCGTCATCGTTAGCCGAGCTATGGTTATGTGCTTCCATTGGGACATCGCAGGTCCTCCTACTCTCGCTTTAGCTCCTGCCGCACGGCCTCACGCATTTCCTCGGGCAAGCCGTGGCGGCGTTTTAGATGTCCGAATTCTTCCTCAATGTCGCGTAGACGGCGCATCATTTCGAAAGAGACGCCGTGCTCTTCGCAGACCCCACGGAGCAAAGTCTCTTCTTTGCTGAGGTAGTTACTTCCTTTATGGGTGTCGTGTACCATGGCTTCCTCCTCGTATACTTGTTTCCAAATTTGCTGAACGGCATCAGCGGGTTGCGCGTTGTCCTCCTCGCGGCTCCAGATTTGCTGTATACCGGCTAGTTCATCTCCTTCGATGAGCACATGACCAGATTTCTGCTGCGCCTCCAAAAGACGAACCAGCAGGTCCTGGCGCGTTTCATGTGTGAACGGACCTGTCCCCGTCATTAGTTCGCCCTGTCGGTTGTAGGCGGGTCGGCCATTACGACGTTTGTCTTGGCGTGCCCCTGGGCTGTCGCGCACTTCTTTGAGGTAATCCCGTAGTTGTAAGAGCGGTTCCAAATGATCCTCCCCAAGTTCGACGAGCGATTCCATGGAACGATCGTTTTTAATGACGGTACAGGTCCAGCAGCCAAAGCGGCTATGCCCACAGGATGGCGTCGAAGCATCAATGACCAAAGGGCATTCTCCGCCAGCTGCGCGTTTGTATAGAGTGACCAGACTGCGGTTGTCGCCGCCCCACGGTTTGGGGGTTTGCAGCAGATAAATCCACACCTCGTTAGTTGTGAGATCTTCCAACGGTGTGTACACCCACGCGCTTGGCAGGTCGGAGTGTGGGCGAAATCTCTGGTTCTCGATCTCTCTCGCGCGCATTGCTTGGCCCCGCGTTGTACTTTCATCTTTACGGGCGCCAAGTACGACAACAACGGAGCCTGAACGTTCAACGACGCTCTTAATGAAATTGCTTACGGGGCGTATCTTCAGGCGATCGGTGCACCACCGAAAGAGGACTGTTGGAGAGGGATACCCACGTCCAATCAGGTTTACCCAGAACGTGTCATTCAGCTTTGGATAGACGAGGTGGGTCGTTATGGGAAGGCCGTCACGCTCGGCACTAGTTGCGATCGAATCCAGTTCTTCCCGTACGCGTGTCGCGATAGCCGGAGCTTCGACCCGTGTGTCAGACGCAAGAACATAAACCTGTTTACGTCGTTCAGTAACTTCCATATTTGCGAGCATATAGTAAACAAGTTGAATCACCATGGTGGAGTCTTTCCCGCCGCTAAAGCCAACAACCCATGGCCGACTGTCACCGAGGTAGGCCTCCCGCAACTCAGAGGTTATCTGATCTACGAAGAATCTGGATCCCTTCCTTTCCATTTCAATACCCTCAAGCGTTATAAGCCCTTCATGTATCAAAACGCAGTTGCCAACCAAGCGCTTTAACACATAAGAAGACCCTTCTCAATCTCCGCAGACTCAATGATTTTTAACATAACAGATTTCTGAAGTCTTGTCAAGTTTTTTGTCTTCGAAAAAGCTCGTCAAGAGACAGGATTAATTTGTCTTCGGTGAAGATTTGTGCTTCGATTTCAATTCCTTTTTCTCTCAGCTTCCAGACAAACTCTATCACTTTGGGAAGATCAAGACCAACAGATTTTATTCTCTCGGAATCTTTGAAGAAATCCTCCTTGCTGCAAAAGGAGACCACCTTCCCCCGGTCCAACAGAATGATCTTCTCTGCCAACTCGGCGATCAAATCCATGTTGTGCGAGACTAATATTACGGTCACCCCCATAGAGTTCAAATCCTTCAAAAGCTTTTTCATCTCTTCGGTGCTCCTTGAGTCCAAGCCGCAGGTTGGCTCATCTAAAATCAAGACTTCCGGGTTTAGTGCCAATATGCCTGCGATGGCGACCTTTCGTTGTTCGCCGCCGCTTAAAGAGAAAGGAGACCTGGACGCGAATTCATCAAAATCCAATCCCATCTTGAGCATTGAATCTCGAACGCTTCCATCTATTTTTTCCTCCGACATTCTCAGATTCTTCGGGCCGAAGGCGACGTCATCGTAGACCGTATCCTCAAACAACTGAAGCTCGGGAAATTGGAAAACCAATCCTACCTTCTGCCTTATCTTTTTCAAGTCAAGGGACCTGTTTTTTCCCTTGGATCCTGCGGACAGATCCACGTCCTCAAGCATTACTTTGCCCGAAGTCGGGAACAAGAGAGCATTTAGATGTTGAGCCAAAGTGCTTTTTCCTGACCCGGTGGGACCCACCAATCCGACAAAATCCCCTTTTTGGATTTTTAGGTTTATACCATTCAGAGCTTTTCTTTCTGTCGGCAATCCCTGATTATAAACAAAAGTCAGGTCTTCAGTCAAAACCTGGGGAGAAGAGTTTTCGGACAAGGATTGGATCTTTTGGGGCCGAACTGAAGGAGTGACATGGTTTCTTTGAGGAGAGCTGAATTCAAGACCGATTTGCTTCGTCTTTGCCTCTGGTCTATTCTTGCCCTTTTTCATACTCAGAGTCAATTTCTCCATCAGATCATCCATGGTCAAATAGTCATCCGAGGGAATTATTCCTCTCTGGGACAGCTCAGAAGCTATCCTGACGGCCAGAGGCGGCTGGAGCCCTATTTCTTCCAATTTGTCCTTCTGCTTAAAAATGTCTTTGGGACATCCGTCAAGTACTATCCTACCTTTGTGCATAACCAAGACTCTATCGGCAATGACCGCCTCCTCCGGGAACTGAGTGATATGGATCACGGAAACCTTGCTCTGTTTGCAGAATCCCTCGATAAGGCTCATCACCTCTTTTTTCCCCTTTGCATCCAGAAGCGATGTGGGCTCGTCCAGGACCAGGTATTGAGGGTGCATACACACAACCGAAGCTAAAGCTACCCTCTGTTTTTCCCCTCCAGATAGCTTGTTTGGGGGATACTTTCTGTATTTCCTCAAATGAAAAGAGCCAAGCGCCCATGCGACCCTTTTTTCCATCTCCTCGTAAGGAAGCGCCAGGTTTTCCAGGCCGAATGCGATCTCCCTTTCGACCGAGGTGGAGATGAACTGATTATCCGGATTTTGAAATACCATGCCCACCTTCAAGCGAATCGTCTTTTGTGAATCTTTGTCGCCGGTATCCAGACCGTCTGCCAGAACTTTCCCGGAAGTGGGCAGGAGAAGTGCATTCAAAAGCCTGGCCAGGGTGGTTTTTCCGGAGCCGTTGGAGCCGATGATGGCAACGCACTCCCCTTGCTCGAACGTCAGGTTAATATCATCTAACGCCAAGATGCTTCGTTTGCCGTCCAGCTTGTACTCATATGAAACTTTCCTGAGTTCTATCATCAATTCGAATATAGACGTGGGATAGAATTTTGTCAAACCAAAACCAGAAGATGAGCATTTCAAGAGGTACGTAAACACTGTTGGATTTTTTCCTCTGGGGCGACAAAAAAGACTTGACAGGTTATGGGAATGAGGTTAGGTTAATCGAGAATCATTTACACATAGGGAACGAACCAAAAGCATCAAAAGGAGGTGAAATAAGATGAAAAACATCTTGGTTTTAGTCGTCGTCCTTTGCGTGGGATTCTCGTTTTTCTATGCCTGCGCCCAGAAAGAGGAAGAGAAGGAGATGCCGAAAATGGATCCTATGGCCCAGCTTCAAAAATCCATTGAACGGGGCATGGCCCTGTTTAGCGACACCACGCTGGGAACCAGTGGACTGACCTGCAACAGCTGCCACATGGAGGGAGGAACGAGGGAGGGTAAAATGGGAGACCAGACTCTGGCTGCTTTTGATAATCTGGGAGCTAAATACCCAAAGTACTTCATGATGGCAAAAAGGGTCATGACCTTAGATCAGGTTGTGATCTATTGCATCGTCAATCCACTGAAGGGAAAACCGCCTGCCTGGGACGACCAGAAACTTACCGATCTGACCGCTTATGTGGCGTCGGTGAAACCCATGAAGATGGAGAAGGAAAAGTAAGCTCTTCTCGCGGGACAGGAGTTATCCAGCGGAGGGAAACGGAATTCCTTGCGAAAGGAACCTCCGCTGTGAGCAGATAAGTAGCGGGACGCAGATTCACACCACTTGCATCGAAGGAAGAACCCGCTTTCACGGGAAGTTTTCGTGCCCGAAAAGGAGAGTTGGAAAGCAAGAGAGGGATTCGAGGCCGAAAAGGTTGTATCCGGCCTATCCCTGCGTGTAAACCTGACTTTCGTTCCTGATCCCAAGAAGGCAAAAGGGTCTCCCCTTTTCTACGTGATCAAACTCTGAGGGACGATCGGAGTAATGATCTATGTCGCTTTACACTAAGTCCATTGTCGCGATATTCTTCTTAGCGGTTGGACTGATAGCGGTGATCTGCATGTTGAGTTTGATGGGAAGGGCGGAAAGGAAGATCAGCGCTACATTCCTGCGCAGGTTGCACAAAGGTGCTGGGGCCCTCTTCGCAGTGATGTTCCTGGTGATAGGCTATTTCTGTCTACATTATGTGAAGATGCTCGGTGACGGCATGTCGGTGAGGGCCGTCTTTCATGGCGTACTTGCTTTAGCTCTTTTTATCATTCTCGCGCTCAAGCTTTCCATAGCTCAATTCTACAGGCAGTTTCTCAGATACGTGCCCGGACTGGGGATGACCGTATTTGCTTTAGCGTTCGTAGTATTCTGCACTTCTGCTGGATACTTGTTCCTGGTCACCGGTGAGACCAAGGAAGCACAAGACGTCACCTCGGAAGCTGCCGCCCCAATGGATGCCCAAAGAGGACAAGCGCTTTTCGATAACAAATGCAGTTTCTGCCACTATGCGGACAGGACCGATTCAAAGATGGGACCCGGTTTGAAAGGAGTGTTGAAAGGCGAAAAGCTTCCTTACAGTGGAAGACCTGCGAATTCAGAGAACATCAAGCAGCAACTCAGAAGCCCAGTTTCAGCGATGCCCTCCTTTGCCTCTCTTTCAGAAGAAGACGTAGCCACCCTTCTGGCTTACCTGGAAACCCTGTGATTATTTTCCCGCCTCCTCTACGTTAAAGGAAAGAGAGCCGCTTTCGCCTAAATCGCAGCTCTGTCTCTGTTTGGATTTGCCAACTCTTTTACTATTCTCTCCAATTGATTTATCTGGAAGGGCTTGTTTATTACGAAATCGATTCCTGAATCCTGAATCTTACTGGGATCCGGTTCTACCCCCCAGCCGGTGATGAGGATCACGGGGACAGAAGGATTCTGCCTTTTCACCGCCCGGGAAACCTCCCACCCAGAAATGTCCGGCATGCCAAGATCCGTTATCACCAGGTCGAATCCATCCCTGGCAAAGGCCTTGATGCCCTCCTTTCCCCGGAAAGCCACCTCTGAGCTGTAACCCATGCGCTTTAGAATGTCGACCAAAAGATCGGTTATGATGGGCTGATCGTCAACGATTAAAACCCTTCGCTTTTCAATTGGGGCGATCTTTTCCCCCTCGACGGTAATAACCTCTTCGCTGATTACTTCCTCGACGGGCTCTTCTTCCGCCCTCTTCTTCAGGACGAGTCGCTGATGGAGCTGGTTGGTATCCGGGATGCTCTCCAGGATCATCTTTTCCAAACGCTCAAAAGCATCCATGACATCCGAGGTTTGAATGCTCTCCCTGTTTCTCAATTTGAATTTGATGAGCTCGATGTTTCCTAAGATCTCCACTAATTTGCCATGTAGCTTGGTCCGCAAATCAGAAGAGAAGAAATCCTGAAGCTCTCCCACGTGTGCCGCCCAGAGATTTAAGATCTTCCCATCTTCCTTTTTGAACTTATGTTTTTGCTGGCTGAAAACTGCCAAAGCCCCCCAAATCTCATCTCTGCTGAAGATGGGAACGGTTATCATAGATTCCAATCCATCCCATCTCACCGAGGCTGCCAGCTTTTTTTCGTTCGGGAATATCTCGTTTTCAATCTGAGGGGTTCGCTCTTCAATCAGCGACCGAAAGATTCCAACGCTGGACCGGATTCGCCTCAAGTTTTCCAGCGACTCCGGGTGAAAACCTGATGCATATTTCAAAATTAGTCTGTTCCCCGATTTGCTCAACTGAAAAAATGCTATGTAGCTTATCTGGAAACACTCAGACAATGACTGGGCTATGATTTCGAAAAACCTTTCCATATCTAAACCCGATTTATCCGTCCCCACTAAGTATACGAAAGATCGTTAGAAGATGAATGCAGGGCAATGGACATTATTCTTCTTATAGAATCTCCAGGCTGAACTCTCCTATCCTTTTTCATCCAACTTTCCGAAAAGGGTATAGCTGTCCGCATCATATACCCTCACCCAGGCAACCTTTCCCAACACACCTGTATCTGCCTGGATCACCACGGTCTTGTTGTTTCTGGTCTTGCCTTTCCACTTATTTTTGTCTCGTCTGCTCACCTCATCCACCAAAACCTCCACACTCTTTCCTATCATTCCTTGGTTCTTTTTTTGGGAGATTTTCTTCTGGAGGTCAATTAAGGTATGAAGCCTTTCGAGCTTTGCATCTTCCGGGACATCATCGGGAAAAGATGCCGCTTTTGTTCCCTCCCTTACCGAATAGCGAAACATGAAGGATGAATCGAACTCCACTTTTTCCACCATATTCAAAGTCTGTTGAAAATCTTCTTCGGTCTCGGTGGGAAAACCGACTATCAGGTCGGTGGTCAGGCTCAAACCATCAGTCTCCTCCTTAACCATTTCCACCAGCTTCAAATAATCTCCAGCGGTGTAAGCCCGATTCATCTTCTGCAGGATTCTACCCGAGCCTGACTGTAAAGGAAGGTGAAGGTGTTCGCAAACTTTGGGTAAGGACGCCATCTTGTTAACCAGCTTCTCGGACAAATCCTTGGGATGAGAGGTCATGAAGCGGATCCGCTCGATTTCCGTCTCTTCGCTGACCGTCTGAAGCAAATCTGCAAAATCATGCCCATCACATTTGTATGAATTCACGTTCTGTCCGATCAAGGTCACCTCCTTACACCCGGATTCCGCCAATAGCTGGATCTCCTTGACGATTTGGGCTACGGGCCTGTGCCTTTCCGGACCTCTAACGTAGGGAACCACACAATAGGAGCAAAAGTTGTTGCACCCGCGGGAGATAGCAACAAAGGAGATGTACTTATGCTTTCTGTACGGAAGCTCTTCATGCTGGAATGCCTCACAGGAGAAGCTCTCCCTCGATTCTGAGACCTCAACCCTCGGCTTGTCTAGATTATTCTGCCTCAAGGCACGGAATTCGTGCAGATATTGGGGGAGCTGAAAGAACTGATCCGGTCCCAACACCAAATCCAGGCATGGAATCGTTTGTATCAACTCTTCGCCCATCCTTTGGGCCATGCATCCCGCCACCACCAAAGCGACGTCAGGATTCGCCGACTTGTTCCGCGATAAGTCCCAAAGACGCCCCAGAGCCCGCCTTTCCGCTTTCTCCCTTACCGAACAGGTGTTCAAGACGATCACGTCCGCTTTCCTCTCATCCTCGGTTATCGAAAACCCCGAGGAAAGAAGGATGCTTTTCAGCTTCTCCGAATCGTAGACGTTCATCTGACATCCGAAGGTCTGTATGAATACCTTTTTCCCCATCTCTTCTTTTTTGCCGGGCTCAGGGATTTTTTGAGTTTGGTGATAAGTCTATTCCGTCTGCCTTGTCCTTAATTTCTGATGATTAAGATAACTTGCCCCAGGCCAATTGTCAAGCCCTAAAACAAAAGTCCTCCCGCCCAAAGGCGGGAGGACTTTTGGATTCAAGACAAAGCGCAGATTATGGGCAGGGAGCAGCTCCACCCTGGAAAAGGTAAGTTATCAAATATATCACATCCTCAATGTCGATCTCGCCGTCGCAGTTGGCGTCTCCGTTTTCCCACGGGTCTGGCGCAGCACCTCCAAGAAAGAGGTAATTAACCAAAAGGAGCACGTCACCCACGTCGATAACTCCATCATTGTTTGCGTCTCCAACTTTGGACGAGACCTGGATTGTCCCCTGGTGAGGCAAACAGTTGTGAGCGGTCACGGTGACATCCACATCACCCATGGTAACCGGCGAGGGATACAAGGTCACTTCTCCATTTAGATCCGTATATCCGGTCTCAAAGACTTCTCCCTCCTTGTACAAACATACCAGAGCCCCATACACCGGAATGGAACCGGGTTTCTCCACCGTGACGGTAACCGTATTCGATCCCTGGCTTATGGACGAAGGATAGTCTACGGACAGCGCCTGGGCTATATAGGTCCATAAATCCACAGAGGGCTCGCCCATAACGTTGTAAGCATCAAGATAATACCGGCTCATCCCTCCACCGTTGTAATGGTCGTAAAGACCCCACAATGCCTTGTCAGTCATACTGGCAATGCTGAAACAGGTTTCCTCGAATGCCGCCCGGAACATTCTCCTCTCTAAAATGTCGTCCTCATCCCAATAGGAATAAGTGGAAGCACCCCAGAAGGCTATTCCGCCTTTATTGTCCACCTTAGCCCAGGTTTCCCCGAAGCATTCCGTTATGCTGAACTTTCCGGTAAGACAGGCATGAGAAAGAACGAAAGGATACTCATCTGCATTGCTTAGACTGCGGACATTGCTCTGGTTGAAAGGAACACAACCCCAGCCGGAGGTGGATCCGTGTCCGGAATAACAAACCACGGTTCGTCCGTCATTAACGCTGTTGGTGATATCTGATGTGCTGCCTCCGGTGCGGTCCCAGATGGTGTCACATATTATGCCGTTCGGTGCAAGATAATTCTGTATCACGTATCTATGGGTTTTTTCTGCCGTAAGGCTGGCGTCGTCCGAGGCGATGAAACACATTTTCCTCATCCATTCCAAATCGCCGGAGGTGGGATTCTCATAATACAAAAGCTTGTTCACCATATAATCGGCATCGTCTGAGTTCCTTGCCGGAAGTCTCCCTCTCATGATATCCGCAAAATCATCTGAATCCATCTGAACATAATAAAGATCCGTAGCACTGGAGCTATAAGAACCGGTGTAGGTGGGAATGAATCCAACGTCTCCCATGAACAAAACATAGGTGGGAGGAATGTCCCAGTTATCATAAGCAGATTGAATGGAGTCCTTAATCGCGGCGGTGGTTGATCCGATATCCGGAACCTGAAGCACGGTAACGTGAAATCCCTTCTTGGTCTTCCACTCAACCAGTGGTGCAATATCGTCATAAAAATCCTGATGCGCAATGATCAGGTAACCGACAGGCAAACCCGGAGCTCCTTTTACGACAACTCCGTAACTTTTGTAATTTATCAAAAACTCCTGACAGAGTTCCTCAAATGGCGGCGAGGCATAGCGATAGAGCATATCCTCGGTGGTAGGAATGTCAGAGCCGGTCAGAGTAACTTTAACCTTCACCGAAGAATACAGCCTTAAGCTGCCTGCCTTTGGATTGTAGCTAACCGGATAAATCTCCACCCTCACGAACCTGTGTCCGCGGATTGCTCCGATTTCGCCCTTCTTGGCCACGGCGGTGGGAGAAAAAGCATCTATCTGATAATAATCCTGATCGATCGTGAACTGAGCATCCATCCATGCCCCCTCTACTTTGGGAACGGGCGCCTGAACGGGCACGATCCGATTGGCTATGCCCAACTCCTGTAAACTGAACTCTCTAAACTCAGAACTAATCACCTCCACCTCCACTTCCGCTCCATAGGGAATTTGGACCATCTTGCCTATCACCGGCAGCTTCGGCTCACCGATCCTGCTGGTGATGCCGCACTCGGGGATGTAAAGTTGGTTGAATATCCCCTCTTTGGTCTGCACCTCCTCCGACCACATTCCGGAAACGTTGAGCTCGAAGACGACCTGATCGAAGTTGGACTCAATCAGGTTAAGCCCTGGTGCGTTTGCTTCTCCGGCCGAAACCCGAATCCAAACGGGCTCAGACCCAGCTTGTAATTCTGATGCCCCGAAAGCCAGAAGCAGAAAGGCCATCCCGAAAATCGCCAGCCACCCTTTTGATCTTTTGACATTAAAGAATCTCATTCTCCAAGACCTCCTTAATACAGTTAATCGGTCATTTACATTTTTTCTTCGCCACAAAAAGTCAGTGTCCGACTCTTTTTATCTTTTACGTAGAGGGCTATTCGAGCCTTTGGATTGTGAGACGAAATGAAAAAAACACCACTCTTTATCTTTGAGATTATAAACCAGCTCCCTTCCCCGAAAAAGAACAAATTGCTTTGCTCGGGCAACATCTCCTGGCTAACGGACTGATCCGTGCCCGACCGGCTCTACACCAACATCATAACACAATTTCCTATATTGTCAATCCTTTTCTGTCACACAGACCCGTCAAAACGGTCGCCCTAAAAAGACAGCCCAGTTCCCGAACTTGCGATAACGGAACGGCTTGCGGCAGGAATTTTCGTGTCGTAATCTCATCTCAGCAGCCCGGCGGCGATCCGCCCAAGAACAGATAGTTGATAAGATACATCACATCAGCCACATCGACTACCTGGTCACAATTGCAGTCGCCAACCCATAAGGGATCAGGCGCAGAGCCACTTATGAAGAGGTAGTTTATCAAATACGTGACGTCAGCTACGTCAATGAGTCCGTCTCCGTTGGCGTCGCCGCCGATGTAACTGCCGGTACTGTCCACCTCCAGTATTCTTCTGCAGGTTCTGGACGGCATGTCCGGGTCTACGTAGCTTACCACCAGTTCTCCCCAAGGCACTAACGACACTGTGCCATCCCCGGGAGAGCCCAATGATTCATCCGTCGGAACAGGATGGCTTGGCGAGAACAGACCCCCGTCGTCTTCCCGGTATAAAATCACCAGTTCGGAATCGGATGATTCGCGACAATAAGCGGTTATGACAAGCGAATCTTTGTTTCTCTGATCGAAATCCCGTACTTCAGGGACAAACGGCTCTCCCGGAAGGATGGAATCGATCCTAGCATCAAGTGTATCGTAAATGGTCAAAGGATAAAGATAATCGTAGATTGCCCTGCCCCAGGCAGGACCCTGTTGGTAGAAGCCCTCCGCGGTTATGAAGCTGTTATCTTCCCTGCGAGTCCAGGGATTCTCCGACGAGTAGGTGTCCAAATCATACATGTCGTAAAGGGTAACGCATGAGACACCCAACGCATAACTGGTGTCTAGCTCTCTCCAGCGGGTTCGGCTCTGCCAGGGATCGTGAGTCTCCAACAAATATAGGAACGTCTCCTGATTCTGGAAGTAGTTTGAGTCCGTGTAGACTGAGGACATGCGGTAGCCAAAATCGTAGTTATCCGGAGCGGCGTGCAGATCCATGAAAAAGTCGATAGAGTGTCCCGAAGTCAGGTGATCATATATGGCCTGATGCACGGCCCGCACCTCAGGCTGTTCAGCTTGAATGTCTTCCTGCCAGTCGCGATTGAGGTTTATCCCGCTGACGTTATGGCGCGAGTATCCTTCGGCAACGCCATCGACGTTGACTATGGGGACTACCTTCAAAACCACATCCTTCTGCCAGAAAGGGGAGAATTCAGGATCTTCCAGGACCCAGTCCAAAAGACCCTTCAGCAAGAATGTCGGCGAAGACTCCATAGGATGCTGGCGTGAAATCAGCCACACCGTCTTCTTGCGCTCGTCCGGCCAGTCGTCCTCCGTTATGGTAACCATATCAATGGGGCGACCGTGAATCGAGTAGCCCAGAGTTTCGCGCTGCAGGTGTGGCGAGCTCCCCATGGTGTCCAAGTAAGCGTACATTTGAGTTACGGTGAAAGGGAAACCCTGGGCGAGCCAGACGGTATCGGCCCCCAGGTACTGCCTGAAACCGATCATGCTCCCTTCCCTCCAAACGTCGGCGACCCTTTCCCAATGCTGATTATTGTTGGAGAAGAGTGGCTTGCAGGTTTCGTTCTGCCAGCCGTCCGGATTGGTCAAGAAGAGAGTTGCGGTTCGACCACTGTTGCCAACAATGGCAAAATAATACCAACCGTAGATCTCCAAAGCCCCGGAATCGAGACGAATCTCGAATGTGAAGCTGTCAGCGCCCACCTGTTGGACATTGGCAGCATTGCCCGACTCGAAATCGGCAACAAAATCCTCCGGCGCAATCTGGGCAAGGGCTTGCGAATTCAGCAGAAGTGCGATCAAGAATACGAGTTTTGTGATTACGATCTTCATCTGATCCAGAATTCAAACCGACTTTTTCTTAGAAAGCACGTCTCTACATATTATAATAGCGCATTTTCCTCAATTGTCAAGGCCCGTTTCATAAGCGAATATTAGTAAAACGGTTACCGGCAGCCCCTTAAGGCTCATGAAGGAACGGCGAAGTGGGCTTTGAGGCTATGCTTTTTTGGCCAAATGAGTCTTCGCCAAATGCTTGTCTTCTTGCCTTAGAAAAAAGAGGCCTCAATCCCGCAAATGGTGATTGAGGCTTTCTGACGAAATTCTTATATTCAGTCTCTATGGACAACCCTGCGGCGAACGTTCTGCGAACAGATGATTGATAACATACGTGACGTCCCCGACATCTGCTGACCGTTGGGGTTCCTCTTTACACGAAGATCAGCGTCAGACGAATGACCTCCGCCCGCGGCGGGGGAAAGGTGCTGGAGATGCACTCGTATGGGATTCCCCAAAAACATCTTGACTTTTGACAGCACACGTTATTATTTGGGGCGAAATAGGGGCATCTTAAGACTAGAATGAATGGAGGTTGAGAATGAAAACAAGAGCAAAGTTCCGAAGAAGACTTTTCTTGACCTTAGCTATCAGCTCTATTCTTCTTTCGCTTTTCTATCTCCCATCTTCATCTGGGAAAAGCGAACTTGATCTGACAATCGAGAAGACGGTTCTGGATAATGGGTTGACCGTTTTGACCTGCGAGGATCACACTGTTCCCACGGTAAGCTATCAGACCTTCGTAAACGTTGGCTCCCGGGATGAGGCTAAACCGGGAAAGACCGGATTGGCACATATATTTGAGCATATGATGTTCCGAGGAACCGAAAAGCATCCCGATTACGATCAGGCTTTGGGAAATTACGGTCCGGAGACCAACGCCTGGACCGGAAATGATTGCACCGACTACTTCGTGGACATCAAGGCTGAGTACTTAGAGAAAGTGATAGAAGTCGAGGCGGATCGAGTCAGAAACTTAAGATTCGACAATGAAACCTTCAGAACCGAGCTGGGCCCGGTCAAGGAGGAGAGAAGAAGTGGTCAGGTGGATGATCCGAACGGCTTTCTGTGGGAGAGATTCTATGAGTTGGCCTATAAAAAGCACACCTATCACCATCCGGTGATTGGCTGGGAGGAGGATCTGGAGAATAATATCCAGTTGGAGGATGGCCTGGAGTTCAAGACGACCTTCTATTCTCCAGGACATTGCATCATTTCGATAGCAGGCAACTTCGACACGGACAAGGTAATTGAATGGATCAAGGGATATTATGGTAATTGGGAAGTTCAGCCCCCCCCCAACATTCGAATTCCCGAAGAGCCGCCCCAGACGGAGGAAAGGGTGAAGGATTTTGTCTGGAAGGACAGCCACATTTCTCCTATGCTCCTGATCGGATATCATGGACCAGATATAAATGTTGAAACCAGTGATTTTGCTGCCCTGAAAATCATCGGTAAGGTCTTGTTCCTTGCGAGCGGACGGCTGACCAAAAAGCTCTATAAAGATTTGCAGCTGGTGGATCGGATCTGGGGAGACATGGAGGAGAATAAAGATCCGGGGCTTTTCGTGATCGGTGGGAATCTTAAAAAGGGGAAATCTCCTGATGAGGTGAAAACTATAATCCTTGACCAGATCGAGAATTTGAGAAAACAGCCTGTGACTGGAAATGAGTTGCAGACGGCCAAGAATTCTCTAAAGGCTGACCTCTTGTATCGACTTGACCGCCCACATGCTGTTGCCGGCACAATCGGATTCTTAGAAGCGGTGGGAGGCGATTACAATCTGATCTTTAAGTTGCAGGAAAGATACGAACGGATCACGGCGGAGGACATTCTGGAGGTGGCCTCCCGTGTTCTTTCGCCCACAAATCGAACCGTGGTTACGCTTACGCCCAGATCGTGAAGTCAAAAGATCACCAGATCGGGCGGGAAAAAATGGGGGCGACGCAACCTTCCGATCAGGTTCAAGGAAAATTGAATCCGTCGTCAGGTTAACTCTCGCAGGCTGAAGCTCATTTGTCCATTTGGATCCATAGGAAGTCAAATGACCTGCGGCTACACGTGAGAATAAAAATCGAGGTAGGAGGATACATGAAATCGGGTTTTGCCAAGGGTCTTTTTCTGATTTCTCTGCTATTCTTCTTTTCTTTCAACCTCTCCTGCTCGACTTCAGAAGAGATGGCCCTGAAGGTGGTGGAAGTGAAAAAGCCGGGCATACCGGTGATCCATTTTAAGGTTATTGTCAAATCCGGCTCAATGGACGATCCCCCAGGGAAAGAGGGATTAGCCTATTTTACCGCCAATCTCTTGAGAAGAGGAACCACATCCTTTTCCCGTGAAGAGATAGAAGAGATGCTGGATTTTATATCAGCCAGACTGGACATTCGAACGGAAAAAGAGGTGATCGTCATCTCCGGAACCACCTTGAAGGAAAACCTAGACAAGTTCTATCACATCTTCACCCAGGTGATTTTGGATCCCACCTTTCCCCAAGACGAAATCGAAAAGATGAAGGCGGATCAGCTGAACGCCATCGAAAATATCAAACAGGATGATAGGGAGCTGACCGCTCGGGTCTTCGAGAACCTCCTGTTTCGAGGACATCCTTACGGCCATTTGGTCGAGGGCAAAATCTCCTCGGTGAGGTTTTTCACCCGCGAGGACGTGGTCGGGTTTTACGATAAGCATTTCCTGAGAAACAACGTCATCCTGGGGATTGCCGGAGATTTCGACGGCAGGATAAGGAACGCTTTTGCAAACGATCTTTCCCAGCTGGAAGAGGGGGAGCTCTCTGGCGATGAAGTCACTCTCCCGCAACTGCTAAGTAAGAAAGTGCTGTTAATTGAAAAAGAGGGGCGGAGCCAGACCCATCTGAGGATTGGTCATCCTTTGACCATAACCCGAGAGGACGCCGACTTCATCCCCCTTTATCTGGCCAACAGCTACCTGGGCAAGCACCGCGAATCATTGGGAAGATTGTTTCAGACGGTCAGATCGGAGAGAGGTTTGAGTTACGGAGCATACAGCTACACAGAACATTTCCAGCAAGCCAGGTGGTCAAAGCTTGCACAGCCGAATATTCCAAGACGGGCTCAATACTTTTCCATGTGGATCTATCCCAAAAGCACAAATGCCAAGTTCGTAATCAAGTTGGCCTTAAAGGAATTGACGGATCTGGTCAACCACGGAATAGATGAAGAGGTTTTCCACTTTATCCGTAATTTCGAGAAAAATCATCTTTCTTTCGAGTTGGAGACTCCTGAAAGAAAACTGGGGCTCTTGATGGATGAGGAGTTCTACGGAAACTTCGGGTTTTGGGAAGACTTCGAAGAGAGGATGCAGGAGACAACCTCAGAAGAAGTAAGGGCGGTGGTCAAGAAGCATCTCTCTGCGGACAATTCCGCCATCGTGGCTTTGGTTTCCGACGGTGAGGAGTTCAAGAGAGAACTACTTTCCGACCACACGACGATAGAATATCCCTCCGGGGTCGATCCCTCTGCTCTGAGGAGTGAGGATCTGAAGGTCAAGAGCTTTGGGTTGAGTTTAAAGCCGGAGGATTTTGAGATAGTCTGGGTCTCGGAACTTTTCCGGTGACAGGTTCTATGATGAAATGGAATTTTGAAGAGAAAGATTGAGATTTCTGTTGCTTTTCGTGAAAAGAGTTGTTATGCTCAGTTAAAACGTTCAAACCAAAAGGAGGTGTGGGATGCTTTTTAAGAATCGGAAGTGCCGGGTGACGTTGAGTCTTTTGGCTCTTTTTGCTTTCGGGGTTCTGGGGTGCGCTACCACCTCGTATGTAAACAAAAAGGATCAGGAGATCAGAGAGATGGCAAAGGCCAACCAGGCTCAGATCGGGGAGCTTGAGCAAGAAGTCTCTGCAGCGGATGCGAAGGCCGAAGAAGCCAAAAGGACGGCTAATGAAGCCTGGGAAAAGGCAGAAGAAGCTGCCAAGACAAGGGGTTATGTAGGTTATCAGGTGATCGGGGAAAGGGACGTGAACTTCGATTTTGACAGGTATGATCTGACCAAGATCGCAAAAGATATTCTGGATGAGATGGGAGCGATGATGCAGCAGAAGCCTGAGTTGATCTTGAACATAGAAGGCCATACCGACAATACGGGCCCGGATGCCTACAACGTGGTATTGGGGAACAAAAGAGCAGAGAGCGTAAGAAGGTACCTGGCGGACAAGTTCGGGATTCATATTCACAGAATCTTCTACATAAGCCAGGGCGAATCCAAACCCAAGACTTTGAACGATACCCGATCCGGACGGACAACCAACCGACGAGCAACCCTTTTGCTCATGGGGCCGTCAGAATAGCAGAAGGGAATCGGATTGTACTCAGAGCATTTGCTCTTCGAGGCTCAAACAAGGGGATACTGCCACTAGGTAAGTCCCCTTGTTTCCTTATGGCCAAAAAACTGTTCAAAAAGTTGTCAGACAAGAGGATGTCTTGCTAAGCTCATTAGATACTATCACTTACGCAACGTCATTCTGTAAAAATAGGCTGACGGTGGGATCCACTAACGCACTAGCCGGGGACTGGAATTGGTTAACGACTTTGTTCTTTTAAAGTTAGGAGAAAGCCGGTCAAATATAAAATTCTTTGGATTTTCTGCATTTTTTCCTTGACATTTTGAGCTTTGGGGTTATATTAGATAGTGAAAGAGCCGTTTTAGCTAAGTGATTGGTAGAAGTTAGTTTTACCCTCTTCTAAAAAGAGTAGACTAAGGTGCAGAAAAATTAAGTGTTCTGTGAAGGGATGAGTCTATCTCTTTTTGTTCTAATCAATACCTTTTTTCTTCCGAAAAAACGAATATGGTGTTAACCACAAAAGTGCTTTTTAACCTTTTAACCCATATTGGATTAAGAAGGAGGCCCTATCGAGCAAAATCAAAATACCAAGAATTAGCAAGGCTCTTCAAAGAGGGGAGTTTTTGGAAGTTTGATTTTGACAGCAAATGCTTTTTTCCACAGGAGGAAATTGAAAATGAAAATTAGTAAAACTAGGTTTTTCGTCATCTTGGCGATTGGCGTAGCGCTTGTGCTGGGGACTTCTTACCTGTTCATGGCGCTGGCACAGACGGAGAAGTCAGAGCCTGCAGTTCCGTCGACTGCTGCGATTGCGCCCGAGGCTCCCAGCTTAATCGCAACTTCGCCCACGCCACCCGAGGAGCCGGAGAAACCACCGCCACCGGAGCATCAGCTACCGTCGTTGGTGACAAGCAAACCTCTGATGGAGAAAGACCCGGTGCACGAGGAGTCCGACGTACCTCTATATACGGGCCCCACCCTTGCTACTGGCGATGACTGCACCGACCCAATAGTAGTCAACCTACCGGCAGACTTAGATTACAGTGATTTGAGCCAGACCACCTGCGGGAGGATGAACGACTATGAGGACCCTGCTCAGGCCAGTTGCCTTTACTACTACGATGGCGGTGAGGATATCATCTATGAGTTGAACGTAACCTCAGCTGTTGATCTGGATATCACCATGGACCCCAAAGGTCTCAGCTGGACCGGAATCGCTGTGGATGACGCCTGCCCGCCGGATGCCGAATGCATAGCCTATGAGACGAATTCCGGCAGTGAACCGCGTGTGCTTTCCAGCGTTCACCTCGAGCCGGGCACCTACTACATAATGATTGACTCCTGGCCCACCCCGGATTGCTTTGAGTTCGATCTGACCATTGTCGAAGGTTCCGAGCCTCAGGGAGCTTGCTGCAATGACCTTGAGCCGTATGACTGTGCGATGTTAACGGAAGCCGAATGCAATGTGCTGCCGGATCATACGTTTTTGGGCCTCGGCACAACTTGCACTCCCAACCCCTGCCTACCCCCTCCCGAGAATGACGACTGCGAGAATGCCGAAGCAGTGGGTGACGTGACCAACCTTGCCTTCTCCACCACTCTTGCTACGTTCGATGGGCAGGGAACCTGCTTAACTTCACCTAACATCTGGTACCTCTATACAGCCACCTGCACCGGCAATGTCCACGTCGACCTGTGCGCTTCTTCGTATGACACCAAGATGGCAGTTTATGACGGCGCCAGTTGCGATCCCTTATCCCCCGAGATTGAGTGTAATGACGACGCATGCTATAGTGGTAAGGCCATTCAGTCGGAGATCACCTTTTTCGGGACGGAGGGTAATCAGTACTTAATCGAGGTGGGCGGTTATAGCAGCAATACCGGTGACGGTATATTGAACATCACCTGCACCGGGGTGGAGCAGGGCGCGTGCTGCAATGACTTAGACCCCTACGACTGCCAGATGTTGACCGACGAAGAGTGCCTCGCCCTGGCCGATCATACCTTCCTGGGAATCGGCACGGACTGCGGTCCACCCAACCCTTGCTTGCCCCCTCCCCCGAACGACGACTGTGAGACTGCCATAGAGATTTATCCGCCGGATTGTCCCGATGTTCAAACTGTATACGGGACAACGGTGGGTGCCACAATCGATTGCCCGGGGGTATTGGATTGGTATGCCGTCTGGTACAAGTTTGAGCTGACTTATGAGTGCAACGACGTGCTCATCGACTACTGTCCCTCGAACAACCCCAATATATATTCGCATGGTGTTGTTCTGTATGACGAGTGCCCCGTAGACTGCCCCGGCTATATTGTTTGGTCAGGTGGCCCCGGCTGGGTAACTTGCCCATCCGGTTACACGGATCTTCAAATGCTCTTTACTAATCTCCCAGCCGGCACGTACTACTTTCCGGTCATGGCGGAGGACGTCGACGCTAACCCGCAGGACTTCGGCTTCGACATCTGCGTCGAGGAATGTGAACCACTCGGCCCTGGGAATACCTGCGAGGATCCCAAAGTGGTCAGCCTGAACAAAGCAGCCCCCGGAGACACGCTGTACGCTGACTATGGCCAGACGACCTGCGGCAGGCTGAACGATTATTCCGGCACCACCTGCCTTGGCTACTACGACGGCGGTGAGGACATGATCTATCAGGTAAACGTCACCACGGCCGTTGATGTGGACATAAAGGTGGATCCGAAGGGCACGACCTACGGTGGAGTGGCTATCGACGCTGTATGTCCGCCCGGAGCTACCTGTATGGCCTTTGCCAGCGGCTACAGCGGTCCGTATATCATTATGGGCCTTCACCTTGACCCAGGCACCTACTACATCATGGTTGACACCTGGCCTTCCCCGGACTGCATACCGGACTTCGATCTGTTCATTATCGAATCCGAAGGTGCGACTGCTGGGAATAACTGCAGCGATCCTGCACTAATCACGCTGCCGGCGGATATGCCTTACAGTGGAACAAACCATACCTGCGGCAGAGGTCACGATTATGACGGAATCACCTGTCTTGGCTATTACGATGGCGGCGAGGACATGATCTACGAGGTGACGGTCACCGAGGAAGCCAACGTGAGCATTACCTTGGACCCGAAGACCACCACCTATACCGGAATCGCTCTGGACAGCTCCTGTCCACCAGGTGCAACCTGTATGTACATGTCCACCAATTCCGGCGCTTCGCCTCATGGCTTTAATGCCAGCCTGAGCGCAGGCACCTACTACATCATGGTTGACACCTGGCCCAGCCCGGATTGCATACCGGAGTTCGAGCTGACCATTGACACGGCTGGTACTGCACCGGAGAATGATACCTGCGGTGGTGCTCCAGTCATCAGTACGTTCCCCACAACTGTGTACGGAACGACCGTTGGAGCCACCATCGATTGTCCGGGCGTTCTGGATTGGGATGCGGTCTGGTACCGCTTTGACGTACCTTATGCCACCAACAACGTATTTGTCGACTTCTGCCCCACGGGCGCCTATATAGCTACGGTTGGCATCGTGTTGTATGGTGAGTGTCCTCCGGATTGTCCCGCCTATATGCTCGCTACCGGCTACCAATGGGTAACTTGCCCCAGCGGATTTGATGACCCGCAAATATGGTGGAACAATATGCCAGGTCCGGCCAGCTACTGGTTCCCGGTTTATGTGGAGCCAGGGAAGAAGGGCGCCATGGACTTCGGGTTCGAAGTCAGCGTCGAGGAAGCTACACCTTGCAGCGTCACGTGCCCTCCGGGAGGCTATGACGAGGGCGAGGGATACTGCTATGACGATTATGACGATACCTATAACGGCGGATGCAATTCGACGCCATTCGTCTTCCAGCAACTCGCTTGCGGTGACACAATCTGTGGGAGCTGCGGGGTTTTCGACTACTTTGGATCAGCCTATAGAGATATGGATTGGTTCGAGATCGACGTGTCGGAAGGTGATCTCACCCTTACCTGCGTGGCTGAATTCCCGCTGGCACTCTGGCTTTTTGATCCCGGATCCTTTAATTGTGTAGATCTGGTCAATCTCGCCTTTATGAACACCGCCAATACGTGCGACACCATTTCAGTGTCAGCCTACGTCACACCCGGGACCTACTGGCTCATTATTGCTCCCATGGATTGGGGACCTTATCCCTGTGGGGACCAGAGCGAGTATGTGGCCTGGCTTGACTGCACGCCGTTTGGGCCGCAGATGGCGGTCGATCCCAGCACCATGTATCCAGTGCTTAATCCGAGCGGAGATTGTTCGACCGCAGATGAGGACCTGGTAATATCCAGCGTTGGCGGCGAGGATCTCACTTACAGCATAGTCGAGAATCCAGCCGTTGACTGGATGGAGCTCTCATCCTATTCCGGAACTGTCCCGCCTGGTAACTCAGACGTTCTGACCACATCCTTTGACGCAACCGGAATGGCCGCAGGCGACTACTACTGCGATCTGGAGATAGACCATAACGATCCGGGTATGCCGGATCCATACGTGGTTGCGGTTCATCTGGAGGTAGAGTTGGCTCCGGAGATCGACCTGCCGGTAAGACTCTGGGTGCCGGTCGTTCCCGATTGTGAGACTGTCTATCCGTTGAGAATAGGCAACTTGGGAGAAGGAACGCTGGACTTCCAGATTTCCGTTTCGCAGAATCCGCCCGCACCTGCAGCAGCAAAGAGCAGCATTCGGCAGGCCTTAGAGGCTCTGGAGCAAGCCAGAGAATCTGACCCCAGCCTTACCCCGAGAGAGGCCGTCAGGACTATCGGCGCCAAGAAATCGGCGATCGACTACCACAGCACTGGCACCTCAGAGGGACTCCTGTTCACTGCTGGGGCTGGCAAGCAAGTAGAAATCCTGGTCGTGGACGATGACGGTGGACTTCCCAACGGAAGTTACTCCGATATCGAATACGCTTACCTGGACGCCTTGGATGCCAACGCTTTGGTCTACGATTACTATCTCGTGGACTGGATCGATCCTCTGGCGAACGGACCTGATCTTGCCACCATGCAGAATTACAGCTGCATAATCTGGTTCACCGGTGAAACCTGGGGCTACTACGGAGATGATACCGTTACGCCTACGGACGAGAACAATCTGGCCGCCTTCTTGGACGGTGGCGGAAACCTGTTCCTGTCTGCTCAGGATTACCTCTGGGATAGGTATCCTTCTGCAGGAAGCTTTTCGTCGGGTCAATTCCCGTACGATTATCTGGGCCTGTCACAGGCGATGCAGGATGCCTATAACGATCCCTACACCGTCTATGGTGGCGCTGGTTCGGTGGCTGACGGCATGCAGTTTGACGCCGACAGATGCTTTGCCACCAATCCCGACGTTCCGTTGTGGACCGACGTGATTCTGGGTCAGGGCAGCTTCATGAACGTGTTGCTGGTCTGGGATACCGACCCGTCGGCTGTCCAGTACGATGGAGGCAACTTCAAGACCGTCTTCACCACCACCGAATTCTGTGGTCTGCTTGACGGCACTCCCAGCTACAGGGCAGATCTGATGGCCAGCATCATGGATTGGTTCGGATGCGGCGGCGGCGGCCCTGCTTGTCCGTTCACCGTGGATCCGGAGGAAGGCGAGGTTCCCCCTGAAAGCTTCTTCGACGTGTCCCTCACCTTTGACGGAACTCTGTTCGAGGAGTGCGTGGACGAGACCTTGACCTGCTACCTGAGCGTCGCTTCCAACGACTGCGATGAGCCCCTGTTGACGGTGGACATACATGCGTTGTCTGCCAGAGGAGACGTCACCGGAGACTGCACCATAGACATTGCTGATGTCGTCTTCCTGCTGAACTACGTCTTCTTCGGCTCACCCGCTCCTGATCCGATGTGTATTGGTGACCTGGATCGCGATGGCGACGTCGATTCGGACGATGCTCTGTATCTGATCAGCTATCTGTTCGAGTATGGCGCACCTCCGGAGATTCCAGCAGCACCCATACAGGATCAGACGCCGTTTCAACTGAAATAACTTTCTAATCTACATAAAGGTTAGAGAAGTTCAAAAGCCCCCCAACCGGGGGGCTTTTGTTTTTTTGGAGAAACAAAAAACCCTTGCTTTCCTCACCGAAATCATTATACTAATTCTGTTTTTGGTTTTGCCGCGAACCACGAACAAGAAATATTAACTGAACTCACGGGGCAGTAGCTCAGTTGGGAGAGCACTACCTTCGCAAGGTAGGGGTCGGCGGTTCGAATCCGCTCTGCTCCAGAAATTTGCCGCGGCAAATTTCTGGTTGACAGTTGAGGGTCAACAGTAAATCGTAAATTCCCTATGTTTAGTTTCGAAAATTTGAGGGTTTACAGAGATTCTCTGAATTTCTCAAAAAGCATCTACAAGCTCACAAAGGCATTCCCTAAGCAAGAGACTTTTGGAATAACCTCGCAGTTACGCCGGGCAGCTTCTTCAGTCGCTTTGAACATTGCGGAACGGAGTGCATTGACAAAGAGCGAATTTCGAAACTTCCTGAGAAGAGCCCGAGGGTCTCTCTACGAGTGCATTCCCATTTTGGCCATGGCTTTAGATAACAAATACATTTCCGGGGAAGAATACGAGTCAATCTATGAGAATTGTGATGTTTTGGCAAGATCACTAAGTGCGCTGATCAATTCTATGAAGTAGTATTATCGGTGAACCGTGGACTGTCTTCTGTGAGCCAAAAAATGTGGAACATTTTTTCCGTGCTAGACGGGGAGTTAGCGGTGCCCTGTAACCCGGAATCCGCTATACCGGGGTCGAATTCCCACCTGAGGTTCCTTTGTTTTCTGGTGGGAGATCAGGTGTGTGACGTTGAAGATCAGGTCCTGCGCAACCCAAGCTCGCCCAACCCCGCCAGGACCGGAAGGTAGCAACGGTAAGCGAATCCTTGAGTGTGCCGCGGGGCAGCCTGGTTGGAGTCGGCTGCCTGAGATCTCTCAGAAAACAGGAATCGACGGTGGGTGCACGGAAATTCGGCCCTTTGACAAGCTCAGGGCGGCATTGGCCGACCCTTCACGGTTCACAGTCCACCGTCCTTAACTCAAAGGAACGATGAGGAGACCATAGGATTTTTCCAATTGCCGATTTGAGGGAGCGACTCACATGGATGGGCCACCTCACCAGCCGAAGGAAGGAAAAGGATGACTTATCTGGTAATGGCAAGAAAATACAGACCTCAAAGCTTTGAGGAGGTGGTCGGACAGTCGCACGTCACCGTCACTTTAGTCAATGCCATCAAGGCAGAGCGCATATCCCATGCTTATCTTTTTGCCGGACCGAAGGGAACCGGCAAGACCACCGTGGCAAGAATCTTAGCCAAGGCCTTGAATTGTAAGGACGGTCCCACCGACAAGCCTTGCGGTGAGTGCGATTCCTGTTCAGAAATCACCATGGGTCGTAGCCTGGACGTGATGGAGATAGACGGGGCTTCGAACAACAGCGTGGATGACGTAAGGGCCTTAAGGGAAAACATCAGATACGTTCCCAGCAAGGGGAAATACAAGATCTACATCATAGATGAGGTTCATATGTTATCGGCCTCAGCCTTCAACGCACTTCTTAAGACTCTGGAGGAGCCGCCGGCCCACTCCATCTTCATCTTCGCCACCACCGAACCTCACAGAGTTCCGCAAACGGTTCTGTCCAGATGCCAAAGGTTTGACTTCAGACGAATTCCCATGCCGGATTTGGTCAAAACCATCCAAACCATAGCCCACAAGGAGAGACTGGAGATCGACCAGGACGCATCTTATATTTTGGCCCGACGAGCCGACGGAAGCTTGCGGGACATTTTATCCCTTTTGGATCAAGTGATCGCTTTTGGCGGAGAAGACGACGGTTCGCCATCGGGGGGAAGGGTGACCAAAGAGTTGGTCGCCCAAACTTTGGGTTTAGTCGATCAAGAGAAGTTATTTGAGATAACTGATTCCATTTCACACAAGGACACCGCCGGAGGACTTTCCATTTTGAACCAGTTGATCGATTCCGGCATTGATATCCCGGAATTCGTCAACAGCCTGCTCCAGCATTTCAGAGACCTTTTGGTATCAAAGGTGGGGAAGGACTCGAAGACCCTTTTCGATCTCTCAGACACCTATATCGAGAAATATGAAGAAAAAGCAAAGGAGTTTTCGGAGACCAACATCTTGAGGATGATCAAGATCGTGGCGGATTTGAATCTCACCTTAAAAAGGGCCGCCGATCCCCGCATCTTTCTGGAGTTAGCTTTGATGAAACTTATTAAGATGGAGTCGGCAGTGAGTTTGGAAGACGTGCTGAGCAAGCTCGATCGATTGCAGGCCTGTCAAAGTGGAGAGTTAAGTTCGGGAAGTTCGCCGACGGACTCAGAGAGTTCAGTTCGCTCCGACGTACCAAAGCAAGAAAGAAATCCCGTTTCCGACTCGTCCGCCAGCGAGTCAAATCCCAGTATGGTCTCTGAACAGAAGACGTCTCTCACTGAATTGAGAGATCGATGGAGTGAGGTTCTGGAAAGGGTAAAAAAGGCTAAATTGTCCCTCTGGAGCTTGATAAAAGACGGGGAAATCGTATCTTTTGAGGATAATACCATTACCATAGAATTTCAAAATGGCAAGAATTTTCATAAAAAGCTGACAGAAAAAAAAGAGAACTTAAGTCTCATCCAGAAAACGTTGGGTGAGGTATATGGTCGATCTTTCCAATTGAAATTTGAGCTGAACCCGGAGAAGACGGTTCCTTCGCGAGGCCAAAGCAGCGCAACCTACCAAGATCGACTCAACTTAAACGAGGTTGCCAAGAAAGATCCCACGATAAGAAACATAATGGATACCTTCGAAGGCGAGTTAATCTAAGAGACCAAACCAAAGGAGCAGACAAATGGCAAAGGGTTTTGGAAATATGATGAAGCAGATGCAGAAAATTCAACAGGAGATGGAGAAAATCCAGGAGGAATTGGCTGGCAAGACGGTGGAGGGAACGGCCGGCGGAGGAATGGTGAAGGTGGTGGCTAATGGAAAGCAGGAGATTCTGGAGGTGAAGATCGATCCGGAGGTGGTCAACAAAGATGACGTGGAGATGTTGGAGGATTTGATAGTGGCTGCGGTCAACCAAGCCAAAGAGAAAGCCGCCGAACTCCAGGCAGAGGATATGGCAAAACTGACCGGCGGTCTGAAGATTCCGGGACTGCCGTTCTAGCAACACCCAATACGAAACCCACTGGTTTTTCCAAAGATACAGGTTAAGGGAATAATGGTCCATTCATTAGAAAAACTCATCGAGGAATTCTCCAAACTGCCCGGGATCGGAAAGAAGACCGCCCAGAGGATGGCTTTTCATATATTGAAGAGCAGGAAAGAAGATGCGGAGGCTCTGGCTCAGGCGTTACTGGACGTAAAGGAAAAAGTCAACTACTGCTCGGTATGCTTCAACATAACCGAAGAAGATCCATGCAGCATATGCCAAGACCAAAAAAGAGAGCGGTCCGTTATCTGCGTGGTGGAAGAGGCGAATGACGTTTTGGCCTTGGAGAAGACCAACCACTACAAGGGATTATTTCACGTACTGGGAGGCGTGTTGTCGCCTCTGGACGGAATAGGGCCAGACGATCTCAAGGTCAAGGAGCTTGTTTCAAGATTGAAAGGAAAGGAAGTGAGGGAGGTAATCCTGGCTACCAATCCCAATACCGAGGGGGAAGCCACCGCTATCTACATCGCCAAGCTGATAAAACCTCTGACCGTGAAGGTGACCCGAATTGCCAGAGGACTCCCTGCGGGGGGCGATTTGGAATATGCCGATCAGGTGACACTGGCCAGTGCCATAGAAGGACGGACCGAGTTCTGAGGAGCGATTAATTCTGGTCAAGTGGTCTGACCTTTCTTAGAAGCAGCCCACCTGAAAAAAAGTCATCGAGAAATCAAAAAAAAGTTGACATTTGGGAAAATGTGCCGTATATAGTTATGAGCATACGCTCATAACTCTGGAGGGAGAGGAAAGTGCCAAGACCGAGAAGATGCAGGTGGGTGTGGGCACGGCCCAATTCGACATACTTCAAGCCAAGAGGAATCCCGTTGGCTGCTCTGGACGAAACCGTCCTGACCCTAGAAGAACACGAATCCATAAGATTACACGAACTCGAGGGATTGGAACAGGAGGCGGCCGCAGAAAGAATGAACATCTCGCGACAGACCTTTGGCCGGGTATTGGCCTCGGCAAGAAAGAAAATCGCAGACGCCATTATCAACGCGAAAGCCATAAGAATCCAGGGAGGCGATTTTGTTATGATTGGAGGAATGCTCAAGTGTGGGGAGTGTGGCTGTACCTGGCAACTCACCCAGACCGCTTCCGTACCCCCTGTTTGTCCATCATGTGGCAGCACCAACGTGTTTCCGGCGGACGCAGGCGGGGGTTATGGTTGGGGAGGCCGAAGAGGAGGTGGGGGAGGAGGCAGAGGGGGACGACGTTTCCGGGGTAGCAGAGGATTTTGAGTTTGGACCCTTACTAATAGGTGGAAAAATGGAACAACCAGGAAAAGCAGAATTTCGGGTGAATCTGCAGAATGTGAAGCACAAGATACTGGTGATGAGTAACAAAGGTGGGGTGGGCAAGAGCACAGTGGCGGTGAACTTAGCATTGGGGCTTGCCCGAAAAGCCATGCGGGTGGGACTTTTGGACATCGACATTCACGGCCCGTGCATTCCCAAGATGCTGGGGCTGGAGGAGATGCCTTTAGTTGGGGACGGAAAAAAGATTCAGCCTGTTGCCTACACCACCAACTTGAAAGTGGTATCCATGGCCTTTCTTATCGGTGATAAGGAAAGTCCGATCATTTGGCGCGGACCTCTTAAGATGAAAGCCATCCAACAGTTCTTGGAAGAAGTGGAGTGGGGAATGTTGGATTTCCTGATAATGGACTCACCGCCGGGCACGGGCGACGAGCCTTTATCCATCGCTCAGCTGATCAAGGACATAGATGGTGTAATCATAGTAACCACTCCCCAGGAAGTCGCACTCTTGGATTCCCGGAAAGCAGTTAACTTTGCCAAACAACTCAACATTCCGGTCTTGGGAGTTATAGAGAATATGAGCGGTTTCATTTGTCCCCATTGCGGAAAGAGGACAGATCTTTTCAAGACGGGTGGGGGCGAAAAGGCAGCCTTGCAGATGGGAGTCCCCTTCTTGGGAAAGATTCCGCTGGAGCCTGAGATAGTCTCATCAGGCGATGAAGGAAGACCTTTTGTTTGGGAACAAAGAGATTCACAGGCGGCCAAAGTATTTAACGAAATGGTTGACCAAATCATGAAGAATTTAAAACCTAAAGATGTCTTAGAAAAGAGAGGAGGTGGCTGATATGCCGCTGGGAAATGGAACTGGTCCTTTGGGATTCGGTCCTATGACAGGTCGGGCGGGCGGTTATTGCGCTGGCTATCCTGTTCCGGGATATCTCAATCCCATTTCTGGTCGTGGCCGGTCTGGAGTAGGTAGAGGTTATTTCTCCTGGGGTGGGGGAAGAGGCCGCTTCTTTGGGAGGGGATTTGGCTTTGGGAGGGGTAGAGGTCGTGGTCGAGGATGGGGGCGCTTTGGCTTCCGACCTGGATGGGGATTCCCATATGGAGCATATCCTTACACTATGCCACCATATGGGGAATACTATTAAATGAAAACCATTCTTATTAACCAAAAAGAGAGGAGGTGACTGACATGCCAGGAGGAGACAGAACTGGTCCTCTGGGATGGGGTCCTATGACAGGTCGGGCGGCTGGTTATTGCGCTGGCTATTCTGTTCCCGGGTATCTTAATCCTATCCCTGGTGGTGGTCGGTTTGGAGTAGGTAGAGGAGGTTTCCCCAGAGGTGGTGGAAGGGGTCGCGCCTTTGGTGGAGGTCGAGGATGGGGCTGGAGAACGGGGTCCTACGGGTACCCACCGAATGCACCAGCCTATCCACCTTATGCCCCGGGTTATCCACCAGCCTACCCCCAACCTACGGCCCAAGAGGAAAAGGAAATCCTGCAAGATGAACTGGCGGCCTTGGAAGAGGAGATAAAGGCAATTAAGACCCGCATGGGCGAGTTGGAGAAGCAGGAGGAGCCAAAGAAAAAATAGAAAAAAAGGGAGGGAGAGAAGCTATCCTCTCCCTCCCTCAGGGAACCAAAGCGTCTGTCGAGGAACCATGAAATGGCTCCTCTGCCCTTCTCAGCCAAGTGAAGAATCTAACAAACTAAATGTGCTGCGAATGCGTGTATGCTCATACGAGTTTGAGATTCTTCGGCTGAAGCCTCAGAATGACATTTTCGACACGCTCCAGAGAAAGGAGATACCGTGAAAGTTGCCGTAACGTCTCAAGGGGATAGTGTAGATGCCCAAGTTGACCTGCGTTTCGGAAGATGCGCCTATTTCATAATTATTGATCCAGAAACGGAGGAGGCGGAAGCCGTTTCAAATCCATCCGCTGATGCCATGGGGGGTGCCGGACCTCAAGCGGCACAAACCATTGCGGACAAAGGGGCGGAGGTGGTGATAACCGGAAATGTAGGGCCGAATGCCTTCCGCACCTTGAGGCCTGCAAACATCAGGATATACCAGGCTGCCGCTGGAACCGTAAAGGAGACATTGGCAAAATACAAAAGTGGTGAGCTTAAGGAGCTGTCCGACTCCTCTGTGCCCGGTCATTTTGGATTAAGATAAGGTAAAAGAAACTAAAACAAGGAGCGCGCAAAGCATGAAGATGGCAATTTCGACAGACGGTGAACACGTGTCTGCTCATTTCGGACGCTGTCCTTGCTTTACCATCGTGGAAATCGAAGGGGGAAAGGTCCTAAGCAAGGAGGTGCTGGAGAATCCCGGACATCAGCCTGCATTTCTGCCGCAGTATCTCTCCGAGAAGAATGTGACCTGTATCGTTGCTGGCGGAATGGGAAGACGAGCCGAAGCCCTCTTTGCCGAGAATGGTATCCAGACAATCGTAGGAATCTCCGATCGAGTGGACAAGGTGATAGAGAAGCTGATTTCCGGGACACTTGAAGGGGGAGAAACTCTGTGTAGCCCGGGATCAGGAAGAGGCTATGGTATGGAAAAAAGCGAGTGCGATCATCCGGAAGGCCACAATCACGAGTCCTCGTAAGAGGTTTTGACTCATCATTTTCTAAAAAGAAACGGGCTTTTTCATTCATTTGTAAAGGCTCTGGATATGATAAGGATGCGAAAACTACATGGCGGAAACAGAGGTTGGCCTGCATGGAGTCGGGAAGGCATGATTCCGGATCGTCGCCGGCCATTACTTGATTTCTCCCCATCAGGAGGAGAGGATGAACTGGGTGTTTTGAGAAGCCGAGTCCACGTTCTTCGTCAAAGGTTAGAGAGAATCAAACAGAAGATCGGCGAGCCCAGGCCGATCAGAAGTCAAAAGGTTTCGGCAATTGTGGATGAAGAGGAATGCGCAGGCTGTGGGTTATGTTATGAGGTGTGTCCGACCGGAGCGATTTCCGTTAATGGAATTGCCCAAATCGATAGCAGCAAATGTATAGCTTGCCTGGCCTGTGTGAACCGATGTCCTCAAGGAGCGATAGCTGTTAAGTACAGCAATAGAGAAGGGAATTCTCTCTCCACCTTCGGAAGGTAGCCAAGGAAAAAAACTGGAATAATCATATAATTCAAAAGAACATTGTTGACTTTGTGAGAAATCGCCCGTTTGGGCTGACAGGAAGCCAAGATAGGTAGCTAACAATCTGCCTGGTGATGAAAATGCGAGGAAGGTTTGCTATTGAGATTGAATGAGTGCACTAAGCAGAATTCCAACTTTTTTAAACGGAGGTGAAAGATGCCGAGAGGTGATGGAACAGGACCGACGGGTCAAGGACCCGGAACAGGAAGAGGTATGGGTGGGGGAGGTGGCATGGGCAAAGGAGGAGGTCGAGGCCGAATGGGCGGCAACCGTCCCGGAGCTGGGCCAAGCGGCAACTGTATATGCCCTTCTTGCGGAGCCAAGACCCCACACCAAGTGGGAGTCCCTTGTTATGATGCAGCTTGCCCCAAATGCGGCGCCAAAATGACCAGAGAGTAGAGGCAGGAAGCGACAGATACGCGGTGAGAGCAAAGCGGAGAACTGTGGCTTTGTGATTTTCGCAGACTATGGTGGAGGACCATGCCAATATACGAATATCGATGTGAAGACTGTGGTAATGTCTCAGAAATCCTCCAGAGGGGACTGAAGGAAGAAGAACCGCCCGTATGTGCAAACTGCGGTTCAACCAAACTCCGGAGATTGATCTCCTCTCCTGCCTCGATAATAATGGGAAACTCTTCTCCCAAGGGTACCACCTGCTGTGGGCGAGAAGAACGATGTGATACCCCCCCATGTTCTACCGATGGCACCTGCAGTAGAGACGGGTAGCTTCTTAGCTCACCTGAGGAATCTGTCAAAAAAGCCCAACTTCGGGGCAGGATGAATTCCCGCCCCCATGGGCAACAACGGCTCATCACCTATGTGCGGGGATTCACCCCGAAGGACACTTTCGCCCTGCCGATGAAGCTTTTGAACAGTGCCTGAAGTTGAACGCTCCGCTCATGCTTCGTGAACAGATTCGTCCAAGGAAGACCCAAGAACATTTCGGTTTGGGCGAAAGTCAACAGAAAGGTGGATGCCCAATGATCATCTCAGTCGCCAGCGGCAAGGGGGGAACCGGAAAGACAACCATAGCTACCAGTCTGGCTCTTTTTCTGTCGGAAGAAGGGTGGAAAAAGATGCAATTCCTCGATTGCGACGTAGAAGAGCCGAACGCCCACATTTTCTTGAAGCCCCAAATTGACAGAAGCGAGCCGGTAAATCTCCTCATCCCTAAAGTGGACGAGGGAAAATGCACTTACTGCGGCGAATGCGCCAGGGTCTGTGCATACAATGCGATAGTCGTATTGAAAAGGGAGGCTTTGGTATTTCCCGAGCTCTGTCACGGGTGTGGTGGATGCAGTCTCCTTTGTCCGGAGAGCGCGATTAGCGAAGAGAAAAGAGGGATAGGGGTGGTAGAAGAGGGCCGAGTGGGATCTATCAGATTTGTGCAGGGGCGGCTGAACATCGGTGAACCTATGGCCACTCCTTTGATAAGGTCTCTGAAGAGGAAAATCAACCCAGAGGGGATCACCATTATCGACGTTCCGCCCGGAACCTCCTGTCCGGTAATTGAAGCCGTCCACAAAAGTGATTTCTGCATCCTGGTAACTGAGCCGACTCCTTTTGGGCTGAATGATCTCAAGTTGGCAGTTGAAACGATGAAAAAGCTCAAGATCGATCATGGAGTGGTCATCAACCGGGCAAACATAGGTGATGACAAGGTGAAAGAATACTGTAACAAAGAATCCGTCCCGATTATAGCAGAGATTCCTTATGATCGAAATGTTGCTGTTCTTTATTCCTCAGGTATCCCTATGCTGATTGAAGGTGAGAAGTATAGAAAAATTTTCGGTCAGTTATGGGCGTCAATTAAGAAGAGAGTTAAATAGATGAAACAGTTGACCGTGATAAGTGGGAAGGGGGGGACTGGAAAGACAGTCATCACAGCGTCGTTTGCTTCCCTGGCTGAAAAGAAAGTGATGGCTGACTGTGATGTGGATGCTGCCGATCTTCATCTTTTGCTTCATCCCAAGATAAGAAAGACCTGCGAATTTAGGGGAGGAAAGAAGGCCGTATTGAACCAACAACTGTGCACGAATTGCGGCAGGTGTATAGAGGTGTGCCGGTTCGATGCAATCAGCGAGAACGAAAGACGCAGCCCAGAAGAAAGCCGAACAACAATCGATCCTATCTCCTGTGAAGGTTGTGGCGTTTGTGCCCTGATCTGCCCGGTTCAAGCCATCCAAATGCAGGAGAGCCTTTCTGGAGAGTGGTATATTTCGGAGACAGAATACGGCCCCATGGTCCACGCCAGATTGGGAATTGCAGAGGAGAACTCCGGTAAACTGGTGACCGTGGTAAGACATAATGCCAGACTTATTGCCCAGGAGAAAGACTTAGATCTGGTGATCGTAGATGGTCCGCCAGGTATCGGCTGTCCGGTGATTGCCTCCATAACCGGAGTGGATCTGGTGATGGCGGTTACCGAACCCACCATCTCGGCGATTTCCGACTTAGAACGGGTGTTGAGTCTTGCCCGTCATTTCAAAATAGAGCCTGTGGTGTTAATCAACAAATATGATATAAATTTAGAAAACACCAAAAGGATAGAAAACTTCTGCGAAAGAGATGGCATCGAGATTGTGGGGAAGCTCCCCCTCGATAGTGCCGTGACTCAGGCTATGGTGCAGGGTAAGACAATTATTGAATATGGTGCTTCTGGTCTGGTTACAGAAATCGAAGACTCGTGGGAAAGGATTTCTACAAAATTGAAAAAATGAATTCTCTAACCTCTTGTAGATTTATCAATCCCTAACAAGGGGTGTACATATCAGGATGGAAGGGTTGTATTTTTTGGCTCCCGTGATTTTCTTTGTTATTTCCTTTGTCTTCTCTATGTTAGGAATGGGAGGGAGTCAGCTTTACGTTCCAATCCTCTATTGGTTGGGAATGGATTTTAAAAGCCAAGCCATACCCCTGGGACTTTTACTAAATTTATGTGTTCAATTGTCTGCCTTTACCACGTATTCAAGAAAAAGACTGGTGAAGCCCCAGATCGCCTTACCTTTCGCCTTGATGATGGTTATCTTTGCCCCATTAGGAGCGATGCTTAACTTTGGGTTGCCGGCTAAACCTATAATATTTCTATTTGCAGTATTTACGCTTTTAGCCGCCATTTTGGTTTTGTCCGGCTGGAAGCCTGAAAAAGGAAAATGGAGCAAAAATAGGGAGATGACAATAACTTTGGTCATTGGCTGTGTTCTGGGATTTCTGGTGGGGCTTATTGGCCGGGGCGGAGGGTCTTTTGTCGTCCCTACACTTCTTATTTTGGGTCTTGATCCTAAAAATGCTGCTGGAACTTCTACCCTCATCGTCAGCTTTTCATCGGCTACAGGCTTTGTGGCACATTTGCTCAAAGCCAGACTGGATTTCTGGGTAACTTTCCTAACAATTATCTGTGTGATTTCAGGGTCCCAGATCGGCTCTGGTTTGATGGCTACTAGATTGAAATCACAAACTATAAAAAAGGTTTTTGGAATCGTTTTGATTTTTGTTGCAACCCTACTTTTGAAGGATGTGTTTTTGAAGTGAAAACCATAGTCTATGGACCGGTTCCCTCCCGAAGATTGGGGATTTCTCTGGGAGTGGACATCGTTCCTTACAAGATCTGCAGCTATGACTGCATTTACTGCCAGTTGGGGAAGACCACAAATCAAACCACCCAGAGGGGATCCTTTATTCCAGTCGACTCCGTGATAAAGGAGATAAAGGAAGTGATAGATCAAAACAGCGACATTGACTACATAACCTTTTCCGGATCAGGTGAGCCAACTTTGAACAAAGACATTGGCCGGATGATAGAAAAGGTAAGGAGAATTACCCCCATTCCGGTCGCTGTTCTGACCAATGGATCTTTGCTGTGGGACCGTGAGGTCAGAGAGGATCTGGGCGAGGCGGATCTGGTTGTCCCTTCGTTGGATGCCGTTTCAGAGAAGGTCTTTCGAAAAGTCAACCGTCCGGTTGCGGGTTTGGGAATTGAAAAGGTTCTACGTGGATTGAAAACCTTTTGCGCGCAGTTCAAGGGAAAGATCTATTTAGAGATCATGCTGGTCAAAACCGCCAATGACTCTGAAGAGGAAATCGGGGAGATCAATCGATTCGTTAAGAACCTCAGGATCGATGAGATTCAGCTTAACACGGTGGTCCGCCCTCCAGGTGATCCAGATGCAAGGCCGCTGAACCAAGAGGAACTGAACGAAGTCAGAAGTTTGTTCGATCCGAAGCTCAAAGTGGAAGTGATCGCCAATTTCAAGAGGGAAACAAGCAAGGCTTACCACAAGGATCTGGAGCAGGCAATAATTGAGCTCGTAAGAAGGAGGCCCACGAAGAAAGAGGAGATGGCCGTTTCCTTAGGAGTCCATCCTAATGAGATTGCCAAGTATTTGCAGGTTTTGGAGGATAATAGAACAATCAAAAGATCATGGGGCAAGGAGAAGTCGACCGTTTATTTTGTAATCGCTTAACGGAGGAAGGCGATGAAAACCTATTTAGATTGTGTCCCTTGCATAATTGAACAGACAATTAAAGCTGCCAGAGATTTGACCCAAGATTTGGAAAAACAGGAAAGCCTGTTACAGAAGGTATTGGAGATCCTCAGCAACATCTCCTACAACCAGTCTCCACCTTATCTGGGGAGAGAGGCACATCGGGTGATCCGCTCCATTCTGAATAATCCCGATCCTTATTCAAAACTGAAAAGACGGTTCAACCAGGTGGGGAAAGAGCTCTTTCCTTCCTTGCAGGAGCGGGTCAATGATTCGAAAGACCCGTTCGCCCAAGCAGTGAAGCTGGCCATTGCCGGTAACATCATCGATTTTGGTCCCCCGCATCACTTCGAGTTGAGAGAAACCATTGACAAAGCTTTGAAGGCGAAGCCTGCCATTGACCATACCGAGAGTTTAAGAGAAGACATAGAGTCAGCCTCGACCATCCTCTATCTGGGAGACAATGCTGGGGAGACCTTCTTTGACAGGATACTGATCGAACAAATGCCGGCCAAGGAGATTTACTTTGGGGTGAGGGGCAGTCCGGTGATAAACGATGCCACCTCGGAGGATGCCTACTGGGCGGGATTAGACAAAAGGACCAAGATCATCTCCAATGGCTCGGATGCCCCAGGAACCATACTTGAAGATTGTTCTAATGAATTCCAGGACCTCTTTGCCAGATCCGATCTGGTGATCGCCAAGGGACACGGAAACTACGAAACCTTAAGTGAGGTGCAGGGGAAAAGACTCTATTTCCTTCTCATGGTGAAGTGCGAAACCATAGCCAAGGATATTGGCTGTTCGGTCGGGGAATTCGTGGTCAAGAAAACAGAGAGCGTCTTGGAGCCAAAGGCGCAGGCGCTTGGGAAAAAATGAGACCTGACTTTTGGCCGAAGCCGTGCCGTATCGGGGGAATATTGGCAAAGGACGTCCCATCTCTCCAGGCAAGGGTCGAGGGTTAGGGTACTCGCAACCAACTGTTCATTCAGAATCCGAGGCAAGGACCTTATTCTATTGCCCGACTTTGTCGGGTCACTCAGAGGCACTTCCCTTTTTGGAATTTACACACAACTCGAAGTAAATCCACACAGACGATAACCTCCAAACAAAGCCAAGAAAACCTATTGACTTTCGTAAGAGAATAAGATAAGATTGGAATAGGGAAAACCAATTTATCTTGGAGTCGGACAGAAACACGAATGTCATTAAGGAAGTTTCTTCGATAATCTTTTACAAGAGAATATAATATGGCAGGAAAAATGAATCCGGGGCGGCAATCATGGCTGCGAGAGAAATTTGGCAGCCGGGTGAGCTTCAACCGGATCGAGCGCAAACTGTACGGTCACGACATCGCTGCCATGCCCAGTTTGTTCAAACCGATTATAGGGAACACAATACCGGAGGCGGTGGTTCAGCCGGAGACGGAGCACGAGGTCGTCGAGCTGGTACGTTGGGCGGTCACAAACAACATTGCACTGACTCCCCGGGCCAAAGCATCATCCGGCTATGGTGGAGTGATCCCGGTCAAGCAGGGATTGGTTGTTGACTTTTACCGAATGAAAAAGATTCTGCGCGTCGATGCTGAGGCTCAGACTGCGACGGTTGAAGCGGGAGTGGTTTGGGAGGCCCTGGACAGGGAACTGGCCAAGCACGGCTTAACTTTGCGGCTCTATCCCAGCAGCTATCCGTCGTCCACTGCCGGCGGCTGGCTGGCTCAGGGCGGTGCCGGGTTCGGTTCTTACGAGGCTGGTTGGTACCGCGACAACGTGCTGAGCGTCAGGGTGGTGTTGCCCTCCGGGGAGGTGCGCGCGTTTGCCGGCGATGAGTTGGACCTCATCGCTGACGCGGAAGGCATAACGGGTCTTATCACCGAGGTCACCCTCAAGGTTCAGCCGCTTGAAGAACTTGATGTAGTGAGCATCGGCTGCCCCAATCCGCATGACCTGCAGCGTCTGATAGAGTCGATCCTCGGCTCGAATTTGCCTATCTGGTCGCTGGTCTTCATCAATCCCAGAATGGCTGAGCTCAAGAACCGGGCACCTTTGATGGAGCATTACGGGCACCCGGTCGAGGAGCGCGTGCTGCTGCCCGCCGCATACATCATAACTTTAGCTTACCGCAAAAAAGACCGCGGATCAGTCACGGACAAGCTGCCAAAACTTCTGAAGCAGTGCGAGGCAGAAATCCTGAGCGAGCGCATAGCTGAGCATGAATGGAAGAACCGGTTCAAGCTCATGATCGTAAAGCGGCTTGGGCCTTCGTTGGTGCCGGCTGAAGTCGTTATCCCGCTTTCTAACTTGGGAAAGGTGATGACCGAGATCGAGGCCGAGATTAACCAGCCTTTGGTCAAAGAGGGTTTGGTTATCCGGCAGGGTGCGGGCGGTAAGCCGGAGGTCATCATCCTGGGTTTCATCCCCAGTGACGAGCGCAAGTTCAGCTACAACTTCGTCTTTGCTTTGGCATTGACTTTGATGAAGATCGCGGAGAAGCACGGTGGTCGACCATACGCAACGGGCATGTATTTCGGAAGTCAGGCTGACGTTATCTTGGGTAAAGAGAGAGTACAAAAGCTGCGCGCCTTCAAGTCGCAGATCGATCCCAAAGGTATCATGAATCCGGGCAAGGTTATTGGCAGAGGGTTGGTTGGCACAACGCTGAGCTTGGCCCGCGCGTTCGAGCCGCTGGTTCGCCCCTTTGGCAATCATGTCATAGCCCAGGTGGGCGAGCGTCCGACTAAGCCCGTAAGAGGCATTCCGGCGGACGTGGCCTGGTACGCATATGGCTGTTCTCAGTGCGGCTACTGCATCGACGAGTGCGACCAGTTCTACGGCCGAGGCTGGGAAAGCCAGAGCCCCCGAGGAAAGTGGTACTGGCTTCGGGAGTACATGGAAGGTCGCGAGGAGTGGACCCAGTTCATGGTGGATACCTTCTTAGTCTGCACTACCTGTGAGTTGTGCAACCTGCGCTGCTCGGCAGTCTTGCCTATTGAGCCGTCGTGGATGAAGCTGCGGGGCAAGCTTATTCATGAAGACAAGAGAATGACTTTCCCGCCTTTTGAGATAATGGCAGCCGCTCTGCGGGCCGAGGGCGACATCTGGGCCGGTTATCGCAAAGACCGGTCGAATTGGTTTCCCCCGGACCTTTTGGCAAAGCATGGGCCGGGTCGGAGGTCTAAGAATGTCTACTTTGCTGGCTGCACGGCAAGCTACGTGGAAAAGGACATAGCCATGGCCAGCGTACGCTTGCTGGACGAGGCGGGCGTGGATTTCACCTATGTGGGCGAAAAGGAAAACTGCTGCTCCACCCCCATGTTGGTGGCCGGAAAATGGGACGTATTCCTTGAGACCATGAACAAGAATCTACAGGCAGTCAAGGAGACCGGAGCGGACACGGTGATCTGCTCCTGTCCTGCCTGCGACATGATGTGGCGCCAGGTGTATCCGAGATGGGCCGAGAAGCTTGGCATTGAGTATGGGATTACCGCCAGGCACTACAGCGAGATCCTATCAGAGAAGATCAAGGCCGGCCAGTTCAAGTTCCCTCCCAACGACAAGCAACCAGTGACGGTTTCCTGGCATGACTCGTGCCACATAGGTCGGGTTTCTGGAGTGTATGAGCCCCCGCGAGACCTGATCAAGGCTATCCCCAACGTGAACTTGGTCGAGATGAGTCACAACCGGGAGGATGCACACTGCTGCGGCTCGGTTCTAACTTTAATTAAGGAGCCGGCAGTGGCTTATGAGATTGGTCGGACCCGTCTGGAAGAGGCGATTGAAGCCGGGGCAGAAAAAGTTTTGGCCCTGTGCCCTTGCTGTGAATTTCAGTTCCGGGTGGCCGCAGAAAAGAAGAAAGTCCCGGTAGAGATCGTGGATTTAGCCCGTTTCGCCTCATCGGCACTGGGCTACGAATTCCCCGATCCGCATCCGGAAGTGGAAGCCCAGTGGGCAGTCTTCGATGCGATGATCGCCCTGATGACGCCGGAAGGCTTCGCTGAGCTGATGAAAACCATGTGGCCGGAGCTTATCAGAGCCATGCCCTTCAAGATGGGGACAATGATGCGCGTCATGGGGAAGATTCCCGGTGCGCCGAATTTGATGAAGCCGTTGTTCCCTATCCTCTTCCCCAGGCTCTTGCCAAAGATGATGCCAAAAGTCATGGCGGTGATGCTAAAACGAGTAGGTGAGCGCATCCCCATGCCCGACTACATGGCCGAACAGATGCCGGAGCTGATGCCGAAAGTTATGGACAACCTCATGCCTCACATGATTGGTGATGTGGTTCCCTTAGTAACACAGCCGATGATCGATCACCTAAGAGGAAAGAATTAAACGCGCCCGATATTTGGCGGGAGATTTCGGCCTTCCTCTCTGGCTGGGAACCACGACTGTAATCGCTTCCTCTCGGAACAAGTCTTCGCTTTAGATGGTTCAATGTTAGCGGTTGCCGAAGGTAAATGGCCTTGACACTTCTTTGTGGATTTTTCATGAGGAATGCCGTGGGCATGATTTCTCGAAAATGAGTCCTTGATGCCGATATATCAAATGAAGAATCTCTTTTCAGAAATCCCTGGGGAGATTTCTTAATCACCAAAGGTCAACATATGCTGAAAACGACAGTTGTGGGAAACTATCCTAAGATAACGGCGGACAAATCTGCTCCCAATCTCAGATCGGCGCTCAACAAGTTCGATCGAAATAAGATTTCCGAGGAGGAACTGGAGAGGGTTTATCAGGAAACTATCCAGAGAGTGATAAGAGAACAGGAAGAGGCAGGCGTGGACCTGATCACCGACGGACAGATCAGGTGGGATGATCCGGTTACTCCATTTGCCAGAAATATCGATGGACTGGAGGTTGGTGGTTTGATTCGTTTTTTTGACAACAATGTTTATTACCGAAGACCTGTGGTCAAATCCAAGCTGGCATTCAAGGACTATTCAACCGTGGAGGAATTTGCATTCTTAAAACGGAACTCAACTAAGGAAGTCAAAGCAGTCATTGTCGGCCCGTTCACCTTTGCCAACCTTGCAAAGGATGAATACTATAACGACATTGACAAACTCACTTTGGATCTGGCCGAAATCCTGAAAAAAGAGGCAAAGAAGTTAGAGGAAGCGGGTGCAGAATTTATTCAGATCGATGAGCCTTCATTATGCTTTTCACCCGAGAAGATCGATCTGGCAAATCAAGCAATTAAGGTCATTACCGACGGTTTGAAGGCCAAGACCTTCTTGTACCTTTATTTCGGGGGGATCAAAAATCTGATTCCCGCACCTTTTGATTTCCCGGTCGACGGGATCGCAATCGACGTTGTCAGCAGACCTGAGAATCTTGATCTTATATTGGAAGGTTCATTTGACAAGGAACTTGTCTTGGGCTGTTTGGATGCAAGGAACACAAGGTTGGAGGAAGAAGAGGAGCTTTTGAAGCTATTCCAGAGAACAACTCAGAAGATTTCCAGTGAGAGGATATACGTCAGTCCATCCTGCGGGCTGGAGTTTCTGCCTCATGAGGCGGCACTCGCGAAATTGAAAAGGATGGTGCAGTCGGCAAAGAAGTTCAATCTCGGCGGAGACGATTGACCAACTGAAGAGGTTGTGATGTTGCTTACTACCACAGTGGGAAGCTTTCCCAAACCCGATTATCTGGTCAAAGCAAGGAATCTGTTCAGCCGGAAAAAGATCAGCGAAGATGAACTGAGGGAGCTGGAGAGGAAAGCTACGCGCGAGATTATAAAACTCCAAGAGGGAATAGGCCTGGATATTCTGGTGCACGGCGAGATGGAACGCGCCGATATGGTGACCTTTTTTGCCGAGAGACTAGAGGGCTTCGGCATAAGTGGCCTGGTCCGTTCCTATGGCAACAGATACTACAAAAAACCAATTGCTAAAGGGAAGATCAAAAGAAATCATCCCATCGCCCTGGAGATGTTCCAATATGCGCAGAGCTTGACCCAAAAACCGGTAAAGGGAATGCTTACCGGTCCCTATACCATGTGCGACTGGTCCTTTAATGAATACTTTCCAACACGGCGGGATTTGGTTTTGAATTTGGCAGAGGTGGTTCATCAGGAGGCTTTAGATCTGGATCACGCGGGAGCGAAATACATTCAGATAGACGAGCCAGCCATCTCCACCCGTCCTTCGGAGATTGATCTGGCAATCGAGGCCATGAAGATCGTTACCGATGGTTTGAGGGCTAAGACCGTTTCTCACATCTGTTACGGAGACTTCACCACCATCTATCCCAGGATTCTTAGTCTCGCGGTGGATCAACTGGATTTGGAGTTCGCCAATAACGACTTTGCCAATCTGGAGATTTTCAAGAATCCCCGCTTCACCAAAGAGATTGCCGTGGGCGTCATCGATGTGCATTCGCACGTGATTGAGACCAAGCAGAAGGTGAAAAGTAACATCAAAAGGGCGTTAGAGGTTTTTCCTCTGGAAAAGGTCTATATCGACCCGGATTGCGGCTTGAAGACCAGGACGCTGGAAGAGTCAGAGGCGAAGCTGAAGGTTATGGTGTCGGCTGTGAGGGAAGTTAAGGAAGAAATGGGGCTGAAATAAAATGGCAGATCCATTTTTGGAAAGACTGAAAAAGGGAACCATGCTCTGCGACGGTGCCATGGGAACTCTGCTTTACTCCCGAGGAACAGGATTCGAGCATCCCTTTGATGAGCTGAATCTGTCTAAGCCGGACATGGTTCAGAAAGTCCATCAGGATTATATCAAGGCCGGAGCAGAGATTATCGAGACCAACACGTTCGGAGGGAACAGATACAGGCTGGGCGCTCATGGGCTTCCGGGAAGAATCAGAGAGATCAACATCAGAGGAGCAGGTATTGCCCGGGAGGCACGAGAGATTGAGGGTGAACCTGTCTTTGTGGGCGGGTCGATCGGACCTCTGGGAAGACCGCTGGCTCCCATCGGAAAGATCACCTCAAAGCAGGCTTTTGAAGCGTTTCAGGAGCAGGCAGAAGCACTGGCTGAAGCCGGAGTGGATCTTTTCATAATCGAGACCTTTTCCGATTTGGTTGAAATCAAGGAAGCTATCAGAGCCGTAAGAGGAGCATCCAAGCTACCGATCATTGCCCAGATGACATTTACCGAGGAGGGTTTGACCTTGATGGGCCACACACCTTCCGGGATTGCCAAAGAGCTGGAAAAGATAGAGGTTGACGTCATTGGCGTCAATTGCAGCGTAGGCCCGCAAAGGGTTCTGGATGCAATTCACCAGATGAGAAAAGTCACCTCTTCCAAATTATCTGCTCAGCCCAATGCAGGATTCCCCAGGTTTGTGGACGGAAGATTCATATATCTTTCCTCGCCGGAGTATTTTGCAGAATATACCAAGAGATTTCTCAGCGCTGGGGTGGCGGTTTTGGGAGGTTGCTGCGGCACCACGCCTGAGCACATTCAAGCCATGGCCAAGGTGCTCAAAGAGAAAGAATCCGGCTCAAATGAAAATGCCGGAGTAATCGAAGTCGAAAGAGAGTTCGAGGAGCAAGTCACCGTAGAAGAGTTGATTGAACCCTCGACTTTTGCTTCTAAACTGAAAGAGAAATTCGTGATCTCGGTGGAATTGGATCCTCCCCGCGGCGTGAATCCCAAAAAGGTTTTAAGGCAAGCTCAATTGATCAGGGACAGGGGCATCGATGCGGTGAACATAGCCGACAGCCCCATGGCCAGGGTCAGGATGGGCTGTCTTTCTTTGGCCGCTCTGGTCAAAGAGAAAGTAGGGCTGGAGGTTATTCTTCATCTGACCTGCCGGGACAGAAACCTTATGGGACTGCAGTCCGATCTGATGGGAGCGCACGCTTTGGGCATTCGGAGTATACTTGCCGTAACCGGCGATCCTCCCAGATTGGGAGATTACCCTCATGCCACGGCAGTCTATGACGTCGATTCCATAGGTTTGGTAAAGATAATCAAGAAGCTGAACCAGGGCACGGACTGGGCCGGCAACTCCATAGGCTCGCCCACCTCCTTTTGTACCGGGGTAGGCGCAAATCCGAATGCACTCGATTTTGAAAAGGAAATGGAGAGATTGAGGCAGAAAGTTGAAGCCGGTGCAGATTTCATCTTCACTCAACCTCTGTATGATAATGAAACCTTGAATGGTTTTTTGGAAAGAGCGCAAGGGTTGAATCTTCCTATTCTGGTGGGCCTGCTCCCCTTGCACAGCTTCAGACAGGCGGAGTTTTTGCATCATGAAGTCCCAGGCATTGCCATCCCTCAGAACATACGAGACAGAATGAAAAGCGCGGGTGAAAGGGGAATAGAAGAAGGCATTACTATCGCCAGAGAATTCTTAGAAGAGATTAAACAGAGAATTTCCGGAGTTTATCTGGTTCCCTCCTTTGGAAAAGTCGAGTTGGCATTGGAAGTAGTAGAAGATATCTCCTTTTCAAAATACCTTTCCTCTCCACAAAGCGACGGGGGTAGAAACCCTTTCACAGCGTGAGTAAGGCCAGCTCCGGTGGCGTTGGTGGGCTTGGTGACCTTGGTGATCTTCGTTTTGAAAATTTTCTTCCTCACTAATCATCTCCTCCTGTCTTTCCATATAGCTCCCTCTCAATAACAGGCGACCTATAGGTTTCACCACAAAAGTTGTGGGGAAAATGCTCGGCGTGGGTGAGTGTTCCCCAAGTCAGTGATGATTTTTCCCGGTTGACCAACCCAAGTCATATTGTCAGTGAAAAACACCGACAGGGAGTGGGGACAGGGGGTCTTTGTCCTGTAGTTGGACCCATTCAACGATTTATCTTGACTTTTGTTCGTCTCGCAATTATAGTTCTACGAAACTCGACGAGAGAGAGAAAGTGATTGAGATAGAATAGGCTTTACGCGCTAGATAGAGACAAGAAACAGTTCCTTCACTATGGTTATTTAACATCGACAGGAGCCGTTGTACTGAAGCGATGAGGACAGTAACAACAAATCAGGAAAAAAGTGCTAAGGTGTATTCAAGTCCTATGAGTCCACCCATTGTTTCAAGCGACGTAACGCCGGATACGCCGCTTGACAATATGAACCTGAATTGGCGTGAGAAGGATTTACCTGAGAAAGAGCGGACAAAACACGTTCACAGGCTACATCCATACTTAGGTAAATTCATACCCCAACTGGTCGAAATCTTCCTCCGAAAATACTTCCTTCCTGGCCAAACGGTACTTGACCCATTTTGCGGATCGGGAACGACCTTGGTTCAAGCTAATGAGCTTGGGATCAATGCGATAGGGTACGACATCTCTGCTTTTAACATACTAATTTGTCGTGCAAAGACGACCAAGTACAATGTCGAGAAGGCACGTGTTGAGGTGTTTGATATATTGAATAAGGTGCGTTCTTTGACCGGGACCAACAAGAATCAGGGAGACTTTTGGGACCAGAGTTTTGCTTCGCACCCGTTGTGTGAGTCAGCTAGTCGGTACCTAAGAAATTGGTTCGCACCGCAGGCCCTGCGTGAATTGCTAACGTATAGGCAACTGATCGATGAAGGGGACTATTCTTGCAGTGACTTACTTAAAGTTGTCCTATCTCGGTCTGCGAGGTCAGCTCGTATGACTACTCATTACAACCTTGATTTCCCTAAGGACCCGCAAAGGGAGCCATATTGGTGCCATAAGCACGCGAGAACATGTCAACCCACAAAGGAAGCCTTCAAGTTTTTGAGGCGATATAGCATAGACACCATGAGAAGAATTGAGCAATACGCCGCGCTGCGGACGAACGCAAGAGTGATCGCTAGACACGTAGACAGCCGCCGTGAGAAATACCCAGCAATCGACGGGGTGATTACGAGTCCGCCATATGTCGGGTTGATTGACTACCACGAGCAGCACATTTACGCTTATCACTTACTTGGACTTAATGAACGCCGTCATCACGAAATTGGGTCTGCGGCTAATGGGTCAAGCCAAAAGGCGAAGGAGGAGTATCAGCGAGACATTTGTGAGGTTTTTGCGCGGATTGTGAAATCGATGTCGAGAGGAGGCTATCTAATTGTTGTGGCGAACGATAAGGCAAATCTGTATGGGAAGATAGCGGACATGGTGGGAGCGGAGGTGGAGGGGATTGTGGAACGTCACGTCAATCGCAGGACGGGTAGACGAGCGACTGATTTCTACGAGTCAGTTTTCATCTGGCGGAAAGGGTAACTCAAGAGAATATGCGGGCTATTAAGCGCAACACACGAGTTAAGATTAAAGCTTACCTTGAGGTTTTTGTTGAGAACCTTGTGAAGGAGTACAGGGGCCGCGTAATTCCACCGATTGGCTCAGCGAAGAAGTACTTGAGAAAGAAATCCTCGAAGGGACAGCTTAAACCTTTTCATGCTGCAATAATTCCGCATGGGTTGCTTCGCATCAATGAGTTTGAAAGAGGCTTCAGCACCGGCTTGGGGACAACATTTGAAGAATGTGCCCGTCTGATTGCACAAGACCATCATAGCGAAGCTCAACGAGGTTATAACCTCACGGCCACAGTGAGCAATGCAGCTGTAGAGGAGATTGACAGACAGGTAAGTGTTTTGGAGCACACAGTGGACATGAAAAACCGAAAGCCTTCCCTTCACGCGATGATTGAGGCTGTTATGGGCGCTCGAAGAGATGACGATTTGTCACAAAGGACAAGCCGGGCGGATTTATATATCCTTGAGAAAGACGGTAACGAGCTGTTCTTTGAGATGAAATCTCCGATGCCAAACAAAGGACAGTGTCTGGAAGTTACACAACGAGTGCTGAGATTTCATTTGTTGCGGGGCTCCGGCCGCCCAGTGGTGAGTTCGTACTTTGCTATGGCTTATAATCCTTATGGGCCTAATCGGTCTGACTACAGGTGGTCATTTGCCTTGAACTACACGCCCTTTGATGAAATGATACTACTTGCTCAAGAATTCTGGGAGCTTGTAGGAGGCAGGACGGCCTATGAGGAATTGATAGAGATTTACCGCGAGGTAGGCCATGAAAAGGCAAAGTATATGGTTGATGCTTTGGCTTTCGGATTTTAGTAATCCATTCTCTAATGCTTCGGGAATACGAACTCCCGAAGCTAAATGGGGTCAGTATTTCCCTCAACACAACTCTCTTTCGTCGCGGGCGCCCCGTCCGTGGCGCTGACAATATGGTAACGGACGAGGCGTCCGTTACCAACAGTAGGGAGCGGGTATCCACTCGAAAGGTCAAGCTGAAGGGACGGTTGAAAGAGTCCAAAAGATCGTCTTTGCGAGCGGAGCGAAGCAATCTCGCTCCATATAAATCAATGAGTTAGAGATTGCGTCGTCGTCCATACGGACTCCTCGCAACGACAAAAAAGGGGTTTTTCAAGAATCCTTGACGCTTGACAGTCCAGAGTCTCTCATAGCAGACTCAATTTACGGTTTCTTGTGAATCATGAAATCTAAGTCTATCTTTTTCCCATCCGTTTTGCAGATTATGGCTCCGGAATTCAAGGTTCGGTGATATTCGACTTGGGGAAATTCAAGTGCCATCAAGGTGGGAATCTTGTCCCTTTGATAACGGAGATAATGACGGGTGAAGATAATCTTCTGAGGCCTTATCTTTTGAATCATTCTCTTTGTGTCCTCATAATCTCCCAACTCGGAGATAACCAGAACCTCACAGCCCGTTATTCTGTCCCACGCAAAGCCCGAGTCAAACTCTAGCTTCTTCATTCCATCCAGGAGGCAAAAATCCAGATCCTTGCATGAAATCTTGACGATCTTGCCGTCAGGAGAGAATTGATATTTTCGAGTGCTGGAGTAATCAAACAAGGAAATGCTTAGTTCCTTTTGCTCATCTGAGATTTCCTTGATCGAGTCCAGAGAGATCATTTTGTCCGACATTCTCTCGACGAAGCCCTCCTCAATTGCTTCTGCTGAACCATCAGACTGCGGCATCAACAGTTGTTCTATTTTGACCTCTTCAGCAACGGATTTGGCTGAGTTGATATTTTCCCCACTGCCATCTGTGAGGATTAATCTGTCAATCTCTGTGATGCCATTCTTATACAAGAACGGAATGACAACGTATTCTCCAGAATCGAAATCGCCCTCTTTATTGCCGGCGTTTATCACAAAGGTCTGATTATCAGGAAGCTCCATAACAGCACAACTTCCCTGCCCCACATCCAAGAAGGTCAGCTTGAGAAGATGGCTATCACTTGTCAACAGTCCTTTCCATGCAAAGACATTTCCAAATATCACCAGGGAGAAAATGATGGCTTTTCGCTTTTGAGCTATGGGGCTGAGCAGAAGCCATATAAACAGATAATAGACGATGAAGGTTAGAATCGAGGGGGACGCCACGGTTAGTTTCGTTATCGGCAAGGTGGCAAAGAAGGTGTTGAGCTTCAAAGTCAAATGCAGAAAAACCCAGTTGGAAGCAGAGAAGATGCTTGCCAAGCCTGAGCTGAAGATAGCAGAAAACAGGGTAAAACCGGAGAAGACAACGGACAGGCTTGCCAATGGAACTATGAACAGATTCGCGACGACCACAATCATGGGAACCGTATTGAAATAATAGGCCAGAATGGGGAACAGAATGATCTCCACAGACAATGAAACCAGGCAGGGAAGAATTATCCAACGCCACAGCTTTTTATGGGATTTGCTCACATACTTTGCTAACATTTCGCTTAGCTTTGGAACCAAGATAACGATGGCAAAAACCGAGGCGAAGGAAAGCTGGAAACCTACATCGAAGAGGAAAAGAGGAGAGAAAAGCAAGATTACCAAAGCAGAGAATGAGACCAGATTTATCAGCTGCACATCTTTGTACAAAAGCACACCTAGTAGCATCACCGAAGCCATTATTCCTGCCCTCACCACAGGGGGATCATTGTGGACCAAATTGGAGAAGATAAAGATGCAGATCAAAGTTATAATGGTGGTGGGGATTTTGGGAACTCGCAGCAGGCTGAGAAGCGCAAAGATGATACCGACGACCAGCCACACGTTGGAACCGGAAACTACCAGGAGATGAACCGTGCCCGTGTCTCGGAACATGTCGTAGATGTCTTTGGGAATGTCTCTGGTTTCGCCCAGCAGGAATCCGGAAAGGAGCGCCTTGTGATTGCCGGAGAGGGTCTGGTCAAATACTCCCAATATCCATTTCCTCAAGGGAATAACTATTTTGGACAACAATACACCGCCCGGTTCCTTGCTGATTACTTGAACCTTGTCCGCTCCGGACAAGGTCACCATGCCATGGATTCCCTTCCGGCTAAGATACTTTCTGTAATCAAACGCGCCTGGGTTTCTTACCGGAGATGGCTCGTACAAGAATCCTTTGAATTCGATTCTGTCCGCATAGTCAAACCTGAAGGTCGGTTCTTTTATCTTCAGAATTATCTGTCCTGAAGTGGCTATCGTCTTCTTTCCCGTAGAGAGAGTCTGGGCCTGGACTTTTAGGAAAGTTTTGTTGACTCTTACGTCCGGCTGATCTCCGATCTTGCCGGTTATGGTAACGGATCGATTTAGATTCAGGAAATTGCTTACGTGATTTGGGGGGAAATCCCTGGTAAGAACCTCGTATCTAAAGAATCCGGCTAAAATGATGGCAAGGACCATAAAAACGCTGGCGCTTTTTTGGTCTTTTCTTAGGAGAAAAAGAAGGCAAAACAGAAGAGAAAGAATCAGAATGGAAAATATAAGAGGCGTGGGAAGGTCAAAGTAACTGCCGATGAGAATCCCGGTTACAAAAAGGATCAGAGCATAAAAGGCAGGTCGTCTCATGTCCAATCTTTGGCCTGAACCATTTGGTTCGCACCTGAGAATCCAGGAACCTTGGAGTCAAAATCAATTGGTTGTGATCATTATAGGACTTGGGAACCGATTGTCAAGAGATTGTTCTTGGGATTTTCTAGAGTGAGGGAATTGAGAAGGCTGCCTGCGAAGTGATAGGTCCTAACCGGGATAGGGGTACAACCCCTATCCCAACAAAGTGACGAAACGGAGAAAGCGACATGCGAAGCGACAGGTCCTTATTGGGACAGGGGTACAACCCCTGTCCCAACAAAGGTGTGAGAAGATTGAGAAGGTTCCATGCCAGGGTATTCTGCCCTGACCAAGATAAGGGGATAATGTTAGGCCGAAAGGCTGCACTGAACCACCGGCATTTGTCTGACCCTAAAAGAACTTGACTTTTTGAGGGGGATGGATAAAATAAAGCAAGATAAGAACGAGAAGCAGGGAGAAAGAAAAGCACAGGGACGTATATGTGGGCCTCGGATACAGAGAACTTATCTGCAATGTCTTATCAAACATGAGAAAGCCTCAATGATACAGATTCAATCATATGAAGACCTGTTACGGAAGTTTATCAAATTCGGGATTATTGGTTTTTCCGGCTTGATAATTGATTTTGGAGTTACCTATTTCTGCAAAGAAAAAGTCAAGATTCAGAAATACATTTCAAATGCCATAGGTTTTACCACAGCCGCCAGCTCAAACTATTTTTTCAACAGGACCTGGACATTCCAAAGTGACAACCCTCGTATTCTGTCCGAATACTCAAGCTTTCTGGTTATATCAGCAATTGGACTCGGAATAAATAGTCTTGTATTGTGGCTGTTAGTCAGCAGGTTCAAACAGAATTTCTACCTGTCGAAATTAATGGCCATAATAGTGACCACAGTCTGGAACTTCACAGCCAATTACCTATATACTTTCAGTTATCTTCGTCGCTGAACAAGCAATATGGATAGAAAGCATTTACCTTTCTGGCTTGCCACCATTTCCCTTTTTGCAGCACTGATCTTACCCACCCTGCTGAAAGACGGGATGTTCATGGATGGGCTTTTTTACAGTGTCCTTTCCAGAAATTTGGCTGAAGGTAGGGGCACCTTCTGGAACCCACATCTGACCGAAACGTTATACAATACATTCCACGAACATCCACCGTTGGTTTTTGGGATACAGTCTTTATTTTTCAGGATATTTGGTGATCACCTGCTGGTGGAGAGATTCTATTCGCTTCTTACAGCAATAATAACAGGCTGTTTTATCACGTTAATATGGAAGGAGATTTTCAAACAAAAGACTGAATTGGCAAGTTTGAGCTGGCTGCCTTTTCTTTTCTGGATTATTATTCCCCTGACCCATTGGTCATACAGGAACAACATGCTTGAAAACACCATGGGCGTTTTCACCATTGTTGCCGTGTTTGTGTTTATCAAAGGGTTAAGTTCAAACAGGAAAATCTTTCTTCATTTGACTCTCGCTGGTTTCCTTATTCTCTTGGGGTTCTTGTGTAAGGGGTTTGTGGCATTGTTTCCGCTTGCAGTTGTGGCACTTTATTGGTTGATATTCAAAAACACCTCCTTTAGCAAAATGACAGTTTATTCACTGATGCTGTGCTTTGTGGTCTTGTTGTTGTTATCGCTCATATTGCTTGACGCCGAGGCCCACCAAAGCTTATTGAAGTATCTTGATGGACAAGTTGTGCGAAGCCTTAAAGGCGAAAGAGGACTCGTCGGTGAGAGGTATCATATCATCCAAACGTTGTTTACGGAGTTGCTCCCGGTGATGATCTTGACAACAATAATGTTGATTCCCGCCAAGTTGAGAAAAATCAATATGAGTGGAATCGGAATTCACAAAAAATGGATGCTGTTGTTATTCGGCATCGGCGTTTCGGCTTCATTCCCAATAATGATAAGCGCTAAACAGTTAGGCTTTTATGCAGTACCCTCATTTCCGTATTTTGCAATTGGCTTCGCAATAATTGCGGCACCGGATCTGAATGAATTACTACAACGGGCAAACCCTGAAAACAAATGGTTCAGGATGTGTATGTGGGCATCTTCAATTCTTTTGATTTTTGTTATTGCTTTTTCAATGCTGCAAGTAGGAAAAATCGGCAGGGATCATGATAAACTCAGAGATATATATACGATTGGCAGAATCCTCCCCAGAGACTCAATTATCAGTATTTGTCCTTCCATGCGAGGTGATTGGTCCTTACACGGCTACTTCGCACGTTATTTCAACATCAGTCTGGACCACACCGAGAAGGAATACAAGTATTATTTGACCGATAAAAGTTGTGATGGCTCTCTTTCAGAGGAATATAGCAAAATTGAACTGCCGACTAATATTTATAATTTATATCGAATCAAGGAGATAAAGACAGGATTTTCAAGGCACTCCAAGCAATACAGCGTGAGCGCCGATTGCACTGGATCACACTTTGCTGCTTGCTCTCGGTGAGGAACCTTAGCAGGGAGCGATGCGCGGGAGTGTCAGGCCTGAAGGATTCTTGATGAAGCCATACTCGCAAGACGTCTCTATCAGGTTCACCTAAAGGTGAACACTCCAGTTTTCTATCTCTGCATCAAAATCGCTATTTATTGTTGATATTCCAATTATGGGTAATTTCAGCTTTTTCTCTCAACATGGCAGTGACCGAGCAATACTTTTCCTGAGACAGCTCGATTGCTTTTTTCACATTCTCTTCTTTGATGTCTCTTCCGACAAAATCATAATGGATGTTTATTTTGGTGAATATCTTGGGATGCTCCGGCGCCCGTTCGGAATCGATCTTGACGGTCATGCTTTCTAAATCGGTCCTCATCTTTTTTAGAATGGATACCACGTCCATGGCGGTGCAGCCGCCTAACGAGACCATCAGAAGCTCCATGGGCGCGGGTCCCTTGTCCTCGCCTCCGACTTCCGGTTTAGCATCCATCAGGACCGAATGCCCGGATTCGGTTTTTGCCTCAAATACCATTTTTCCCTTCCAGGTGAATTCGGTCAGCATGTGTTCTCCTTATTAAAGAAATCTATAAATTCTATTTAACATTTACCACCCAGCCAATGATTTATTCATTAGGAATGAACAAGCAAGCCGTGAAGGCTTGCCTGCGCGCCAAAGGGGAAGAAAGGCTGAGTCTTTTTATCTGATTTGGTCTTCGATGTTCTTCTGTTCCTCCGGAACAGCGCAACTTCTTTTCAGTCAGGTGTTGACACCCAATAAGGGCAGCAGGAATCCCCAGATCAAAAGCCACAAGACAAAGATCAAGACGAAAGTCAGGATGGTTTTTAAATCCATGATTTTACTTTTCATATTTTTAGGCTGCAGAGGAGACTCCTCTGAAGAAAGTGCTCTATCACGTGCAAGGCTTGTGTCCGTATCCGCAGATCGGGCAAACGATCTCGTCGCCGTCTCTTTTCAGCTTGCCAAAATGGCAAAAGGGGCAATCCTGTCCTTCGGAGAGAATCTCAACCGCGCTCCCTGGATTTTGAGAGCTGATTTCAAGTTCCGCCTTCCTGACCGGGCAGATCGGCGGCGAGCTAATCGCTGTGGTTTTTTCTTGACTACCCATACGGGAAACCTGTTTGCTCATACGTTTTTCAGCCTTCACGGGAGATTCTTTCAATCGCAGTGTTTCCTGCACTCTTTGGCCATACATCTGTCCATCACCACTGTGATGCCGTTTTGAGAAACTTTCAAGGCAGCAGGGTGATTTATCACCCCCTCCTGCATCCAGAGCACCTTGGCTTTAATCTTTATGGCCTGGTCCACTATGTCCGGGACGTGCTCCGGTCGGCGGAAGATGTCAACGATCTCTACCTTATCTGGTATGGAGGTTAAGTCGGGATAGGCTTTTTCTCCCAAGACCTCAGTCTCGTTGGGATTCACCGGAATGATCTTGAAGCCCTTTCTCTGCAAATGTCTTGCCACCCCGTACGAAGGTCTGGTGAGATCGGAGGAGAGCCCCACCACTGCCACGTTCTTACGATTTGACAATATCTCCTTTATCCGGTCGTCCGATGGATTTTGGTGCTCTTCGGAATCAACCATAAAGGCCCTTCGGCATCCTCATTCGGCAAAAGGCGATCTTGCACATTCACACTCGCTATTTGACGATCTTGTCGATCTTTTCGACAAAATGCTGCTTGGGGACTGCCCCGACGATCTGATCCACCACCTTCCCCTCTTTGAAAAACAGAACGCTGGGTATGCTCATGATCCCGTACTGGCCGGCAGTTTGACTATTCTCGTCCACATTTAATTTCCCCACCTTTATCTTTCCCTCATAATCTTCGCCGATCTCTTCGACAATCGGACTGACCATATGACAGGGTCCACACCAGGGAGCCCAGAAATCGACCAAAAAGAGCAGATCAGATTTCAAAACTTCACCTTCAAAATTGCCGTCATTTATTTCTACGGGCGAACTCATTTTAACCTCCTCATATCAAAAATTGTGAATGATTGATCACGAACGACAAATCTCTTTCAGCTTTTCTTCCATCTCCTTCAACCGCTTGATATATTCAGGCAAACGGGAAAGGCAGGCTTCAATCTTTTTGGTTTTCTTGATTTCGCGTGCGGGATAGCCAAAGATAACCATGTTCTCAGGAATATCTTTGGTCACCCCTGACTTACCCCCGATCATTACGTTATTCCCGATTTTTATGTGTCCGATTAATCCTACCTGTCCTCCCAGAATTACATTGTCTCCTATTTTCGTGCTTCCGCTGATTCCCACCTGGCCTGCGATGATGCAGTTTTTTCCTATGACCACGTTATGCCCGATCTGCACCAGGTTGTCTATCTTCGTCCCTTGGCCTATCCGGGTGGCGCCCAGGGTGGCGCGATCGATGGTCACATTGGCCCCGATCTCCACGTCATCCTCGATTATCACTTTGCCCATCTGAGGAATCTTGTGATGCATTCCCCTCTCCTGAGCATAGCCAAATCCATCCGAGCCAATCACCGCTCCCGAATGGATGATAACATTTTTGCCGATCTCTGTGTTTTCCCGTATGGTAACGTGCGGGTAGATCAGACAATTCTCTCCCACAATACTTCCGGCTCCGATAAAGGAGCCGGCCAAGACCGTTACCTTCCGCTCAAGACAAACATTATCCTCAATGACCACATAAGGTCCCAGATGGACCTCTTGGCCCAGCTTCACCTCCTTGCCCAAAACGGCAGTAGGATGGATGGTCTGGGGATACTCTCTTTTCGTTTCAAAAAAAAGCTCCATGACCCGGGAGAACGCAAGATAGGGATTGGCATGCCTGATCAACGGAACTTCTGCCTTTTCTGTTTCCTTCCCCACTATCACACAGGATGCGGAGGTCTTCTTCAGGAAAGCTTTATACTTTGGATTCGCCAAAAAGGTTAACTCGCCCACCTGGGCTTCCTCTATTCCCGCCACTCCGGATATTTCAACGGAGGGGTCCCCGACCAACTCTCCTTGGACGTACTCAGCTATCTCTTTCAACTTCTTCGGCATCTTGTCTTTAACTTGTTTGGTTCTTTTGCCGACCGAACGTGAGGCTCCCCACACAAAGGAGCCTTGCTCGCTCAATCTCTCCCACCTGTGGTGCTTACCACAAGTCTCGTGCCAAAAGCAGGCACTACAGCCAGCCACCGCCTTATTCTAGTTTGTCCAGTTCCTCCAAAACCAAGTCGGTTAGATCCAGAGTTTTCTTTGCGTATGCGATGTTGCCGTTGACCGAATCAAAGATCATGATGATGTTTTCCTCCGTGGCGATCTTTTCCAAAACCAGATTGATCTTATCCAGGATCGGTTTGGTCAACTCCGCATTTCTCTTTTCCGCCTTTCCCCCCGGACCGAAGACGTCATTGGTGAATTTTTGGTACCTGCGCTGCTGAACTTCCAGTGAATCCTCTTTCTCCTGTCGTTTGGCCTGGCTCAAGATGAGACTGGTTTTTTCCAAGTCCGCCTTCAGGCTGTCAATGGTCTTTCCCATCTGGGCGGCTTCATCCTCCCAGGTTTTCACATCCTGATCGAATTTTGCCTGGGCATCCTTGAACTCCTTAAATTCGGTTCTGAGACGCATGGAATCCACGTAACCGATTCTCCCCTCCTGGGAGGACGTGGAACTGGGGAGAAACAAGACAAACGATATGATCAAGGCCAGGCAAAAAGCAGCCAATGACGAATGACCGATGACGAATGGTACTAGACTTTTTCGCCCTGCCCAACTTCCGGTTCCTGACGGCATTTTGTTTTTCCTCCTGCAAAAAGTGCTTTATCGTTTTACGTTCAACAAGACCTTCCAAATCCACCGAGGCACCGGTTAGACGATACCTCATGGCCGGAGATGAAGATGATCCTCAGACCCAGGACCTTTGGCCTGTTTCTAGAAGGTGGTTCCGAACTGGAAATGGGGTCTCCACTCACCCTTTTCCGGGTGATCGAATCCGTAGGCAAAATCAAATCCGATTACTCCCATGCCAGGCACCACCAATCTGGCTCCCAAACCGGCAGATCTGAAAAGATCAAGGTCTGATTTGTGTCTTAAGGCAAAAGGTCGGATGGCCCGCCCCGACATCCAGGCGTTGCCCGCGTCGGCAAACAATAGCGCGTAAATCTGCTGCTCAACTATGGGGAATTGATATTCCACGTTGTAAACTAAAACCGACCGTCCCCTCAGAAGATTTCCTTCCGAGTCAGCCGGGCCAATGGATCCATCAGAGTATCCCCGGATCATTCCGTCTGGATCAGTCCCGCCGGGCGAGAAGCGTTCGCTGTAAACCTCCGCAGCTTCCCTGTCTTTCCCATCCAATACCCCCACCCTCGCGTGAAAGGCAAGGACGAATTTCCAAAAGGTCGTCAGATAGTATTTGGCCTCGAATATGTGTTTGTGATAGGATGAGTTTCCTCCCAAGGCCTCTGCAGCTAATTCGGTGTACCAGGAGAGGACCGACCCCCGGGTGGCAAACTGAGGCAGGTCTCTTGAATCCCTGAGAAAGTTAATGGAGGTGCTTGCGCTTCTGCGAGGCCATTCGACTAAGGCAAGAGGATTAACGTAACCGGAAGGATTGATGAATTCAGACACATGATCAAAAGACAGGGGGAGATTTACCTGCCAAAGGGGATGAGAAGGACGAGTGATGTCGTAAGCGAAATCGTAGTATCTCAACTTCTCCAGCCGGTAGCGCCAATAGACTCTGAAAAAATCGTCCGGCCAGGATAACCTTCTCCCCAACCTCAAGGAGAATCCTCTGGTCTCTTCGGTAAATTCATCGTACCAGTCCCGGTTTATCTGATAGATGTCGAAGCCCACCGACGTGGGGGTGTCTCTGAACCAGGGCTCGGTGAAGCTGATCTCCACGGTCTGCCTGGTTTTACCGAAGTCCCAGTTTAGTTTGGCGCTTTGACCATTTCCGAAAAGATTGGGGATTCCCAACCCTATGTTTCCCACCAATTTGTCGCGGGCGCTGTATCCGGCTCCGAACATGATCTGCCCGGTGGGTTTCTCTTCGACTCTTATGGAGAGGTCGATGTCGCCATTCTCCAGAACCTCGTAATCCGGCTCCACATTGGCAAAGTAGTTGAGATACATCACGTCCCTGATGCTGCGCATGAGAGATGAACGTCTAAACTTCTGCCCCGGAAGAAGGGAAAGCTCTCTCCGGATCACCTTCTCCTTGGTCTTGGTATTACCCTGGATATTTACCATCCGGACGTTCGCCGGCATCCCCTCGGTTATGTGATAATCGACGTTCACCATCGTATCCCGGGTGGTAGTCTTGTCCTCTATCACCACATAGATGTGGCCCTCCTCCTGATAAAGCGAATAGATGTTGCCCAGAGTCTCTTCATATTTCTCTTGATTGTAGATTTCATCCTTTTTGAATTTGACCAGCTTATTCAGCTTTTCTTCAGAAAAAAGTTTGTTCCCTTCCCAGCTGGCCTCTCCGAACTTATACCTGTCCCCTTCGGTCAAGAGAATCTGGATATACATGTCCTTGGGGGAAAGACTATCATACCAAATCGAGTCAGAGATTACACCCGCATCCAAATATCCCTCTTTTTTGTAGAATTCTACGATTTTCTCCTTATCCTCTTCGAATTCCTCGGGGTCAAACCCGCCGGAGCGCCACCAGCGATCTTCCTTGTTCTTCATCTGCTTTCTGATCTTTTTGTCTGTGAAGACCTGGTTGCCTTCGACGGTGATCCTTTTGATACTTACCTTTTTGCCCTCCTTTATCTTGAACTCCAAAGCCACTTCCCCTTCTTTGTCCGTCTCCAGAACCTGAGATTGGATTTCAGCGGCAAGATAACCTTTCTCCCTGTAGATTGATCTTATGTTCTCCACGTCAGCCTTCACGTCCATGGGGCTTATTACCTTGCCCAAAGTGGTATTAAGCTTCTCTTTGATTTCGTCTGTTTTTATTTTTTTATTTCCCGATATCTGGACGCTGGACGCTCTGGGATATTCTTTTACCTTGAAGTAAAGCTGCATCCCCTCCTCTGTCTCTTTGCCTTGGATCTGAACGTCGGAGAAGAGTTTAATGGCGTATAACCTCTTGATGGCATTCTGGATTGCGGCTGGGTCCAACTCCGAGCCAGCTTTCAGCCCCGATGCATTCATAATCAGGGACCTGTCCACAGTCCGGTTGCCCTGCACCTCTATCTTGGAGATAACCACGGCGGAGGAGATTTGGCAACACAATGCGGAGAGGAAAAAGGTGAGTGCGAAAAAAATCCTTCTTAGCATCTATTCTTTACCCGATAGTTGCTGACTCGGATTGGCAAGCCCCGCCAGAGCGGGATCTACGACTTCAGCTTAACCGTTTTAACCTCTGGAAAATAAATCGTCTTAGTCCGCCTAAAGGGCGTCTTCAAAGGGCCCGACGCATCATTCTGAGGAAACCCACCAGAGGTGTGAACCGCATGCTGCACACCAAGGGTGGGGTCAGAATGACAAGTTTGTCAATTTCAAGTTTTTCGGAAGTTCCAAAAGGTGGACACTCCAACTCATCTCATACCGAAGTTTCCAAAAAACTCATCCTTCGTCCGTTACCCATAATTCGTTATTTACAAAGGCGCGTGTATTTTGTTGATCCTGACCTCGGTATACTGCTGCCTGTGACCTTTCTTTCTTCTATACTTCACTCTCCGTTTGAATTTAAAGACGGTGATTTTTTCAGCTTTTCCTTGGGACAAGACTTCTCCTTCGACCTTGGCGTCATTCACGTAAGGCGCGCCTATCAAAGGTTTCTCTCCGCCGACCAACAGGACTTTGTCGAAGGTGATCTTATCCTTCGGTTTTGCTCCCAACCGGGGAATCCGAACCTTTTCTCCCTCTTTGACGTTGAACTGAAATCCCCCGCTTTCCACAATGGCGTACATAATGTTCTCCTTTGAATTCGTTACCGTGCCGGAATCACTTCACCGTAACCCCTGGTTTGGAGGGCTCACCGGTTGGGTCAAGGAATTCGACCGGCACAAAAGACCCCAGCTTCCTTCCCCAAAGGTTTATACTAATATATTTCGCTTTAGTTTCAAGTCAAGGCAAATCCGGGATTGGTTACTTGTTCTTTGCGATTCCGTATAGCTCCGTTATATCCATGTCTTCATCGGCCGAAAAAACCTTGAATCTTTCGGCGGGCAACTTCTCGTCCTTGATCAGTTCTATATCTAACTTCAACTCCTTGTGCAACGTCTGAATACGATTCGCCTTGCGACTGGCTAAGATCTCGCCCAGCTCCGGGTTGACATAGAGTTTATATCTCTTGGACTTCGAGCCGACCTTTGCCCTCTTGAACCACCTTTCGATTTTCATGCACACCGTCTCTTTGGACACCACCCGGCCGATGCCCTGACAACACGGACATCTTTCGCTCAGGGTGTACAATATGGAGGGTCTGATCCTCTGCCGGGTCATCTCGATCAATCCGAAATCAGAGATGGGGAGGATGCTGTTTTTGGATCTATCATTTCTGAAAGCGTGTCTAAATTCGTCAAAGACCTTTTTTCGGTTCTCCGCGGACTCCATGTCTATGAAATCCACGACGATCAGACCCCCGATATCCCTTAACCTGATCTGGCGAGCGATCTCCTTGACTGCTTCCATATTGGTTTTGAGCACGGTGGACTCCTGGGTGGTTTTTCCCACAAATCGGCCGGTGTTCACGTCGATGGTGACCATGGCCTCGGTCTGGTCGATGACGAAGTAGGCTCCTTTTTTTATCCATACTTTTCTCTCCAGCATCTTTTCGATCTCCGGCTCGATGTTGTAGGCATCGAAGATGGGAACCTTGCCTTCATATAGTTTCACCTTGAAACGCAGACTCCGGGCGACGGACTTAAGATAAGAGAGGATGGTTTTGCATTCCTTCTTGGAGTCCACTATTACCGTGTTCACCTCGGGAGTGAGAATGTCTCGCATTATGCTGGAGACCATCCCAATATCCTTATGAAGCAAGGCCGGAGGCTTTTTCTTCTCGGCTTGTTTTTTTATCTTTTTCCAGAGCCCGACCAAATTCTTGATATCCGATTTGAGTTCCTTTTTCTCCTTTTTTTCGGCCACGGTGCGAACGATGCATCCAAATCCATCCGGCAGAAGCTCATAGGCGAGTCTTTTCAGCCTTCTCTTCTCTGTCCAGTTGGATATCTTTCGGGAAACCCCCACATGATCCTCGCCGGGAACCAAGACCACGTATCTTCCCGGGAGGGAAAGCTGGGTGGTCACCCGGGATCCTTTTGTGCCGATGGGCTCTTTGGTAACCTGCACAAAGATCTTCTGCCCCTGCTTCAGGACCTCCTGGATACTCTGGGGAGTTGCTTTTTGTCTTTCTCTCCCTTCCTCCTCCTCCAAGAGTTCAGCCTCATAGAGAAGATCAAGCTGGCTTTTGAAATCTCCGATGTCCGAGAAATGGAGAAAGGCGCTTTTGTCCAATCCGATATCGACGAAGGCGGCCTGCATCCCCGGGAGAACCGCCTTGACCACGCCATGATAGATGTCCCCCACCATTCTTTCCTTTTCCGGACGTTCCACCAAAAGCTCCACCAGCTTCAAATCCTCCAATATGGCCAGGCGGGTTTCATATTCGGAGACGTTGATGATTATGTCCTTCTGCAACTTTTTTCTCCTTTCACTCTTTCCCAGAGGCGGGGTGAACTGCCATCGAGGACGAAGCCGATTGCTTGTTCCAATTCCTCAAAATCAACCTCAGTGTTCACACAGGGGCCGTGCGGTCTCTGATTCAGAATGCCGTAGACCGGAATGGGATAAGCGTCCTGGATCCCTGATGATAAGTCCCTTTCGCAGGCAACTGCCACGATTACCGTGGGATTCTCATCCACGATCACCTTGCGGGCCAGAGTTCCGCCGGTGGCAATGGAGACGGAGGCACCGCACCTATCCCCCAACTGGAGGATCTCTCCGATCTTACACCGTCCGCATCTGTGACAATTGTCTATACTTGCAGTCACCCGGTAAGGACAATCGTAATTCTGTAAACACTGAGGAAGAAGAATCAGAAGCCGGTCTTTGGCTATCCTCTTCCGAGTCGCCTTGAAAAGCGAGTTGTTTACCGCAATGAACGACTTGCGAATCTGGTCTTTTGAGAGTCCAAAGATTTTTCCTAAGATGATGTTGATGGGAAAAAGGATCTTCAGGGTGATCTGTTTCTCCCCATGGGGGAACAGAAAATCCTTTTCCAAAGCCGAGGACAAGACGATTAGAAACAGTCCTCCGGAGACGGTGATCAAAAACAGGAAAATCGTCACCTTTGCCACCAGACTTAGAAAAGGACTGATGGCAATGAGCCGGGGGGAGATCAGATACCAGAGAAGAAATACCAGAAGTATCAAAACCATCTGGCTCAAAATGGACAGGAGCAGAAACTCCCATTTCTTTCTGGTCAAAGACTTTTCCATCGCGTTTTTGCCTCTATCTTATCTTCTCGCCGGACCAGTGCCGGAACAACCTTATTTGGCGTCCGGGCAGCATTCATGGTAAGGAAATTAACCTCAGAGGATTCCGGGGCCGTGTCGGAACGATTAACAAAGATGTCTACCCCAACTTTTCTCCCACGCTGATTCTGTATCCCCGAACGAATTCTTCCGCCGACATCTCTCTCTTGCCCTCGGGCTGCAGCTCCAGGATGTTCAAAATCCCCTTTTTGGTCTTTACCCATATTTTCTCTTTGCCATCCGCCGACACCACTTCGCCGAATCCATCGGAAAAAGGGGTTTCACCGACAACCTCGGCTTTGCGAATCTTCAGGATTTTCCCTCGGTAGAAAGTGAAGGCGGCCGGCACGGGCGAAAGTCCTCTGATCTGATTCTTGATTGGAATCGCCTCGTTCGACCAGTCAATCCGGCAATGCTCCCGGGTGATCTTCGGAGCCGGGGTAGCTGAGGTATGATCCTGTTTTATGGGTTTCGCTTCACCCTTTTCAATTAGATCCACCGTCTCCAGCAGAAGATCCGCGCCCAAGCTTGCCATCCTATCGTGGAGTTCCCCAAAATTCTCCTCCGGCAGAATATCCACCTCTTTTTGCAGAAGCAGATCACCGGTATCCACCTTTTTTTGGATGTAGAAAGTGGTCAATCCGGTCTTGGTCTCCCCATTTATCAAGGCCCAATTGATGGGAGCAGCACCCCTGTATTTAGGCAGAAGAGAGGCATGAAGATTTACCGTCCCCAACCGGGGCAGAGAAAGAATCCTCTCCGGCAGGATACGAAAGGCTACCACTACAGAAAGATCAGGATATAGTTCCTTCAAAGAGTGGAAAAAACCGTCAGATTTCAGATTCTGCGGAGTCAGAATTTTCAGATTATGCTCTTTGGAGAATCTTTTTACCGAAGATTCCGAAAGCACCAAACCTCTCCCCTTGGGCTTATCCGGGCCGGTTACCACTCCCACCACTTCACACTTGCTGTTTACCAGTCTCTCCAAACTGGGAATGGCAAAATCGGGAGTCCCCATGAATACGACTTTCATGGATTCGTAACGAATTGAGATTATCGGTTAGATAGTTTCTTCAGTTTCTTGGCCAGGAGCCGCCGCCTTATGGAGCTCAGGCGATCAACGAACAAAAGACCATTCAGATGATCGATCTCATGTAGCAGGACACGGCTCAGAAAACCCTTCCCCTGGATTTCGATCTCTTTTTCATCCAAGTTTACACCTTTGACTAACACTTCCAACCGGCGGGTCACGTCGGCATAGGTGCCGGGAAGGGAGAGACATCCCTCCTCGGAAGTCTGTTCTCCATGCGATTCCACCAACACAGGGTTGACTACGATCAGAGGAGAGTCCTGCCCGGGGCGGGCGGAAAAGAACGAACGGTCGATCACGAAAAGCATCTTCTCTTCCCCAACCTGATTGGCCGCCAGTCCGATTCCTCCTGCTTCCTTCAGAGTTTTCAGCATATCGAAGGCCAGTTTCCGTGTATCTTCATCAACCCGGGTGATCTTTTTGGCTCGTTTTCTTAAGACCGCATCGCCGTATATTTTGATGGGCAAAATGGCCATTTAGTAACCTTTTGTTATCTTCAGAACGAACTCGTAACCTTTTGTTTCTTATGCGGACCAAACTCTGCCGCTACACGTAACGAGCTCTACTCTTCTGTTCCTACTCGACCTGCAACAGAACTTTTCAGGAATTCTATCTTCACGTTGTCCGCCACCTTCAAGACTACCGTATTATCCTTCTCATTCATTCCCACGATGGTCCCGAACATGCCGCTGTTGGTGACCACCTTATCTCCCTTCCTTAAGGTGGACAGCATCCCTTTTTGCTCCTTTTGCCTTTTCTGCTGGGGCCTTATAAGGAGAAAATAAAGTATTACTATCATGGCAATGAAGGGCAAAAACGCTGCTATTCCTCCTCCTTGCCCTCCACCACCCTGAGTGCCCATAGCATAGGCTGTCTCGATCATGACTCCTCCGAAAATTAGAAATTCAAAAAGAAAAATTCGAAAATTCCATCAAAAGATAAAAATCGTTGTTTAAGCAATGTTCTTTTCAAAATACCAAGTACCAACAGACGTTTTGCGCTTCTTCACAAACCAGGTGTAGGCACGCATATGGGTGCCAGACCAGGTCATGAAGTCGTAGCTTCTATAAATATTAATCTTCAATTTTGAATTGCAATTTTGCACTTCGTGCTGCCCTTCGGTTCCGCATTTCGTCCTGCCCTTCGGTCCCGCATTTCGTCCTGCCCTTCGGTCCCGAGACCTCAGGGTCGAGGGAAGACTCAATGTCGAAGGAAGACCTCAGGGTCGAGGGAAGACTCAGTGTCGAAGGACATTTTGCTTTTTCAGTTTTCAATTCTAATTGCCTTCTGTATTCGGCAAATCCCTAACCTTTTCCACATCGTTTACGTCCGCTTGATACGCTGACAAGAATTCTTCTCTCCATTCCAGAAAACCATCAGACAGGATCGCCTCCCTCATTTCTCTCATCAGATTCATATAGAAATAGAGGCTGTGTATGGTGGTCAGCCTCAGAGCACTGATTTCTCCAGTATTAAAAAGGTGTCTCAGGTAGGCCCGGGTGTAATTCTTGCAGGTGGAACACCCGCACTCCGAATCCACCGGAGTAAAATCAGAAGCATACTCCGAGTTCTTAATAATCATCTTGCCGAACCTGGTGAAGAGCGATCCGTTTCTGGCATTACGGGTGGGCAGAACGCAGTCAAACATATCCACTCCCCGATAGACAGATTCGATCAAATCCTCGGGCGTTCCCACCCCCATCAGGTATCTGGGTTTGTCTTCCGGCACACAGGAGAGGGAAATCTCTATCATCTCGTGGGTGGTCACCTTGGGCTCCCCCAGCGAGAGGCCGCCTATGGCATATCCGGAAAAGTCCAAGTCCATCAAATACTTCGCCGACTCCTTTCTCAAATCAGGATAGGTACTACCTTGAATTATACCGAACAAAACTTGCTTGCGTTTGTCTGCGCTTTCCGAGGTCAGCCTTTCGAACTCAGTCTTGCACCGCTCTGCCCACAGCTTGGTGAGGTCGTTGGCTCTCTTGGCCTGTTCAGCAGAACAAGGATAAAGGACCGGCTCGTCTAGGGTCATCACCACATCTGCACCTAACGCACGTTGAATCTCGATCACCTTCTCCGGAGTAAAGAAGTGATAGGAGCCGTCCAGATGCGACTGGAATCTCACCCCCTCTTCCGTGGTTTTGGTCAGAGAATTCAAACTGAACACCTGGAATCCTCCGCTATCGGTCAAGATCGGTTTTTCCCAACTCATGAATTTGTGAAGACCGCCTGCTTTTTCTATCAGTTGATGTCCGGGTCTCAGATACAAATGATAGGTATTACCCAGAATCAGCTCCGCTCCGATGTGGTGCAAGTCCTCAGAGGACAAGGTCTTCACCGAGGCCTGAGTTCCCACCGGCATGAAGACCGGGGTGTTCACTTCCCCGTGAGGAGTCTTCATCACCCCAGCTCGGGCTTCACAATTTTTATCCTTCTTGATTAACCTAAAGTCAAATTCTTCCAATTTGATCCAAAGAGTTGTTAGAAGTCAAGGCGAGTCTCCGGTCGTTAGAAACCCCTTGAACTCTCGAAAGATGTCATTCTGATCCCGCCGAGGCGGGAGAAGAATCTAAAACTTATGACATATTTAATTCATTAGATTCTTCACTTCGTTCAGAATGACAGAAGTGATATTTTCATCGTTGTAGCGTCCCGCCTTTGGCGGGATTACCCGCCACATCTCTGGGTTCGGGGTGAGGGCACCCCGAAACAACGGTAGCTATTTAAATCCTTCCCTCGGTATATCCATACGCTCCCAAAGGACGAGACAATCCCCAATACTGTTGAGCCTTGGTGCAGTATGCCACCGGCTTCAATTTGGCAATGTCGGGACTACCTTTGCCGTCCAGATACTCTGAATCTATGTGTGTGGCCAAAATCTCCCCGACGAAAAGATCGTGAGATCCCAAACTGGTGATGGTTCTGACCGCGCACTCAAGATTAATCGGGCACTGGTCAATCAACGGCGCGTCCACCCTTGTTCCCTTGACTGGAGTCAGTTTTGTCTCCTTGAATTTGTCCACGCTCTTTCCCGATTTTATCCCGCAATAATCGGTTTGCGGAAGCAACTTCTCGGTTATGACGTTGACCACGAACTCCTTTGACTCGGAGATGATGCCGTGCGAAAATCGTCCCTTTCTTATGGCTATGGTTATCATGGGCGGCTCGGAACATGCTATGCCCGACCAGGCGATGGTGATGATATTCGGCTTTTGGCCTTTCCTCTGACAGCTCACCATCACCACCGGCATGGGAATCAACATGGTCTGAGGTTCCAGTAGTTTTTTGGGCATCCCCTTCTCCAAGATTATTTGTCAATCGTGCAGTTCATTCCTCCTCAAGCTCGTCTTGTTTAACTGAGGTAACTTGAGAAGAAATAACAACGTCAAGCAGTCCCCCGCCTCTGGCGGGAGACATGCTTGACCTGTGGTAACCGGTCAAGCTTCCGATCTCGACCAAAAGGAATTTCGAAAATCCCAATTCTTTTTAACCTCATCTGTTACAAAGGCTGAAACCCTAGTTCCACCACTGACACTACATCTCCACCACTTCCTCGCCGCTGAAGGTATCCACCTGGCTCAAAAGCTCGGTTAGTCTGTTTCTGATGGCTTCCTTTGTTTTGCCGATCACCTCTTCTGCCTCTTCGGGAGCCTGACACTTGAGGGAGATGTTTATCTCGTCGAGCCTTCTGGTTCCAAGACCGTCGGAGGAGAAGTCCACAAAGGGCATCCCGAACTTCTCGATTTTTTGGGTTTCCTCTTCGTTGAAATCTACATTCTCAAAAGAGATGTGATATTCACCGGCCCTCAACAGCTTTGTTACTTTCAACCTCATCTTTCCTCCTTTCAGCTAGATGCTGAGCAAGCGTTTCCTTTGAAGCTGCATCACGATGCCGTTATCCTGATGCGCAAATGCAACCACGGTGTCGGGATCACGAAATCCCCGTACACCTAAATGCCTCCCTTACCGTCTTCACCCCGGCCAGCTTGATGTCGAATCGTTGATTCAAGGATTTCAGGTTACCTTGCGGGATGATACAGTTCTCAAAACCCAATTTTTCCGCCTCCTTTATCCTCCTTTCCATCTGGTTTACCGCACGCACCTCCCCTCCCAATCCCACTTCTCCGATTATAGCAGATTTATTATCTGCCGGGACGTCTTTGAAACTGGAGGCGATTGCCACCATAGTCCCCAAATCCACCGCTGGTTCCTCGGTCCTGACCCCCCCCGCCACGTTGACGAATACGTCGAATGCTCCCAGGCCTATGTCCGCCCTCTTCTCCAGAATGGCCAAAAGCAAAGCCAATCTCTTGTAATCGATTCCCGAGCATACCCTCTGGGGCATGCCATAACTGGAGGGAGAGACCAAAGCCTGCAATTCCAGAAGCAGAGGTCTGGTTCCCTCCAGAGTACATACCACCACAGAGCCGGAGATGTTCCTGGCCCTTTCGGAGAGGAACAAAAGCGAAGGATTCTCCACCTGACGAAGTCCCTTCTCCTGCATCTGAAATATACCGATTTCATTGGTGGAACCAAAACGATTCTTGACCGTTCTCAAAATTCGATAGATATGATTTTTTTCGCCTTCAAAATAGAGAACCGTATCCACCATGTGTTCTAATACTTTCGGCCCGGCGATGGAACCATCCTTGGTCACGTGCCCGACCAGAAACACCGAACTGCCGGTCTCCTTGGCGAAATTAATAAGACTGTGTGCGCATTCCCTGATCTGGCTTACGCTTCCCGGAGTGCTTTCCAGGTTTTGAGTGTAAGTAGTCTGGATCGAATCGATCACCACGATGAAGGGAACCTCCTGCTTTAAGACCTCCAGGATCAAATCAAGATTGGTTTCGGTCAAAATCTCGATTTTATCCGGGAGGATTCCTAGCCTTTCCGCCCGGAGTTTAATCTGCTTCAAAGACTCCTCTCCGGTAATATACAACACTTTGCCACAATTCGAAGCATAAACCTTGTGGTTCATATCGGAGGTGATCTTTTCTGATATTTGCAGAAGCAGAGTCGATTTGCCGATCCCCGGATCTCCACCTACCAGAACCACTGATCCCCTGACGATCCCGCCTCCCACCACCCGGTCGAACTCCTTTAGACCAGTTTTGATTCTGTCTTCATCCCGAACGTCCACCTCGCCCAAGGGAATGGGAGCGATTTTTCGCCTTGCACCCGCTCTCTTGTGCCCCCTGACCCGCTCCTCGATCATGCTGTTCCAGGTACCGCAATCCGGACATTTCCCCACCCAGCGCAGGGAGTGATGGCCGCAGCTCTGGCAGATATAAACTGTTTTGACTTTATTTGGGTTAAGCATAGGTCTTTTTTGTCCGTTGTCCGCCGTCCGCAGTCCGCCGTCTGGCAGAATCTACTTAAGCTTCTTCCTGAGTGCCTGCAACTTGGCGAACATTTTCTCACCGAAAACATAAGCGTCGTTAAAAACTCTCTCCTCAACATATTTCCTTCGCTTTGCCAGATGCAAACAACCGATAACCTCTATCAGAGACCTAATGGCGATGCCGATAAAGCGGTGAAACTCCATATTTGATTGACTGGTGGAACCTTCCGCGATATTTAAGGAACTAGAAGTGGCGGCTCTTAGCATTTGAGACGTTAAGTTATACTGCTCTTTTGCAGGTAATTTCTTGCTGATTTCGTATACCTTATCCGAATACTCTAGTGACAACTGCCACACTTCCAATTTTTCGAATTTAAAAGCCACGTCGATTCTCTTATCAGTCTTACTGCGGACGGCCGACGGCGGACAACCGACGTCTTCAGACTGCCGTTATAGGTCCCTGCCCGCTTCCTTCGATGAACTGCTTGACCACAGGATGATCGGTATCTTTCGTCTCATCCGGCGTTCCCACAAAGATGATCTTTCCTTCATATAGCATGGCGATGCGATCGGCTATTTTGTAAGCTGAGGTCATGTCGTGGGTGACGGCGATGGAAGTGATGGAGAGCGCATCTCGGCAGCTGACGATGAGCTCGTTTATCACGTCTGCCATGATCGGGTCCACGCCGGTGGTGGGCTCGTCGTAGAGAACGTACTCCGGATCCATGGCGATAGCTCGGGCCAGCCCCACCCTCTTTCTCATACCTCCTGAAAGCTCGGCCGGCTTTTTCTCTTCGATCCCGGAGAGCCCCACCAACTTCAAAGTCTTGGTGACTTTCTCTTTTATTTCCACTTCCGGCATTTTGGTGTGTTCCCTTAGGCCCAATCCCACGTTTTCATCCACGGTCATGGAATCGAACAGGGCCGAGCCTTGAAAAAGCATTCCGAATTTCTGCCTCATTTGGTTCAATTGCCCATCGTTATACGCAGTTATATCTTCGCCGTCCACCAGAACCTGTCCCCGGTCGGGTTTTAGAAGTCCAATGATGTGTTTCAGAAGGACGCTTTTCCCACAGCCACTTCTTCCTATGATCACCGTGGTTTCGCCCTTTTGGATATCCAAATCCACGCCTCGCAACACCTGATTCTCTCCGAAGTCCTTGTGTACGTCCTTGATTTCTATCATGCTCTTTTTCTAAAACTTCTAAAGGGTTTCACTTTCTATCGCCTCTTCCACTTTTCTTTTCGCCTCTTCCAATAATTCTTTCGCTTTTCTTCTTGCTTCATGAGATTGACGGACGAGTAAGGCGATTTCTTTCTGGATCTTATCAGGCATTATGGGAATTGTAATTCTCTTGAGAGACGCCTTCGGAACGGCAGTCAAAATCGTGCCTGCACATTGTTTTTTGAGTTGCGCTTGGAGAACTATACTTTTTGATAAAACCAATAACACCTCGGGAAGGATTTTTATATACCTGAACTGGAAAAAACCAGTAGAGGCTAAGGCTCCTTCATACGCTTGACCGACCAAGGCTACTTTCTCTAAAGAACCTTCCACGCTTGAAACTATTATGTCATTCTTTCTTAAAACCCTCCTCGCTCTGCTTGGGGCCTCTTCACCTTTTATCTCACTTACGCTGTTTACGACTCCAATAGAAGGGTCTATGTCAGCCAATTCGACATAAGAAAAGGTTTTATGGGGGTGTCTCATGGGATCAAAATCAGGCTTGATACTCTTAACATAATTTAACAACCACGAATGACCATTTTGATAATCCAATATGCATTTTATCACTTCTTCGTAAGCAGGCTGGAAATACTCAGCATCTGCACGATGAACTGCAAATGTTTTGGAAAGATTAGCAGTATAAGAAAGTTCGTATTTTGCCTTAAAATTGGTTAATCCTAATTCTTCTAAAAGCAGGTTTTCAGCTTGCGAAAATAAATTACGCGAATCTTCAAGCAATATAGTGGCCTGTTTAGTTGTTTTCCCTATCTGCTCAGCATTCTTTATTTCGGGGATTAATAACTCTTCGATTTTTTCGATAAACAGATTCAATTGAACATTACCAGTTGACTCTCTGAATGCCTGGAATCTCCCGTATTTTGAATTGAGAAATGTCGATACATAAAATGGATCAAACTTCTTATTCTTTAACCGCACAATTCCAACATGCCTATCTGCATTAATTGGTAACATGCACGCTGAAACAACAGCAGTGTTGCCAATGGTGCCTACTGATGAAATAATTATGTCTCCGACACTTAATGAAGTTCTAAGATTTCTTTGGTGTTGCTCAGCAGAGATGCGAGTATTTGCCGATAAGTCAAAATCATTATCTTGAACTGATTGAGCAGAGATTATTCTTATTTTGCTATTAGGATCATAGTCAATGGATGAATGAATCCCATCCGTGATTAAGGCAAAGCGTTTTAATGGTTTACTACTGATTTTGAGAAGTCTCTTTTCTAATTTTAGATATAATGGCTGATAATATTCAGCATCCAACCTTTTGGTTCCTTTAAGATCAGATATATTAGATACACTTACCACAGCCATATCTTAACCGCGCCAAAAATCGAAACTTTGCTCTTTGGCAAATTTAACAAAAGCTTCTGCTATCTCATCCAAATCATGGTTTATTTCTGGGTGTTCATCTTTTCCGAGTACAAGCTCACCATTTGGGCCTTTTTTATATCTATATTCGCCACTCTCGTCTTTGACTGGTTTCTGATTTACAGCAAAGAATATAGGATAATCCATCTCTTTTATAACTTTGCCGTCAAGCCAGAATTTCTTGAACTGCTCGGTTATCTTTTCTTCATTCAAAACTAGATAAATTTGCCCTCCCAATACTCGCGCTGAGACTTCACGGCGAAGTTTTTTAAGTTTAATGTTTAAGATTTTGATTTCTTTGTTCAACTCTCTTTTTCTGTGATGTTGTGTGGTGCTGTCTAATTGTTTCTGTTTTTCTTCTAATATTTCTTGTAGTTCTTGTATCTCGTCAATTACGGCCTTAATCGGCTTTGTCGCTTTTGTTTCCTTTTCTTCAGACTGTTCACCTTCTTCCGTCTCCTCTTCCTCCAATTCTTCTACAGTCCCAAAATAAGTTTCAATGAAAGATTTTAGTTCCTCGGTGAGACCCTCTTCATTTGTGGGTTTAGCCCAGTTCACCCCCTTGTATTTGTCTTTCAGGTTTGCAATAAAACCTTCCCATTCTCCCTCATACTTCGCTTTAGTTTCCTGAATTGTTTGCTTTTCTTTGTCTGTGTATTTCTGTAAGAATAAGACGCTGGTTTTTGTTCCAGTATGGGGTTTAAAGGAATTTCCATGCAAACCAACCACTGCTAAAATTCGAGCTTGGTCGATAACAAACCTACGAATATATTCAGCATTTGTGTTATTTAATATGCCTTGGGGCAGAACGATAGCGATTCTACCGCCCTGTCGTATAAATTGGAGGCAGCGATTTAGAAAGAGAATATGTCTCCCTATTTTTTTCACTAATTTACCATTTTTCTCAGCTAACTCATACAACCTTAAGATATCCTTTTCCTTGACAGTTCCCGCGAAAGGCGGATTAGTCATGAGAACATCAAAATCGAAGTATAGGAACTTGTCTTGATTTTCTCTGTCCTTTTCCGGCTCACCAAATCTGAAAAGTCTGGATCTCAATCCCGCCTTAGTTTCATCGTTCCAAGTTTGCGGTGCTAACGAGTTATCTTTGTACACATGAGATTTACCGTCTCCCACTATCAGATTAATAGCTTTTGCTATTTTTACTGCCTTTTTAGCAAAATCAATCCCCACAATATTGTTTTGGGCAAAATTCTTAGCGGCTGGCGGAAGCTCCTTGCCGGTAATAGCACCGCCAGCAACCCGCATAACAGAATGCAAAAGGAAACCAGCTGAGCCACATGCAGGGTCTATCACAAATTCGTCTGGCTTGGGATTGAGCATCTCCACAACCATATCTTCAACCGGTCTCGGTGTGAAGAATTGCCCTTCCTTTTTCTTAGATACTTGTGGAATTAGGTATTCAAACGCCTCATCAATTATTCGAAGATTTGAATTGAACAACTTTATCTTTTCCAGAAAGGAGACACAAACCTTTAAGTGTTCATCTCTGAGTTCTATTTTGTCTGTAGGTTCAAACACTCCGCTCCATTGTCTTTTTGCTCCTTCGAGTAGATTGCTTATCTCTCTTTTTATTTTCGCAGCACTTCTGTCACCTACATAAAATCCTAATTGGTAATTTTTGTCGTTTATTCCCTTTGTTTCATCATATAGTTTTGCATATATTAACTTAAAAATCTCTTCGAAGGGATCCACGCCAGCATTGCCTAGAACAAGTTCCTCGAGATCCAGGAGTATTTTCTTGAGTGTTGTTTTGCCTTGTCGCAATTCATCATATTCCTCTAACCAACCTATGGTCCATCTTTCTGTGAGAATATCTATAAGTGTTTCTGTGACTCTTGGAATCCGTGGGATTTCTACAAAAATATTTGGCTTCTCGCGATGGAGCCGTATTATCTCATTCCCGTTAGACCATACTCCTATGGGGGCTCCCTCTGCGTTACAATAACTCTTCAGTTGTTCTAAACCGTCTGTTCTTTTTGGTCTTTTTACTTCGAATATTATATATGGATGTGTTAAGTCGTCATGTAAAACGAGAATATCGGCCAGTCCAGAATCCCGAGACCCAAAATAAACTACTCTTTCAACGTCAATTCGATTCAGTGGGTAATGGTATTCGTGGAAAAGTCTTTTAATCCAAAGTTGCCTGACAATCTCTTCTGGTTTTGCCGGTTTATATTTATTTTTTACTTGACACTTGATAGCAAATTTTCCGTCCCTCTTTATTATTAGTCCCTCTATTTCCTTTATCTCTCTTGTAGTAAAAAGAGACAAACCATGCTTAACATCAGGGGTGGAGAAAATCGTTTGGATCTTTCCGTTCGGCATTTTTCACCCGATCAATCAATATTTTGATTAATTTGATTGTGCATAATAAGTCTTTATCCAAAGAGAATCGAAGCCACCACGTAATCTGCTATGAGTATCAGAACCGATGCTACAACCACGGCCTTGGTAGCCGATCTTCCCACGCCTTCCGCTCCCCCTGTGGTTCTAAATCCCTGATAACAGCCAATGATTGAGATTATGCCGCCGAAGACGAAGGCCTTCAAAAGTCCGGAGGTCAAATCCATCATTTTGAAAAAACTTTTTAAGCCATTGAAAAAGGTATACGGCGAGACGTGCAGGGAAACTGTCGATACCCCCAGTCCTCCCAGTATGGCGATGGCATCCGCAAAGACGGTGAGTACCGGAAGCATAATCAACCCAGCCACGAATCGGGGTACCACCAGGTATTCCACCGGATCCAAGGCTAAAGTCTCCAGGGCATCGATCTGTTCGGTTACTTTCATGGTACCCAATTCAGCCGCTATCGCAGCCCCTACCCTTCCCGCCACCACCAGAGCGGTCAACACCGGCGCCAGCTCGATCATCACCGCCTTGCCTACAGCCGTACCTATATACCTCATGGGGACGTAATCCGATATTTGGTAGACTGCTTGAACCGCGGTTACGGCTCCGGTGAAAATGGAGACCAAAACAACCAGAGGAAGAGAATTTACGCCCATCACCAGCATCTGCTCGGTGGTGAGCCGGGACCTGGTGAAAACGCTGGGCAGACCCAGAAAGGTTCTTCTGATCAGTATTGCCAGTCCGCCCACGTTCTCAACAAACGAAAGGGCCTTCCTTCCCACGAAGGTGAAAGCGTTGTCTTGAGTGGTGAAAAGCCTCGTCTTATTCTCCTTTACAAGGTTTAAGGTGAAGGGTGTAAGGTTAAGTCCCCACCCTTCTCGCCTTTGCCTGGCTCACCTATTTATGGTGAGCTTATCGAACGGAAGGTGAACACTCCGAATTCCTTCTCTCCCAGCAACGCGACGAATTTACCTGTCCACTCGTATAGGCATACAGTCGTGCCTACAAAGAAGGTTTCTGTTTTCATCGGTTAGCGGTGTAGGTTTAGATTCGCTTCACTCACTACAAGTCGACTACGTATCGTATCCCGTCTGTGGGTTTCGTCTACCGTATTTCGGTCGATAGACGTGTGACGAGGACTCTTCAGACGATACGTGACCGAGGCCGTAACCTCCCAAAACGAAAACCCAAGATGCAACAGTTATTTAATTGTCAAAGCAGCAGACACCTACTTAAACCTCTCGTCTTCTTAGAACGGTACTTCCTTATGGATAAACTCCATATTTTCAAACCTGGCGTAGTCCTTTATGAAGGTTAATCTGAGGTCTCCGGTGGGACCGTTGCGGTGTTTGCTCACAATTATCTCGGCCACCCCTTCGGCCGGGGCTCCGTCTCTGAACTTTTCTATGCCGTAGAATTCGGGGCGATAGACGAAAACCACCACGTCCGCATCCTGTTCGATGGCTCCGGATTCACGCAAATCGGCAAGCATGGGCCTTTTATCTCCGCCTCGATCCTCCACCTTTCTAGAAAGCTGTGACACCGCAATTACCGGAACTTCGAGCTCCTTGGCCAATCCCTTCAGTGATCGGGAGATCATGGAAATCTCCTGTTGTCTGGACTCCGATCTCTTGGGTCCCTGCATCAGTTGCAGGTAATCCACGATGACCAATCCCACGTTATGTTGAGCCTTGAGCCTTCTGGCTTTTGCCCGCATCTGGAGGATTCCCAGATTGGGGGTGTCGTCTATGAATATCTTGGACTCGGCCAAAGGCCCCACCGCCACTGCCAGGTTACTGTATTCATGGTCGCTGATTCTTCCGGTTCTCATCTTATGGGTGGAAAAGCGCGCCCGGCTGCACAGCATCCTCTGTGCCACCTGGCTTTTTGCCATCTCCAGGCTGAAAACTCCCACCGGGACTTTCTCTTCGATAGCTAAGTGCTCGGCAACGGATAAACAGAAGGCGGTTTTTCCCATGGAGGGACGGCTGGCCACCACGATGAGATCCGAATTTTGCAGTCCTCCGGTCAAGGTATCCAATTCGACGAAACCGGTGGGGAGCCCGGTGACCATCCCCCCTTTCTTCTGGTATTCCTCTATGGCTTCAAAAGTGTGCGGAAGAAGCTCGCCGACCGAGACAAATCCCTCCTTTATTCTTTTCTCGGAGATGCTGAAAATCACCTGTTCTGCCCGATCCAGAAGATCGTCCACCTCCAGGCTGGCGTCGTAACATTGCGAGACTATCTGGGTGGAGGTGTCGATCAACTTTCGCAGGGTGGCTTTTTCTAAGACGATGTTGGCATGATACTCTATGTTGGCGGTGGTGGCGATTCTTTCGGTCAACTCCAGAAGGTATACCCTCCCCCCCACGTTATCCAGTTCTTTTCTTCTGGCTAATTCATCCGAAACCGTGATGATGTCTACCGGCTGGTTCTTATCATACAGATCCACCACAGCAGAGAATATCTTCTGATGGTCGTCCCGATAAAAGGAATCCTTCTCGATTATCTCCACCGCCTTTCCGATAGCTTCTTTATCCAGAAGCATTGCGCCCAAGACCGCCTGTTCTACTTCGACGGACTGCGGAGGGATTCTCTCATGTGGTGATGTGTCTTTTCGGTCTACCATGTAGGCCTCATATCAATTGAGAATGACAAGCTAATTCAGGTTTGGGAAATGAAAGGCAATCACTGCTAGTTTGACCTCTCGACTTTCGTCACCTGGCAGGTGAAAACGAAAATTGAACCATGACTCTTCGGTTTTGCCGGAAAGATCGAGATAGTCCTCATGTTCTTTCGTACGGTTTTCTACAACTTCGAGCACTGACGAGAAACCTTTGTTTCGCACAAAGAGAATCACAGCTGCTTTCGAGTCTCGCCAAGTCAAATAACCTAGCAGTTGAGAAATTGCTTTCATATATTCTTTTATGCCCTCCCAGAACTTGCATTCTGCCACAAAGACATTTTTGTTCTCATGACGGATCAAAATGTCAGTTTTTCCGCTCTTGTTGAATGTCTCACCAGTCGCCGCTCCTTCAAACCAGGGCCCAAGTTGCATAAGAAAATGATCCCGTAAAGCCTCTTCGTTCTTTTGATCATAGGTGGCCGGCAGGCGCTCTAAAGCTTTGCCAAAATCATAAATAATCTTAAGAATATCGTTGTAGACTTGGATGTCGAGGGTCGGCTCTGGTGAAAAACCCCCTGATTGCGTGCTGGGTTTCTTTATTAGTTGTCTCTTCGCTGGTGCAGCGGGAATCGCAAACGTCTCGGGAACATCCTTACGTTTCCGTACTGGAACACCGAGACTGGCCACGAAATTCCTCTGTTTCAGGATGTTTTGTTTGCGCCCTTGGAATAGGTTGCTGACCAAGGTCCGGAGTTGCGAATTATAGGAGCTGACCTGTCCCGCTACGCTTGCGTGTTGCTGTTGAATCAGCCTTATTCTCTCATCGGCTTCCCTTTTTATTTTCTCCGCATCCCCATATAAGTCTGGAATCTTAAAGCAAATGCACCCTTCTTCTATCATTACCTCATAGGTCATCATAGCAAAGGCGCTTGGCCGACATCGCAGGAGATCAACGTCTCCGCTGAACGGCAAATGGTACTTTATGACCTGTCGTGGATGTGTGCCGCTTCTGTTAACGAAATGGACTTCTCGTGGAAAGCGCGCTTTAGGTATTTGCTCCTCAGCTGTCGTTACATACTTCCCGGCGAAGTCGATTTCTAGGTTGTCAACTCTGAATTCTTCTCTCAAATACTCGATATACTGGTTCTCGTTCACGTTCAAAATATAGTCCTCATCTTCCGATTTTATTTTTCCTCGGAGTCTTTCAGTGTTTGCATCTAAGTAGTCACTTAGTTGAATGTTCCAAAAGATACTGAAGCCTCCCGTATTCCTAAAGGACATGCTCCTCTCCCTCCCCTTCACTGTGTGCCCAATCTCTCATACTGTCGTCTTAGCAGTTTCACATCCTCCCAGGTAGGCCTCTTGTACTGGGGGTATCTCAAGAGTGCCGCCGGGTGATAGGTAACCAGGAATTTCGTCCCGTGATAATCGTGAATCTTACCTCTCAATTGGCCCAAAGGAGCTTTTGTTTTCAGAAGTGCCTGCGCGGCTATCCTTCCCAATGCGCATATTATCTTGGGTTGGATGATTCTGATCTGCTCCAACAGATGTGGCTCGCACATCTGGACCTCATCCGGCAAGGGATCCCGATTCTCCGGAGGACGGCATTTCAGGATATTGGCGATATAGACCTCGTTCCTGCTGAACTTTATCGCCGCCAAAATCTTGTCTAAGAGGTGTCCTGCTCTCCCTACAAAAGGCTCTCCCTGCAAGTCCTCTTCTCTTCCCGGAGCCTCTCCTACGAACATGACTTCAGCATTCTGGTTTCCCGCTCCAAAAACGAGGTTGGTTCTGCTCTGGTGGAGATTGCATTTCTTACAGTCCTTTATCTCTTGATGGAGATCAATCAATGTCTTAACCGAGGTATTGAGTTTTTTCACACTTGATTTCCTGCCCCTTGGCTGGGCATAGACTTCATCGAACCCGAGCTCTACCTGTTGCTTCAAGAAGTTTCTTGCCAGGGCAACGGCCTGAAGCATTTTCTCGTAGCGATCATCCGGTCTCATCTTTTTCGGATTTGAGGCGTAAGATTTCTGTAAAATCCTTACGGATCAACTCCCTTTCTTTTTTCTTAGAAGCAGCTTAACTCTGTCTACTATCTTGGCTGCCACCTCTTTTTTGGAGAGCAAGGGAAGCTTCTCCGTTCTTCCACGTCTGTCAATCAGCGTGACCTGATTGGTAGCCACTTCGAAGCCTGCGCCGGAGACTTTGGGATTGTTGACCACGATCAGATCCAGATTTTTTTCGGCCATCTTCTTTTTTGCATTTTTTATATCGTCCTCAGTCTCAAGAGAGAAGCCGACTAGAATTTTGTCTTTTTTTCTCTTGCCCATTTCTTTCAAAATGTCTACAGTGGGCTTAAGTTTCAAGAGGATCTCCTGCTCTCCCTTTTTGATTTTCTCTTTTGAGATTAGGCTGGGAGAAAAATCGGAGACCGCCGCGGCCATGATCAAGGCATCCGCTCTTCTGAAAGCGGCTCTGACCGCACCAAGCATTTCTTTGGCGGTTTTAACCTGGACGAAACTCAAGCCGGAGGGACGGGGCAAGCTTGAAGGTCCGCTGATCAAGGTCACCTTTGCCCCTCTTTGAAAAGCCTCACAGGCTATGGCATATCCCATCTTTCCGCTGGAGCGGTTGGAGAGAAATCTTACCGGGTCCCAGGGTTCTTCGGTTCTGCTTGCGGTCACCAAAATCGACCTTCCTTTAAGATCTTTTTCTCTGGTCAACAGCTCCACCGCCTCAGCCACGATGGTCTCTGGCTTGGCCAATCTTCCTTTCGCCACAATGCCGGAAGCCAACTCTCCCACCTCCGGTTCGATGAATTTGTATCCTAATTTCTCCAAATAGGAGAGATTTTCCTGGAAGATTGCATTCTCATACATGTTGACGTTCATGGCCGGAGCGATTAAAACAGGTGCTTTGGAGGAGATGACGATGGTGGTGAGTATATCGTCCGCCATGCCCGATCTTATTTTGCCGACGACATTGGCTGTGGCCGGTGCGATCAGGATCAAATCGGCCCAGCCGGCTAAATCCACATGTCTTATCCCCACGAATCTTCTCTTGGGAAACATTTCGGTGACCACCTCGTTTTCCGAGAGGGTCTCTAAAGTTAAGGGGGTGATGAATTTCTTGGCATTCTCGGTCATCACCACCACAACCTCGGCGCCGAGCTTTTTCAATCTCCTGGTGATGTCGCAGGCCTTGTAAGCGGCGATGCCGCCGGTGATTCCCAGGATTATTTTCTTGTTTTCAAGTGTCATTATCTTAAGAAAACCCCGAGGCATAAAGGCTCGGCTGCGCGATAATATGAGGAAAACATGATGACCGTGTCATTCTGAGCCCCGCCTCTGGCGGGACGAAGAATCTCAAAAGACGAGATGCTTCGCTTCGCTCAGCATGACGACTGCCTTTCGCTTCAGTGTTATTTATGACTATTTCAAAAGCAGCATTTTCTTCGTCTCCGAGACCACCGTTTCATTTCTTTCCACGGTAAGCTTATAGAAGTAGATGCCGCTTGCGACACGCTCTCCGGCGTTCCCCTTTCCATCCCACGTAATCGTATAAGCACTTGAGGGCTGGAATCCATGTACAAGTGTCCTGATTTCCTGACCCAACAGGTTATATATCTTGAGCGTAACCTGGCTGCGCTTGCTTAGCGCGTACTCGATAGTCGTCTGAGGATTGAACGGATTGGGAAAATTCTGCGCCAGATCGAAATCTTTGGGAGAGCCGACGAATTCGTCGTCATCCTCTTCTACCGACGTACAACCGCCGTTTGTGGTGTGCAGGATTGTGCCATACTCGCCTACGGCCCAACCGGTGCTGGTATCCGTAAAACAGACGCTGTAAAGCCAATTCGAAGTTCCGGAGCTCTGCGCGTCCCAGTTGCTTCCACCATCAGTGGTGTGTATGATCGTGCCGGAGGCTCCTACCGCCCAACCCTTACCGACATCGATGAAACAGACGCTTTCGAGGTAGTTGAAAGTTCCAGAATCCTGAACGGCCCAGTTGCCTCCTCCATCGGCGGTGTGTAAGATTATACCGTCCCCACCCACTATCCACCCAGTGTCGGCATCGGTGAAGTAGACGCTATTGAGCCGCAGGGAAGTTCCAGAACTTTGAGGACTCCAGTTACCCCCAGCATTGATGGTGTGCAAGATTGTGCCGGAATCTCCTGAAACCCAGCCGACATCGGCGTCTATGAAATACACGCAATAAAGCCACTGGGAAGTTCCGGAATTTTGGGCATCCCAACTGCTTCCCCCGTCGGTGGTCTGTAAGATTACGCCGGAATCTCCTACTGCCCAGCCAGTATCGCCGTCCGAGAAATATACACCGTAAAAATGATCTGAAGTTCCAGGAGTTTGAGCATCCCAGTGGCCACCTTGATCGGTGGTGCGTAAGATCGTGCTGTCCAAACCTGCCGCCCAACCAGTGCTGTCGTCTGCAAAATGGATACTGAAAAGGTGACTAAAAGTTCCAGAGCTATCGGCATGCCAGCTGCTGCCTTTATCGGTGGTGTGTAAGATCGTGCCAAAATCCCCTGCTGCCCAGCCAGCGCTGTCATCTGTGAAACAAACACTCCTCAGGTGATTTGGGGTCCCGGAAGTTTGACGATTCCAGTGGTCCCCTTCGTCTGCGGTCTTTAAGATGGTACCGCCGTATCCTACCGTCCAGCCCGTAGTGGCGTCCGCGAAATAGACGCCATTCAGACCACTTGACGCTCCGGAAGTCTGAGCATCCCAGTCGGCACCGCCGTTGGTGGTGTGCAAGATCGTACCGTACTCTCCTACTGCCCAGCCGGCATCGGCATCTACAAAATAGACGCCGAAAAGCGGCTGTAAAGTTTCGGAAGTCTGAGGACTCCAGTTGCCTCCGCTATTGGTGGTGTAAAGGATCGTGCCTGCCTCCCCTACTGCCCAGCCAGCACTGGCGTCCGCAAAATAGACGCCGTTAAGCCACTCCAGAATTCCAGAAGTCTGAGCATCCCAGTTGCTTCCCCCATTGGCGGTGTGTAGGATCGTCCCTGAATCTCCTACTGCCCAGCCGGTATCGGCATCCACAAAATAGACACCGTAAAACGATTGGTTAGTTTCCGATGTCTGAGGATTCCACTTGCTTCCACCGTTTGTGGTGTGCACGATTACGCCACTCTGTCCGACTGCCCAGCCGTTATCGGCATCCGTAAAATAGACGCTCTTGAGGCGATTGGGAGTCTCGGAATCCTGAGGATCCCAATTGTCCCCACCGTCGGTGGTGTGCAGTATCGTGCCATGATCACCTACTATCCACCCGGTATCGGCATTCATGAAATGGACACCGAAAAGGTGACTTGACGTTCCGGAACTCTCAGGACTCCAGCTGCTTCCGCCGTCTGTGGTGTATAAGATCGTCCCAACATCTCCTACCGCCCAGCCAGTATCGTCGTCTGTGAAAAAAACACTCCAAACGGTATTACCCTGAAGCAGAGGATTCTGCCAGTGCCAGCCTTGCTGGGCATAGCTCGTGGCTGCCACAAGCGTCAATCCCAAAATTATCAAGATTCTCTTGAACAAAACCACCTCCTGTCTGATTTCTTCCGTCTCACTTTTCCCTATTTCACCAGCAACATCTTCCTCGTTTCCGAGACCACGGTCTCATTTCTTTCCACGGTAAGCTTATAGAAGTAGATGCCGCTTGCCGCCCTCTCTCCGGATGTCCCCTTTCCGTCCCAGGTTATCTTGTGAGGACCTGAGGGTTGGAATCCATCTACAAGAGTCCTGATTTCCTGACCCAATAGGTTATATATCTTGAGAGTGACCTGGCTGTGTTTAGTTAGCGCATACTGGATGGTGGTCTGAGGATTAAATGGATTGGGGTAGTTCTGTGCCAAGCTTAGAGTCTTGGGCAAGTTGACGAATTCGCTTCCCTCTTCTTCTACAGCAGTTACACCTCCTGTTGTGGTGTGCAAGATTGTGCCAAAGTTACCTACTGCCCAGCCTGTGTTGGCATCGACAAAAAAGATACTATTGAGCGCATTTGAAGTGCCGGAATTCTGTTCGCTCCAACTGCTTCCCCCATCGGTGGTGTGCATAATTATGCCAGACTCACCTACTATCCAGCCGGTATCAGCGTCTATGAAATAGACGCCATAATGGTGACTGGAGGTTCCAGAAGTTTGAGGATTCCAATTGCTTCCACCATTGGCGGTGTGTAAGATTGTGCCACTATTTCCCACTGCCCAGCCAATGTTCGCATCCACAAAACAGACAGCGGAGAGGTCCCTCGGAGTTGGGGGAGCTTGAGCATTCCAGTGATCTCCGCCATCGGTGGTGTGTAAGATTGTGCTATCATATCCTACCACCCAACCTGTATTGGCATCTGTGAAATAGACACTTGGAAGGTAATTTGAAGTTCCAGAAACTTGAGCAATCCAGTTGCTTCCACCATTGGTGGTGTGCAAGATCGTGCCCTTATTTCCCACTGTCCAACCAGTGCTGTCATTTGCAAAAAAGACACTGACAAGATGATTTGAGGTTCCCGGAGTTTGGGGATTCCAGTTTTCGCCTCCATCCATGGTGTGTAAGATTGTGCTATCCCGTCCTACTGCCCAGCCCAGATTCTCATCTGTAAAACAAACGCCTAAAAGGTTCTTTGAAGTGTGAGATGTCTGATCAGTCCAGGTGTCTCCACCATCACTGGTGTGTAAGATGGTGCCAGCATCTCCTGCTGCCCAGCCAGTATTGTCATCTATAAAATGGAGTCCATAAAGCTTTTCTAAAGTTCCGAAAGTCTGATGGTTCCAGTAGCTTCCGCCGTCAGTAGTGTAAAAGATTGAACCAGCACTTCCCACTGCCCAGCCAACCCTGGCATTAATAAAATAAACACCACTAGCGCAAGCTGAAGTCCAGGGAGTTTGAGCATTCCAGTTGGTTCCGCCATCTGTGGTGTGTAAGATCGTGCCGAAATCCCCTGCTGCCCAGCCAGCACTGTCATCTGTGAAACAAACACTCCTCAGGTGATTTGGGGTCCCGGAGGTTTGACGATTCCAGTGGTCCCCTTCGTCTGCGGTCTTTAAAATCGTACCGCCGTATCCTACCGTCCAGCCCGTAGTGGCGTCCGCGAAATAGACGCCATTCAGACCACTTGAAGCTCCAGAAGTCTGAGCCTCCCAGTCGGTACCGCCGTTGGTGGTGTGTAAGATCGTTCCGTACTCCCCTACTGCCCACCCGGCATCGGCATCCGTAAAATAGACTCCGAAAAGCGGCTGCAAAGTTTCGGAAGTCTGAGGACTCCAGTTGTCTCCGCCATTGGTGGTGTAAAGGATTGTGCCTGCCTCCCCTACTGCCCAGCCAGTACCGGCGTCGGCAAAATAGACACCGTTCAGCCACTCCAGAATTTCAGAACTCTGAGCAGTCCAGTTGTTTCCCCCATTGGCGGTGTGTAGGATCGTCCCTGAATCTCCTACTGCCCAGCCGCTATCGGCATCCACAAAATAGACACCGTAAAACGATTGGTTAGTTTCCGATGTCTGAGGATTCCACTTGCTTCCACCGTTTGTGGTGTGCACGATTACGCCACTCTGTCCGACTGCCCAGCCGTTATCGGCATCCGTAAAATAGACGCTCTTGAGGCGATTGGGAGTCTCGGAATCCTGAGGATCCCAATTGTCCCCACCGTCGGTGGTGTGCAGTATCGTGCCATGATCACCTACTATCCACCCGGTATCGGCATTCATGAAATGGACACCGAAAAGGTGACTTGACGTTCCGGAACTCTCAGGACTCCAGCTGCTTCCGCCGTCTGTGGTGTATAAGATCGTCCCAACATCTCCTACCGCCCAGCCAGTATCGTCGTCTGTGAAAAAAACACTCCAAACGGTATTACCCTGAAGCAGAGGATTCTGCCAGTGCCAGCCTTGCTGGGCATAGCTTGTGGATGCTAAGAGTATTAGTCCTAAAACGATAAGGGTTCTCCTCAACGTAATTACCTCCTTTTCAAATTTTGGCGGGCACGTTTACCTTGCCTAATGCTATATAGCAAATTTCAATTCCGAAATCAAGATTTTTCATTGAAAGCTCTGAAAGAGTCGAATTGGGTTTCGTTCGTCACTAACCCCCTCGTCCGTGACGCCTTATGGTAACGGGCAAGGCGAGCTTGTGGAATTGCTTTCCCTCCCTCGATGGGAGGGATTAAGGGAGGGTGAAAAATCATGATTCAGCAACATGTTCACCCCCACCTTTATCCTCCCCCGTCAAGGGGGAGGAACTGTTCAACAGACTCAAGGTGTCCGTTACCAACGACAGAACAAAAACTTGGCCTGGTTCGCCTAAAGGCGAACACTGCAGATTCTCTCCAGATTCTTCTGCCAAGTTTCTCAGGACTTCTCACCCATGTCTGAAATGCCTTATTCCCGTAAAGACCATGGCGATCTTGTGTTCGTTGGCCGCCTTGATTACCTCCGGATCGCCCTTGGAACCTCCTGGCTGAATTATCGCCACCACCCCGGCCTGGGCAGCAGCATCCACCCCATCTCTCATGGGAAAGAAGGCGTCGGATGCCAGAACTGAGCCTTTGGCCTTCTCGCCGGCCTTTCTTGCGGCAATTATGGAGGAATCAACCCGGCTCATTTGACCGGCGCCGATGCCTACCGTCCTCTCACCCTGGGCCAGGAGTATGGCATTGGATTTAACGTGTTTCACCATCCTCCAGGCGAAGAGAAGTGATTTGATCTGCTCCGCTGTCGGAGAAAGGTCGGTCACCACCTTCAGATCGTTCTCTTTTATCTGATGGTCGTCGGGGCTCTGAACCAGAGCTCCTCCTCTGATAATCCTAACCTCGTTTAGCTTGCCATTCTTCGATTCCAACAATTCGGGACACGCAAGAAACCTGCGGTTCTTCTTCTTCTTCAAAAGCTCAAGCGCCTCCGGTTCGTATCCGGGTGCAAGCACGCATTCTACAAAGAAGGTTTCATGTATCTTCTTGGCGGCTTCCATATCAACCACTCCATTTAGACCTATTATGCATCCAAAGGCGGAGACCGGATCGCAAGCCAAGGCATCTTCGTAAGCTTGGGCCAGATTGTCGGCACAGGCAGCGCCACATGGGTTCGTGTGTTTCAACACTACTGCAAAATGCCTTTCCGAAAAATCCCTTAACATGGCTAATGCCGCTTCCAGATCGTTGATGTTGTTATAGGAAAGCTCCTTGCCGGATAGGATCTGGCAGCGGGGAATGCTTGCTCCCTTGAAGATAGTGTCTCTGTAAAACGAAGCCCTCTGATGGGGATTTTCCCCGTATCTTAGGCTCTGGATCTTTTCGAAACTCAGGTTCAGGTAATCGGGGAATTGGTTTTCCTCTTGGAAAGAAAGCTGACTGAAGTAATTGGAAATCATGGTGTCGTAATGGGCGGTGTACTCAAACACCTCTCGGGCCAAATCCTGACGCGTGGCCAGGCAAAACGAGCCATCGTTTTCCTCAAGCTCTTTTATGATCTGGTCATACTTTTTTGGATTCACCACCACCGCCACCGATTCGAAATTCTTGGCTGCAGCCCTGATCATGCTCGGCCCGCCTATGTCGATGTTCTCGATTGCCTCCTCCTGGGTGACATCAGCCTTCTTCACCGTCTCCTCAAAGGGATACAGGTTAACCACAACCAAATCGATACATTTGATGTCCTGTTCGCCCATCTCCTTTTTGTGGTGTTCGTCTTGCCTTCTGGCCAGGATCCCCCCGAAGACCTTGGGATGCAAGGTCTTCACCCTTCCGCCCAGGATTTCGGGAAAACCGGTGAAGGACGAGATGGAGATCGATTTTATGCCTGCCTTCTTCAACTCGGCCTGGGTCCCTCCGGTGGAGACGATTTCCACTCCAAGTTTTGATAGAATCGTGGCAAGGTCAACTATACCTCTTTTGTCCGACACGCTTAGCAAGGCCCTTTTTATCTTCACCCGTCCCGAATCATTTTCTTCTTTTGTCATTTGTTGTCTCCTTTGGCTGAGAGTATCAATTAAAAATGCGGAATTCAAAACTCTAAATTGCAATTCAAAAATTCGGTCGAAATCTAAGTACAGGAAGAGTAATTTTAAATTTTGAGTTGAAGTTTTGCGTTTTTAGTTTTGATCTTTTAATTTTCACGGACCATTCACCAAGTGATTCTCATGCGACTAATCTCAGATAAGCCTGCTCGTATCTTTCTAGAGTTTTAAGTATCACCTCTTCGGGCAGTTCCGGGGCCGGAGGTTTTTTATTCCAACCTATGCTTTCCAAATAATCCCGGACAATCTGTTTATCAAAAGCTTCCTGTGGTTTCCCCACCTTGTAAATCTTCTTATCCCAGAATCTGGACGAGTCCGAGGAGAATATCTCGTCGATTAAGATTAACTTTTTATCTATCATCCCGAATTCAAATTTGGTATCCGCAATGATCATTCCTCTTTTTTCCGCATAATCCGCAGCCTTTTTGTACACCCGAATACTTTTGCTCCTTAATCTCAAGGCCACGTCTTCTCCGACCATTTTTATCACTTGTTCAAAGGTAAGGCTTTCATCATGCCCCTCTTCCGCTTTGGTGGTGGGCGTAAATATGGGATAAGGTAGTCTTTCTGATTCTCTGAAATGAGTCGGGAGGTCTATTCCGAAGAGGTCTACCGATTTTGACTTACCTACATACAATCTTTTTTGCTTGTACTCCTTCCACAGAGATCCGGAGATGTATCCTCTCACCACACACTCGATGTCGATCCTCTTGGCCTTCTTGACCAGCATGGATCTCCCTTCGAGAACGTTTCGGTATTTCTGAAGATCTTCAGGATACTGATCAACATCAGAGGTGATCAGATGATTTCCAACCACGCCCTTGACCAGATCAAACCAGAACAAGGACATCTGGGTCAAGACTTTGCCTTTTCCGGGAATGCCGGTGGGAAGAACCACGTCGAAAGCGGATATTCTGTCGGTTGCCAGGATTAGAAGCTTATCACCCAGATCGTAAACGTCCCTGACCTTTCCCTTGGCGAAGAGTTTGTATTCTTTGATATCAGTTTCCATCAACGGTTGTTCCATTTAACCTCCGAATTTGTAGTGAGTTTGTCAAGCAGGCTTCGCCATGCTTGACCTACAAGCTGCTCTTCTGGAGTGTAAAGCTTCAGCTTTACCATTGGCAAACCTGAAGGTCAACTTTGATCTTGAGATTTGCACTCCAGGTTTTAGTCTCTGATATATGCTTTCTTATCCTTTATCTCGACTTTACCTTCCGCAAAAAGCCGAATGGCTTTGGAATAAAGCTCGTGCTCGTGCGGCAATACCCTCTGCTGCAAAATCTCCGGAGTGTCCTCAGCCAGAACCGGCACGCATTTCTGCACGATGATGGCACCATGGTCATAGATTTCATCCACCAGGTGGACGGTCACGCCGGTGACCTTCACTCCCGAATCGATCACCGCCTCGTGCACGTGGATGCCATACATACCCGATCCGCCAAAGCTGGGAAGAAGCGCCGGATGAATGTTCAGTATCTTATTCTTATATGCCCTGACCACATTGGGCGAAAGCATTTTCATGTATCCGGCCAAAATGATCAGATCGGTTTCATTCTCTTTCAGGATGGAAAGGAGCTTTTGATCGAACTCTTCCGGCGTGGCAAATTGCTTGTGGCTTAGGTGAATTGCCGGAATGTTATGGTTTCTGGCACGCTCCAGGGCACCCGATTTGCTGTTGTTGCTTATCACCGCTTTGATCTGTGCATTCAGAATTCCTTTTTCGATATTGTCGATTATGGCTTGCAGGTTAGTTCCACCACCTGAAGCCAAAGCCACCAAATTCAACTTTTTCATATCGAAAAATCTCCTCTATTACTTTCATCTGTAGCGGAGGTCTTCAGACCTCCATTGTGGAAAGCTGAAGCTTTCCGCTACATTTGCCGTTCTGCGTGTATCTGAGGTGGCCAGAAGGCGAGTTGGGCAAAGTATCATAATGATGAAGTCAGATACACTCTCTTGGGTGATGGACGATTTTTCACGCCTCCTTTTTTTCTTTCATGCTGGCATTCCTTCCCTTCGCACATTCATAAGCAATGGACTGTTAACTGTGGAGTAGTCTTCCTCAGACACGGGGTAAACCGATATAAGCGCACCGTATTTTAGGTTTATATCTGTGATTATATCTATCATCCTGTCTATCTCTCTCCCGGGAATAACTTTTCCTTCCAGAATGATAAGCAGGTCTATATCTGATTCTTCTTTTGCCTCACCTCTTGCCCAGGAGCCATAAAGGATAACATTCCTTAATCTGTTGCCATATAATTCATTGATTTCTTCTTTGAATTCCTTAAGTATTCCTTTTATTCTCATGGCACTGCCGTCTTTCTGTAATTTAATTATTATGCGACCAATATATTTCTTCTGTTTGAAGTTCGGCTAGTGTTCTGCGTGCTTGTGAGGTGCCGAAGGCATTTGGGCCAATGCACGAAGCGCCACAGCTGGTTGAACGGTGTTAGCCACTTTTGGCTTTCTTGTATCACTACTTGATGAACTCAAACCTTTTCCCCCTTTATTTGCGTAGTCCGACCATATTGCTATTGCGAGCCGTTGCTGAGCCAACGCTAGGCACGACTGAGCCTAACAGATTCGTGACTTCGGCATAAAATTACACACCGTAATCTTGCTTAAATTGCAGCCATATAGCATTGGCTGTGAGTAGCTCTGCATCGCTTTTAGCTATTTTGGCGATTTGCTGAATAATCTTGAGTTTTCTTTTGGCATAGGCTTTTTCGCTTATACCACGAGTCCAGACAGCACGGTGGAGATTGTCAAGCTCATCCATCAATTGCTTAAATGTCTTCTTCTTCCGAGATAAACCCATGATTAACCTCCTTTCAAGAATGTGGATGTTGTGGTGGTGCTTCAGTCCAAAGTTCAAAAAGTCTTAGCTTTTTTCGCTTCCTATAAGGGTACATTTTCAAGCTACAATTTAAGAAATTTATCCATGGCTTTTTTCTCATCACCCTTACAACGAGCTACCAGGTACCAATACATAACTTGGCTATTAGCAACAGGCGCCCCATGATGTCTCAAAATGTCCAGAAGTTGTTTCAACTCTTGCTCTGCTTCGGGGAATCGTCCCACCTTACAGTACGCCATGGCCCGGATTTTCCTCACCTCGTATGAGTTGACCAGGCCTGGCGGGGCATCCAGCAAGTAGTCGTAAAGCACAATAGCCCCAGAGAAATCACCTCTCTCATACAAGACATTTGCTTGGTCATAAGTAGCTCGAGCTTGCTCAGGAGTGGCAATCTGCCCGGACGGCGGGACTTGAAGACTTGCATCAGCTTTGTCCCTAGAAGCTGGTTTTCCATATTTCCGAAGCTTTCTTCTAGACAACCAATGAAAGAATCCCATTTTGTTTCCTTTCTATTGCGCTCGCCCAATCCTAGCTGACGTGTCCCAGATGAGCGAAGTCGCAAACCGGTTCGGACGCGGGAAGTGAAGTCGGCAACCCAGCATTATCTGCTGTTACGGACAATTCCCCTTTCAGAACCCCTTATAATAGAGAATTAACCTGACTCACCTTCCCTTACCGAATCCAGACAGCCAAACCGGTATGAGGGCTCCAATTCCACCAGCAAAGGCCGGCCCTACATACAGGACTATAAGCGATATCAAACGGTCTGGTTTTTGACCACCTTCAGTTAGGAACCCTTCAACATGTGGTGCCAATAGCAGGACAACGAGTGTGAGGATAAAGGCCAGAATATAGCTGACCACCATGGCTCCTTCGAAGGGTCTAAACTTTCCTTTAGATCTCAGTTGGTCGATCTGTACTTTAATACCAGAGGAGATCAGAATCGTTCCAAGCACTCCTCCGACCACAGCTCCACCGATGCCGTGACGTACTCCCCCAATCATCACCCCTATAAGAGAACCTATTCCAGAAAACGCAGAGATGCCTTTGTCTTTCGCCTCGTGTGTAATTTCTTCCTCTATTGCTTCTTTGACTGCTTTTTTCTGAGGGGGAGGCGTCTCACCTCGCTCTATGAGTAATTGCTTTACAGCTTCAAATTCTTCTTCTGAATACTGTTCTCTATCATTTTCTTCCCATATTTTCAGTAACTCCTCGGTGTTTTCGGACTCCATATTTTTGCGAATTTCCTGTACTAATTCTCTGTCCGTGAGTTGGAGGGCAGTCTGCTGATTTGGTATCACATTGTTAGCCCCACAATGTTTACACTCTGCCATTTCTCCTCGTTTCAGGAACTTAACTATAATATCTTCTCCGCAATTTTGACATTTAAATTTAAAAGCCATTCTCAGCCTCCTTCCTTTTGCAAGACGGCAAATAACAAGTAATACCCGTATTATTGCGTTTTATTCGCAAAAAAAGGGGATTTTTCACCAGTTAGGCGAATATGCCGAACCACGAGTTGTTTAATGGCATTTTGCTTTATTTAGTAAGGTATTTCAAGCGTGTTTCACATTCCGGACAAACTTGATTCAACTTCCATTTTTGTTCACACTCAAGACACATTACGTTACCACATTGTTTAGAGTAAAGAGGCACACAACTCCGAAGATAAGATATAGCCTCACCATTTAATGTATCAGCAAGAGCTTGCCTCAGGGGGACTGTAGATGGCAACGCCACTTGTTTCAAACCACATACACAACAGTATCTTTCACCTGTTTTGCGAAACTCAGCATTTTCGAACCGGTTATATTTATCATTATGTTTACATTTAACATCCGTTCTCAGTTTAAAACGTTTCTTATGTTGAGCCCCCCCTTTCTTTGCCTTGAAGCCTTAAAATCAACAGTGGTTGCAGGAGTACATCGCTTGCGTTGAGCCTTTTTTGGTATGCGTTGGTACTCCTACTTGACCTTATGCCGTCCAAACAACTTGTCTAGGAGGCCTATTCTGATACTCCTTTCTTTTGTGCGCGAAATGGCATATAACTATTAACAACCATCTTACTACTTTTATGACCATAAAGGGAAAATCTTTCCTGCCTGTCAGCAGACAGGGATTCCCTTTCCTCTGCCGTTCCACAACGTTACCTATAAGCATCTTGCCCAAAGAAGTATCTAAACCCGATAGCTCCGTTGAGACTAAAGTCTGTGCTGGGCGCCAAATCAAGTATGGGAACGATCTCAAGGAAAAAGTCGAAGGGTGACTTATCGAAAAGGTAGTCAATGCCCAAAGGAAAACGAACACCCACTTTGCTGTCCTCCTCGAACTTGACCCGCCCGCCTATTCCATAATAAGGAAGCAACTCGCCTTTGTCTACATCAGAGAACCTGAACTTGTGCAGAAGGAAATCTCCGTGCACGTGCATGGAACTTTCCTTCTCGAATGACCAGGCGACTGCTCCATCGATTGCTGTGCCGTGTCCGGTCCACAGCTTGCCGCTTATTCCGGTAGGCTCGCCTAAGATGACTCCCAATCCAAAACCATGATTCTGTGCCTGAACACTGCCACAGATTAGCACTGCGGTTAGCACAAGAAAAATCATTGACCTAACCATCTTAAACTCTCCTTTTTGGACCGACACCAGATGATCATCCCCATTGTCGCGTCTGTGACTGCAACCGGGAAAACTACGAGTTCGATTTTATCCCCTGTTGCGGAATACTACTCACAGCTACCTTTGCCAAAAACAAATCTGATCCCAAAGCCCGCCTTTAAATCACCTTCCGTCGCTGGCGTCAACTCCAGCAAAGGAACGATCTCAAAAAAGACGTCGAGAGGTGTTTTTGGGAAGAAGTAATCTATGCCCAAAGGAATTCGAAGCCCAACTTTGTTGCTGTCGGCAAACTCAAACTTAGCTCCCATCCCGTAATAAGTCAGGAATTTGCCCTTCACCTCTTGTGACAGATGTTGGTGGTGGAGAAGGAAATCCCCGTGCAGATAGAAGAAATCATCCCCGTCATCTGACCAGGCAACCTCTGCATCAATTGCCGTGCTCTTTCCTATCCACAGCTTGGTGCTTATTCCTGTTGGATCATCCACAATAATGCCCAGTCCAAAACCTTTGCCCTGTGCTTCAACCGCGCCGCAGGTTGCCAGGGCCGTTAGTGCAATAACCAGAATCCACCTAACCGTCATAACAGTTCCTTTCTTTGAAAATGTCTTCTTTGTAAGAAGCGCTCCAGCCTTGGACAAGTGTCATGCTTAGTTGCCGTTGTTACTGGCAGCGTTGTGCACATTCGTCTCCAGGCGCATATCTGTTATCGAAACTCCACCAATTCATGAACGTTGCCAAATGGATCTTTGAAGGCTGCATACACACCCGCAGGGAACTTCTGCGGCGTTTCGTGGATGAATTCGACTCCTTTGTTCTTCAAGTCATTCATGCTGGAAGTCAGATCATCGGTCTGAATACAAATCAGAGTTTGGACCACGCTCGGGTAGTCTATTTGTGCCGGCTTGTCTGCCTCATGCAAGAGGAGACGGCATCCTTCATGAACTAAATCCACGGCAACCGGATGATAGTAATGCTCTTTCGAGACTTCAAACCCCAAGGTGTTGCTGTACCAGTCCATGGCCTTATCGAGGTCGCTAACGCCAATTTGGATAATACAAACGTTCGGCATTCTTCACCTGTTCTGGTTGCCTGTTGAAACACCTATTCTGTCTCACGTTTTGAAAGCTTCCCCTTCAGGATTTCATTTACCAGTTTGGGATTCGCCTTTCCTTTGGTTTCTTTCATAACCTCGCCCACAAAAAACCCAAAGAGCTTTTTTTCTCCGGCATGATATCTTTCTACATTCTCCTCATATTCCTTTAATACACTTTCTATAATCAAAGTCAAATCCTTTTTGTCGGTTATCTGCACCAATCCTTTTTCTTCTATTATCTGTGAAGCTTCCTTCCCGGTCTCTGCCATCTGGGCAAACACCTCTTTTCCCATCTTCCCGCTGATGGTTCCCTGATCTATCGCTCTTAACAAACCCGCTAAATCCACCGGGCTGATTTTGAAATCTGTTATCCCAATCTTTCTCTGGTTCAATTCTCTTAAGATTTCTGTCATCACCCAATTGCTTACCTTTTTCCCATCCGCGTAGTTCTTCATGCACTCCTCATAATATTCCGCCAACTCTTTGGAGACAGTCAGAACTTCGGCGTCATATTCCGGGATTTGGTAATCCCGGATGAATCTCTCCCTCGTCTGATCCGGAAGTTCCGGTAGGTCTCTTCTGACCTGATGGAGCCATTCATCTGAGATAGCCAAGGTGACCAGATCAGGCTCGGGGAAGTATCTGTAATCGTGAGATTCCTCCTTGCTCCTCATGACAAACGACATTTGCCTTCTTTCATCCCAGAGCAGGGTCTCCTTTTCTATGGTTCCGCCTTTTTCCAAAATGCCGATCTGCCTTCTTATCTCATAATCCAAAGCCTTCTCCACACCCCGGAAGGAATTCATGTTCTTGACTTCTGTGTTGATTCCTAATTCTTCCGCGCCCCTGGGTCTTACAGACACATTTGCATCGCATCGCAGTGCCCCCTCTTCCATATTGCCGCTGCATACCCCAAGATATTGAACCATCTGCTTCAATTTGTTCAGGTACAGATATGCCTCCTGAGGAGAACTTATATCCGGCTCACTGACGATTTCAAGAAGAGGGATACCGCACCGGTTCATATCCACAGAGGTTCGCGCATCATCCCCCTCGTCTTCCGGATGCACTGATTTTCCAGCGTCCTCCTCCAGATGAATCCGGGTAATTCTGACTTTTTTACTGTCGCCGTTTGTTTGAATCTCGATGAAGCCAGCCGTAGCCAAAGGCTCTTCGTATTGGGATATCTGGTAGCCTTTGGGCAAATCGGGATAAAAATAATTCTTTCGGGCGAAGATGCTTTTGGGATTGACTTGTCCACCGACTGCCAAAACCATCTTTATAGCATACTCCACAGCCTTTTTGTTCAACACCGGCAAGACTCCTGGCATCCCCAGACAGACCGGACAGGTCTGGGTATTGGGGGGACTGCCAAATTTGGTGGAACATCCACAGAATATCTTGGACTCTGTCAGAAGCTGAGCGTGAACCTCCAGGCCGATTTTGCTTTCGTATTCCATCTTCTCGGATTGACTCTTGGTTCTTCTCGCGTAGCGGAGTCTTTATGGCTCCGTGCAGAGGCGTGAAGCCTCTGCTACGCGGTAATCAGACCGGACCTTCGCAGGCTAGACCTTGCGGCTACCAAAACCATGATTCTGAGTCTTGTAGGTCGAGCATGGCGAAGCCTGCTCGACATTCCTTCTCCGAAAAAGGCTATTTGACATTATCTCTAATCAATGCAAGCATCTCGTCAAGCCCCTGTATCATTCGGCGGTAGCTGCCAACAAAGAAATCCGGTAACTCATCTCTTTCCTGCTGAAGTCTAGATAGCTCCTCAGGGTTTTGGACATTCTTCAGGAAAGACTCGAAGTACGTCGCTGTCGAGCATTTTCTGTGGACTATTTGCCGACGTCTTCGGTTAATTGTGTCCTTGTATTGCTCTTCTTTAAATCTCAAAAGACTTTGGAAATTTCGGTCTGCTGCTAGTTCTGTAGCGAGCTTGTCCATTAGAGGCGAAAAATATACTTTCTCTGAGTCACTTTCAGCTTGAAAAAAGATATTCAAGAAATTTGCGACTCTATTCCAGAAGTTGTATAAACGCATAAACACATCGTCGACAAAGTAGAAAAAGCGGTTGTCCAGTTCCGTCTCGAATAAACCGCCTATGGGACCGTATTGGCTTCGAGTTATTTGGAATCTTACCAAGCCTATTTCGGATAACAAAAGTGCATTGGCGATCGCAAATCTCGCCTCACGCCCAATGCGAAGCAAATCTTCCTCTTGGAAGTCCACCTGTCCGTTCTTGTTGTATTTGGGTCTCAGATGACCTATGTGCTCCGCAAACTTCTTAAAGTAGTTACCCTCGTGGACCACATCAATTAGCCGCTGCTGTTTGAAAATCCTATGGATTTCTTCTAAATAACGTTTGAAGGTTTCTCGTGAGGTTGTCCTCATGACTTTCCTCAGGTGAAGTTTTGTAGGTCGAGCCAGAGCGGACGCTTCCCGGCTCCGCACAGAGGCATGAAGCCTCTGCTACGCGGCAACCAGACCGGACCTTCGCAGGCTAAAGCCTGCGGCTACATTTTTGTCTCCCCTGGTTTCGACTTCTTCATCTCCAGAAATGCCAGGGTCCAAAAAGAATCGATGTAGGCACCCCAGGCGCCGGATGCCACGGCTATGTAAATCAACCCCACTATCACTCCCAAGGCAATTCCTAAGAAGAGATTAATTGCGCCCAGGACTATGAAAGGCAATGCCAGAAACAATCCCACAATTAGGAACCCGATCATATAGACGATTGTGCTGCCAATGCTAATTAACGCCACTACCAGAGTCTTTCCCAGGTTGCCTGTCAGCATCTCCCATCCGCCGGCGATGGAATCGAACACTCCTTTTCCTCCTATGATACACACCCGATAAGCATAAAGGCTTATCAGCGAAATCACAACAACCAGAACAAAAAAGAGCGGAATGAAGACAACTGCCGAAAGTATGCCTACGATCTTATTGGCGATGATCAATAGCACAAAAGGACCCAAGATTAAAAGAATCGCAGCGAAGAAGCAGATTATCATCAATACGGCAATTCCCAAAACTCTCCAGAAATTTGCGACTCCGGCATTCCAGCCGTCACGCAAGGCTGGCTTATCCCCGGATTCTATTCTCGAGACACAGTGAATGAGTCCGCCCTGAGAGATGACGTACAGAATCACGAAGAGCACGAAAACCACGAGAGCGATCAGTATCAGAGGTATTAGTATACTCATCAAGGAAATACGTCCGAAGAAATCACAGACCGGCAGTTTACATCTGTCGAATCCATCAGACCAGGAACCCATTCCTCCACCACCACCTGATCCGAACTCCAAGAAGAATCCAAATATCCAGAGATACTTGAATTTCCACATGATATCCAAAGCTCTCTTTACCAATCCACCGTAATCCATGCTAAACCTCCTTGCGGAAATATCTGAGAATTCGGTTGCCTCTGTGCTTATTAGATACTATGACCTGTCGGGAGTCAACGCCCATTATGCTCTCGTATTCCATCTTCTGTTCGAAATCCCCCTCATCTCAATCCTCTCCCCCAGGGGAGAGGGAACTCTCCCTCCCTTGATGGGAGGGATTAAGGGAGGGTGATCAATTTCTCACCCTGCTCTAGCGCATACGCCACCTTCAGGATCAAACCTTCAGACAACGGTTTGCCCATGATCTGAAGACCTATGGGCAGGCCGTGCGAGTCTTTGCCGCACGGGACTGAGATGGCCGGAATTCCAGCTAGGTTGGCAGAAGTCGTGTAGACGTCGGACAGATACATGGTCAAGGGATCATCGATCTTCTCGCCGATTTTGAAGGCGGTAGTGGGCGAGGTCGGCGTTATTATCACACCCACCTTCTCAAAGGCTCTTTCAAAGTCCTCTTTTATGATAGTTCTCACCTTTTGGGCCTTGGCATAATAGGCATCATAATATCCTGCGGAGAGAACGTAAGTCCCCAGAATGATCCTTCTTTTCACCTCTGCTCCAAAGCCTTGGCTTCTGGTTTCTTTATACATGTCCGAAAGCTCGAACCGACCTTTGGCTCTGTACCCATATTTGGCCCCATCATACCGGGCTAAATTGGAGGACGCTTCCGCAGTGCACAAGACGTAATAAGTGGCGATAGCCTTGTCGGCATGAGGCAAGGAGACATCCTCAACCTTCATACCCTGCCTCTCCAAAAGCTCGATCCCCTTTTCCACCGATTCGGCCACTTCAGAATCCAGTCCCTCACTAAAATATTCTTGCGGAACACCAATGGTGATTCCCTTCACATCTTCATTCAGATATCTGGTATAATTTTGGCCCTCAACATCCAGGGAAGTTGAGTCCTTCGGATCATGATGTGCGATCGCAGACAAAAGCAGCGCACAGTCCCGAACGTCTTTGGTCAAAACTCCAATCGTATCCAGCGAGGAGGCAAAGGCGACCAGTCCGTAACGGGAGATCCGACCGTAAGTGGGCTTCATTCCCACCACACCGCAGAAGCTGGCCGGCCCTCTGACGGAGCCGCCGGTGTCTGATCCTAAGGCCATGATGGTCATATCAGAAGCCACCGCTGCAGCAGAACCACCGCTTGAACCTCCCGGAATCCTTTCCAGATCGGAAGGATTCCTGGCTGTGCCGTAAAAAGAATGCTCGTTGGAGGATCCCATGCCGAATTCATCCATGTTGGTTTTGCCGATGATTATTGCGTCTTCCTCTCTCAACTTCCGCACCGCCGTTGCGTCGTAAGGCGGAACGAAATTGGACAATATCTTTGAAGCACAGGTGGTCGGAATTCCCTTAACGCAGATATTATCTTTGATGGCAAGAGGTATGCCTGCCAGAATCCCCGAATTTTCACCATTACCCCTCTTCCGGTCGATTTTCTGCGCGGTTTCTATGGCCTTTTCTTCGCTCAGGGTAATATAAGCATTGATTTTGGGGTTTGTTTCACGGATTCGATCAAACACGCTCAAGACTATTTGCTGGCAGGTAATCTCCCCTTTTTCGACCATATCCCTTAGCTGCCAAGCTTTAAGTTGAAAATGCTTCAAATCTCCCCCGCTCAATCTAAGTCTAAAAGCGCGAGACAAGTCTCGCTACTCCAGCCACTGTCCATTCGGGAACAGCAGAGCTTGCTCTGCGTATGTGCTCACTGGTGAATGAATGAGAAGTTCTAAAGCACTGGCAAATACTTGTCCAACTCAAATTGGCTTACGTGAATCTTGTATGCATCCCACTCAACCTTTTTGTTGGCGATCAAATGGTCAAAGATGTGATCTCCCAGAGCCTGCCTCATCAGCTCACTTGTCTCCAGTTCTCTGGTTGCATTCTCCAGGGTGTCCGGCAGAAATTCGATGTTGTTCTTGGTCCTTTCCTCCGGTGACATCTCATATATGTTTTTCTCGATGGGTTCGGGAAGCTGGTACTCCTCGTCGATTCCTTTGAGGCCGGCCGCCAGCATGACCGAGAAGGCCAAATAGGGATTGCAGGCAGGATCCGGGCTGCGCAGCTCGACGCGAGTGGCTTTCTCTCTTCCGGGTTTGTACATGGGGACTCTGATCAGAGAAGACCTGTTGCGCCGGCCCCAGGAGATGTACACCGGCGCCTCGTAGCCGGCCACCAGCCGCTTATATGAATTAACCCATTGGTTGGTCACCAGGGTGAACTCCTTCACGTGCCTTAAGAGACCAGCCACGTAACACTTGGCTGTCTTGGACAAATGGTATTTGTCATTGGGATCGAAGAACAAATTCTTCTCTCCTTTGAACAGGGACTGGTGGGTATGCATGCCGCTGCCATTGATTCCGTAGATCGGTTTGGGCATGAAGGTGGCATAGAGTCCATTCTCCAGCGCCACCTCTTTGACCACCAATCTATAGATCATGGCATAATCCGCCATGGTGAGAGCATCCTGATATTGCAGGTCTATCTCATGCTGGCTGCAAGCGACTTCATGATGACTGCATTCGACTCGAATACCCAAACCTTCCAAAGCGGAGGCGGTCTTCTTCCTGGCCTTTACCGACTCATCCACGGTAGTGTAGTCGAAATATCCTCCCTCGTCCAAGAACACCGGAGATTTGGCGCTTTTAAAATAGAAATATTCCATCTCCGGTCCCAGATACAATGTCTGTCCGTTTTTTTCTAACCTCTCCAGGTTTCTCTTCAAAACGTAGCGCGGATCGCCGGCATAGGGCGTTCCGTCGGAGTTGTGGATGTCGCAAAACATCAAGGCCACCTTTTCTCCGCCGATGAGCCAGGGAAAGACCTTGAAAGTATTGAAATCGGGAATCGCCACCATGTCGGATTCCTCGATGCGCACGAATCCTTCGATGGATGAGCCATCAAATCCCTGTCCGTCCTCCAGCACGTGTTCTATTTCCCCCCGGGTGATGGACATTCCTTTAAGCTGGCCCAAGATGTCGGTGAACCACAGGCGAATGTACTTGACCTGGTTCTCGTCAATAAGACCGAGCACTTCCTCTTTGGTTGTGTTCATGGTTTTCCCTCTGGTTGAATGTTGGAATGGCGAGATCTTCAATGTGCTTCCCGGTTTCCTGACGTCAGATGATACAGAAGAAAAAACCAACTCTCCTGCTGGGAAGCTAAACGTCGTAATAAAGATTCATCTCGTAAGGATGCGGTCTGTGTCTTACCTCATTATATTCTTTATTAAGCTTATGATCGATCCATATCTCCAAAAGATCCTGGGTGAAAACGTTGCCTTCCAAAAGGAATTGATGATCTTTTTCCAAAGCTTCTAAAGCCTCCTTCAGGGTGGTGGGCACAGACTTTATTTTTTCCCTCTTCTCCGGGCTCAAAGCGAAGATGTTCTGGTCAAATGGACCGAATCCCGCTTTGGTCGGATCGATTTTTCTTTTTATCCCATCGATCCCTGCCATGAGTTGAGCCGCCAAGGCCAGATACACATTACAGGTTCCGTCCGGCGGTCGGAATTCCATCCTCTTACACTCGGGTTCTGTGGCGTATTTCGGAATGCGAATGGCCGCGCTCCGGTTGGCCAAAGAGAAAAAGAGTTTAACCGGAGCTTCGAATCCGGGAACCAGTCTTTTGTAAGAATTGGTGCTGGGATTGGTGATGGCCAAAAGAGCGCTCCCGTGACTGAGAAGTCCGCCAATATAATAAAGAGCCAATTTACTCAAGCCCGCATAACCTTTCTTGTCGTAAAAGAGGGATTTCCCGTTTTTGAAAAGATACTGATGAAAATGCATCCCGCTGCCAGCCTCGTTATACAGGGGCTTGGGCATGAAGGTGACGGTATGGTCGTGTCTTCTGGCCACCATCTTTATCACGTACTTAACCCACACGGTGATGTCACCCATGTTGGTCAAGGTGTCGTGCAGGATCTCTATCTCGGATTGCCCGGGACCCCCCACCTCATGGTGATGATACCTAACCGGAGTGCCTCCCTCCTCAATCAATTGGACCATCTCCGTTCGAACTTCGAAAAGATCATCCAGGGGAGGAATGGCATGATAGCCGCTGTGGCTTGGTATCTTATGACCCAGGTTTTTCCCTTCCATCAAACCTGAGTTCCAATCGGCTTCATTGGAATCTATGATGTAAGAGGCCATGTTAATATCGTTCCTATAGCTGACGCTGTCAAAGATGTAAAATTCAAACTCCGTGCTCCAAAAACTACTATCTGCGATGCCCGTTTTGAGCAGGTACTCTTCTGCTTTCTGAGCAATGTATCTGGGTTCCCTCTTGAAAGGTTTCGAACCGCCGATCTCAAAGGAGCTGCAGATGAAGCTCAAGGTGGGCATATTCCAGAAGGGGTCCAGCTTGGCGGTCTTGACGTCAGGAATGAGTACCATGTCTCCGGATTCCACAGACTTGAATCCCGGCGTTGAAGAACCGTCAAAGGGAACGCCCTCCTTGAACATGTCGATTCTCAGCTGGCTCACAGGCAGGGAAAGGTGATGCCACCTCCCGAACAGATCGATGAATTTCAAATCGACCATCTCGATTTTTCTATCCTGAGCAAATTTTATCACTTCTTTTGCGCTTTTAAGCCCGAATTCTGAATTCATAAGATAGGTTCCACCTCCATTTGATAAGAGTGCAAAGGCATCGGCCAAATCGAAACAGTCACCTCCGTTTTGAAAACGAAAATTAATACAAGACGGCAGAAAAGTCAAACAAAATGAGAGGTGGGCAGTGTCAAGAATATTGCGTGAATCTTGGGTTCCGAGAGGGATACAGCAAATTATCCGATTCTATGAAAGAACTCTTGGGGAGGGGACATCGAGTTGGCTCCTGACTCCCTTCATCTCCCGTTGGAAAATCTCAATGTATCTGCTATGAGGGTACTTGCTTTCCAACTCCTGAAAATATTCATACGCTTCCTTGGGTTGCCCCAATTTACTGGAGCAGAGAAAAATCAGCTTGGCCAATAACTGTTCGGTTTTGGGGTAGTCCGGTTCCAGTCGATGAAGTTTTTGCAAAATCAGATATCCCAATTCGTAATGTGCGTACTTGGTGCATAGCACAGCTACCTGGAATTCCATGTCCTGGGATAAGATCAACTCTTCATGCTTCAAAGTGAAAGCCATGTCATAAATCCTTAAGGCCTCTTCGGTCTGACGCGCCTGGTATGAGACTTTGAACGCTTCGAGGTATTCTCTCACCGCCTCGTCATATTTTTTTGCGGTTATGTAACTTTGCGCCAGTTCCAGCCGAGGCTTTATGTTCTTGGGCGAGGCATCGATGCTCTGTATGAGATGAAAACGTGAGCTTTGATCGCCGGTCCAGGAAGCGTCCTGCCCCTTGAGATATAGGACATCTGCCTTTGCCTCCTTCAAGAGGTTCATCTTCAACCCCAGAATGGCTCCGAAGAGGAATCCCCCGATGTGGGCCCAGTAAGCCACTGATGAGAATCCGCCCAGGGATATAAGGCCGAAAATAAGCTGAGGGATAAACCACAAACCCAGCAGAAAGACCCAGGCTTTCAGATGAAAAGTGAAAATCTTGAAGTATAAAAAGAAGAAGAAAAACCAGCGCATCTCGATCTTGACGAAGTAGTATCTAATCAGAAAGACTCCCAATACTGCCGCGATCGCACCGGAAGCGCCGACCATCGGTATCTGGGTGCCAACTCCGGTAAGATGGCAGATCAGGATGTGAGTTAAGGCGGCGGTTATCCCTCCCCCAAAATAGAAAAGTAGAAATCTATAGTGCCCGAAGATGCTTTCCACCACCTTGCCAAAAAGCCAGAGGAAAAGCATATTGAAAACTATGTGACATATCCCGCCGTGCATGAACATATGAGTGATGAAGCCCTCAAGCTTGAGCGATGCAGGAACCAAGCCGTAGGTTGCAAAAAGACACATCAGGCCCTGACAGGGGGTCAGGAGGACTGGTATGAATGCCAATAGGTTTATCCCGATCAAAGCCAGAGTTACGGGATAATCCTCTCTGTAGGATACATGTATTCTGGTCGGAATCAGCATTCAGATTTCCTCGATTTATGTGCCTCTTATCGGTCTTCTGGAGGCTTGCTTGAATATCTGGTGTAGCTAAAACTCTGGAAGGTGTTCAAAAAAAAGGCAGGATGGACTCACGTCGCAAACTAGACAGTTTGGTCCTTTAGTCCTTGAAGACTTGGCTCTTACGAGGATGGCGGCGGTCCGCCCAGAAACAGACAGTTGACCAGATAGACCACGTCGACCAAGTCAACCAGACCGTCAAAATCCGTGTCCCCCACCCAGAGTGGATCAGGGGAAGATCCGCCAATGAACAGGTAGTTCATCAAGTAGACAACGTCACCTATGTCGATCACGCCGTTTCCGTCAACATCACCGCAGACCGCTGGCGGCTTCTCCTTTGCCTGACAAACGAGGCTATCACCGACGCTGCCATCGGTGCGCACCATCTTGAACTTTAGCAAATCAGGCCACGCGGTGAAATCGACGCAGTGGTGACATTTTTCAGTATATTGCGTCCAGCTGCTCTCCGCCGGAGTATGAAGCGGTGCTCCACCTCCCGCCGCTATCATGTACGTGACTCCGTTTATCGGCCCATTTCTTTGATAGAAGTGGCTGTGCCCGCTGAAGACGAAGTCAACCTCATAGGCTTCGAAAAGGGGGGACAGGGTATCTCGTAAACCTAAGGTGCTGTTGTGTCCCCCAGCACAATAAGGATGCTTGTGCAAGAGAACGAAAATGAAAGTCTTAGGGTAGGCCTCTCGGAGATCGGACTTCAGCCACTCATATTGGGGGCTTGACGGTCCGTAAGGAATCTCTGTATCCAGGCTGATAAAATGCGAATTCCCGTAATCGAAGGAGTAATAAGACTCCGTACTATCCGGATTATTGTGGGGCAGGTAGAAATAGTCGTAGTAGAGAGGGTTTTCGCTTTCATGGTTTCCTATGGCATAATAGAATGGAATTCGCTGGGCGCAAGTAGCAGCCGAGCATATGGTTGCGAAGTAGATGGCCCAGTGGCTTTCATCGTATCCGTGTTCCACAACGTCTCCGGTATGCAGAGTGAAATAGGGATCGAGCGCGACCATCGTATTTATGACAGCCAGATGGCTGTCCGCTTGAGTCCTGGTATCTCCATAAACACAGAATCCGAATGGCGTGTCATAGGACACAGCAGTTCTGAATGTGTAATCCGGAGTCTCGTTCCCTTCAAACAGAACTTGGTAATGGTAGATAGTGTCGGGAAGAAGGCCGGTCAATGTCAGACTATGAGCTGTTTTCAGAGTTACCTCTTTTTCCTCGTTCCCATATCCTGCGGTAAGGCCGTATTGAACAACCGAGCTGTCTGGTGTTGCCGTGCGCCAGCTTACAATAATCGAGTTCAGAGTCACGCAGGAAAGATAAGGTCCCTTTTGTGGAAGACCCTCAACTGGAATCGTTTCTCCTTGCACCTTCACGTGACTAGTTTCTAGGGGGCACAGAATCCAGAAAGCAAAGAGTACGAAGATACAAATCCTTTTGGCCATAATATACCTTTCGGAAAAGATCGTTGGAGATTAACACCGTAATGCTGGCCAAAGAGCTGTTTGCTGACCTGATTGGATGATCATCTCTGAACCTCAAGAATGCAAGCGAAATCTTCTGGTAGTAGTAGGCGCTTGGAAGGAAACTGGCAAGGTGAAAAAAGCAAAGCTCCCTGTCATAGAGTGACTTTCATGCCGGCAAGAAGGGTTCTGCCCGGCATGGGGAATTCCTTCTCCTCCTCATAGTTCTTGTCAAAGACATTCTTGATCTCCAGGAAAGGAAAGAAGTGATTGAAGAGCTTCTGGGAGACCTTCAGGTTTGCCACAAAGTAATGCGGCAGAAGCTCGCTTTCCGGATGAGGAGTAACCCGCCTGCTTACATATTGCCCACTGGTATAGACAGATAGACCGAATTGGAAAACATAAGAAAGGCTGTAATCTATTTTGTGAGAAGGGCGATAGGGAAGCCAGTATTCGGTCTTGTCCTCGTACGCATCCAGATAGGCATAATTAATGTCAAAGGTAAACCTTCTCCTTAGCGTCCCTTTGAACCCGGTCTCGATTCCCTGAAGGATGACCCGGTCCAGATTGGAGTAAATATAGCCCCGTTCCTTTCTGTCGATCAGGTCTTTGACGTTATTCCTGAAGAGGTCGACTCCGGTTTGCAGAGAGGTGTTGATTTCCCACTCCAGTCCCGCTTCAAGTTTCACCGCCTTCTCCGGCTTAAGATCGGGATTCCCGGAATCGGTGCCATAAAGGTGTCGAAGAGTTGGGAACCTTGTGGCACCGGAAGCAGCCAGGCGCAAGCGCAGCGGCTTGGCTACAGTAAACCACATGCCAAAGGAGGGATCAAGAGAGGTCTTTGCCTTCTCCAGCCTGCCCGAAGTCAGAACATTCAAAGCCAGGCCAAGATCCAATGACACGCGCTTGAGGGGGACAATCTGATGCTGGGTAAATATGGATGTGGTTGTCGTCTTATGAGTTTCCCATTCCTCGTCCACATCCATCCTTTTGTCTATTCCATCTTCTCTCATGTTCAAGCCCCAGGCACTCTGGTTGTCATCTCTCCAGAAGAGCTTCCACAAAAAGCTCCCTCCCAGATCCCAGCTATCGTGGATGCTGTCGTAGTTTCTGTTCTCGTAAACATAGGTGGAGTCATAATCGATCAATCTGTTTTTGCACCCGTCGTAATACAGCTTGGCTTTTAAATACCATCTTGTTCCGAGGTAACTTTCCCCGGCCAGATCGAAGTAACGCCTTTTCCATTCCACGAATCTCCAGAACCTGGGCAGATCCTCGTTCACCCCTCCGGGCAGCCCTTTCTCCCCATCGAAATAGCCCAAAGAGAAAGAAAGATCGGTTTGAGGGGAGAGTTTGTAATTGAGCTTACCATCCAGATTGAATCTATCATAATCGCTGTTCTCTCTCAGACCACCATCTTCCCACCTTCCGGGACGAAAATCATCTGAAAGATGAAAACCATCCGACTTGCTCTTTCCGGCAGAGAACCAGAAATCCAGATTCCCGATTTTCGAGCCATAATTCAGAATCGAATTCCAGGTATCAGCATTTCCGAACGAGAGAAGCAAATCCCCGGTTCTGGTTCGGGCAGTCCTTTTGGTTACGATATTGACGATTCCCCCCATGGTGTTGGCCCCGTAAAGTGAGGCGGCGGGACCCTTGATTACCTTGATTTTCGATATGTTGCTCACCGGCAGGGAGGCCAAATCCAGATCTCCGTAATAAGGAAGATTCACCGGACGCCCGTCCACCAGTATCAACACGTGCTTGGAGGAGAATCCCCTTAACATGATCTCGGTGGAGTTTTTGTCTCCGGTGGATACCCACGCTCCCGGAACGGACGACAGCGCCTCACCCGCGGTGGTAGCTCCTTGAGCTTCAATCGCCTCTGCCGTGATCTCGCTTATGGCGGTAGGAGGTTTCTGTGTTCTTTCTCCCACCACCATAACCTCACCCAGGTAGTAGATGGGCAGATCGCTCTTCGTCGAGTCCACCTCATCAGCGAAGACACCTCTCCAGGAGATCAGACCCAAGAGAGAAATTAACATTGAGAGTATTAATGTTCTCTTCATAATTTATTTAACTTCGGGGATTAACTCTATCGTTTGCAGGTATAGTATCCTCGAATCAACTCCCAGATCAGGAGAGAACTTGGTCACGTCCAGATCCAGAAGCCACCACCCGGTCTGGAATTCAGACCAGGAGAATTGCCTCTCCTCTCCCTGGACAGATATTAGATTGTAGGTATAGTTTTCCGGGGTGGAGGTCAAGGTATCGACGAAATCAGCCAGTCTGATTCCCCTCCGGCCATTGTAAAAAGCGTCCACCGAATCCGAATAAGTTGCAGTCTCCATATCCATCACCAAAGAAAAGCTGAAGCCCTCTTCTTCCTTGAATTTGGTTTCAATCTTTCTCAGCAGCTCAATGCTTGCCACGTCTTTTACATAGTATCTTCCCGCAAGCCCCAGGCTGGCGTCAAACGTGGCCTTCCTGTCGCTGAGCTTTAGATAACCTTTCTGCATGTGTTCCCAGACGTTATCCGGGCTTCCCTTTTTGGCAGCGTAGAATCCATCCGATCCGATTACCCGATAAGCGTAAATCTTCGGATAATCGGTCATGGTCGAATCGACGAAATCAGACAGCCTGATAGCTTCGTCTCCCTCAAATGTGACCTTTTCCAGAATATCAAAGTACCTGACGAAGGTCAGATCACCTAACTTGACGGTGATGAAATCCGATTTTGGCTTGATTGGGCGGGAACATGCGCAAACGATCACCAGAAAAAGAAAAGACAGAAGAAAACCCTTTGTGACGCTCGCCGAGCCTCTGCGCCGAAATCTTGACTTGGTATGTTCAGTTATGTGGAACATGAGAAAGCCGAGAGTCAGATCGAACCGATTGCTTAACGGACCAGATGTCTGAATCTTTCATACTTGATCACTTCAGATACAAGAGCCGTTTAGTCTGAGAAAAGTCTTCCGTCTGCAATCGATAGAGATATATGCCGCTGGAGACAGGTTCTCCATACTGATCGGTTGCATCCCACTCAATCACATGTGCACCAGCTTGTCTTCGCGTGTTTAGTACGGTCTTCACCCTTTGACCTCGAATACTGTAAATGGTCAGGTTTACCCAGGCAGACCTGTCCAGTTCGAATTGGAAGAGCGTTGTGCTATTGAATGGATTGGGGAAGTTCTGCCCCAATGAAAAGACCTTATAGGTGTTTTCATCATCGAGGCACTCCACGTCGGTCGGCTCAGTCAGGATTTCAAGATAGGGAAGCTCTTGCGGATACTCACTCAAATAGCGATGGCTGCGGAAACGGACATATGGTCCATCTGTGGGACTATCCTCAACTGGATCCTTGAGCAAAAATCCATAATCCGCTGCATTGCTCCATCGATTCCTCAAAAGGTCTGTAACATCCCATTCCGCCCAGTTTTCCAACTCCTCCGGCACGTTGGCGGAGGTGCCGAGGCTGCTGTCATAATCGCCCCCAGCAGTCGTCCAGGGAAAGTTCCAGGTGGCCGTCGACTCATCGAAACCGGAAGTCAGCGGATATACGTTTATGGTTCGTGAACCAGTGTAGTATCCTCCCCGGTAATGATAGAGAAACAGCTTGGCTTGTGAGATTGAATCGGCTCCCCACCCGGTTAGATCAAAATGGATGACAATCCTGGCGTTCTCGTTTAGTTCCGAGGCCACCAAGATTCCGCCGAAGTTTACGAAGTTTGTGTCCGGGTCGCACTGGTCTATGAAAACCGAGTTATCCTCAGGTCCCACAATGTGGGTGGCAGCGAAAGAAAGCTGACCTGCAAAAAGACCGACCAGGACGAATGAAAACAAGAACGAACTAACCCTTCGCGTCAGATGCATTGCGAAGTCCTCCTTCCTTGATTAGATGTGAACCCGCAAGTTTGGATTATCGAGACAACGATCCGATTCTGAGGCCATTCTCAGAACTCATCGGAGGAGGAGGCCTATCACCTTTCTCTCAAAAAAAATACCAGGCCTCCGCAGCCTGGTTATTCTCCGGCGTCATCTCCTTTCCAAGCACGGGAGGCTGAGGCGTTTCCACCTGAACCCTATCGGCCAACTGCCATAGATTGCTCCGTAGGCGGGTTGGCTCGGAGACTTTCTATAAATGTAATAAACCCCCATCACCAGTCAAGGACTTTTTTTCAGAGAATCGAAAAATCGGACAAAATCATTGGTTGGAAACGGATATCTCGTTGGTGTTCATGGGGAACGCAGAGGATGAGCTACCAGCACGGTGCAACCTGAGAGAATCTCCAGTTAATATGAAAGCCCCGACTCTTTTCAGAGAACCGGGGCTTCAGAATTCGCAGTTAATCTGCTGCTTCTTTCAAGACTAACAGCCAGGCGGCGATCCACCTATGAACAGGTAATTGATTAGATACATTACGTCAGCAATGTCAACCTCCCCGTCGCAGTTTGCGTCCCCTGTCTGCCAAGGATCAGGCGCAGATCCACCTATGAAAAGGTAGTTTATAAGATACATGACGTCTGCCACGTCTACTACTCCATCCCAGTTGACGTCGCCTCGGGTAAAGTGAAGGGCGATAAACTGAAAAGGATGCTCTTGCCAGTCGCTTTCGTGCTTCAATCCATCCGATGCCTTAACCCTCCAGTAATACACCGTGGAATCGGACAGCGTCTCCGGTACGGCAAAACTGGTGTCGTAAATATCGGTATACTCATAGAACTCAGACTTGGGCGAAAACAGACTATCATCTGACACCTGTAAGGCGTACAATACCGGCGCGCTGGCGTCCACCTCGAAACTCCAGACATTCGAATATTCACTTGTGGTGTCATCTGGAATCCGGTAGGCCTTGGCCCGCCAGAAGTACTCGAGGTCGGAGCCCAGACTCTCATTTGACCATACCAGCTCGGGGCCGTAAGCACTAACCGTTGAGCTATCTTCCGGTGTCAGCAACCTCGGCACACGCGGAAATAAAGGTGAGCTTACGGTGAAGCTGTTGGTGTCTATATCGGTGTATTCATAGTCTATGGTGGAGAAGGTGTTATCCGTGGAGATTTCCAGATCATAGGTGACATCACCGAAATATCCACAGGTCGCCCATTTGAAGCTAGGGTATAATGTCGACTGATAGCTTCCGTCTTCCGGCAGATAAGGGCGGGGTGGCAGCAAGGGAATCCCGAAGTTGGAGTAATAGACGTTTTGATTTCCGTCCCGGGTATCCGTCCAGGTGCAGTGAACCTGGTCGTTGTAAGCCACAACCCCGATATATTCAGCAATAAGGCCAGCCTTGGAGATTTCCGGTCTTAAGGTTGACATGAATGGCTGATTTGCTCCGCTGAGGCGCTCGGGAATCTTTTGACCTGCCAAAGCGTCACCTGGGTCCGATGAGACATCTGAGACCCGATAGTTTGTGGTGAAAGTCTCCCCTCCGTCAAAGGAGAAGGCAATGTAAGCATCGAATCTTCGATAAAGAGGAGGATCATTTCGCTGGTCGTAGAAGAGAATTATGATGGCCCCTTTCTGATTGACCGTGATCCACTGATGAAATTGAAAAACCTCCTGACCCAAAGGATCATCGTTGACCCGGATTGGTTCAGTCCAACTATCCCCGCCATCGTTTGATTTCATGAACACGATGTCGGAATGGTAATAAGGTCCATCCTGAACCCCGTCCGGAACGGTGAAATAGATATTCCCGTGGTAAGGTCCGTTGGTGATATCGACGTCTACACACACCATATTGAAAATGTCGATCCCGCCCGGAGCTTCGTCCACGGAGTTATTCACAAAGACCCTCTCCGGCTCGGTGAAGGTTTGGCCTCCGTCAGTCGATTTAACCATCATCTGGCAGCGGTACCAATCTCCTCCGATTTCACACCAGCTTCTCCACACAACATAGACGTTTCCAGACGCATCCACAAAGGGAAAGGCGAACTGCCCTGCATCATATCCTCCAAAGTCATCCGGATCCCCCACAATCACCGTATCTTCCCAGCTTACGCCACCGCTAGTCGACCTCACCGACATGATCCTGGTGGGATTGGGAAAACGAGCCCAGGCCAGATACTGGTTTCCGTCATAGGTCCCACCGGTTCTGTCAATTGCTAGGAATTCTTTGTCTTCCAGATAGTCTGCGTACTCACCTAAGACCATATAGGGACCCGACCAGTTTGCTCCGTTATCGGTGGTCTTCCACTCCGCAAAATCGCTGAACCCATAGCCGGAGTAATTCATCGTTAAGGGATAGAAGTTCCCGAGTCGATCACCAGAGAGACAAGGATCGGAATAATACGGAAACGCCCCGCCTGATAGAAGACTGTCAACCCAGGTGTGGCCTTCGTCATACGAGACGCCAAGCCCCACCCTTCTGTAGCCAAGTCGGAAATCGCGCCACACGATCATCACCACGGTGGAATCCAGCGGGGATACCCAGATCTGCTCCTCGTTGTGTATCTCCGGCGTCCCATCCGTGTTAATCATCATATCAGGCACGTCAGCTTCCGCGTGGCTGAAGTTGAACACAACAAAGATTAAGACAAAAAAAACGGGCAAAAGACACCCATTCCGTGACAATTTAGAGAGAGACATAAAATCCTCCTTTCAAAGGTCAGCCCCATAATCTACTTAATAATTTAACTGATTTTCTCTCTTTTGCAAGTCTTTGCTTGAGACGATGGATGCTACCTCGTTCTGCATTGCTGGATTCAATTGGGACAGGTGGCGGACCGCCTCCGAAGAGATAAGTGACTAGAAAAACTACATTACCGAACTTAACAGTTCCGTCACGATTGCCATCTCCGGTCCACATTGGGTCAGAAGCAGGACCGCCACCATATACGTAGCTTACCCAACAAACCGCGTCTCGGATGTTTGTTACTCTATCCCCGTCGGCGTCGCTACGCAGAACCCCAGTCCGTGGTTTCTCCTCGGGTTTGATTGCAAACAAAGTCCATGCCGAAAATCCGAAGACACGGGAATTCCTGCGGGCTTGGCTAAGCTTCGTATTTGTAACGACTTAATGAACTCAATGGAAAAACACGCGGGATAAAACCTGCCACGCTTCCGAGGTTCTCGCAACAAGCTACGACAGAAAACTGTGTTCAGCAGCTTTGTTTTTGGGAATCAAAAGGTTAGGACGTTCGCAAGAACAGACGATTCTTGCGGCTCGGCAATAGCTCAGTTGTAACTAACAGCCAGGCGGCGATCCACCTATAAACAGATAATTGATCAGATACATCACGTCAGCAACGTCTACTGTCCCGTCACAATTGCAATCCACGATCCACAGGGGATCAGGTGGCGACCCGTCTAAGAACAGGTAGTTTATTAGGCACATGATATCGGCAATGTCTATGCCGGCGTCCTCATTGCAGTCGCCCCGGAGATACGTTCGTACTATGAATGACAGAGTGTCGGCGTTGCAATAGTCTTGCACTACCGCTGTCAATGTTTCCAAGAAAATCGTGTCGGGAGCAGTGCCAATAAGTGAATCGTTCTGAACTGAACACCAGTGGGGATATTCCAGGTAGGTAATTGTGTGAACCTCATCATCGGGATCGACTATGGTAGGATAATACACAAAGCTGTCAAAGAAGGCGGTGAAGATGGTATCCCCGATGGGCGTTATTGACGGAGGGACATTCGAATGATCAATGATCAAAGTCACCTTCAGGGTGTCGGTCAAATCACCGTCGAAGGCGATCACGTTGAATGAGGTGTCAGCAAAATCACATTCTGCGGCACCGGAGATGGTATCTTCGTTAACGGTACACCAGGAGGGATAATCTCGGTAGCTTAGTCCAAGCTCTGAACCATCACAGTCCGGATCACTGGCTGTGGCGATATATACGAAGGGCGGTTGACCTGGCACTGCGGTGTCAGCTTCAGGCGAGGTTACGAGCGGTGGCTGATTCGAACCGATGGGATTACAACAGTCATCCTCCGGGTGGTTGGGGCAGGCATCGCAGCTATCGCCTGCACCATCCTCATCGGTATCTTCTTGCTCCGGATTGTAGGCAGTGAGACAGTTGTCACAAGAATCACCTACGGTATCGCCGTCGAGATCCTCCTGATTGGGATTGGAAATCGCCGCACAATTATCAAGGTCGCAGGTGTTGGCCGGGAAGCCAGGATCGCCATACCCGTCACCATCTGTGTCGGTGCAGACATCGCAGGAATCACCAATGCCATCCACATCTTCATCTTCTTGATCGGGGTTATAGTCTACTGGACAGTTGTCACAGGCATAGCCCAAATCGTCCCCATCAGGATCATACTTGGCTACATGTTCCGGTGCCCAATCTGACCGCATGTAGCTACCGTCCTGACCCTGCACTGACCAGTAGACATCGCAGAACTGTGTCATATCCAAGTACAGTGTCCAACTCTCGTTGTGCTCAACATTGGGCCACCAGGGCGGAGTGACGCCCGACATTATCTCATTACCGTCAGGTGTTGTGCCTGCGCGGAGATTGTATTTTAGCAAGTTCTCCGGTGTGGTATCGTCGCTTGACGGTAGCCACTGGAAAGTGATGCTGCTATCTGTGACCGACGCAGACAAACCCACCGGTGCAGAAGGCGCTAGATTCGGATCAGAATTCAGTATATTGTAGTGAACGAAGCCGTCAGCATCGGCTTTATCAAGATGTCCGTCCTCATTGAGATGCCCGAGACCCATCCACCGCGGCCATTCATCTGTTTCTAGAGGAACTAAATCCCCTGAGCAGTCATTCAAGTACCTTGGAGCGACGTCCTCGTCACCGTCGCTGTCCACGTCTGCGCTCCTGTGCAACCACTCCATGTGAAAGAAGCTACCGTTGTACGAAAAGGAGTTGTTTGCCTCATTGATGTATAGATAGCTGCCCACATCCTCAGGATGATCCCAGAAGCCAACCCATATCACGTCGAGCAGGCCATCTGAGTTGAGATCCAAGAAAGTGCTGGCAGGAGCCCCACCATCATTTTGCGTGGCGCCATACCTAATACCTGTGGCATAGGAGAAGTTACCCCTTCCATCGTTTGCAGCTACGTATGTGGTGGCGATATTGCATGACCAGAGAAGGTCAAAATCAGAATCATTATCATAGTCACCGACAGCTACTCCGGTGCTAGTTCCGTACGGGGCCACATCTTGGATGGTGAAATGGCCGTCCCCTTGATTCCAAAGGATATTCGCTGGATAAGTGTAGCCATGCCCATTGGCGACGATATCAACCTGCCCGTCATTGTTCAGGTCTCGGGCACAAGTTACGTAGACATTGCCTGGAGAGCAGTCGTAGGATGTGTCTGGCAGAAAATGGCCAGTGCCGTCGTTTAGATACACAATGATGGTAGTGCCACACCGGATAAAATCCAGATCCCCATCATTGTCAATATCAGCCAAATCATTCTCGCGACCGATCGATGATCCGACGCCAAGAGAATCGTGATACAGGAAACTGCCATTTCCGTCGCTAATGAACGTGTACTCGGCTATGATATCGTTGAATCCATCGCCATTCAGGTCCGCAATCATGTTGCGCCCACCACCAATGTAAATATCAGACCTGAAATATAGAGAATCGCACGCATCGCCAATTCCGTCTCCGTCAGAATCAAGTTGATCAGGATTGTAGACTGTGGGGCAATTGTCTTCCTCGCACTCGTTATTCTCATGGCCAGGCTCACCGTACCCATCTCCATCGAGATCGAGGCAATACCCATCATTAAGCAAAACTACTATTCTCCCATTTGGCGAAGCCTGTCCACAGAAGGCAAAATCCAAATCACTGTCATTATCAAAATCTGCCGAGGTTGCTGAGTTTGTTCCAGCGTTTATGGCGTCTCCGTCTATCGGAGGTAGAAACGTTCCGTCTCCCGAATTCAGTAGTATGGAGTACTCTCTAATCGGCCAGCTTGTATTGACTGACAGAATGTCCAGATGGCCGTCGCCATCAATGTCACCTGTTAGGACCTTTCTGGGGTCCTCGTCAGTCTCGTAGTCGATTGCAGGACCAAAGGAGCCACCACCAGTCCCGAGCAGTACCGAGATACTGAAAGTGCTGTGTTTGCCGACGGCAATGTCGATAATGCCATCTGAGTTAAAATCGCCGGAGGCCAGACTATGTCTTTGGCCAGGTCCAGCGTCATAGTCTCCGCCGAGCACAAATGTACCATCACCTTGATTCAGGACAACTGCAATCGAACCAGTGATGCTGGCCGCTAGCAAATCGAAATCGCCATCATTGTCGACATCAGCTGAGCAAACCAGTCGATTCTTGTTTATGTCATAGCCTAAAGGGGGGAGAAACGTACCATCGCCACCATTCATGAGCACTGAAAGCTCGGCCGATGGGTTGGGACACACTGCTGCAATGTCCAGATAGCCATCTCCATCGAAATCGTCCGCACATATATCTTCTGCATTACCAAGCACGGTGAGGACTACTGCAGGTGCGAAGGTCCCATCACCGTTGTTCATAAGCACTTCAACGTCCTCAGTTACGCTTGACACTGTTGCAAGATCGACTGCTCCATCATTGTTGAAATCTGCCGAGATAATTGGCTGGTAACTGCCTCCGGCGGGAGCATAATTGACAGTATCAGCGAATGTTCCGTCACCATTGCCGAGGGCGACTGAGACTGCATCTCCGTTTGTCGTAGCAATATCGACATTTCCGTCACCATCGAAATCAGCAGAACAGATTGCATTTGGTATCCAAGGAACTAAGTAACTGTCAGAGTAGTAGAAAACAAGATCCGTTTCGGTGGTGACTGCTGTAAAAGACCAGCAGAAGCTCTCCGCCATCGGAATCCCAGCGGCTGATTCGATGGTTTCCGTGAGAACCACACTAAGTCGTTCGCCAAATGCGAAGTCTAGGTTGGGTTCAAACTGAGCTGTGAGCGAGATTCCGTCGTAGCTAATGTTGCCCGAGTAGAATCCAGCCTTGTCTCCAAACACGACGAAACTTGATTCTGAGATCGTTCCTGAGTCCATCTCGACGTTAAATGTAACTGAAATATTGGCATCCACGGAGCCATTCAGCTCATTCTGCGCTGGTGAGGTGGAAAGAATGTGAGGAGTTTGGCCAAGAGTAGGCAATGCAGGCAAGACCAAAACGACAGTAAAGATTGCCGGAATGAACATTTTAAATCTCAGCATAAAGACCTCCGGCGTCTTAAGTCACAGAGAAGGATAGCATCCCGTCTCGAATGTTCTTCTGCCTAACAAGAATTTCTGCTCTTAGAATAACGCAAAATTCTGAGTTGTCAAGCGATATTTTGCTTTACAGGGGCGCTCAGAAGGCAGAGAAGCCGAACCTCTAAACTCAGAGATTCGGCCGGGTCTTTGAAATCTGGATATTGGTATTCGGCTGATAGCTACGCTGCAACTTACCGACAATTAGGCAATTGACTATGGAAGTCACATTGGCAATGTCGAGTTCTCCGCCATAATTGCTGTGCCCCCAAGCACATGAGGATGAAAGGCGTGTCCTTCGCGAATCAAGGAAACTCTATTTCAACAGCACCAATCTCTTGGTCTCGGTGAAATCTCCAATCTGCCCGGAGGCGGGATCTTCGACTTGTAACCGGTAGAAGTAAACTCCCGAAGCGACCTCATACCCGGAGTCATTCCTACCATCCCAGAGCACGGATTTATAACCCGAAGACACACGTTCGGAAGCTAAGGTTCTTACCTCCCGTCCCAGGATGTCATAGATCTTTAAGCTGACGAAGCCCGACTTGGCTAGAGTAAATTCTATCTTGGTGGTTTGGTTGAAAGGATTCGGGTAGTTCTGCTGAAGGGTGAATTCAGAAGGTTTTTCTCTGCCGTCGGTTTCATCTTCTACCTCACTCACACAATTGAAATTCCAGACATCAGAATATTCGCTTTCGGCCGCGTCCGTGCTCCTGAACGCCTTGACCCGCCAGAAGTATCGAACCTGAGCTATAGGCGAACTCACCGTGAATGTGCTGGTATCTATATCACCATATTCAAAATCAATGCTGGCAAAGGTGCTGTCGGTGGAGATTTCCAGATTGTAGGTCACTTCATCGAAATATCCACAAGCCGCCCATATGAAGGTGGGGTATGCGGTGAACTGATCGTATCCGTTCAGCGGAAGGTAAAGTCTGGGCCGCAAAAGGGGAATTCCGAAATTGGAATAATAAACGTTCTGATTTCCATCCCGGGTGTCCGTCCAGACACAGTGAATCTGGTCATTGTAAGCGACGACTCCAATATATTCGCCCAAGAGTCCGGCCATGGGAGCTTGTGGTTTCAGGCTTGACAAATGGGGTTGACTAGTTGCCGGGGGGTTATCCGTGATGCTTTGCCCTGCCAAAGCACAGAATGGGTCTGACGAAACATCGGAGACCCGATAGTTTGTGGTGAAAGTCCCTCCTCCATCGAAGGAGAAGGCAATATAGGTATCGAATTTCTCATAGAGGGGCGGATCGTTTCGCTGATCATAGAAAAGAATGATGATGGCTCCTCTCTGGTTGACCGTAATCCACTGATGAAACTGGTAGACATTCTTGCCCAAAGGATCATCATTGACCCGTCTAAGTGAGGTCCAGCTGGCTCCGCCATTGGTTGACTTCATAAACCAGATGTCGGAATGGAAACCAGAGTCATCCCACATTCCGTCCGGCACCGTGAAATAGATGTAACCCCGGTAAGGTCCGTCGGTTATGTCCGCGGCCATAGCCACAGAATTGTAAATGTGAATTCCGCCGGGAGCAACACTTACAATTTCATTTTCAAAGATCACCTCAGGATCGGTGAAGGTTTGGCCTCCGTCAATGGATTTGACCATCTTTTGGCCGTAATAGAGATTTCCTCCGATCTCGGAGAACCCCGCCCAGACCACGTACACGTCGCCATAAGCATCCACAAAAGGAAAGGCAAACTGTCCTGCATCGACAACTCCCTCGAGAGGACTTCCCACGACTATGGTATCCTCCCAGCTGGTGCCTCCTGTGGTTGAGCGCGCAAACATGATCCTGGTGGGAGAAGGGAAACGAGCCCAGGCCACGTACATGTTGCCGTCGTAAATACCACCGGTTCTGTCGATGGCAAGAAACTGTTTATCTTCGAAATGTTTCCCGGGGTCATTCACAACATAAAAAGGCCCTGACCAATTGGCTCCGTTGTTGGTGGTCTTCCACAGGGTGAAGTCGGTCCAATTGAAATCGGCGCTAACGGCCAGGGTCAAAGGATAGAAATTCCCAAACCGGTCACCGGAAATGCAAGGGTCGGAATGATAAGGGAAGCCGCCCTCCGGTAAAAGGCTGTCGACCCAGGTATGGCCTCCATCATAGGAGACGCCGATCCCCACTCTTCTGTATCCAAGACGGAAGTCTCGCCAGACGATCATCACCACGTTGGAATCGACCGGGGATATCCACATTTGCTCCTCGTTGTGAAGGTTGGGGGTCCCATCTGTGTTAATCATCATGTCGGGGACGTCAGCCTGTGCCTGACTGAAAATAGACGCGACAAGGAAAACGACAAAAAAGCCGGTTAGAAAAGAGTGAATTCGAAAAAACTTAGAGAGAGACATCGCTTGCTCCTTTCAAAGGTTAAGCCAACGATCGATTCATAATTTAGCTGTCTTTTTTGCTTGTGCAAGCCTTTCTTTGGGCGTGTGAGGCTCAGCTCACGCCAGACATTTTGCGTCGGGCTTCTGACAGATCCTTTTGGCGAGAAAGGGACCTTCCAAAACTGCAGAGCGCTGAAAAGCAAATACGGTCTTTAGCCTCGCCGGTTTTCTTATACGAAAATTATCGAGGAGGGTTCGAAATTCCCTCGTCAGATTACCTGCTGACAAGGGTGAGATTGTCACCGGCCTCCGGATTTACTTACTTGATCGGGCGGGGGTTTAACCCCCGCCCGAACGAGACGAGTCCCTGGCAGGTCGGCCTGCGGACATCGCTATTCCTTTTTCGATAGCCAAATCTCTTGTGGAAAGCGAGAAGGCTTGGAGGAGGGTCTAAATGGCTGGATGGTTTGGCTGAGTGCGCGAACGGATTGGGGAGTGAAAGAAAGAGACAAGTAGAATTCTGCTGTTTCAAGCTACATTCACTTGATCGGGCGGGGATTGAACCCCACCCGAACGAGAGATCAAAGGATCATGATAGACCGTTCTTCGAATCAAAGAATATTCACTCTGGCTCTGAGATAGCCCTGTCTCACAGAGGACAAAACAAATTAACGCAGCGGCCGATATGAAAGTGGCCCATATAAAATTAGTCTTCTTCATCATGTTTTTCCCTCCTCTTGGAGCGGCAAGTCTGTAAGTCGGGCTGTCGTAAGACTGCCCGACAAGAAGGAAAAGACTGTCGAGTCGCTCCCCCGCCAGAGGCGGGATCGCGACCCAACCTACTCAAATTCCCACTTCTCAATCTTTTCCAACCAATATTCCGCCCTCTCCGAAATCTTGGTGTCGGGGTGTTTTTCGATCAATTCCTGCATGGTCTTGGTTGCCCCTGCTTTATCTTTCATACTTAAATAGATACTGTAGATCGGCAGAAAATAGCGACTTACACTGAGGAAATCAGGATAGTTTTCGATCAAATTCACGTACATTGCAACACTTGTTTTCTTTTTTTCGGTCGAATCCGAGTATAGGTAACACAGTGCTGCTCCATAGACAGCACCCGGAACATAAACACTGTTAGGATACTTTCTAATAAGTTGTTGATACACCGCAAATGCTTGATCAGATTTTCCAGTGCTCCAGCTGAGCTTTTGTGCCTCAATGAATAATCTCTGGGCATCTTTTTCGAAACCCGTGGGTTCCTTTACTACGAATTGCACTGTGTCAGAGGTTATCATCTCCCCAAGATACTGGTGCAAAGTCATAAAACAGAAGTAGGTTTCCACGGGGAGCCCTTCATAAATGGTATAGGTGAATAAAATATCTTCATAGAATCGGTGAGTTTCTCCAGGCCTCAGCGAATGAGTTGGGCCTGGACTCCATCCCTGCGTGAACATTTTTTTTGGATAAACCTCACCCGTTTTATCTTTCATTGTAAGGGAGTACAATTCGTCTGCCCAGAAATAAATGGTGGTGTCTCGATTATTCTTCAAGCTGCCATGCAGCATAACTATCTCCTTAACCAAATACTCTTCCTTGCCGAACCAGATTCTTAGCTCTACGTCCTGAGCAGGTGACCGCGCTTCCTGGGCTTGGGAAACGGCAACACATACAAAAACCAAAAAGAAAGTTGTTTTGAGGATGGATGTGCGTAACATAATGGACCTCCTGAATTACCATTGAATATTTCACAACAAGTCAAGACAGTGCTCGCAAAAATGCGGGTTCATGTAAGTAGACCTATCTGGATATATTGGGCTGCTAAACATGATGCAAAAGGGTGAAGTACACTCTATCCCCTCATAACGGATAGCCCGTTGGAGTCCCAATTCATGTATAACCGTAGCTGTGATTATATCATTTTGGGGAAAGATACAGAAAAACAGATAAAATGCTGCTGTGCCAAGCTACATTAAAGAGTCCTGGTGGCTTTCGTCTGCGACTGAAATATCCTTGGCCGGCTGGAGAAGATGGTTAATACCCGAATGGAAATGTATACTCCCTTGTCTCTCCTGCATGGACTTGGACTGCATACGGCCCGGCAGGGTAATAGCCGGTTTTAAACAACATTATGGTGTGGTCGCCGTCTGGAATACCGTTAATGGTGGCATCTGTCACCAGACCCGTATCTTCTAAGTCAAGATAGATGCTTGCACCTTTTACTGGGTGTGAGCGTATCAACAGACTCCCGGTAGTGGTTTGCAGATAAGCTTGGGTGAAACTGGACAAAAAGGTATGCCAATTGGCGTCCGCAAAATCAACCTGGACGTACTCGGTAGAGTCGAAATATACGGGCTCACGCGGGAAATAAATGCAAAGGCCACCATAGCCCCGTTCCGGCTCACTGCTGAGCGTTCTTATCACCGCATCTTCAACGGCGCTCTGCACCACTCCGGCAGCATCCTTGATGATCGAGCTGAGATTTGTGGAATCCTGGATATTCTCACAGAACTTCTTGAGGTCGGCATTGACATAGCCCAGTTCGGTGTGACTCGAGGTCTGGCGGGCATCTACCACCTCTCCCCAGTTGTCTCCAGTATCAACCACCAGCAAGCTGCCCAAATCCGCTGCCTTGGAAGTGAGAACATCCACGTCGGAAAGATCGGTGGCGGAGATTGAAACCCTTACTCCTTTATTCACCGCCGCACTGTGGATTGCCGTCGCAATGCTCTGGGCCAAGCTGCTTGCGCTCACGTTCGGGTTGTCGGTCAAATCTTGCAGCCAGGTGGGAAAACCCAATATGTTGTTCATTGAAAGGCTGTACTGCGACGCCACCAGATAATCGGCCCTGTTCTTCAATTGATATGCCACCTCCAGCATGGACATGGAGGGAGCGTTGAAAAGGATTATGTCGAAGCTGTAACCCAAAAGAGCGGACGAGAGTTCCGGCAGGCTCATCATGGCCGAGTCGCCGTTTACCTGGTCCAGACAGGCTCCTTTCCACCCGCCGCCGTGGTCATTGAGGATCAACAGGTAGTGATCGGCGGGATAATGATCCACCCCATATTGGATGAAATCGCGCAGAGTTTGAGGATCGGACATATCCTTCCTGCCCAGACTGTCTAAGACTTCCGAGCTGATCGAATCGGGAAGCTCATTCAGATGTTTCTCTATATGATAATAGTTGCAGTCTCCGTATGTTTTGCTGGAGCCTAACATCACAACAGTCTGGACTTCCTCGGTGGACCCCACCTGTTCGGCCTCCTGGACGTCCTTAATCACATAAGAACACGTGTCAGCTCCCATCGTATCCTGAGGGGTGTTGCCGTCGAAGTAACCCAGGATAGTCCAGGTCTGCTTGGGAGGTTCCGATTCGGTCGACTTCTTCTTATCACTGCATCCGGCGGATAAGAGGATCGCCGAAGCCATCAAGAGTATCCAAAAGACTTTGGTTTTGCTCGCCATATCTTTCTCCTATTTTAGGAGGTAATATCAAGCACCTAGGCCGATATCTCCTTCTGTGCACTGGAACGCTAAGGCTGGATGCTCAGAGTTCCTGCTTCGTTTTCCCGTTGGAAGCCATTTCTGAGCGAAATGAACTCCCCGACGAATTCAAATTAACATTGAAAAGATCGAAATTGCAATAGCAAAATAGAAAACCCCAGAAATTAACCCTGGGTTCAGAATCTCAATTCCAAGGCCATGGTGAGTGTTGTAATCCCAGGGAAAAATCGTTGAAGATAACGGCCATCTCCAGTCAGAGGTGGCTTTTCAGGTTGGCGTCGTTTTACGAAGCCAATTTTTTGACGATCTCGTCGGTTTTGGTCTTGTGCAGATGCAGTCCTACGTCATGCGGGGAGAGACCCTGGGCCAAACCTAAGAACTGAAAATAATACAAAATCGGGATGGTCAAGTCTTGTTTGAGCTTTCTGGAAAGCTTTATCTGTCCCAGATCGAATTCGTCGAAGCAAGTGGGGCAGATTAAGCCCATGCAATCTGCACCGGATTTCTTCAGGGAAGTCAGAACGTCATAGGTCATCTTTTCCGGGATGGCTTCGGACATGCAGGCTTTTCCGCAGCAGAGGACTTGCTTCTCATGATGAATTACCTGTGCCCCGATAGCGCCAAACAGGTTTTCCAGGATTGTGGGAGAATCGGGGTCGTCCACCCGCATTATCTCCGACGGCTTCAGAAGATGACAGCCATAGTGAATTCCCACTTTGATGTTATTTAGCGGTCGCTTGACCGATTTTTTGACCTTTTCGATACCCAGATCGTCGCGCAGAACGGTGACGATGTGCCTGACAGATATGGTGCCCTTATACTCTTTTCCGATTTTCTTTAAACGTTTGTTCACCTTCTCCCTCAACTCCGGTTCACGGGATAGATGATAATTTGCTTCGCACAGAGTAGCGGTACAACCGGAACACATGGTTATCAAATCCAGCCCGGCCTCCTCTGCGATGCAGATATTCCGGGCGGCTATGGTAAGCCATATCAGTTTGTCCGTAGCCTTGAAAAAGATGGGATCAGGGCAACAGGAAAAACCCTCCAAATCCACCAATTCCATCCCCAGCTTTTCTGCCGTTCTTCTTACCGCAGCTTCCATCTGGGGGTATTTAACCGTGATCATACATCCGAAGAATGGTGCGTATTTCATTGCGTCAACCTGATAGTTATCCCACGAGTCTTGAGTAGATATTCTTCCTGCGACAACGATTGCCTACAAGAGAATCGGATTTACGGCTCAAAAAGCTCCCTCAGCTCCTCCATGGGGACGATCTTTACCTCTTTTAGCCCCAACTCTTTTCTCCTTCTATCTGATAACGAGGTTATCTTGACCGTTCGACCGGCGTCCTTTACGCTATCCACTATATCTTTTACCTCAAGCGGATTAGTTCCCTTTTCAAAACAAATATTCTTCAAGGCGATGATCACTTCCACCGGTCTGACCGCCTGGGGGCATCTTTCGTAGCACGTATAGCAGTTGGTACAGTTCCAGATAGGCGAATTTTCACCGGTTAAAGCCTCCTCGTCGCCCAGGATGGCACTTAAGAGTATCTCCCGGGGATTGAACTCCGGAGAATACATGGCTGCCGGACAGTCTCCCACACAGGCTCCGCACTGATAGCAGAAACCGTGAGCCTCTCCACCTATGGTGGAGTTGAGTTTTTCTCTGAATTTGTAGTTGATTGCTTTCATGGTTACCAGACTCAGTCAAAAAAAAGACAAATTTTCGCCAAATGACTTGACTTTCGCCTTAAGTAAGTTTATTATGTACGGTTGCTAAAGTCAAGTAATTTTTATACGGACGGAAGGATTGTGAAATTGGCAGACGAGACGAGAAGGGCGACTTTGAGTGATAAGGGGGCCGGGGTGGAAAAGGTTCACATATTTGAAGCTTGGTGTAAGAAATGCGGCATCTGCGTAGCTTTTTGTCCCACCGGAGCTTTGACCTCGGATAAGAATGGCCTGCCCCTGCTTACCTACCCGGAGAAATGTACTCTATGTGGGATGTGTGAGTTGAGGTGTCCGGATTTTGCCGTTACGGTGAAAGCTCGGGAGAAAAAAGAATCCAAAGAAGAGAAACAAAAATGATGGCTGACCAAGAAGTGAGGCTGATGCAAGGAAATACGGCTTGTGCCGAAGGAGCTATTGCTGCCGGTGCCCGTTTCTTTGGCGGTTACCCCATTACGCCTTCCACCGAGATAGCAGAGTATCTGGCCCGCCGGCTGCCCAAGGTGGGAGGGAAGTTCATTCAGATGGAGGATGAGATTGCCAGCATGGCTGCAATCATAGGGGCGTCTGTGGCCGGGGTTAAGTCGATGACTGCGACCAGCGGTCCGGGCTTTTCCCTTATGCAGGAAAACATAGGGTATGCCTACATGGCTGAAGTCCCCTGCGTGATCGTGGATGTGCAGAGAGGCGGTCCCTCCACCGGTCTGCCCACCAAGGTCTCGCAGTCGGATACCATGCAAGCCCGCTGGGGCACGCATGGAGATTATCAGGCCATCGCCTTGGGTCCCTCCTCCGTTAGAGAGTGTTTCGATTTAACCGTGCGGGCATTCAACCTTTCCGAAAAATATCGGACGCCGGTGGTGGTCTTGATGGATGAGGTCCTAGCACACATGCGGGAAAAGGTCACTTTTCCGGATCCCAGTGAGATAAGGGTAATCAATCGCATGAAGCCCACGGTTCCTCCCGAATGGTACGAGCATTTTGAGATAAACCCGCATTTCGTGTCACCCATGGCCTCCTTCGGAGAGGGATATCGGTACAACGTCACTGGTTTAACTCATAACCCCTCCGGATTTCCTACCTCAAGGCCGGTGGCCATCAAGGCGAAGCTCGATAAATTGAAAAACAAGATCACTAACAACATAAGCGATATCGTTGAGGTGAGAGAGGAACTTATGGAGGACGCCAATGTGGCGGTGTTCGCTTATGGAATCGTGGCTCGTGCGGCCAGACAGGCCGTCCGCATGGCCCGGGATAAAAGAATGAAGGTGGGCTTAATTCAGCCGCTTACCATTTGGCCCTTTCCAGACGTATACATGGAACGTATCTTAGAACAGCTGGATTTAGTCCTTGTGGCTGAGCTCAATCAAGGGCAACTGGTGGGCGAGGTGAATCGGGTCAATCAGGGGAGAACTCGGGTGCGGGGATTGAATCGATACGATTCCGAGCTCATCACCCCGGAACAGATCTTCCGCAAAGTCAGGGAGGAAAAGTGATATGGAGCGAATGCCCAAGGTAACTCACCATTACCTGAGAACCAAAAAGGAGTTCCCCAATGTCTGGTGTGCCGGATGCGGGATCGGCATTGTATTGGGTGCCATCATCCGGGCGATAGATAAACTCAAGCTTTCCAGAGATGAGGTGGTGATGATCTCAGGGATTGGATGCTCCAGTCGAATGCCTGTATATGTCGATTTCAATACCCTGCATACCACTCACGGCAGACCACTGGCTTTTGGTACCGGGGTCAAATTGGCCAAACCGAGTCTGAAAGTCATCATAATCACTGGCGATGGAGATGCCCTGGCCATAGGCGGAAACCATTTCATCCACGCCTGCCGACGTAACATCGATCTGACCACCATCCTGATCAACAACCAGACCTACGGGATGACCGGAGGCCAGTTCGCTCCCACCACTCCCTTCATGAAGATGGGAACTACCGCCCCTTACGGAAATCGGGAGAGGGCTTTCGACATAGCCAAATTGTCCATTGCTGCAGGCGCTCCTTTCGTGGCCCGGGGAACCGTTTATCATGTGGTTCAGTTGGAAAAACTGGTGGAGCAGGCCCTTCTCAAGAACGGGTTTTCTCTTTTGGAAGTGATCAGTCACTGTCATACCCTTTACGGCAGGCTGAACAAAGAGGGCGGGCCGGTAGAGATGATGAAATGGCAAAAGCAACATGCCATCCCCATTTCTGCGGCCGGCAAAGTCCCGCCGGAGAAACTGAGAGGCAAATTTCTCACCGGGGTCCTGTGGGATATCGAGTTTCCTGAGTATTGTGAAGAATACGACAAGGTCATAGCCGAAGCGCAGGGAAATGCGTGATATGAAAGGATCAAGGGACCAGAGGCGGAGGCAAAGAGACAGACTATTCGTGGGCCAAAAAGCGAATTCTGGAGTGCCAATCTCAAGATCAAAGTTGACCTTTAGGTTTGCCAATAATCAGTTTTCTACTCTGCCAGGGTTTCGAGGTAAAGCTAAAGCTTCACACTCCAGCAATTCCTTCCTTTATTCTGCTTCCTGAGGCACTTCGTAGAAACTGGGATTCGTGAAGAAATGGACAAAACCAAGAAGAAAACAGATATCGACGACAGATTCGAGATAAGACTGTCCGGCTCGGGGGGGCAGGGGATGATATTTGCCGGGATGGTCCTGGCCGAGGCCGTTGGGATAACTGACGGCAAGAATGTGGTCCAGACTCAAAGTTATGGCCCTGAAGCCAGAGGAGGGGCAAGCCGATCAGATGTGGTGGTGAGCTCCAAGGAGATCTATTACCCTAAACCGGTCAAGCTCGACGTGCTTTTGTGTCTGACCCAGGAAGCCTGTGATACATATCATCAGGCACTTAAGGAGGACGGAATCCTGGTTGTGGATTCCGATTCGGTTACCCAGCTTCCGGCCTATGAGGTACATGCTTTTCCCTTCGGTCAGCTTGCCCGTGATCGTATAGGCACTCCCATGGTGGCCAACATAATCGCTTTGGGGACCATTGCTTCCTTGACCAAGATTGTCTCCAGAAAAGGATTGTCCGAAGCACTGCAGGCCAGAGCTCCCAAGGGAACCCAGGAGAAGAATCTGAAGGCTCTGGAGATCGGTTTTGAATTAGCCCGAAAGAAAAAAACCAGAAACCCTCACTAGGTGTGCTGGCTCACGCAGCCATACTCAAATGATCCGCATCATCAGACGGTGGTGCCAATGCCCAGAGCCACCAAGGTTCTTTACCCCGGGCGCAGAATGTCGCGTTTGAAATAAGGTGCAAAAGACGTTTCTCATGATTAAGCCCGATGCGGTTCAAAGGAACCTAATCGGCGAAATCTTAAAAAGGGTGGAGAGGGCTGGATTTAAGATAGTGGAGCTCAAGATGGTCAAACTCTCCCCTCATCAGGCCAAGAGATTCTACGGGATTCATAGGGGGAAACCTTTTTATGATGAGTTGGTGAAATACGTCTCTTCAGGAGAAGTGGTGGCAGTTCTTCTGAAAAAGAACAATGGGGTGAAGGGCTTAAGAGAGTTGATCGGGTCAACTGATCCCAAGAAGGCGAAAAAAGGAACCATCAGACACGATTTGGCCATAAACACGAACAAGAACTCGGTTCACGCCTCTGATTCTCTTGATAACGCCAAGATGGAAATAGAGTTCTTCTTTAAGTGAGAATTCGCAGATAATTCACATTAACCGAACAGGAGGAATGGACATGTCCTTAAAAGAAAAACTGGCCCAGAAGATTCCGGAGTTAAGGGATGAAGTCAAGTCTTTGGTGAAAGAGCATGGTGATAAGGTCCTCTCTCAGGCCACTGTGCAGCAAGCTTACGGTGGTATGAGGGGCATCAAGTGCATGGTCTGGGAAACCTCGCTTCTGGATCCCATGGAGGGAATTAGGTTCCGCGGGTATAATATCCCCCAGCTTCGGGAGAAGCTCCCCAAGGCAAGGGGCGGAGAGGAACCGCTCCCTGAGGGAATCTTCTGGCTGCTCATGACCGGTGAACTTCCCACCAAAAAGGATGTCAAAGAAATCACCAAGGAGTGGCAGAGCAGGGGAGAGGTACCACAAAGCACCTGGAAGATTCTTAAAGCTCTTCCCACGGACATGCATCCCATGACCCAATTCGCCGTCGGGATACTATCCCTTCAGTCCACCTCCGAATTTGTTAAGAAGTACAACGAAGGTATTCCCAAGACCGAATACTGGGATCCCATGTATGAGGACGTGATGAACCTGTTGGCCAAGCTTCCCGCAATTGCCGCATACATATATCGCCGGACTTACAAAGACGGGAAGAGAATTCGAGGCATCAAGAGGTTGGACTGGGGCGCAAACTTTGCCCACATGATGGGTATCGATAATCCCGAATATTACGAATTGATGAGATTGTATCTGGTTTTGCACTGCGACCATGAAGGTGGAAACGTAAGCGCTCATACCACCCATTTAGTTGGATCTGCGCTATCTGATGCATTCTACTCCCTCTCCGCTGGCATGGACGGTTTGGCCGGACCATTGCACGGACTGGCAAATCAAGAGGTTCTGCGCTGGATTCAGAACCTCATGGAAAAACTCGGAGGAAGGGTTCCCACAAAAGAGGAACTCTCCAAAGCCTTGTGGGATACCCTAAACAGCGGGCAGGTTATTCCGGGATATGGTCATGCGGTCTTAAGACAGACAGATCCTAGATACACGGCTCAGCGAGAGTTTGCCTTGAAACATATGCCCGACGATGATCTTTTCAGACTATGCAGCATGATCTTCGAGACCGCACCTGACATTCTCAAAGAGCACGGCAAAGCCAAGAACCCTTGGCCCAATGTGGATGCCCACTCAGGAGTTCTCCAGTGGTTCTATGGGATCAGGGAGTACGACTTTTATACCGTACTATTCGGCGTCTCCCGTGCCATGGGCGTTCTGGCCCAGCTGATCTGGGATAGAGCCTTGGGTCTTGCCATCGAACGGCCAAAATCCCTGACCACTGGAACGATAAAACAGATGATAACCGAAATGTAGGCAGTCAGCAGTTCATGGTTTAGGTTTAACGCTCTTACCATCAACCGTGGACTGTGAACCATAAACCGATTTTACGGCCCGGCGGGTGTTCAACACCCGCTTTCTTTTTCGCGCGGCAAAGAACGCACAAACTGAAAGCAGAGCGTGCGCGACCGACAGGCGCTAATATTCCCTGCAGGTACGACCGTTAAGTGCTTATTGATACAGTAGTTAGAGGTTTTATTAAAAAAAGTGCTTGACAAGAAGAAGGTTGTTGCCGTATATAATAATGCTCGGCTTAATCCGGGTATCCGGAAGCGGTCGGGGTAAGATATTGAAAAGCCTCCTGTCAAAGGGAGGTTTTTCATTAGGGGTAGTGAACAATCCCGTCGCCGGTTTTTGATATCGCGGGTATCGCAATAGGCTTCAGAAGCTTGAACACGTCGGAATATCTCTTTCGCTTTGCTCTCTTAGAGGGAACTACTTCCAACTTCACCGCATTGCAAGCTACATCAACTAATTGAAGGAAATATGACTCCTTGGAATCCTTCCAGTTCGGGTCCTCGAGAACCAACTTCAGAGGCTGAAAATAAAAGTCCATGGTTTCTTTCTTTGAAGGGATAGGATTATAGACTCTCATTTTCCGATAGACCTTTCGGGCCAAACTTTTGTACCCCGCATCTGCTATGATGATGCCATACCCACTGTTACGATAGAGAAAATTGTCAAATCTTTGGATCAGCAATTGCCAGGCTTTCTCGGCGTAAGTAACATGGGAACCCCATTTTTTAGATTTGTCAATACTGACCGCCATTAGTCTGACGTACTCGTCTTGTCTAGACAAGAAAGCTACACTTTCTTGGTAAATGGCGATTCTTGCTGCTAAGTGGAGTCCTGTTTTGCTGAAAAAGCCCGAACTTCTGAGCAGGTCTCTTGAATGCAACTCGTAAGTGCTCAGAAAACGGTGCTTGTCCCGAATAGATTGCCGAAATCCTTTCAATACGTCGAAGAAATCATTCCACCGGTCAAACCGGATTACCAGGCCACAGAGAATAAAATAGGGAGAGCCAGAGGCGCCATTATCCCCTGATTCATCCACATAGAGAAAGTACATTGCTTACTCCTTATAATTTGCATCCGCCCATTCAGAGGCATCGGGCAAACACGCCTGTGACGCGTACGCGTTAGTTAAGCCACCTCGAAGCGTTGTTCAACGTTTGATACTTGTTAGCATCTCGTCAAAGAACTTGCTGAAATCCACGTTTCCGCCTGATATGATAACCCCTACATTCTTATCTGCCACGTTCAGTTGATTGGACAATAACACAGCCAAAGGCACCGCAGCGGAAGGCTCCACAACGATTTTCATCCGTTCGAAAATATGTCGCATTGCGGTGATAATTTCCTCCTCTGTGGCCAAAAGAATTTCATCTACGAGATCACGGATGATGGGAAACGTTTTGTCGCCGAGCGAGGTTCTTAATCCATCGGCAATGGTGTTCGGATTCTCGGATGGAATGATGCGTCCTGCTTTCATGGAGCGGTAAGCATCATCGGCATTTTTCGGTTCGCAGCCGATCACCTTTATTCTTGGATTCAGCGCCTTCGCGGCAATTGCAGTTCCGCTCAAGAGGCCGCCTCCACCCACAGGAGCAAGGATAAAGTCCAGGGTTTCGATCTCCTCCACCAATTCTAAAGCCGCGGTTGCCTGGCCAGCTATTATCCGGTAGTCGTTAGAGGGATGAATGAAGGTGGCACCTGTTTCTTTGACAACGTGCGCTGCCGTGGTCTCCCGCGAAGCCACTGTTGGCTCACAAAAGGTTATAATTCCGCCATATCCTTTGACAGCTGCAGTTTTTACCGGAGGTGCATTGGATGGCATCACGATTCTTGCACTAATTCCCCGTTTACGAGCTGCCAGCGCCAGGGCCGCTGCATGATTGCCAGATGAGTGGGTTACCACTCCGCGCGAAGCTTCTTCATCAGAAAGAGAAAATACTGCATTGCAGGCACCACGAAACTTGAAAGCACCGACTTTTTGAAAATTCTCACATTTGAAAAAGAGTCTTGCCCCAGCCATTCGGTCCAGGGCGGTGCAAGTTAGAACGGGGGTCTTGGCTACGTGTGCACCAATTCGTCGATGTGCAGCTCGAACATCTTGAAGATCAGGTCGTCTATTCACTTTCCCCCACCTGTTTTCGAGGTAGCCGCAATGGCAAGCCTGGGTCATTTGAATTCATAATACTTTCCAGAATCGTCCCTCTCCCTTTCATGTTAGCCTATCTCATTCAAGAAGTCAAGTCTTCTGTGGGAAGGCCATTTCGCATGCAAAAAGTGAAGAATTTCACAAAAGAATGGTTGACTTAGACCAGTTTTCTCTTAAATTAATAAGCTAGACTGGGATTTGCGCTTTTTTGTTTACAGTAAAAAGATGACATAGAGAGGAAGACTATGGGTAAAACATTAGCGGAAAAAATAATCGGAAGCCATGCGGGAAAATCTGCCATAGGCGGATCCGCCTCTGGCGGAGAGGTGACCGCGGGCGAAATTGCTTTGGTGAATGTGGACGTTTGTCTAACTCAGGATGGAACCGGGCCTTTGGCCATTAGGCAACTTCAAAAGATTAATCTGGAGAAGGCGGTAAATCCTAAAAGGACGGTTCTATTCTTGGACCATGCAGCGCCTTCTCCCCGAAGGGAACTGGCCAACGACCACATCACCATAAGGAAATTTGCAGAGAAAACCGGAGCCTGCCTTTCGGAAGTGGGTGAAGGCGTTTGTCATCAGATAATAGCGGAATCGTATCTCAATCCAGGTGATATTCTGATTGGCGCTGACTCGCACACCTGCACGGGAGGAGCACTCGGTGCATTCGCTACGGGGATGGGGTCCACAGATGTGGCCATTGGCATCGCCCTGGGAAAAACCTGGCTAAGGGTTCCTGAGACCTTTAAGGTGCAGGTGAACGGGAAATTTCAGAAAGGGGTCCATCCCAAAGACCTGATCTTGCATCTCATCGGTACGATCGGCGCAGATGGCGCTACTTACAAAGCTCTGGAGTTCTGCGGAGACGCTATCGACAATATGTCGATGAGCGGGAGATTCACCCTGTCCAATATGGCTGTGGAGGCCGGGGGAAAAGCAGGTTTGATCGCTTCGGATAACACCACCAAGGAATTCCTGACCGAGCAGGGACGAGGCAAGCAGTTCAAGGAATTGAAGCCGGATAAGGATGCTGTCTACGAGAAGGTGATTGAAATCGACGCATCCAGCCTGGCGCCGATGATTGCATTCCCGCACACAGTGGATAATGTCAAGTCTATTGACCAAGCCAAAGGGATAAAGATCGATCAGGTCTTCATCGGTACCTGCACCAACGGAAGGTTGGAGGATTTGGAAGTAGCGGTCAAGATGATCGAAGGTAAGAAGAAACATCCAAAGACCAGATTCATAGTCGTCCCGGCATCCAAATCTGTATTTCTGGAAGCCATGAAGGTAGGTTACCTAAAAACTTTAGTCGAATTCGGGGCTGCTATTATGGCGCCGGGATGTGGTCCCTGTGTCGGGGTACATGAAGGCATTCTGGGAGATGGCGAAGCCTGTCTTGCCACCATGAATCGCAATTTTAAAGGAAGAATGGGCAATCCGGAAGGCTTCATTTACTTAGCTTCGCCCGCAACTGCCGCGGCAACTGCAATAGCCGGCGAGATCGCCGATCCGCGTGAGTTTTCTGGCTAAAAACAGAAGTCGGAAGAGAATGCAGCCGCAGACTTCAGTCTGCGTTGATTCTGACCGGTCGGGTGGGGATTCAAACCTCTCCCAAACTGGAGAGAAAGGATAAGTGAAAGATGTCCTATAAAGTCAATGTGGTAATTGAAAAAGATGAACAAGGATATTATGCTTATTGCCCCGAACTTGAAGGTTGTCAAACCCAAGGCGAGACTTTTGAAGAGACACTGAAGAACATAAGAGAAGCAGTTGAGCTGTATTTAGAGACGCTATCGGAAGACGAAATAAAAGCATCTCTAAGCAAAGAAATCGTAACGACGTCCTTGGAGGTAAAAGTTGGATAGGCTGCCAAGATTGACCGCTCAAAAAGCAGAGAGACTGCTTTTGAAAGCCGGCTTTGAGTTGATTAGAACTAAAGGCAGTCACAGAATATACATGAAAACGGACAGAAGGATAGTGGTTCCCTTTCACTGTGAGAGTCTTACATCCTAAGGTCGTCAAACAAGTGATAAAAAGCATAGAAAGGGAAGAATGAATTGAACAAACCAATTCCTTTACAAGTAGATGAGAGGAGATTGTTCATTCTAGGTCAATAAGAGGAGTTTATATGATGTTGAATGGAAAAGTCTGGAAATTCGGAGATGACATATCCACCGATCTGATTGCGCCCGGGAGATTATTTCACTTAAGGTCGAATCTGCCGGAGCTGGCAAAACATGTTCTGGAGGATGCGGATCCTCAATTTGCCGAAAAAATGAAAAAGGGGGACTTTGTGGTCGGAGGATCTAACTTCGGCTGCGGATCATCCAGAGAACATGCCCCCACCATCATCAAGCTAGCCGGAGTATCCGCAGTTCTGGGCAAATCCTTCGCCCGTATCTTCTATCGCAATGCCATAAACGTGGGGCTGCCGGTATTGATCTGCGATACCGATAAGATAGATCCGGGTGATAACCTGGAGGTGGATCTGGAAAAAGGAACGATCATCAACCAAACGAAAAAGGACACGCTGACTTTTGCGCCCCTGCCCTCGGTGATGATCAAAATACTAAACGACGGCGGTCTTCTGGCGCATATTGAGAAGCACGGGGATTTCAAATTAGACTGATTAGGTTGGCAGGTTAGAAAGTTAGAAGGTTAAAAGGTTAGAAGGTTGATTGAATGCACTGCGGAGGTTATTTTGCCCCGAGTTCTGAATATCTAACGAAAACACCTCAGAGGAGGAGATATGGTAGAATTTGACAAACTGACTGTTCCCACCAAGGGGGAAAAGATCGAGATTGAAGGGGATAAGTTAAAAGTCTCGGACAATCCCATAATACCGGTGATCGAAGGGGATGGTATCGGACCGGACATCATGAGGGCGACGAGAAGGGTGCTGGATGCTGCCGTCGAGAAAACCTATGATGGCAAGAAGAAGATAGAATGGTTCGACATCTATGCCGGCGACGCAGCTATGGCGAAGTACGGTGAGGTTCTCCCAAAGGATACTTTTAAAGCCATTGAGCATTTTATAGTAGCCCTAAAAGGACCACTGACCACTCCGGTGGGAGGGGGTTACAGAAGCTTGAATGTGACCCTGCGGCAGGTCCTAAACCTCTATGCCTGCGTCAGGCCGGTGCGCTATTTCGAGGGTGTTCCCTCCCCGGTGAAACATCCGGAAAAGATGAACGTGATCATCTATAGAGAGAACACGGAGGACGTCTACGCCGGAATCGAATGGGCTGAAGGTACCGACGACGTGAAGAAGCTGATCACCTGGTTGAACAAAACCTACAACTTGACAATCAGACTCGACTCAGGAGTGGGAATAAAGCCCATAAGCATTACCGGCACAGAGAGACTGGTTCGCAAAGCCATCAAATACGCCTTGGAATTCGGTCGAAAGTCGGTGACCCTGGTGCACAAAGGTAACATAATGAAATACACCGAAGGTGCCTTCAGGGACTGGGGGTACAAGCTGGCAACCAGGGAGTTCAGGAACCAAGTGGTCACCGAGGACGAGTTGTGGAGTAAATACGACGGCAAGATGCCCGAGGGGAAATTGCTGGTCAAGGACAGAATTGCCGACAGCATGTTCCAACAGGTTCTGACCAGAACGGATGAATATGATGTGGTGGCCACTCCCAATCTGAATGGTGATTATCTTTCCGATGCCTGTGCCGCTCAAGTTGGTGGTCTGGGGATGGCACCCGGTGCCAACATCGGAGATTTCGTGGGACTCTTCGAGGCCACCCATGGAACCGCCCCCAAGTATGCCAACAAGGATATGGTGAATCCCGGTTCTCTCATTCTTTCCGGCTGCATGATGCTCGAATATCTGGGTTGGAGAGACGCAGCCGACCTAGTCTACAAGGCCGTGGGGCAGACCATAAGACAGAAGAGAGTAACCTATGATCTGCACAGATTGATGGAAGGTGCCACCAAGCTAAAGACCTCGGAATACGGAACAGCCATAATCGAAAATATGGGCTAATTAGGCTTCGGTCTTGAAACAGGCGAGCACCTAACTTAAGTTAGGTGCTCGCACGTTATGGGCTGGATGAATAATCAGATCAGAACGCATTCTACCCCATCTTTAGAACGCACATCCACAGGTCAGTGCCCACAAGAAAAAAGCCCCGCGATGAGCGGGGCTTTTTAATAATGATCGACTGATCCGTCTCTTTACGCGCAGCCCTCCTCAGGCGGAGACCCACCAAGAAACAGATAGTTTATCAGATACATGATGTCTGCTACGTCCACTACGCAATCCCCATTGGCATCTCCAGCTGCCATAGGCTCCGGCGCAGTACCACTTAGAAACAGATAGTTTATCAAAAACATTACGTCTGCCACGTCCACCGTCCCGTCACCGCTGGCATCTCCATAAACGTATCCCCAGGGAGCTGCCAGCCAATCCAAAACCGTCTGCATCACAACATGTGGCCGGGCAAGAGGCTGTCCCTGAAATTCCGCAGCAGTGTTCATCCCTTCGAAACCAAACCCAAAGAAGACCAGCTTATAATCTCCCTGAAACCTGAGTCCAGCCACAAGATCCGTGCGGTTCCATCCCGAACCGGCGTAGTTTAGAACCGTATCAGCTGAATCATCCGGAGCCAGCGCATCTTTCGAAATCTGGTTTTGAGGACTGGGAATTCCCCATGGATACATGTACCAACCATCCCCGATGGTATCTCCTTCCACTCCCATGACCTGGCGCTCCATAACGCTGCCGTTGTCTAAGCTGCAGTGCAGATAATCGGTCAGAAAGGTCGAGTCCAAAGGATTGCCGGAGTTGGTGAGGGCCTCGGCTGCATCCTGACTGGTCATGAATAACCTGGCCCCTTTGTCCAGAAAGCTCATCAGGCTTTCCACCTGGGCTTGGGTGAACAACTCGGTTTTGTGATCACCGGTATACCAGATCAGGTACTTGTACATGTTGAACGAGAAATCCGGGTCCCCTTTGCCTTCGGTATCCCAGATATCATAGATGGTTCTCAGGGAGTCCAGGGCATCGGTGTAGTAGCTCTGGTAATCGGTCGCCGAGCCTGAATCGTCGTCCACAAGGAGAATCTCTGCATTTCCCGCCCAGACCTCGAACTCGAGATCTATGACGTAGGGGCCGGAGGCAGTATTACCTTCCACGTGCAGGGTGAGTATGGTCGGCCTTCCCGGAAAGAGCGGGTCCACCTCAAACTCCATAGCATCAGAATTGTTGTTGGCAGATCCACCGGTTCCAATGTCTCCCAGGTAGGAGTAGTCATCGGTAAAGACTATTCCGCCAGTATCAGCAAATACGGTGACCTCAGTGCCGTTTATGGGGAGCCAGATATTGGAGATGGTGAAGTAGAGTTTGACCGTCTCCCCGCCTTCCGGCCTGCCGTCTCCGTCACCTCCAAGCAGATCGTCCAAGATGAACTCGTCCAACGAGAGGCCGGGCCTGGACCAGTTTACATCCATGTCGGCATACATGGCCGAATCAGAGTCCGAGATATTCCAAACCGCAACCTGGGTAGAGTTATCATAGTAATTGCGGCTGCCGGGATTGGTGGTGTCGTTAAAGGCTCTTTTGTCGTAATATCCCGGAAAGGGATCCCCTGAGTTTCCTTGATTCGGAGAACCATAGCACCCTTCCAGCTGGAACAATCCATCCGCTTGCTCCAAAGCCACCTGATAGTGCGGATTTGCGGGGTCTCCCGGACACCACTCGTCATCGTTAGAGCCGTTATTATCCACGTGATATATCATTAGGCCATCTCCGGGTAAGTACTTGTCGAAGCCGACCTTCTGTCTGTTCTCCACGAGAAAATATTGTGACCCACCTATACCTGAGGTGTAGAGCCGATACGAGACCGGAGAGGTCTCGGCCTGCAGAATCTCCACATCTGTGCGGTTCTCCGTGAGCTGATCCGCGCTCGAAAAGCCCAACTGTAACTTGCACCAGCCATCGAAATGAGCAGGAGTCCTTCCGCTGTTGTTCCAGGAACCACCGGCCATAATAGACCATTTCCCCAGTCCCTCTGACTCACCGCCGTAATCATAAAGGTCCGGCAAACCCAAGTAATGTCCATACTCATGGCTGAAAACTCCTATATCCACCAAGCCGCCGGAGCGAACCTCCGGGTCCATGTTGAAAGTATAGAACTTCACTCCATCCTTCACCACAACGCTCTGCATTTGCCATTTATGAGACCAGATATCGTCGTCGCTACCTGTTTGCTCAGCTCCTGGGCCGGCATGGATTACTATGAAACCATCCACCCACCCGTCGCCATCATGATCGTATTCTGAGAAGTCTACATACGGGTCGGCCGCATCCAATGCGTCTTCTGCCAGTTTCTGAGTGTTGTGAGGATAGGGACCGGTACCGTTCAATCCCGCAACATAGTACGAGTATAACTCCGGCATCCTGTACCAGCCGGTCACACCTCCCACCAGATCAAGCTGTCCATAGGAGTTTTCCAGGTAATAGTCCCTCATGCTGCCGGTGGGATAAGCAAAACCTTCGCTGAAAAGAAGAGCCGAAAACTCGCTGGTGTCGTAGGAATGCACGTTGTCGTCGAAATCCACACAGATGATTATGGGGCTTAAGGTATCAGTCACCAGAGAACCATCCTTGGCGAATTTGAGGGGAGGATCGGGATTAGGCGCCCACACTCCTTTCTCTCGAGCGACTTTTGCTCGCTGTACCCACTCCTCCAGCTTTCCTTCATTCCTGAGCCTTTCGACCAGCTCAGGAGAAAGAGATACTGCCTGAGCATCCACACCAAAAGCTAGGATCAGAAAGGCAAGAAGCAGGCTGAAGATTCTGAAACGATTCATCATACATCCTCCTTTGGTCTTTGGTTGATTCTCTGGATCAATATCGTGTTTCCGTTGTCTGGTAATACAAAAAGGATTCGTCCCTAGGGAAATTATCGGCATTCCTGCGGAGACGCTCCTCCCGCAAATAAATAATTGATGAGATAGGCCACATCGGCGACATCCACCAACCCGTCGCAGTTGACATCCGCCTTTTCCAAAGGAATCGGCGGAGAGCCTTGGTTGAAAAGATAGTTAATCAAAAAGAGGGCGTCCGCTATATCTACTTCCTCATCACCCGTGACGTCCCCGGCGATGGTGGCTGCGATTGGTCCCACCCTCACGTCATCTATGTAAAAGCCTTCCCCGTCGTGCGGGTATTCCGAATCGCTGACGAAGCTGAATCTCACCTGAATAATGCTGCCGGCTGGAATATGAGAAAGATCGTACCTCCATTCCATCCAATCGTTGCCGGTGTTGTAAAATGAATCCAAGGCGCCGCCGGTTCCGATAAAATCCAGCGTGTCCGTGTCGAACTCACTGTGAACCACCTCCACGTAGATTCCGTCCACATCATAATTGGTCACGTCGTACCAGAGCCAGAAGGAAAGATATGATTCCGGCTCCACCGTTATGGGTGGACTCTTAAGCCGGCAGTTCATGTTATTCTCAAAATTCCAGGAACCTTCGTTTCCGTTATACCAACTTGAATCTCCCGAATTGGCTCTGTGAGAGGTGAGATGCCACATGTCACCCGTGCCCTGGTGAGTCCATCCACCTGCTCCGGATTCCATATCGTCCTCAAAACCTGCCTCTCCGATGCTCAAGATGAAGCTGTCCTGGAAGGCGTATCCGTCGGTGGTGGAGGTCAGCAGACTGAGATGAGGAAAATGCGGGGTGGGGCAGCCAGGAAGCACCGCAACCTGCCAAGCAGCTACCTGTACCTCTTCGGGCAGGAAACTCGAAAAGTCAGCCAGACTATCATCGATCGTCAGGTAAGGGTCAGAGCTGGAAACACGTCCCTCCACCTCCCGGCCAACTCCTGATCCCATATTTCTGACCCAGAGGTCAAGGTTAAACGTCTCACCCGGCTCGGGAATTCCATTGGCATTTCCGTCCGAGTCGTTTACCGTGTAACGTTCATAACCCAGGATGGGCGATGCCGCAGTAAGCGCCACAATGCTCTGCCACAGGTTCCCATTATCGTCGGTTATTTCCAGGTCGAAGTAAATCACGTGCCCGTCGGGACACCCTGGATTCACGGAGAAATTATATGCGCCCGGGCTGGTGGCTGCCCCTCCCGGATTGATGTTCCCGAAGGTCTGGGAACTATCAACCAAAGTAACATAGGGATCGCCTGTGGAGTGCAGGATGGCACTTACGTTGGGGGCCAGGTCGCTTCCGTAGTTCCCCAGATTTATGAACATGTTTATGACTTCACCCGGGTTTACCATCCCGTCCCCGTTGCCGCCGGTCACATCATCTATCCCGTGGGTTTTGTATACTACATAGGGACCTGCCGCAGCCACCCAGGTGCTGTCATGATAGGGCATGAAATTGTGAGCCGTCACCGTCACATATAGTGCTCCCCCGGATGAGGGAGAAACGTTGAAACTGATTTGTCCGTGCAGGTTCGTGGACCCACGTTGATAGATCTCTTCATCCTTCATCACACATACCAAAGCGTTGGGCACCGGTTGGGAGCTTGAATCAGCGTCAAGCACGGTGACGGTGAAGAGGCTGGGCCCTTCCGGAACGGTATCCGAATATTCGACCGTCAGATATCCGGGGGTGTCCGTCCAGACGGGCATCTCCGGATCTCCCAGAAGATTGATCTCGTACTCGCACCATCTGTAGACGTTCTCCTGTCCGGCTCTGGACACATAGACGCTCTTCATGTCCGCGAGTGTGGCTCCGATGCGGTGGACGTCTCTGGAAAACAAGGCCGCAAAGAATTGCTGATCGAATCTGTCGGAGTAGCCGTATTCCGGATTTCCCGGCGATCCCCAGCCGTATCGCGAATTCCCCACGAAAGCCACCCCTCCTCCTTCGGAGTTGATCAAAAACGCCTCGCCGATGCAATACTCATCAAAGGCTCCAGGCCAGCAGCCTATGGAATACAAAATGGAGTTGCGGGGATGGTTATTCAATTGCAGCATGTCGGACCGATTCACCACCTGCGTCTCATTGACCGACAGAAGATCGATCCAGGCGTGTCCATTGTGATTGATAATACCCTGGCCCGCATCCATTGCCGCTAACACCTGCGCCTTGGTACCGCCGGAGGATTCATATACCTTGGTGATGGGATCGAATCGAGCAGGAACATACTTCTGGTCGATCATGTCCTTTGCCATCCCCCCGTCCGTATAAGGATTCCACCACAGTACCATGGCGAAGAAAAGCATATTGGTCTGGTAGTCGGTGGGAGGGCTCATCTCGTAGGCTAAAAGCTTGGGAAGCCACCATTCCAGGCGGCTCAGACTGCTGCAGGAAGCTCTTCCCACAAAGACATCCGGATACATGTCGACGGAGTCTTCCACCTCCCCGTAGATGTGATTTCCGTTAGCGTCCCAGGTGCCGTCCAGATCGGAATAGTACAGATCGCATCTGATCTGGTTGCCGGTCGCACCGCCGTATTCACAATCCATGGCCCAGGCGATCCGATCCGGAACCATGTTGGTGTCCCCGCCCAGCAAGACCCAGATGGTTCCCCAGTTCTGGTAGGCATCCTTGATGAAATTTCTGACCTTCTCGGCATCATCATAACCCGAATAGTTGGCATAAATCCAATCGGTGGTGACGATTTTGGCAGGAACACCCTTCTGGGTCTTCCAGTCGGCTAAAGCCTGAAAGGTGGTGACAAAGGTGGTATCGGTGATGATAACGTATTCGTAATCGGCTGGGGAGAGCACAGAGGAGAACATCTCCTCCGGGCTAAGATCCAGGGAAGAGCTTTTGGGGTTCAGAACGGCCGTGTCCATAATGTTTTGATAGACCGCTTTCACGCCTTCGGATCTTTTCTTCACGGGGAGTGGTTTTCTCCCACCAGAGGTATAGCGGATCTCGAATTCTATATGTGAATAGAATTTGATCTTCTTCTGCGAAGGTATGTATTGAACCGGATAGACTAAAATCCCGGCCAGCTGATAACCACCCAAGAATCCAGTTCCGGTGCATTCCAATAACTTGCCCGGGTATTCTTCGCCCAGACTGTACACTTTCGATTTGGGTTGGATAAAAGAGACGGACTCATCCATCAGAGAGAGGATTCGGGGTGGCTGGGCTGGAAATACCTCGTAGTTGCCGGACAGAATCCGGCTTTCCGAGCCGGTCACTCTCACCTGCTCGACTTTTGAACCTGGGGGCAAGGTCACATGCAAGAGCTTCACCGGAAGCTGAGGCTCTCCCACCTGGTCGGTGATCTCACAGCCTTTGAGATAGATGATGTCAGATCCCTGTGACGCAGAGAAGACCAGATCTGCGACGGAAAAATCCACCGTTTGGGAGATCTGGCCAGCGTCAGCCTGACAAATGCTAAAAAGCAAAATCACAGTCCAAACTAAAAGCACTCTGGTTAGCATATCTGCTCCTTTAGATCAATAAGCCAACGACTATAACAGACGAGAGGATCGTCACGTCATGTGCCAAGGTTTCGTTCGGGAAGAATCCTCTTTGGCCGGGGAAGCCGTGAAGATTCGCTCCGCGTCCTGCATCTCCAATAGCCTATACGCAAGAAGTTAATATACTTCTTCATTCTTCACATAGTAACAAAAACTATACCAAAGGCATCTTTTGCAATGCAAACTTATCGACTTGCGTAATCTCAAGAAGGTCAATCGATTGCAATCTCGTCGGGGAAAAGAGGAGACCCTCTTCTTCGAAGGAAGAATGCACTTTCGCAGAAACCTGCGATCAGAAGCGTAGAACGCTCATTTAAGCCGTTCTGAAACACCAAGTAGTGAATTCGCAGAATCTTACGGGCATCCGGCTCTTAGCTGCGGGAATTCTCGAAGGATTAAGGTCTGACCTCTTTAAGCTTACACGCATCTGCTCCGAGAACTTTGCTCCTCGGCCGAACATTCTCGCCGTTTTTAAACCGTTGGTGCGGGGCATGCTTGCCCCGCACCTTATTTGCAGAAACCTAACTTGTCAATTTCTACCTTCGGCAACGTATCATGAAGCTCAACCTTACGTTTTACGCATCGGGTAGCGAATGTATTAGTAACACTCTTGCGGCGGCGAACCTCCGATGAACAGATAATTTATCAAATAGATCACGTCGGCGACGTCCACTATCCCGTCGCAATTGACGTCTCCGTTTTCCGGTGGAATTCGAGACGGCTCGTCCACGAAAAGATAATTGATCAAAAAGATAACGTCTGCGACATCCACCGTTCCGTCACCGGTAACGTCTCCGGCCACGGCGCTTGTCACCGGTCCCACCTTGAGATCATCTATGTAGAAACCTTCTCCGTCATGAGGATACTCGTCATCGCTTTCGAAGGTGAACCTAACCCGGAGGGTGCTGCCCGGAGGGAGGAACGAGAGATCATAGCTGTATTCCATCCAGTCGTTTCCGGTGTTTAAGACTGAATCCAGGGCGCCGCCGGTTCCGATGAAGTCAAGCGTATCCGAAACGCCCGTTGATGCGTCGACGAGTTCCACGTGTATCCCATCCACTCCGTAATTTGTTACGTCATACCACAGCCAGAAGCCCAGATATGAATCGGGGCCCAAGATAAAGGAGGAACTTGTAAGCCAGCAATTCATGTTGTCGTTGAAGTACCAGGAACTCTCTATTCCGTTGTACCAGCTCGAATCTCCGGAGTGCGTTCGGTGGGAGGAAAGGTGCCAGAGATCGCCGGTACCCCCGTGAGTCCATTCATCTCTTCCCGATTCCATGTCGTCTTCAAAGCCGGGCTCTCCTACGGTCAGAATGAAGCTGTCTTCGAAAACGTATCCGTCATCTGTCGACGTCTGCAAATGAAACCACGGGAAATTGGTATCGGGGCTATCCGATAACAGATACACTTCAAAGGATCCAGCCGCAGATCCATCGGAGGCAATATCCCCGAATTGCGCGACCGCTTCATTGATCTGGACGTGAGAGTTGGAGGACGAAAGAACGCCTTCAACCTGGGATGCAAGCTCCTCGCCTGCGTTTTTCACCGATAGGTTCAGGTCAAACGTTTCGTCCGGTTCGGCAATCCCGTTGCCGTTTCCGGATTCATCGTTCACCGAGTAACTCCGATAGCTCAAGAGAGGGGTGAACACGGTAAGGGCTACCATGCTATTCCACGAATCGCCATATCCTGTGTTGATCTCCAGATCGAAATAAATCACGTGGTCATTGGGACAAGCTAAATCCACAGCAAAGCTATACGCTCCAAAACTGGTGGCCGTCTCACCCGCATTGATGCTTCCGAATTCCTGCAGGCTGTCGGTCAGGCTGACGTAAGGATCGCCGGTTGAATGCAAAGTGGCGTTCACGTTATAAGCGATGTCGCTGCCATGATTCTTCAAGGTTATGGGCATACTGATGGTCTCGCCCGGATTCACCATTCCGTCTCCGTTCCCCAGGGAGACGTCGTCTATCTGGTGGCTTTGGTACAGCACGTAAGCGCCGTCACCGGCCGCCCAGGTGCTGTCCTGCACGGGCATGAAATTGTGAGCAGTGACCGTCACATGTAGTGGCCCGCCGGATGAGGGGGAGATGTCAAAATCGATCTGCCCCTGCGAGTCGGTCAATCCCCGCTGGTAGACTTCGTCTGTTTTCATCACACACACCAGAGCGCCGGGCACCGGTTGGGAGCTTCCCCCAGCATCAAGCACGGTAACGGCGAAAACGCTGGCCCCTTCCGGAACGGTATCGGAATATTCCACCGTCATCTCTTGCGGGGTATCGGTCCAGATGGACATCTCCGGTTCTCCCAGGAGATTGGTCTGATACATGCACCAGCGGTAGACGTTTTCCTGTTGCGACCAGGGGACGAAGAAGGTCTTCATATCCGCAACCGTGGCACCGATATGGTAGAAACCTCTGGCAAATAGGGCACCATAGAATTCTCGATCGTACCTATCGGAATACCCATACTTGGGGTTCCCCGGTGATCCCCAGCCATACCTTGAATTCCCTATGAAAGCCACACCTCCGCCATTTGCGTTGTTGATGAAGTGTTCACCTATGCAATCGTAATCAAAAGCGGCAGGCCAGCAGCCGATGGAGAACAGAATCGAATTCCGGGGACCATTATAAAGAGCATCCATATCCGATCTATAGAGATACCCGTTGCCCACTCCCATCACCTGATAATTGGCGTGTCCATCGTGGTTGATGATATTTTGACCTTCGTTCATGGCGGCGATAACCGCAGTCTTGGTCTCGTTTCCCAAATCCTCATAGAGTTTGGTGATGGGATCGAATTGAGGCGGCACGTACTTCTCGTCAACTAAGTCTTTTGCTAATCCCGAGTTGGTATAAGGGTCTGACCATAAGATCTCGGCACAGAAAAGCATCTTGGTGGTGTAGTCGGTTGGGGGGTTCATCTCGTAGGTCAAAAGCTTGTTGACTAAGGCCAGTGCTTTGGTCTGATCACTGCAGGAGGCTCTCCCCACAAAGACGTCCGGATACATGTCGACAGAATCCTCCACCTCGCCGTAAATGTGATTTCCGTTGGCGTCCCAGTTGCCGTCCATGTCGGAAAAATAGAGATCCCCTCTTATTTCATTCTCATCCGGATAGAATCCCGCCTCACAATCCATGGCCCAGACAATTCTGTCCGGCACGACATTGCTGTCCCCACCCAACAGGACCCAGATGGTTCCCCAGTTCTGGTAAGCATCCTTGATGAAATTTCTCACCTTCTCGGCATCATCATAACCTGAGTAGTTGGCATAAATCCAGTCGGTGGTGACGATTTCGGCCGGCACTCCCTTTTTGGTCTTCCAGTCGGCCAAAGCTTGAAAGGTGGAGACAAAGCTGGTACTGGTGATGATAACGTATTCATAGTCGTTCGGAGGAAGCAGGGAGACCAAGACTTTCTCGGCCTCCATGTTCAGAGAGACACCTTCAGAATTCAGAGCGGATCTTTTCACGATACTCTCATAAAGCGCCTTCCCACCTTGAGATCTTTTCTTGACTGGAAGCGGTTCTCTCCCGCCAGAGGTATAGCGGATCTCGAATTCTACGTGTGAATAGAACTTAATCTTCTTCTGCGAAGGTATGTATTGAACCGGATAGACTAAAATCCCGGCCAGCTGATAACCTCCCAAGAATCCAGTGCCAGTGTATTCCAATAACTTGCCGGGGTATTCCTCGCCCAAACTGTACACCTTTGCTTTAGGTTGGACAAAAGAGATGGCCTTATCCATCAGAGATAGGATCTGCGGCGGCTGGGCTGGAAATACCTCGTAGTTGTCGGGCAGAACCCGGCTCTCCGAGCCGGCCACTCTCACCTGCTCGACTTTTGAACCTGGGGGCAGGATCAAATGCAAGAGCTTCACCGGAAGCTGAGGTTCTCCCACCTGGTCGGTTATCTCACAGCCTTTCAGATAGATGACATCGAATCCATCCGAAGTGGAGAAGACCAGATCGGCGACGGAAAAATCCACCGTCTGAGAGATCCGGTCCGCCTCTGCTTCAGAGAGTCCGAAAAGCAGAATTACGGCCAAAACTAAAAAGACTCTGGTTCGCATAGGTACTCCTTTGGTTGATAGTTATGTGGAAGAATTAAGCGCTCGAAATCTCATCGCGGGTTCGCATGCTGAGAAAGTGAAAAAAACAGCCTTCGATCATTAATATAAACTAAAAAGCTCCTTTGTCAATAGAGAAGCCGTACAATAGCTCCTGCCACGAATACGCAGAAGATTAAAGCTTCACTGGCCTTCTTCCCATGAAAGAGATTCGGAACTTATGATCTATACCTTAATCATCAAAACCAGATGATCCGACCTTCGGGATGGGCTTTGCTCGAAGAAGGACTCTTAGACGCCGCTCTCTTGTTGGGGCGGGGATTAAAAGGCCGGCTGCAAAAGCTCAAAAGATTGTCATTGCCTGTTGGGGCGGGGGTTGTACCCCCGCCCCTTCCCCTTTTCCGGTCAAACGACCGCCCGTGTGGGCGGACAGGGGTACAACCCCTGTCCGAACGGGGGCAAAATCTTGTCAAAAAGACAAGAAAATCGGGCAGGATTCAACTGACAGTTAGGAGTTGGTAGTAGGATTCAACTGCAATTTCAAACAATCGGAGTTACGGAGACCCTTCACTTCGTTCAGGGTGACAATGCTCGTGTCATTCTGAGTTCCCCGCCCGAGGCGGGGGACGAAGAATCTCTTGCTCCAAGACGGATGTTATCATCCCTCGTCTGCCCGGCTGGATGATAACATCCAGCGGGAGCAGAGTTCATACCGCTTACGGATTTTCGAATACCTCTTTGAATACCTCGATCGCCCTATAAACATCACCCCGATCCACATCCAGATGAGTCACGCACCGGATCTGGTCTTTTCCAAAGGGAACGGCTAAAACGCCTTTCTCCTTCAGCTTTTCCAAAAGGTCATTTACTTTCATGCCGCTTTTTTTTATATCTATGACCACAATATTGGTCTGAACGCTCTCCAAATCCACCGAGATTTTCGGGATTTCAGATAATCCCTGCGCCAAGGCTTTGGCATTTCTATGATCATCGATCAAGCGATTGAAATTGTTCTCAATGGCATAGATGCCGGCGGCGGCGATGATCCCCACCTGTCTCATGCCTCCACCAAACATCTTTCGATTCCTTCTGGCAAGCTGTATGAAGTCGGAATTCCCAGAGATGAGCGATCCTATCGGCGCTCCCAAGCCCTTGGAAAGACAGACCGAAACCGAATCAAAATAGCCGGCATACCTGTCCAGGGGAATTCCGGTGGCGATGGTGGCGTTCCACAACCGGGCGCCATCCAGATGCATCTTGATTCCAAGAGGCTTTGTCGCCTCTCTTATTCTTTTTATCTCGTCTATCGGGTAGATGGTTCCACCTGCCCGATTATGAGTATTTTCCAGACAGATCAGCGTTGTGGGCGGAACATGAATATCCTGCAGACGAACCTGATCCAGAATCTGCTCGACCGTCAAAACGCCTCTTTTCCCTTCTAACGTATGTAATTGGACCCCACACAGAACCGAAGGAGCTCCCACTTCATAGTTGTATATGTGCGAGTCCGCCTCCAACACCACCTCGTCCCCTGGTTCTGTCCAGGATTTTATCGTCACCTCGTTTGCCATGGTTCCGCTGGGAACGAACAAAGCTCTTTCTTTTCCCAAAACCTCTGCCACCATCTCCTCCAATCTGTTGACGGTAGGATCATCCTCAAAAACGTCGTCTCCCACCTCAGCTTCGGCTATGGCTTGCCGCATGGCTTGGGAGGGTTTTGTCACCGTGTCACTTCTTAGGTCTATGGTTTTCTGATTCATGTTCTGCAGAGACTCCTAACGTAAGCTGGCTTGGCGGAGACCGCACTACAAAATCTTGAGAAGACCAAGAAACAGGAAACCTGTAATGGTTTCTTCACGATATCACCTTTGCCTGAAGATAAGGAAAAAACACCAAAAGGCAACAAAAAAGCCTAGCGCGGCTCGGCGAGAACACAAAAAGGTTCAAGATCATAACTGGGGTATATCTAGAAAAATCATTGGAGAGTTGTGTGACTGCGACATAGAAAGAAACACACCAAGATAGTTTTCAATATAAGGTCTCTTCTGTGCTGGAGAGTAGAAGTAAGAGAAAAAGGGGCGGAGTGCCGCACGCACCCGCCCCCTCTAGTCGGGGACCCACACTTATCCCGGATATTTCTCGGGGTCTTGTCCGTATGTATACTCAGTTTGAATGGTCCCGTCTTTCTTGTGAATTATGAGTTGACCTAAAGGGGCACCCTTGGCCAATCTCTTACCTCGCTCGATTGCATCGTCCTTTCGATCGTGTATGCCAAACGCCCTCTTGGCATGCTGACCCTTGACGGCCCAGTTTCCACCCTCGACAGGGACGACGTGAACGACTTTTCGCTTAGACATAAGGCTCACTCCTCTTGTAAACGGTTATGGGGTTACGACAGAAACCGCTTCTCCGACTCATGTTGGGAGTAGTCAAGCATCGTTTCCGAAGCGTACCCGCCCATTTTCAATCTCGTACCATTGCAGGAAATCGACATCTAGTCCTCGAATCAGGTCCCGCGCAACACACAGCATAGTCCTCGGCACGACTAGGTGGAAGGTGCAACCAAGAGAGGCATACTGCGTCCACTGATGATCCCTTTCCGCTGCGTTTACTGAATCCTCGGTTTCTATTTCCTCAATTGTGATTCTCTCCAAATCACCTGTGCCTCTCAGAGCAACGATATCCGGATACAGCCCACCAACAGGACAATTGCGCTCACCGTTCGGGTTTGTATACACCGTATCGGTGGCCGGATACGTGTCCGCAGAGACCTGTAATACCATATCGTGTTCACTTTGGCCTAGTCGCGTTCTGATAGCCATAGTTATTTGTCTCCTTATAACTACCTTTAGGGTTAAAAGTTAAGAAGCCCCTCTAAGTTTCCAGCGCCATGCATTTTTTTCTTGACAAAAGATCAGGTGGCGGGTATTATATGACTGGTGCTAAAAACGAGTTTCTTTCCGAGGCTCGTTTCATTTTTGGGCTCTAATCACTCCACTGATTAGAGCCCAGCTTGTTTCGGCTTCATTCTTGTTCCTCCTTTCTAAGTTTATGGCATTGTTGGACATACGGTTCTCATATGTACATGATAATTCATTGATTCTGCTTGTCAAGTTTTTTTCTCAGATAACCCGAAAAAAGTCGTAACCTATTATTTTTACGTACCTTAGGGGCATAACTTTTCTGCGGCAGGAGCCAAAAAGGCTGTTATCCTGGCAATCAGTCTCTCTTCTAGTAAAGTCTACCGCCAACTGTTTGCACTTCAGCAGAATGCGACAGCGCTCTGCGTAAGGTTCTGGACTCCCCTATGCTACCGTGGTCAAGAATCAAATGACTAGCAGGCACAAAAAAAGCCCCGCCCGATTAAGGGCGGGGCTTGTGAACGTGCCTTTTCACTATCAGAGCTTGACCACGTTGGTAGCCTGCTCCCCCTTCTCTCCTTCCGTTATCTCAAACTCGACCTCGTCTCCTTCTCTCAAGCTTTTGAATCCCTCCCCTTGTATGGATGAGAAATGAACGAATACTTCCTTTCCATCCTCAGAAGTGAGGAACCCGTAACCCTTCTTGGGGTTGAACCATTTCACTGTTCCTTTAGGCATGCTTTGACCTCCCAAAGCGGTTAAAGTTTGAAATTGATTTCATACTCTCAGTAAGATATGCATGGCCAGACCACTTATCAAGGGAACCGAGAAATTATCATCTATGGGGGATGTTATCCCTTCAACGATCGTGGCGGTAAAAGCGCCCGCTACGCCTATCCATAAAGGAAAACCGGGCACGACCACAGCCACCAGAAGACACATAACCAAACAGGCCAGGCTTCCTTCTAAGGACTTCCTTTTGATTCTTATCCTTCCGCACGTTCTTCCCACCAAGGCCGCCGCAATGTCGCCTAAGATGATGAAGGAGATGGCGGCTATGGCTACGCTTTTGTCGAACAGAAACATGCTTAAAACCGAGGCAGTAAGTATATAGCTGGAACCGGTGAAGCTGGAGTTTTCATGCTCCCTTAGAAGCGGCCCTATGAGTCGATTCAAAAAACCGTGAAGGGGAAGCCGCTTGAGCCGGATTATGTCGATCACGATCGAACCCAGGGCGAAAAGGCTGAGTATCAAAACCGACGGCAGCTTGGGCAGGAAGAAGTAACCGACAGGAATGGATAGGGCCACTAAATGTGTTGCCTTTCTTTTGCATTCATTGTAAAGTGATATTTCCATTCCCCATCATCCCTGTCATTATCCTTCGGGTTTGTCCAACTCAAACTCCTTCAGCAGCTTTTCATCGATCCATATCTTGGCTTCGTCGAAAAGCGACTTCTCCCAGTTCTCCTGGTACTCGTTTATTTTCTTCCACTTGAGATCCTTTCTGATCTCCGGGAGGATGTCTTCGAAGGTTTTCCCCTCCTCTTTTTTCTCCATCACCTTTATCAAATGAAAGCCATATTCCGTTTTCACGGGCCCGCCTACCCCGCCTGCCTCCACGCTCAAAGCCTTTTCGTAGAAGTTCTGGGGCATCTGGTCCTGGCTGATGAAGCCTAAGTCATAAGCTACGTCTCTGATCTCCGGCTCGCCGGGATAGTATTCTTTGGCCAGCTCCACGAAGTCGGCTCCGTTCTTAATCTGGCTCAAGACCTCCAACGCTTTCAGGGAATCGTCGAAGATGATATGATAAACGTGAACCGGCACCCCTAAAGGAGGATAGTCGATTTTATTCGCCTGGTAGTAAGCTTCGCACTCCTGTCTGGTGGGGGGAGGGAGATCCTTTCTTACTTTCTCCGCCTTTACCCTGATTTTGGCTTCCTCCAAAGTAAAAGCTCTTTCCTCCACCTGGTACTCCAGCGAATCCCGAAAACCCTTGCTCTCCGCTTGCCTTACCAGAATCATGGGTACGGCCAGGAAATCCCTTAACAAAGTTTTTCTATCGTCCAGAGTCAAAGAATCCTTGCCGGTATTGCCCCTGTACCAGCCAATCTTGGAGGCATAATATTCGAACGGTAGCGTGTCCTGGTCATTGATGATAAGTGCCCAATCATCTTCGTCTACCAGAGAATCCGGCTGCTCCAAAATCTCCTCATGATAGACGAATTTGGTCCTCGCCTTGATCCCTTCCAAATACTCCCTGGTTTTCTCTTGAGTCCTCTCTTCTTCCAAGAATCTTCTTATTCCCAAAGCCACATTTTCGTCAAACTCCCTGTATTCCTTCTCCTTGATGTCCAGCACCGAAATCAGATGGTATCCCCTTTCGTCTCTCACCGGCGGAGAGATCTCTCCCACCTTCAGCGAGAAGGCCACCGAATCCAGCTGCGGACTCAGCTTTCCCTTCTCCACATATCCCATGTTTCCGCTCCGATCCTTGCGACTGGACTCCTCCGAGTATTGTCTCACCAACTCGGCAAAATCTTCCCCCGCTTTGGCTCTGTGATATAGTTCCTCAATTGTCTTTTTTGCCTCTTCTTCTGCCTTTTTTAAACTCCTCTCATGGTCCTTCTGGGTACTGTCCGCCTTTATCTTGGTCAAAAGACGCCTGATTCGTCTCTCTTCCGGGATCAGGTAATACTCGTCTTTGTGCTGCTCATAGTAATCTTTGATCTCTTCATCCGTGATCGTGACCTTTCCCATTATCTCCGTGGCATGCAGATAAGCCAGAAGAAAATCATTCATATGCTTCTTTTTTCCCTCGACGAAGCTCGAGTCCGACTCCAAATCGAGAGAGAATGCTTTCTGATCGATCAGAATCTCCCTTATCAGCTCGTGCAGGGCATCCTCTTTTTTCTTCCGATCCTCTTCCGGATCATCGGAGGAGAGTATCATACGCTGCTTTAGAAAGTCATGAAATCGTGACAAGGTGACAGGCTCATCATTAACCTTGACCAACAGGCTCTCCTCTGGACGAACCTTTTCGGTTTTGGGAGGCATGCAGCCAAAGAGAGAAATCAAACAGAAAAGAAAAAGGAAAACCAAAAGAATCGATGGAACTGTTCGCAGCACTGTTTACTTCCCCTTTCGTTGGTGGGTTCAAAGTCTCACAAAAAGTGAAATTCGATAACTGTTATCCAGCTGGTCGTGAGAAAGAAATGCAATGTCCAAGCCGAACTGCCTGATCAAAAATCCTGCACCGGCAGTGAAGTCGCCCTGATCGAAACCCAGCCTGGCGGCCACTAACTTACGGTAAAGGATTTCGACCCCGTAGTGCATATCCCAGGAGACCTCACCCACCCAATATTGAGCAGAAAACTTCCTGCCTTCGTATCTGACGTCCGCATCCGAGGCAAAAAGCAGGGAGAAGTCTTTGATCTCGTGGTTTATAGCCAGACCAAATTTGGTGGTGGGGGTGATGGTTTCGGTGGTTCCGGTATCCCAAAAGAGCAAAGTTGAGGTTATGTCCATCAGATTGGCACCCAATGTCAGAAAGGAATAAGGTTTTGCCAGAAAGGAAAGGTCCGCCCCCAGACCGAAGGCGGAATTATCCACCACATGGCGATAGATCAACTTCAGATTTGCTCCCCAAAAAATCTTCGGACGGATCGGACGTGAATAGGAGAAGAGAAAGGCATAATCGGCATGGCTTTCCTCGCTCAGCACATAAGGTGTGTTGTCCTCTCGTAAACCGGTAATCTTTATCCCCCCTCCACCCAAACGCAACAGGCTGAACGCGATGGCAGAGTTGGACAATCTCCTTTGAAGGGGTAAGGCGAATGCGATGAAGTCGTGATTGAGCAGGGATCCAAAGGTCTCGGCATGCATCAGGGATAGTTGTTTCTGGTCGAGTTGACAGAGCCCGGAGGGATTCCAGTAGGATGCGGTCCCATCATCCGCCACTCCTACAAAGGCCCCTCCCATCCCCAGAGCTTTAGCTCCCACTCCCAAGCTGAGGAACTCTCCGGCATACTTGGTAGCATGAGAGCTTGAAAAAAAAGCAAAGGTCAAACACCAGACTATAAAGAAAACCTTCTTAACCATGGCTCGGTAAACTCACCATCTTCGATAATTCGCGAAATAATATACGAAGAAAAGGCGCTCTGTCAAACAAAAAAGAAAAGCGAAGCTAAAACCCAACTTCGCCTAAACTCCCTTTTTGGAGACTCAAATTAATGCTCTCTTAACCAGGATTACATTGTGTCTATTCGAGATTTGAGTTATTCATTTTCAGTATTCTTCTTTTCGCTTTCGTTTTTCACATACTCCTGGAAGCTTATTTTGTCGTATAGATCATCTTTTACGTAATTGAGCACGTACAGAAAATTATGGGCACTGGCATATCCATAGTGGGGGGCGATTTTGCCTCCCGAATGTTTCAAAAACCAGGTGGTGGGGTAGCTTCTGACCCCAAACTCTCTCGCCACCTGTTTTTCGGTGATCCTCTTGTCGCCTGATTTCACTTGGTTATTGGATTGAGCATCGACTTTGACCGCCACGTAGCTCTCGTTTAGGACCTTCTTGATCTCTTTGTCCGTGAAAGTAATCTGATCCATCTTCCTGCACCAGCCGCACCTCTTGGTATAAAAGGAGATCAGAACGTGTTTTTTCTCCTTTTCGGCCTTTGCCAATCCTTCGTCGTATTTGTACCAGATCAGGGAATCGGCTTTTGGACTCGGGGATGGTTTCTTCTTTTCAACTTTGTCCTCTGCCAAAGAAATCTTTGGAGGGTAATGATGAAAGAACGCTATGAAAAAAACAGAGGCTAAGATGAAAAGAAATCTGATGGATTTTGTCATGTCTCTCCCTTCACGTTGAAGACGTTCTTTCGGCCAAGTTTCACCTGAGCGCTGCGCACAAGGTTTGTAGAAAATACGACCTTCTCAAATGTAGTGTTTGAAGACCAAAAAACTCTTATTCGCAGAGAATCTTACCTCTTCCCCAGGGGAGAGGGGACTCTCGCCCCTTCGATCCGGATCACGTAGGGACAGGGCTTGTCCCTGTCCGGCCTCCAATAAGGACAGCCACACTTCGTGCCGAGACTCAGTGCCGAGGCGAGGGCTGTCCCTACACGACCATCGGACAACGAGCGTGGTCTCACTTCTTCGCCCCTATCTCCTTCAGCACCTTTGCCGCATCATTCTCTGCCAGCTTATAGCCCATTTTCTTGGCTTTTGAATGAGCGGAATTGGCAAAGGTTTTGGCTTGGTCAAAATCTTTCTGGCCAAGATATGCCCTGGCTAAAACCACTTCTGCATCAGGCTCATAAAGCAAAAAGCCAGTTCTTTGGCAGAGTTTCAATACCTCATTCGCGGCTTTTATGGCATCTTTGTATTCGCCTTTATCCAAATACAGCCTGCTATACTCCAACAGTGTTTCGATTTCAAGTCCTGGCATGCCAACCTTGCGGGCAAGCTCAAGGGCTTTTTCAAGATGAGCTTCGGCCTCTTTCTGGTTTCCCCTTATCCTTTCGATAGCAGCCAAACAGCGGTGACAACGTGAGAAGTCATTTATTGAACTATATTCTCTGCAAAACTCAAGATTCTGACCTGTGAGTTCTAATGCCTCATCGATTCTCTCAGTTGATAGGAGAAAATCAGCATAGAAGACTCCTCCTATACTGTAAAGCCGACGCTCATTCATCTTTCTTTCAAGCCCATCTGCCTCTTTGAACCATTTTTCTGCTTCTTTGCTTTTACCCAAAAGATGAAATGTATATGCAAGATAGCCTTGTCCACGAAGAATATCTTCAGTTGAACCAGCCTTTTCTGCCATTTCAAGCGCTCTTCTTGCACTTTGAAGTCCTTTTTGAATCTCACCTATTCGGAACTGAAGGTCAGCTAAGTTTTGTAGTGTTGCAGATGCGCCTGCCCAATCGTCTCCCTTGGTATCCGTTTCTGCAAGAAGTCTTAAAACATTGCTCGCCTCTTTAGGTCGACCTGTATTAAGAAGGAACAATCCTGCTGAATTGAGTAGCCAGCTTTGCTCTCTCTTTCTGCTCACCAGCGGCAATTGCAAAAACTCACCGTTTGGAAAAAAGTTTCTTACCAGAGAAAGGTCAGTCTCCCAGCCACCAAGTTTAGGTACAATGAAGTTTTCATTTCTTCTGGATATTTTGTCCCAATAAACCCCATACCACACCCCATCATAAAGCCCGGCGGCACAGCCATGATAGACCTGTTCAAAGAGTGGCTGCATCTCCTCTAAAGTTTCTGGCAGTTCAGGTGCACGCTCGCCAAAATATCGATAAATGCTTTTGTGGCACAGTCTTTCATTCTTCTCATCAAAAATAGATTCAAAATAGGTTTTTATCAATGGGTGTGTACTATATGACTTTTTCGTTTCGTCATAAGAGACAAGCCGCCAGTCCACCAGCCCGTCAACTAAGTCTTTGACATCAAGCTCGTTCATTTTGACCAGCACATCATTGAAGTCGGTACCATCTGTCTTGTGCCGAAAGACACCTGCAAACTCTTTTTCAGTCACCTCTCCCCGAAATAGCGAGAAGATATTCAAAAAGACAAGTTCCGACTCAGACATCTTCTCCGCATATTTGTGCAATAGCTTGTTCACATCCTTGAATCGCTCCTTAACACCGAAGACGAATTGAACATCTGGTGCTTTGGTTATGTCCCCATCATGGTATCTTTTCACAAAACCAGCCACGGATGTAAGACTCAGCGCATGCCCTTTATATTTCTCAATAACCTCCTTCATCTCCTCATCATTTCCCTTCACTCCTCGTTTTCTCAACATTGCCAATGCGTCAGGAACACTTAGGTCAACCAATGGCACTGTCCTAAAGCTCCGTCCATGCCATCTGTCCAAATCCTTCACAGGAAACCGGGTAGTAACAAGACACAAACCTGCCCCAGCGGTGTCAGCTAAGTAATGAAGCAGTTCCGTGCATTCCCTATGTGCCATCTTTCCAAACTCATCCCCTGATTCTGATTTCTGCATCTGCTCAAGCCCATCTAATATGATGAGGTATGCCCCCTTACTAATGTACTCCTTTATCTTATCTGTCTTTTCCCAGATGCCTTTTGTAGTGTCTAGGTCTATCTGCCCTTGACTGATATAACTCAACAGGGCATTTAGGAATCGGTCCAAAGAGGCATTCCGATAAAACCCCCACCAGAATATACCATCCGGATGGATTTTATTTTCCTCTAAGGAATCATACCATTTCCTCACCAAAGCAGATTTCCCGACTCCACCCCAACCGATGAGCGCTCCGATACTAACATCTGGATCGTTGTACCATTCAGTCATGGTTTTCAGCATTTCTCTCCGACCCACGAAATTCGGCTCAGGAGGCGTTTGATTATGAAGGTCGGGTGGAAATGGTTTTGGAATCACAACCTTTTCTTCTTTACCCATGATTCCCTTGAGCAAGTACTTGTAAGTGAATGAGATTTGCTTAGGATCAGTTCCACTTTCAATGTTTACGGCTATTGGATATTCATCAAAAGCGAAGCTTGCACTATAAGGAATCGATATGTTTTCAACGTACTCGACTTTATTCACATTTTTCGGTATGTATTGACCGAGTTCTTTCCGAAATAAATTCTTCCAGAACTCATACTTATCATGCTCCAAAAAGGGTTCTACTCTTGAAAGCACGGGAAGTAAATTAATTTTATTGTCCTCAAAGTCAACTCTTACCCTCTCAGCTATTTTCTTTACACCATCGAGATTTTGCCAATTTGACGCAAACATCAGTATTATCGTATCGGGCAGTTGTCTGGTGCAAATACCACCGATATCTGTAATTCCTGTTCTACTGTCTACAAGCGTATAATCTGCAAACTTTCTAAATTGTTGTCTTAAATTATTAATAAATTGGCCTCCCTCCCATTCATCATAGAAATTCTTCCAATCAAATAAATTAATCTTCATCGCATACTCTTCGTCTAATCTACCAGCAGGCATAATAAAGAGAGAACCTTTTCCCGCTTTTAGAGGAATTATATATTCATAACTACCTTCTCCGTCTCTCTGCGTTATATTAGGCAATTCTTTCTCCGATATTTCCTTATCACTTAAAAGAAGTTTCTTGTAATTATATATAATGTCGATAACTCCACCCTTAAGGTCTGAATCTTCTAAGTTGAAAAATCTATGAAGCCCAGGGCTTTCCAGGTCCCAGTCAACAATGAGAACTTTCTTCTGATAATCACGCGCCATCAGAGTTGCAATATTCGCAATAGCCATTGAGCGGCCGACTCCACCTTTATATGAATAGAATGTTACTATCATTTATTTCACTCTAATACGATGTCCCGAAATTGATGTGCTCTCCAAGCTGATATTTCGGCGAGTGCCCAATTCGTCAACTCGTTCTTCAATTGGGTTTCCTACATTCAATATTCCCCAATAGACTTCTTTTAATACTGAGCCGAATGCTTCTCTGAATGAATTGACTGTATGGATGTCAAACTTTATCCTGGTCATATGTATATTACTTTTTTTATGGATACATAGAAAGGGGAAAAATATTTCTCTCATCTCCCTTAGTTTTTCTCTAAGTGTTTGGGGAATATTCTCACAGCATAAGACCAAGCATGATTTTTTGAAATCTCTTTCCAACAGATCGCCCATAGATTGAATTCTTTTAGTTATTAATGATAAAGAATCAATAATTCTAATGTGCTCCTTCATTAAAAATTTATATTTACTTTCGATTGAACTCCCAACATCGCGATCATCCACAATGTAAGGTTCGATATCATAGCCCGGTTCTCCTTCTTTTATTTCTTTGAATACTTTCTCTATCAAATCTTTTATACTATCGCTGTTGTGAAAGGGCTTACAATCTTTTGGATGCTCAGAATATCTACTATCTCTCAAAGTCCCAATAAAGGTTTGAGTCTCATTATTGAATTCCTTTAAGTCTATACCTAAATCTTCTATGTCATTCTTGGTCATTGCAAGGACGAATATGTTTATTATAATGGACATTCTTATCTCCAAAGAGATTTCTTAATTCTCATATTTCCTTGGAAGATCTTTTCATCATCTGGATGAATGTCTTGTCTATTATTTTCACAGAAGTATCTTTTCCAACTATTTGGGGACCCTTGTCTTATAGGATTGATTGATTTTCCTAGATTACTCAGATCTTTCACTAATTGCTCAAAAAAATTTAAGGTTAAATATGATTTTTGAATACTTGCAAGATCATCCTTAGATTTTTGAACCAAGGACTCAATTTCTTCATAAACTTTTTTATCAACCTTTTCTTGTTCGAAGAGTTTGTTTTTAGAAATTTTCGATAATTGCTTTCCTATTTTCAGAATACAGTTCATAAATTCGTTCTTAGGCAAACCAGGGAGTTCTAAGTCTTTGGTAAGAAGAGTCCAGAATAATGTTGATGTTAGAATCAAACTTCCAATTGCTAAAATAAATGATTCGCCAAAAGGGAGTAATTCCCATTCAGAAGGGCTGAAAGGGCTGACAACTATATAATATCCGTTCACAGTTCTTGCTAGGCCAACTACTAGTACGGACGCCGTAAATATTGTCAATGTGATAATCATCGATCTACATATTGAATAGTCCCTCATTAGATAATATTTATCCAATTTGTTCTTTATGAGCAAGAACAGAATACTGACCGGGATTAATGCAATAATTAATAGAAAGAATAGATTTTGAGTAGTTATGGTTATTTTCACACTAACAATATCGAGAACAGCAAGTGTTGAGGGTAAGATACCATATAGAATGATACCAATCAATTGTAGACCGAAAATATAATTAAGCTTAGATTTCTTGTCCTCCTTTAGGTGCGGTGATCGTAACATAATTCTCTTAGTCCTCTCGTTCTTCCCGGATGTCCTTCAGAGCAAGCCTCAGGATGAAACCTTGTCCTTGATGCTTTATGATAACGGAGAGCATATCCGCTGTCAACAAAAATATCCCCCCTCGCCCCTGCCCTTGGTGGTTAGACTTCGCTCGCCGTCATGCCTCGCACTGAGTGCGCTCGGCACGAAGTGAGCCTGTCGAAGGAGGGAACTCTTCTCTCTTAGCTGCGATTCAAGTACACATTCTTTGTACCACACAGAGACTTCAACTTCTCCAAAAGCTCTTTGGAAACCTCCACGGAAATATTTTTCAACCTCATCTTCAGCTCTTGTCCGCCTTCGGCGGAATCGTCCGTCCTAACATGCAAAACAACGGGAGACTCGCCCGGCTGAGAGGATAAGACCTCTTTCAACTCAGTCAGTATGTCATGGCTTGCCCCGGACTTCAAAAGAAGAACGTGCAGCACAGAGTTCATCTTTTGATAAACCTTGCTCAAGCTGATCACGTCGGATGCCACCACCTTGGCCTTCTCACCTTCTTTGGTGGAGGCTCTCCCTTTGACCAAAACCATGGACTCCGATCTGATGATTCTTCTGTTCTGCTCATAGCAATCGGAAAAAATCACCACTTCCACGCTCCCCACAAAATCCTCCAGGGTGGCGAAACCCATCTGTTTCTTTTTCCGGTCGATGTTGGTTTTCACATGTGTGATTACCCCACCGATATAAACTTCTTCCCCGTCTCTGGCTTCCTCTATGGTCTGGGTGGTTCTGGTGGCAAAGGCCTTTAACTCCCCCTCATATTTGGTCAAGGGATGCCCGGAGAGATAGAATCCCAGCATCTCCTTCTCTTTGGACAATATCTCACTGATGGGCCATTCCGGCACCTCCAGCATTTTACGTGTGGGCGAAGGCTTAGATTCAGCTCCCATGTCGAAAAGAGAGGTTTGGCCTTTTTCCCTATCCTCCTGGATATTCTGTCCGTGATTCATGGCCGTATCCAAAGATGCCATAAGCTGCGCCCTGTGTTTGGAGATCGAGTCGAATGCTCCTGCCCGAATCAAGCTCTCAACGACCCTTTTGTTGAGAGCACCAAAATCCACCTCTTCGCAAAACCCAAATAGACTGCTGAATTTCCCCGCCTTCTCTCTGGCTTCGACGACGGCTTCTATGGCGCCGTGCCCCACGTTTTTTACCGCTTCCAACCCGAACCTGATTTCTTTGCCCACCACCTTGAACTTCCCCATGCTTTCATTCACATCCGGAGGCAGAACCTCAATCCCCATCCTTTTGCACTCTTCCATCAAGGTGACGACGCGATTGGTGTTTCCCGTCTCAGAGGACATGGTGGCGGCCAGAAACTGCACCGGATAGTGAGCCTTAAGATAGGCGGTCTGGTAGGCGACGTAGGCATATCCGGTGGAATGCGCTTTGTTGAACCCGTATCTTGCGAAAGTTGCCATCAGATCAAAAATCTTATCTGCCACCTCCTCTTTTATTCCTTTGGCCCTCGCTCCCTTTTTGAACTCATCCCTTTGCTGAGTCATAAGCTCGGCCTTCTTTTTTCCCATTGCCTTCCTGAGAATATCCGCTTTGCCCAAGCTGTATCCACCTAACTCGCTGGCTATTTTCAAAACCTGCTCCTGATAGACGATTACCCCATAGGTCTCTTTCAATATGGGTTCCAGCAGAGGATGCTCATATACTATCTTTTTCATTCCTCTTTTCCTCTGGATGTATTCATCGATCATGTAGCTGTCCAGAGGGCCGGGACGATAGAGGGCGTTCATGGCCGTCAGCTCCTCCAGGCTCTCCGGCTTCAGTTTACAGAGGTAATCTCTCATTCCGGAGCTTTCGAATTGGAAGATTCCCACGGTCTCACCATTAGCGAAAGACCTGTAAGTATCTTTGTCATCCAGAGGAACCGAGTCTATGTCCAGTACCAAATTCGAGTCTTCCCTCAGCATTCTCAGAGTTTCATCGATCACGGACAGGGTGCGAAGACCCAGAAAATCCATTTTCAGAAGCCCGATATCTTCGATGCCCTTCATGTCGTACTGGGTGGTTATCTCCTCCTTGCTCCCTTTGTAAAGGGGGACGTATTCGGTTAAGGCTTCCGGGGCTATCACCACGCCGGCGGCATGGGTGGACGCGTGCCGGCATAATCCCTCCAGCACCTGGGAATAGGATAGGAGCCTTTCGATGCGGGGATCGCTTTTGACCAGATTGCTCAGTTCCGGCTCCCGTTCCAGTGCAGTTTTCAAAGTCATGTCCGGAACCCAGGGAATCAGCTTGGCGATTCGATCCACCTCGGAATAGGAGATGTCCAGCACCCTCCCCACGTCCCTCACCACCGCCCGGGCTGCCATGGTGCCGAAAGTAATGATCTGGGCGACCTCATCCTTGCCATATTTGTTTATCACGTATCTTATGATCTTATCCCTTTCGCGGTCCGAGAAATCTATGTCGATGTCGGGAAGTGATATTCTTTCCGGATTTAAGAATCTCTCGAACAAAAGCCCGTATTTGATGGGATCCATGTTGGTTATTCCCAGAGCGTAGGCAACCAAGCTCCCGCCCACCGAGCCTCTTCCCGGGCCCACCCGGATGTCTTTGTTTTTGGCATAGTCAATGAAATCCTTGACGATCAGAAAATAACCGGCAAATCCCATCTGCTTTATAACCTTTAATTCATATTCCAATCTCTCTTCCAGGCCGGGAGTGACCTTGGAATATCGCTTAGTCAGACCTTTTCGGGACAGATACTCGAGGTAGGAATCCAGATCATCATAACCTTGTGGGGGAGGAAAATGGGGAAGATGCGTCTTTCCGAATTCGAAATCCAGGTGGCATTGTTCTGCGATCCTTATGGTGTTCTGTATCGCCTGCGGAAAATCCTCAAATAGCTTTTTCATCTCATCCGGAGACTTAAAATACATCTGATCGTTGGCGAATTTCATCCTGTCGGTGTCGGCCACTTTCTTTCCGGTCTGAATGCACAAGAGAGCGTCATGGGCGGCGGAATGCTCTTTCTTTAGGTAATGGCAATCATTGGTCGCCACCAGTCCGACTTGGGTCTCCTCTGCCAATTTGGACAAAAGCGGGATCGCCTTTTCCTCCTCCTTGATCTTGTGATTTTGTATCTCCAGAAAGAAATTACCATCTCCGAACATCGATTTATACTCCTCAACCGTTGTTTTGGCCTTGTCGTAGTTATCCGCCAAAAGGAGAGTTGGGATCTCTCCATGAAGGCAGCTGGAAAGGGCAAAAAGACCTCCGCTGTATTTTCTCAGCACCTCCTTGTCAATCCGGGGCTTATGATAGAATCCTTCCAGATAGCCGATGGTGGAGAGCTTCATCAAGTTCTTGTAGCCGGAGAGATCTTTGACCAGCAGGATCAGATGGTATCCTGCATCGGGAAGGCCTTTGATCGGCTGCTTTTTTCTCCGATCCTGCGGAGCGACGTAGACCTCTGAGCCTATAATGGGTTTAATCCCGCCGGCCATACATTTTTTATAGAATTCTATGACCCCGAACATATTGCCGTGGTCGGTAATGGCCAGGGCGGGCATTCTGTACTCCTGTGCCTGGGCAACCAGATCATCCAGCTTTATGGCCCCATCCAGCAGGCTATACTGAGTATGAACGTGAAGATGAACGAAATCAGCGTGTTTCATTTTATCTGGTATGTCGGGCTGGCGAATACCTCCCCGACAATACTTGGCTAAGGGGAGAGGCAAATGTAGGTCGGGCTGTCCCGCCGAAGGCGGGGCTGCCCGACAATTCTATGACCAAATGCCTCGCAAGCCGACCTACAATTCTTGATTCCACTATTCCACCTGTCGCATGTGCAACTTACTTTTTTCTCGAAATTGCAATACTCAACAGACCAAGTACACCAAGCGTGATCACACCGGCACTAGAGTAGTCGGTGAACAGAAAAATCAGGACTGCTGTAACCATCAAGATTAGACCAACAATGAACCGAGACTTATTCAACTGAGATTTCTTCATCTGCGACTTCCTCCTGTGGTACCATCGCGGATTTTGAGAGACTTTAGGTCGGGCTGTCCCGCCGAAGGCGGGGCTGCCCGACAATCTCTTTTTGTGTCGGGTAGCTCTCCCTCCAGAGGCGGGATCGCAACCCGACCTACAATTCACCGCCCCGTAAATTTTCGCAATAGCCTCAAAAACTCCTCGCGGCAATTAACACACAAAAGCAAATGCCGTTTCAGATATACCTCCTCTTCCAATTGTTGTTCCGTCATATCTTCCGTTTCTTGCACTATCATCTGGGTTTTTTCCTCCAGGTAATTTTCGGGCTTCTTAGAAAAATCCTCGATATATCCATCGAAGTCAGAAATGACTTCAAGATTGATACGGTATCTGGTTCCGCCCTTTTTGAAACGCTTGCCACAGACGTCACAGCGAAGTCTCTTTCTTCCGGTGGAGGATTCTGAATTCATAGTCGATTAAAACGGTTGTGGTGAAAGAGCTGTAAAGAGCTTAAACAGAAATATACCGGATAGAAACCCACCCACATGGGCAAACCAGGCCACTCCACCGCCAACCGAACCAAGCGAAGGAAGGCCGTACAGAAGCTGCAAAATGAACCAGAAACCTAAGACAAACAAAGCCGGTATCCTCACTATCCGGATGAAGAATCCGAAGAAGATCAAAGTCAGGATTCTGGCACGAGGGAATCTAATCATATAAGCACCCAGGACCCCGGCAATGGCCCCGGATGCCCCCACCATGGGAATCTGTGAATTGGGCGTGGTGAGTATGTGAGTCAACGCAGCCGCAAGACCACATAGAATGTAGAATATGAAAAACTTCACATGACCTAATTTATCCTCTACGTTGTCCCCGAAGATCCACAAATAGAGCATATTCCCGGCCAGATGAAAGAGTCCTCCATGCATGAACATGGACGAAAAAAGCGAGAGAGGTATAGGAAAAGCCAAATCGGGGGTCAGTTCCTGTCTGTGTGTTAACTCATACGGAATCGCTCCCCACTTCACCACCGCCAATTGAAATTCCTTTCCCCATGACGCCAGATAGAAATAGATCAGACAGTTAAGCGCGATCAGTGCTACCGTGACGATTGGCGCTCGGTACGAAGGGATATCGTCCTTTAACGGCATCATCTGATTTGGCTCGTAGTTTGTAGACCTGGGCGGCGAAAGCCTGCCCGACAAGATATTATTTGGATCCTTTGTAGTATTGCATGGCTTCCGGGATTAATGCTTTGATGTTCTTAATCCTTGTTTCATCGGAAGGGTGCGTGCTCAAGAATTCCGGTGGTGCCTGCCCGCCCTTCATCTTGGCCATTCTCTCCCAGAAATCCACTGCTGTATTGGGGTCGTAGCCGGCCATGGCCATGAATATCAAACCCAGATGGTCTGCCTCATTCTCATGAAGGCGGCTGTATGGAAGGAGAACTCCCACTTGAGCGCCAAGACCGAAAGCCGTCATCCACAGTTGTTGAGTTTTCTCAGGCTTTTCCTCTAAGGCTTTGGAAAGCGCCATACCGCCCAATTCCGCAACCAAGCCCTGACTCATCCGCTCACTACCATGTTCAGCAACGGCGTGAGCTATCTCGTGCCCCATCACTACCGCCAAACCAGGCTCGTCTTTGGTAATTGGCAAAATCCCGGTATAGATCACAACCTTTCCGCCAGGCATGCACCAGGCGTTTACGTCTTCACTTTCCACCAGATTAAAGTCCCAATCGTAACCCTTCAACTCATCGGACATGTCCCTTTCGGAGAAATACTGTTCCACCGCCTTCTGAATCCTAGCGCCGATGCCTTTGACCATCTGGGTTTGTTGCTGATTGGCGCTCAGTTTATTAGTTTTCAGAAATTCGTCATACTGCTGAAAGCTCATAGAGAGCATGGTGGATCTTGGAACCAGATTCAACTGCTTTCTTCCGGTTATGGCGACGGTGCTGCAGGATAGCAAAACAAAGGATAGAACCAGAACGATTACGATGTAGCCTCTGAAGGTTTTCATAAGGGCCTCTCCTTTCTTGAATGCCTTTTGTTTCTTGCTACGCGCAGAAAAACCAGACATAAACCTCGTACACAGCACGACGCAGATAGTCCTCACATGAGGGAACATAATGAATTGGGTTCTACGCCGTGGTTCTTATCCTTCGATCATTTGGTCTCCAGCGCCTCAATTCTCAGTTTCAGTATTTCATTTTCTGCTTTGAGCGACTTCATCGCCTCTAAGAGATAGAGGGAGAGTTTTTCATATTTGACGCCGTCCGGCCTGCCCTCTTTGTCATACCTGACCAAATCGGGGATCAATTCCTGCACGTCCTCCGCGATTAGGCCGACATCCTGTTTGTCTGATGTTTTCCACTGGAATCTCACCGTTTCTAATCCAAGCACGTTCTCCGGATCGACGTCCAGTCCTCTTATGTTCTCTTTGTATCTCCTGCTGGAGAAGCTTCCCCTAACCAAAACACCATCTTCGTCTAAATACGCGGGTTCGATACCACTACCGGCTAGATCTCGCAGTCTCACAGTTCCGTCAACATCGAGCGTCTGCGTTGGCTGGGTCGTCCCGATGCCCACACCTCCGGAAGCACGAATCAGAAATTGATTGCTACCTGTGGAAGCAAAATCGGCATTGGTGCCGTCTGCCCAGACAAAGGCACCTTCGTGGTTGGCCTTGGCTCTGCGCCCGGCGGCGAAGGAATACGCTCCGCTAGCGGTGTTGTAATTTCCACCTCCCACGGTTGCATAGGATTCGCTGGCGGTGTTATGACTTCCGCCCCCCACAATTGCTGAGTATCCGTTGGCGGTGTTGTTATATCCGCCTCCCACTGTTGCATAGGTTGTGTCAGCCGCGTTGGAATATCCACCTCCCATAGTGGCACAGTATCCGCTGGCAGTGTTCGTTCGTCCACCTCCCACGGTTGCGTAGCTTGTGTCGGCGGTGTTGTCATATCCACCACCAACGGTTGCTCTGTCTCCGCTAGCGGTATTGTGGGATCCACCTGCGACGGTTGCATCGTTCGTGTCAGCGGCGTTGTAAGTTCCGCCTCCTACGGATGCACACTGTCCGCTGGCGGTGTTGTGGAATCCGCCTGCCACGGTTGCATAGGTCGCGCTGGCAGTGTTCGTCCGTCCACCCGCCACCGTTCCATAGGCTGCGTCGGCGGTATTCTCGAATCCACCTCCAACGGTTGCTCGGTCTCCACTGGCAGTGTTGTAAAACCCACCCGCCACGGTTGCATAGGTCGTGTCGGCGGTGTTGTGAGATCCACCTCCGACAGTTGCACACCCTCCACTGGCTATGTTGCCCACTCCACCTCCCACAGAGCAGTACTTGTAATTCTGTCCGCTCGTGCCGGTGGTGCAAGCTACTCCCAGGTTCACATGGGTGGAGTCCGCATTCCCGTAAAGCGTATTACCGTATCGAGCAATGCCCCAGCCACCGCCGGTGGTAACAGTCGTGTCAGCACCATCGGTTATGCGGAATATCCAAGGACTACCAGAACCGCCTCCTCCCCCAAGCGCATAATCAGCGGTGTCCGCCCACTGCGCTCGGTAGGCATAACCCACGCTGGTAAATTGTATGCGCGGCATGGTATCGTCATCCACCTGAACCTCCAGCCAGTACTGTTGGGAGAAACTCAGAGTGTCAATGGGAACGTTACTTCCCAGAATCACGTTGAATAAACCATTGGTGACCGGGACACCAGAATGCGTCTCCGTCCATTTTTGCGTGCCCCCGGTGGTGTCATCGTAAATCCTGAAGATGATATTGGGGTTGCCGTCTATGGGATCGCCCGAATCATCCGTCAGCATCCCCTGGTAGTTTATCAGCTTGGGTATTTCAGCCAAGCTCAAGCTGGCCAGAAAAACCAAGATAATTATAACTGAAAACATAAAGAACCGGAACACGGAAAGCCTCCTTTGAGGTTAAAGGTTAAATTCTTTTCGACAATTAAGGGAGATTTTCTATTCTTGGCAAGGAAATTTTAGTTCGTCACGGACGCCCTCGTCCATAACACTCAATAGTGCCCTCAGCCCATTTGGGCCTTAACACCCAAATCTGACTCAAGTCAGCTAGAACAAGGTCTCTCCCACAAGCGGACAGGGGACCCCGGTTATTTGCTTTCTAATGCTTCAATTCTTCTTTTCAATCCTTCATTTTCTGCCTTAAGCTCTTTGCTCAGTTCCAAAAGGTAGAGCGAAACCAACTCGTATTTGATCGCATCCGGCTTGCCATCTCTATAGGTGACCAAGTTGCTTAGACCCAATTGGTTAAATTCCTCTGCGATAAAACCGATGTTCGTTTCTCCGCTTACCTTATCCACAAAAGACTTCGGCTCAGCCCGCAGGATTTTGGCAAAATCCTCCTTCAATGGTTGGATGTCTTCCTTATACCTGTCGGAGGAGCCATAGTAGTAAAGGCGGTTGTTGTACCAGCGAACAGTATTCCCACTGGTTGTGCCGGTCATGGAATTGATATTGACGTAGCCACCAATATTGGTGAGCCCTCCATCATTCTGGAGATACAAAGTTGACGTGGTGGTTCCGCTCCCCTTCGCCATAATCTCATTATTATCCATGGCAAGGTGATAAGCGGTGGAAGAGCCGATAATCACATAACCGGAGTTTTCCACGGTGCCTTCAGCATCGGTTCCTTGATCCACATGCAGTTTTACTTGGGGAGGGACTTCGATGCCCAGCTTACCGTGAGTGAACACATCACCGAGGAAATAGCCTCCCCAGTTTATGGCTCCACCCGATGCAGAACCGTACACAGCGTAGTTTAGGCCAGAACCAGTTGCCACACCGCACACACCACGGTTAAACACATCGGAATTTGAAGCTCTGCCATAGACACCGGTTGAGGAAGGGGGACCCGCGCCAGACCACCTATAGGCCAAACGACTCTCCACAGAATCGCTATTTGTCACTTTGACCCCATACCAATCATCACCCGACTCGCCTTCGTAATGATGGCACAGTTTTACGTCCATATCGCCCTGCACGACTTCCACCTTGCTCGCGGGACTAATCGTCCCCATGCCGACACTATCTGTGATAGTGGTCAGTCGCACTACCGTCCCATCATGTGTCCAACCACCACCGGTCGGTGCGGTTACAGCCACAGATGCAGTATCCGCCACCATAGCCCGATACGCATAGCCCACGCTCGTAAATTGCAGACGTTCGGGCATGGTGTCGTTTTCCACCTGAATCTCCAACCAATACTCCTCTGAGAAATCCAGGTCTATCCCGCCGCTCTGGCTTCCCAGAATCACGTTGAACAATCCGTCGGTAACCGGGACCGAAGAATGGGTCTCATCCCATCTCATCGTCCCGCCTGACGAAGCATTATAAATCCTGAAGGTGATGTTGAAATCTCCGTCCAATGGTTCGTCGGAGTTGTCGGTCAACATCCCCTGGTAGTTGATCAGCTTGGGTATTTCAGCCAAGCTCAGGCTGGCGAGGGAAACCAGGATGATCAAGCCCGAGAAGAGAACGAAGCGCTTCATCACAGACCTCCTTTGAGTTGGGTTGAGGTTAGACTTTTTCAGCAATAAAATGGAATCATCTCTCAATGGCAAGAAAAATATCCTATTCCCCCTCTTCCCCAGGGGACGAGGAAGCGGCTCTTCCCTCCCTTGACGGGAGGGAATAAAAGGGAGGGTGAAGGAATCGTAGGGCAAATCCCCCTTTTGTAAAAGGGGGACACAGGGGGATTAGTATGCTCCTTTGCGCCAAAGACGGATCTGCCTCCGACAGATACTTCGGGTCGGAGCTTTCGCGCGGGCGATCCACGAATTGCCCGTACAGAGGTAACGGAAGAGGCGTCCGTCACCAAAACGAGGAAGCCCGCCGCAACGCTTTCAACTCTTTACTCTCTATTTCCCTCTCTCCAGCTCCGCAATCTTCTGGCTTAACTCTTCGACTATCTGCCTCAACTCCTGATTCTGCTGAATTAGTGCTTTTACCCCGGCCAAGGATACACCTGCCACGTCGGCTGCTGCCAGGTATTTGTCCTCGATGGTACCGTTCTCTCTCGCAGTGCCCACTGCAAAGATTTGCGCGAAATCCTCGGCGTAGGGACCAATATGCCTGCCACGTGAGCCCTTGTATCGCCAGGATTCAACTGGCAAATTGGAGATCTGTGCTAAGATTTGTTCGGCATCAAGCGACTCAAAATCGGTTTTGACAGTTCTACTGCTGGCGTTGGTCCAAACGCCGTCAGCAGTCAGATGCGCTCCATTCCCGTTGGTCGCATCGGTTCCGACATGGATGGGGTAATCTATTCCGCCATCGCGGTCGTCCCGGTTGATGCCCAGCCTGCCGGAATTATCGCCGTCAAAGAAAACCACCTGGTAGCTGGTATCCAGGTAAACTCCCTCCCCGAAAGCCATAGAGTGATCGGCGTCTACGGTTAGAGTGTCCTTATATCCTCCACAAATCACGGAAAAGGCGCCATCATTGTCATTGCCATGCCCCCCGAGGACTGTGGCGAACATAGAAGTAGCAGCGTTGTAAGATCCGCCGCCCACAAAAGCCGCGCTGTCATTATCCCAGTCACCAGCATTGTTTCCAATCCCGCCGGCCACGGTGCTCCAGCGGCCGACAGCGGAGTTCAAGAATCCACCTGCCACTGTGGTGTACTGTTCACTGGCGGTATTGGATTGTCCCCCGCCGACCGTCGAATACAGGGAGGTAGCTTCGTTGGCATATCCTCCGGCAATTGTGGCGCAGGTATTACTGGCGATGTTATAGCGTCCTCCGCCGATGGCAGCCCAGTTACCGCTGGCGTTGTTTTCTCTACCTCCGGTCACTGTGGCAAATTGACCAGTAGCCGCATTATCATAACCGCCACCAACGCAAGCAGCGGTGTCCGTTGTCTGGTCACCGGCTAAGTTGGAATAACCGGAGAAAGCACCTGCATAGACACCTCCTGCCGTGTTTTGAAGGCCCCCGCCGACTGCGCCATAAGTGCCGCCGGCAGCGTTTCCGGACCCGCCGCCTATGGTCGCTCGGAATCCGCTGGCAGTGTTTGCATATCCGCCTCCCACGGTTGCCTCGCCGTTAATGGCGCTGTTGCTCCGTCCGCCGCATACGGTTGCATGGTCGAAGCTGGCGTCGTTGTACTGCCCACCACCCACAACCGTGCCCTCACCGCGGGCGGTGTTACCTATTCCTCCGCTTACGGTGCAGTATTTATAATTTTGTCCGTCAAATCCCGTGACGCCTGACACTCCAAGATTTACATGGGTGGAGTCCCTGTTGCCATAAAGGACGTTGCCATATCGGGCAATGCCCCAGGCGCCGCCGGTCATAAGAGTGGTGTCGGCAGTGTCGGTTATATGGAACGTCCAATCATTGTCGCCTCCTCCCCCTGCCGCAAGAGCATAATCGGCTGTGTCTGCCATTTGCGCCCGGTAGGCGTAGCCCACGCTGGTGAATCGTATGCGGGGCATGGTGTCGTCATCCAGTTGAACCTCCAGCCAGTACTGTTGGGAAAAACTCAGAGTGTCAATGGGGACGTCACTTCCCAGAATCACGTTGAATAGACCATTGCTGACCGGGACACCGGAATGCGTCTCCGTCCATTTTTGCGTGCCCCCGGTGGTGTCATCGTAAATCCTGAAGACGATATTGGGGTTGCCGTCTATGGGATCGCCCGAATCATCCGTCAGCATCCCCTGATAGTTTATCATCTTGGGAATCTCAGCCAAACCTACATTGGCCAGAAAGACCAAGATGATCAAACCTGTCCACCACAGGCGCCCGCCCGCCATCCGTCGGGCAGGTATCTGCCTCTGGCAGAAAAGAAGAATAAAGCGTTTCATCACAAACCTCCTTTGGGTTGGGTTGAGGTTAGACTTTTTCAGCAATAAAATGGAATCTTCTCTCAATGGCAAGAAAAATATCCTATTCCCCCTCTTCCCCAGGGGACGAGGAAGCGGCTCTTCCCTCCCTTGACGGGAGGGAATAAAAGGGAGGGTGAAGGAATCGTATGGCAAATCCCCCTTTTGTAAAGGGGAAGACAGGGGGATTAGAATGCTCCTTTGAGCCAGAGATGGATCTGCCTCCGACAGATACTTCGGGTCGGAGGTTTCGCGCGGGCGATTCATGAATTGCCCTTACCCAGGTAACAAACGAGCCGTCCGTGCTCAAAAGGATATTTGACTGGATGCAAAAAAACAAGGGCGGAGGTTTGTCTCCGCCCCAGATATCTTGTCAAGCTTGGAGTGTCTGCCTTTGGGCAGACCAGGACACTAGATTATCGATTATCTACCGGCCCTTCTCCTTTTGGTCAATGTAGTTTATGCCCATGGTCTCCGGCAGATCGTAGGCCTTCGGATGCAGGTATTTTCCGCGTTGCTCAACCGGCTTCTCCTCTTCCACCGGAATTCGGTTCTTCTCTGCGAACGCATCCTGCCGAATGCCCGTCACCTGCCAGGAGACCTTCAGACCCGGTTCTCCGCCCGCAATCTCAAAGCTGTTGCCGGATATTTCGCGCGCAACGTAGAGGTTCGGACCTGGTTGTCCGATAGCTGTAAGCTGGTAGCGGAAATCGCGGTTCAGCGCTTCGAACCACTCCGGCAAGTCTATTCGCGCCTCGCCGCTGCCATCCAGCACAACGTTCCCGTTGTAAACATTCATCATGTCCGGAGACTCCACAAAGGAGTGATATAGGTATTTGTTCTCCGGGTCAAGAGGATGATCGATCTTGAAGGACCCGCTACCTTTGCTGAGGTGTCCCACGACATGAAGGCTGTCGGCGATGTAGACGGCGCCATCCAAGTATGCTGCCAGGTCTCCACTTGCACCAGCGTATATAGCGGGACTCGTTCCGTAGTTGACTGCATAGAGAGCTCCCCAGTGAGTTCCCTCTGACACGTTGGCATAAGCCCTGAGTCCATCACCACCGCCAGTCTGGTTGTCGAAGAGTGCCCCATATGAGCTCAAGCTGGCTATCATCCTCATACCTCCGGATGCTCGCACGGCAAATTGATTCTCTCTCTCTGAGCTGAAATCTCCATCGGTGCTATCGGCCCAGACGAAAGAACCATCGTGAAGAGCCCTCGCCTTCCGCCCGGCGGCAAAGCTGAAGTCACCTTCTGCGGTGTTGTCGTAGCCCCCCGGAACGGTCGACCATTTTCCGTTGGCTTCGTTGCTGTAGCCCCCGCCGACCGTAGCCTCGAGGTTACCTGCGATGTTCGCAGTACCCCCACCGACCGTCGCCCGCGCGCTGTCGGCGCTATTCATGTAACCCCCACCAACAGTGGCGTTGACGCCATATGCCACGTTATCCCAACCCCCAGCGACCGTGGCTTCAGCGCCGGAGGCGACATTACCGACACCCCCACCGACCGTGGCCCACCAGCCGCCAACTGTGTTGTCCGAGCCCCCACCGATTGTGGCCCAGGCGCTGTCAGCCTTGTTCCCGGAGCCTCCACCGACCGTGGAGTACCCGCCGCCGGCTTTGTTGCCATGTCCGCCACTCACAGTAGAGTAATGATAATTTTGTCCACTGATGCCGGTGGTGCAGGACACACCAAGATTTACCATGGTGTGGGCATAATCGCCATAAAGCACATTACCGGCGCCTCCCCGGGCAATACCCCAGAGCTCATTTGTGTAGAGCACAGAATTGTCAACGTGCCAATTGGAGCCAGATCCGGGTGCCGTCGTCAGGGCGCTGTCTGCCACCATACATCGATAGGCATAGCCCACGCTGGTGAACCGCAAACGTTCGGGCATGGTGTCGTTGTTCACCTCAATCTCCAGCCAGTAATCTTCTGAGAAATCAAGATATATCCCACCGCTCTGGCTTCCCAGAATCGCGTTGAACAAACCCTTACTGACCGAAACCACGGAATGGTTCTCTTCCCATCTTTTGTCCCCTCCAGAGGGGGCATTGTAAATTCTGAAGAAGAGATCAAAATCCCCTTCCAAAGGCTCGCCCGAATCGTTGGTCAGCATCCCCTGGTAGTTGATCAGCCTGGGAATTTCTGCCAGACTTAAGCTGGCCAGAAAAACCAAGATGATTAAAACTGAAAGAATAATGAAACGGTACATCACAAACCTCCTTTGGTTTGGGTTGAAGTTAGACTTTTAAAACAATTAAATGGAATTCTTTATCGATGGCAAGAAAAATATCCTATTCTCCCTCTTCCCCAGGGGACGAGGAAGCGGCTCTTCCCTCCCTTGACGGGAGGGAACAAAAGGGAGGGTGAAGGAATCGTATGGCAAATCCCCCTTTTGTAAAGGGCAACACAGGGGGATTAGAATGCTCCTTTGAGCCAGAGACGGATCTGCCTCCGACAGATACTTCGGGTCGGAGCTTTCGCGCGGGCGATTCATGAATTGCCCCTATCCAGGTAACAAACGAGCCGTCCGTGCTCAAAAGGATATTTGACTGGATGCAAAAAAAACAAGGGCGGAGGTTTGTCTCCGCCCCAGGTATCTTGTCAAGCTTGGAGTGTCTGCCTTTGGGCAGATCAGGACACGAGATTATTGCTTATCTACCGGCCTTTCTCCTTTTGGTCAATGTAGTTTATGCCCATGGTCTCCGGCAGATCGTAAGCCTTCGGATGCAGATATTTTCCCCGTTGCTCAACCGGCTTCTCCTCTTCCACTGGAATTCGATTTTTTTCTGCGAACGCATCCTGCCGAATGCCGGTCACCTGCCAGGAGACTTCTAAACCGGGCTGACCCCCGGCGATCGCAAACCGATTGTTACTGATCTTTTCGGCTATATAGACTGGTGCGAACCCGCCGATACAGGTAAGCTGGTAGCGGAAATCGCGGTTTAGCGTCTCGAACCACTCCGGCAAGTCTACTCGCGCCTCGCCGCTCCCATCCAGCACAACGTTCCCGTTGTATACGTTCATCATGTCCGGAGACTCCACAAAGGAGTGATATAGGTATTTGTTGTCCGGGTCAAGAGGATGATCGATCTTGAAGGACCCGCTACCTTTGCTGAGGTGTCCCACGACATGAAGGCTGTCGGCGATGTAGACGGCGCCATCGAAATATGCTGCCAGGTCTCCGCTTGCACTAGCGTATATAGCGGGGCTTGTTCCGTAGTTGACTGCATAGAGAGCTCCCCAGTGGGTTCCCTGTGACACGTTGGAATAAGCCCTGAGTCCGTCACCACCACCCGCTTGGTTGTCCAAGAATGCCCCATATGAGCCATTGTTGGCTATCATCCTCATACCTCCGGATGCGCGGACAGAAAATTCGTTCTCGCTGCTTGAGCTGAAATCCCCATCCGTGCTATCGGCCCAAACGAAAGAGCCCCCGTGATTTGCCCTGGCCTTGCGCCCGGCAGCAAAGCTGAAGTTGCCTTGTGCGGTGTTATCATAGCCTCCAGGGACGCTGGACCATTTGCCGGTGGCTTCGTTGCTATAGCCCCCGCCGACTGTGGCTTGGTCGGCGTTGGCTTGGTTCAGCCAGCCCCCACCGACAATGGCTATGTAGCCGTCGGCTGTGTTCTCACTGCCCCCGCCGACTGTGGCTCGGTGACCGCTCGCCGTGTTGAACCCGCCCCCGCCGACTGTAGCGTAGCCACCACTGGCTTTGTTGGTCGAGCCTCCGCCGACTGTGGCCATGCCGCTGTCCGCTGTATTGTAGGTGCCCCCGCCGACCGTGGAATAACTCGCGGCTGCGCGGTTCCCAAGTCCACCGCCTACAGTGCAGAGAACATTGTTTTCTCCGCTCGCACCGGTGGTGCAAGCCACACCAAGATTCACCATGCTATAGGCTTGATTCCCATAAAGCACATTGTCAGCCCCGCCCCGGACAATACCCCAGTAGTCATTGGTGTAGAGCACAGAATTGTCAACGTGCCAATTGGAGCCAGATCCGGGTACCGTCGTCAGGGCGCTGTCTGCCACCATAGATCGATAGGCATAACCCACGCTGGTGAATTGTAAACGTTCGGGCATGGTGTCGTTGTTCACCTCAATCTCCAGCCAATATTCTTCTGAGAAATCCAGGTATATCCCGCCGCTCTGGCTTCCCAGAATCGCGTTGAACAAACCCTTACTGACCGAAACCACGGAATGGTTCTCTTCCCATCTCTTGTCTCCTCCAGAGGGGGCATTGTAAATTCTGAAGAAGAGATCAAAATCTCCGTCCAGCGGATCGCCCGTGTCGCTAGTCAACATCCCCTGGTAATTGATGAACCTGGGTATGTCCGCGGCAAAAGCCACCGAACAGAGGACCAACAGACATACTTCCACAAAGAACAGAACTTTTTTCATCTGTCCCTCCTGCTTGGTTAAAGGTTATGGTTTCTTGTCAACCTGCTATTCAAATTCTCGCAAGTTCAGCAAAGTGTATCTTTGTAACCCCCGGAGAAGATTTTGCGCCAGAACTCCAGAGGCATCAGAATCGCAGGTCGGGCAGTCCTGCAGAAGGCGGGACTGCCGGACAGTCTTCTAGTGGTTTTACTGCTTCTTCTCCAGCTTGGCTATTCTTTCCTCCAGTTGGAAAATATACAAAGTCTGTTCCTCGATCTTCTCCAACATTTGGATCAGAAGCTCATCAATCTTGAATCCTTCATTCTTCTTCACCTCTTCTGCCGATACGACATTGGGAAGACACTTGTGCTCGCGCACGTATTTCTTCAGCTCCTCCAAAGACATGAGCTGGTAATCCGGCTCGAACACGTAATCCGGGTGGCTATAATTAACTCCGCCTTTCTTAACATTGTATGACCCGGCAACGTTTATATCTCCGTTAACGTCCAGCTTGTAGTTAGGGTCGGTCGTGCCGATTCCCACGTTGCTGTTAGTAACAGGATTAAGCAATATGTGTTCTCCCGCTGTTGTGCTCCCTATGAACAGATCGCCTCCCTCGAACTGAAGATCAAGATCGTTACCATCCGTCCTCACGGCTATCCACTGCCCGGTCGCATCCTCTTTCAACCGTATTCTGTTGCCTCTGACGTCCAGTTTATACTCAGGATCAGTGGTGCCGATGCCCACCTTGATTGCATTCACCGAATTGTGGAAAATCACCGCATTGGGGGTTGAGGTGGTAAAATCACGACCGAAGGCAAAAGTATAGTCCCCATCAGAGGTGATCCTCACCTTATATCCGGCAGCCAGTGAGTAGCTTCCGGCAGCAGTATCTGCCCAGCCCCCGGGCACGGTTGCATAAGAGCCACTGGCGGCGTTGGAAGCTCCACCTCCCACGGTCGCTCTGTCGCTGCTGGCGGTGTTGGATCCTCCACCTCCCACGGTTGCACACCAGGCGCTGGCGGCGTTATCACCCCCGCCTCCCACGGTTGCATACTCGCTGCTGGCGGTGTTGTCATTTCCACCTCCCACGGTTGCGTCGGTGGAGCTGGCGATGTTCGACACTCCACCTCCCACAGTTGCCCGATGGTTGCTGGCGGAGTTGCTATGTCCTCCTCCCACGGTTGCATACCCGCCGCTGGCGCTGTTGCCCACCCCACCTCCCACGGTTGCCTCCTCCCCGGAGGCTTGGTTGGACACTCCACCTCCCACGGTTGCGTCGGTGCCGCCAGCCCGGTTGTCCTCTCCGCCTCCGACGGTTGCGTTGTGGCCGCTGGCAATGTTATGCAGTCCACCTCCCACAGTTGCACGATAGTTGCTGGCCTTGTTCCCCATTCCACCTGCTACAGTGCAGTATTTGTAGTTCTGTCCAAGGGCCCCGGTGGTACATGTTACCCCCAGGTTCACATGGGTGGAATCGTAATAACCGTAGGAAGTATTGCCGTAGCGGGCAATGCCCCAATAGCCATTCGTGAAAAGCACATCACTGCTAAGATGCCAATTCGAGCCAGACCCAGGCGTCGTCGCCAGAGCACTATCCGCCACCATAGCTCGATAAGCATAACCCATGCTGGTGAATTGTAAACGCTCGGGCATGGTGTCGTTGTTCACCTCAATCTCCAGCCAGTATTCCTCTGAGAAATCCACGTCTATTCCCCCACTCTCACTCCCCAGAATCACGTTGAACAAGCCATCGGTAACCGGGACCGAATAATGGGTCTCGTCCCACCTCATCGTCCCGCCGGATGGAGCATTATAAATCCTGAAGGTGATGTCGGGAGTTCCGTCTAAGGGACCGCCCGATTCATCGGTCAGCATTCCCTGGTAGTTGATCAGCTTGGGGATGTCCGCCTGTGCGCCCGCCCAGACGAAGGCAAATAAGCACACCACCACAATGAACAGAAGCTTTTTCATCTGTTCCTCCTGATTAGTTGAAGATTATAGTTTCTCGTTAACCTGCTATTCGAATTCTCGCAAGTTCTGCTGACTGTGTCTTACTGGTCCCGGCGCAAGACGTTGAGTCCGGCCGTTGGTGTGAACCGCACGGTTTACCTCTCCGGCCGGCAAAAACGAAGCGAAAATGTGAAGCTTCCTCTGGGTCAAGCTGAGGTCTTAGACTCTGTTTTCCCCAGCCTTGACGCTCTAAAACCAGAAGCAGTTTGGAGTGTCTGCCTTCAGGCAGACCAAATATGTCACTGAAAACCTGCAGCCTTTCTCCCCTCACCAGGAGTAGGTCGGGCTACCGCAGGTTGCCCGACAATCTTCTAAGGCTCTTCCGAGAACCATCCCCTTCTCTTGACTTCCTCTCTTATCATCCTGTAAAAGTTCTTGGCATCCTCTTTTTTCACACCCTTGGATGGGATTTCGAGAACTTCCACTTCCAGGGTTCTGTTGGTAAAGTTTATGATTATCTTCTGTCCTGCTCTCACCTCTTTGCCCGGCTTTGCCACCGTCCCATCCACCAGGACGATCCTGTTCTCGCAGGCCTTCTTGGCTTGGGTACGCCTTTTTATCAGACGGGCATCGGAGAGGTAGGTATCCAATCGCATGCTAAGATTTGTTTGTCTGCGGTGGACCGTGGACTTGTCCTGAGCGAAGTCGAAGGGCTGTGGTCGGTGGACGCTTTACAGCCTTATCTCCACGTAGGTGTCCTGGCGCATCCGCTCCACCCATCTTGACACCTCCTGGTTGGTCTTTCTGCGACGCGCCATATCCTTTATGATGTCCCAATCGTCTTCCAAGGTCAGTTTTCTCTCTTCTTTTGCATCATAGACCTTTAGAATGTGGATTCCGAACTGGCTGGACAAGGGTTTGCTTATTTCACCAGCCGCCAGACCCTCGACGCCCCCTTTGAACTCCGGAGTCATCTGCTCGACCGGATACCAGCCCAGCTCCCCTCCCATTTTTCTGGACTCCTCGTCGGAAGAATACTCCTTGGCCAATTCTCCGAAGTCCGCTCCCTCCAAAAGCCTATGATAAAGAGTGTCGGCTAGGTTTCGCACCCTGACGGTATCCTCCTGGGTGGGTCCCACCAAAATGAGTATGTGGCGGGCGCGAACCGCGTCCTCCTTTTTCTCCTCCACCCTGATTATGTGATAACCGAATTCCGTCTCTACCAGGTCGCTTATTTCTCCCGGATTCAACGCAAAGGCAACTTTCTCGAACTTTTCGATCATGCTTCCCTTGCTGAAGAATCCCAAATCCCCTCCGCTTGTGGCGGTGGCGGGATCATCAGAATACTCAGAAGCTAAGGAGGCGAAATCTTCTCCTCCTTTTGCAAGTTCCAAAACCATCTCCGCCTTTTTCTTCAAGGAATCCAGAGTGCTCGGGCTTGGCCCTATTTCCAAAAGGATGTGCCCCAGTTTTATGGAGTGGGGCTGGTCGGGGATGCTGTCTTGATAGTTTTGGTAGAAATCTCTCACCTCTTTGGTGGTAACCGAGACCTTGGAGAGCTTTCTGGAGACCAGCCTATCGATATACATCTGCCTTCTTATCTGCTCTCTGTATTTTCTTTTGAGCTCGTTTTCGGTCAAGCCTTCGGCCTTGAGCTGATCCTGGAAGCCCGCATCTGAAGGGAACTGGGATTTCACTTTTTCCATCTGCTCCTTGACTGCGCTCTCCACCTCTTTGGAGGTGACCTCAATGGTGGTGTCCTTTTGCGCCTGGATCAGAAGCAGGTTGTCGTTGATCATCTGCTCCAAAACCTCGGATTCTATCTGCTTCTGTTTTTTCTCATCTGCTGGATCGATTCCGAACTGGGTGGCATACAAGGTCACTTGGGTCTTAAGCTCGGATTCCAAGATGATCTCATTTCCCACCACCGCCACGATTCGATCCAGGAGCTCTTGACCCTGGGAGGAACCGACCAGAATAAAAAGATTCAGGATGAGAAGAAATGGTATTTTTCGCATGGTTCCCTTAGAGTGGAGTTGACATTTAACACTTGCTCAAGTGCTCGTGGCTTTCTTGGATGAGCAAAATAATACCGCAAATCAAGGACAAAACTCACAAATTCTCTGACAGATTAAGGTCAGGCACAGTGACGGTGACTTACGCCAAAAAAACAATAAGACAATTAGCCCATCACAGTCTCGTAACCGAGCCTTTCTTTGGAAAATTGCAAATTAATTTACAATCTGGGTAAAGGCTAGAACGCACCAAAAGGATGGGAATCATAATTCCAGCTATCCATGCCAGAGGCTCGTGGATCGTGACTGCCGGTCTTCGGGAAAGGTCACTTCAGCTAAGGTTTCTCCTGAGGAAAGACTCCTGAGGCCCAGCCGAAGGTTGTCACCTTAGCTTCTCCTTTGAGCTCCTCCAGGAGATTTCCCAACTCATCCTTCCTTTTGGCGACGATCAGGGCGTTGGCTATCTGCGGCTTCACCAGTTCATATTCTCTTATGCTGCCCTCCTCTTTTCTGTCCGTAACCATGATCACGTCAAATCCGTAGTCTGTCTGGATGGGTGTGGAGATCTTTCCTGGTTCAGATTTTGTGACCGCCTCATAGAATTGAGGGGGCAGATTGGAGAGGGGAATGTATCCCAGATCTCCTCCCTTATCTTTGGTGGCCGCGTCCAGGCTCAGATGCTTGGCGATGGCCTCGAAACTCTCGCCGCCTTCCATTCTTACCGTTACTAGTCCGGCCTCGGCGACATTCCTCACCAGGAGGTGGCTAAGCCTCACCTCGTCCTCCTCCCGGGCGAACATGTTCTGATTCTTCAGGTAGTACTGCCTGGCCTCATCTTCGGAGACATTCACCCTGGCTTCCAGCTCCTTCTGCAAGAAGGACTCGATGATTGCGCTCCGAACGGCCCGATCCATTCGCCACCTGACAGCCTCATCTTTGTCTATCCCTTTCCTCTTCGCCTCCTGATACAGAATCTCGCTTTCGATCCATCCTTTGACATAGTCCCTTTTCTGGCCCAAGCTGGCGGAAGCTCTCTGGGCTTCCGGGATGTCCATCTGCAAATCCCACGCGGTCAGGACCCCCTCGTCCACACGAGCGATCACGTCTGTTGGAGGTTTTTCAATCTGCTCCTTCTTCTGACATCCCACCAAGAGGGAGGACAGTGTCAAAACTGAAAGAACGACGAAAGTAAACTTCTTGTGCATGTTAGAGAATCTGGTATTATGTGTTCACCAGAAAAATCAGTCCTCGTACCTTATCCATCAAACCGAATGGCCTAACCTGTCTCCTCTGTTTTCTCCTCCTCCTCGGCCTTCTGCTGCACGGTCGACTCCAAAACCTCCTCGTTGATCTCTATGGTCAGCCGGCCCTTTTGAGTATCTATCCATCCCCTGACGATCTTCTCGTCTTTCTCACCTCTTGCCTGCTTGGTGACCTGGTCTTTAATCTCATCCAGAGGAGTTTCCTCCGCCTCCTTTTTATCTATAAGCTTTATCACTGCGTAGCACTCTCCATATTGCCGGTCGGTCATCTTTACAGGTCCTCCGAGCTTCCCCTTATCCATTTTGAAGGCAGCGTCGAAAAGCTCGGGATATCTGGCGCGACGAAAAGACCCCAAGTCTCCACCCTTGTTTTGTACGTTGGCTCGGATGGTCTTCTCCTCGGCCAACTTCTCGAAATTGGTCCCTTTGTTCAACTGGCTCAGAATATCGCTGGCCTCCTCTTCGGTCTGCAGCAGAATCTCCTTTACCTGAACCTCGGCCGGCTTTTGAAACCTATCCGGGTGCCTATCATAATAGCCTTGTATCTCCTCATCCGTAATTCCCACGCCTTGCAGGATCACGGTACCTCTCATTCTCTTTGCCATCTCCGCTTCCTTGAACTTCCCCCAACTATCCTTGAAAGCTCTGGTCCCCTCCAGATTTTTATTGCGTGCCGTCTCTGAGAGAATGTCTAAAGCTATGCTTTGGAAACCTACCTCCTCCACTTTCTCCTGGTTGTCCAGTTGGGGTCGGTACTGCGGGGGCATACTGTTGAATTGCGCCAAAAAATCTCCCAGCGTAATCTGGCCGCTTTTGTAGCTGAACAAAGTCTGGTTTTTCTCATCTTCGGTGAATTTGTCCATCTCCAATTGGTCACCCATTCTCCTCAGTCCCGAGGTATCCGGTGCAGGCTCCGTCTTTTTGGACATCAAGAGATCCAGGGTCTGCCCTTCTAACTTGAAGTTCACTTCCTTTTTCAGCTCCTGGAAGTATTCTTTCATCCTTTCTTCTCTTTTGCTGCGCTCCAGCTGGGCCCGGATCATATCCTTGGCTTTGTCAAACGGTTGTTGCTCCGTCTCCCTTCGTTCCAACAGTTTTATGATATGCCAGCCAAACTGGCTCTTCACCGGACTGGATGTCTCGCCTTCCTTCAATGCGAATGCCGCCTCTTGAAACTCAGGAACCATCCTTCCCCAGCCGAAGAACCCCAAATCTCCGGCGTTACTCTTGGCCGAGGGATCAATGCTGTTCTCCTTAGCCAACTCCCCAAAATCCCCACCCTCATTCAACTTTTGGTATATGCTGTCCGCCAGCTCCTTGGTCTCCACCAGAATGTGTGAGGCATGTATCTCTTCTTTCATATTCGCGTACTGTTTCTTCAGCTCCCCCTCCGAGACCTGGGACTTGTCTAGAATCTCCCTTTTATACAACTCATTGAGCAATATCTGGTCCTTTTGTTTCTGGAAGGCGGTATCGTTTTCCACCTCGAGATCTAATCCCTCCTTATAGGCTCCCAATATCACCACCTGATCGTCAATCAGCTTGTCCAAGGCATCCCTCCTGCGATCCAATTCGGATCTGCCCTGGATGATCAATCTCGATTGCCGCATGAATTCGCTCTCCAACTCCTCCACGGTAATCTCCCTATCCCCCACCTTAGCCACTATCTTCCCCTCTTTTTTCGCACAACCCCAGATCAGAGCCAAAGAGAAGAACCCCAAACACAAAAGCAGGTTGACTTTTCTCATTCTCCCATTCCTCCTTCTGTTAAAGAATTATTGTTTTCGCAAAATCCTCAATTCATCTTTAAAATCTTTTGCAATATAAACCTCTCCTATAATTTAATCAAGAGGTTTTTGACGAATTGGGCTTTTTTCTCAGACGCCACTCCTGGGAGCCTCACGTACAGCTTAACTGATTGGTCGACTTTAAATTCCAGAGGAAGTCCAATCTTTTTGGCCAGTTCCTCTATCTCTTTTTTTCCCATTTTTCTATCAGCCGGGAATTCAAGCATCAAGATGTTTTTTTTCAGAGATACTCGTGAGATCCCTTTCGAGGAGGCACAGATTTTGGCACAGGTGAACTCCAACAGGTCCTTGGCCTCCCTTTTCAGTTCTCCAAACCGGTCGGAGAGTTCTGCCTCTATCATGTCCACTTCTTCTACAGATCGGGCCCCGGAAAGTTTCCTGTAAATCTCCACCCTCTGCTGGCTGTCGGGGACATAGAAGTCTGGAAGATAGATGTCTAAGTCGAATTCCATCTTCACCTCCGATCGTTGGGCGATCGTCTCTCCTTTCAGTTCTCGGACTGCTTCTTCCAGAAGCCGGCAATAAAGATCGAAGCCCACTTCCTCGATGAATCCATGTTGCTGGGGGCCCAACAGGTTGCCCGCTCCTCTGATTTCCAAGTCTCTCAAAGCCAGATGAAAGCCGGAGCCGAGCTGGGTGAACTGTTCCAAGGCTTTTAACCGTTTTCGGGCGGTGGGGTTCAGTGCTCTCACCTTGGGTGTCAGAAGATAGGCATAAGCTTTGGTTCCGGATCTTCCCACCCGACCTCTTAACTGGTAAAGCTGAGCCAGCCCGAACCTATCTGCCCGATTCACGATGATGGTGTTGACCGTAGGAATGTCTATGCCCGATTCGATGATGGAGGTGACCAGAAGGCAGTCGTATTGATGGTCCAAAAACTCCAGCATTACCTTTTCCAGAAGGCGTTCATCCATCTGCCCGTGAGCCACGGCGATCCTTACCTGGGGAAGCAAATCTTTAAGAAATCTGTACATGGCCTCTATGGTTTGCACCCGGTTATGAACGAAATAGATTTGACCTCCTCTGTCGACTTCCCTTAAGATCGCTTCGGCAATGAGCTCCTTGTCGAATTTAGCGATCTCGGTGTGAATGGGAAGGCGGTCTTTGGGAGGAGTATTGATGATGGACATATCCCTGGCCCCAAAAAGTGAGAGCTGCAAGGTCCGTGGGATGGGGGTGGCGGTCAGGGTCAAGACGTCCACCAATCTGCGCAGTTTCTTTAACTTCTCCTTGTGGGTTACGCCAAACCTCTGTTCCTCGTCTATTATCACCAAACCTAAGTTCTTAAACTCTATATCCTTGGAGAGCAAACGATGGGTGCCTATCACCACATCGACCTTTCCCTCTTCAAGCTTTTGAATGATCTCCTTCTGTTCCTTCCTGCTTCTGAATCGGGAAAGCATCTCCACCTCGACCGGATACTCTCTCAATCTCTCGCTGAAGGTGACCAGGTGCTGTTGAGCCAATATGGTGGTGGGGACCAGAACCGCCACTTGCTTCCCGTCCATCATACATTTGAACGCGGCTCGCACGGCTACCTCGGTCTTCCCGTATCCCACGTCTCCGCAGATCAGTCGGTCCGCAGGAATCTCCTTCTCCATATCCTCCTTTATCGCCTGTATCGCCGAGAGCTGATCGGGGGTCTCCTCGTAGATGAAGGAGGCTTGCAGCTCCTTCTGCCAGAGAGAATCCGGGGAAAAACCAAATCCGGGCTTGGCTTTCCTTTCCGCGTAGAGCTCGATCAACTCCTCCGCCATGTCCTGAATGGCCTTTTTGGTCCTCTTTTTCAGTTTCTCCCAGGAAGTTCCACCCAGTTTGGAAAGAGCGGGTGCTCCCTCCTTACCGACGAATTTGTGTACTCGATTGAACTCTTCGATGGGAACGTACAATTTGTCTCCCCCCTGGTACAAAAGCTTAAGGCATTCCCTCTTTCTTCGGTCCACCAAAAGGCTCTCCAGTCCGGCATATTTGCCTATTCCGAAATCTATGTGGACCACAAAATCACCCAGGGATAAAGCTGAATAAGAGGATAAAGCTAGTCCCTCATTGAATTTTCTCTTCCGCCTGCGCCTGAAATATCGGGAAAAGATTTGATGGTCGGTCAAAGTCACCAGATCGATCTCTTGAAAGGAAAAACCGGAATCAAGAGCTCCCACCTCCAAATTCACTCCCTCAGCTTCAGGGTCCAGGAGTTCAGAAAGCCTATCTCTCTGACCCAGGTTATCACAGAAGATGTAAACTTTCTGCTTATGGGCCTTATGCTTTCTGATAGCCGACCTCAACAGATCCAGGTTTCCACCAAAACCCTCAGGTTCCGTCATTCCCAGATTTATGCTTTCTTTCCCCTCTCCAAAGCAGAGATTCTCGATCAATTGAAATCGACGGATCAGCTCCCAGAAAGATTCCAGACGGTCAAAGAGAACTTTTGGCTCAGGCACCGCTTCCTCTCTCTTCTCCGACTCCAGGAAGAGGTGTTCGGTCTCGGTTCGGATTTGATCCAATTCATCTTGAACCAGCGAAGGTTCGTCCAGAAAGACCACACAGTCAGAATCAAGATGGCTGAGAATGGTAGCTTGAGGGAGCCCGAATAAGGATGCCAGCCATTCCAACCCCGGAACCTCATCGTAGAACTTTAACTTCTCTCTCAAGTTCTCCGCCTGCTTCGGTCTTAGTTTTGAAAGACACTCCTCCAGTTTCGCATCGCTCATCAAAACTTCGCGGGAGGGGAGGACTAAAGCTTCTTGCGTTTTCTGGATTGATCTTTGATCCAAAACCGCAAACCTGCGCAGCGATTCGATCCGATCTCCCAGCAATTCGATCCTGATGGGATCGGCGTAAGAATAAGGAAAAACGTCGATGATCCCCCCCCTTATGCTGTAGGATCCGACCTCCTCCACCTGGGGAAGACGTTTGAAGCCTAAGGTGGAAAGCTGTTGGGACACCCATTCGATATCTATGCTCTCTCCGACTTTGAGCTTAATGGTTTTTGCCAAAAGATCCTCCGGGAGAACGGTCTTCTCCAGGCAGGACCTGACGGTGGAGACGACGATGATATTTCTGCTGGTGGCCAAATCATAAAGAGTTTCCAGCCTTCTGCCGATGACCTCGGAGTCCGGAATCTTCATCTCATAGGGAAGGGTTTCCCAGGCGGGAAATAGTCCTGTCGTCGTCGGCCCCAGGAACGACACCAAATCATCGTACGTCTTCAAAGCTTCTTCGGGTTTGGCAGTTATCACCAAAAGGGGAAGGTCCAGATTCTGTTTAAGGTGGGCCAAAAGCAAAGCCTTGCCCGAACCAGCCAGACCGGAAATATCGATGGCTCTTTCCCCTCGAGTGAGACTCTCTCTGATTTTGGAGAAGCTCTGAGAGGAATCAGCTAATTTCAATATTCTCGATAAGGCCATGCGGGTCGCCTTGGATTTCTCTGTTTGAAAAGATTCTCCCGTTATCCGGAACTTGAAAAGAGATACGCCCGCCAAGGTTTCAAAATTGGAAGACCTTTCAAGGATTCGCGACCAGCGGGCGAAAAATCAAAAACGTTTTTTTGGCTGGAATTTTCAGGGCGGAAGAGTGTTCAGATGAGTGGGCCGAAGCTGTCACAAGTGATCTTTGACTTTTGAATTCTAGTTTTGCGTTTTTCTCTTTAAGTTTTTGAATTACATCCGGTCCCGCTATTATTACCTTCACCTTCCTGGGTCGGCTTGCCGGAAACTCAGGTCTTCCGTGAAACTGAAATCATGCGAGGGGAATCTAAGGAATATTCTCTGAAATCGAAATCTCCGTAGACCGATTCTAAGATGAATCCAGATCTTTTCAGCAGACTCAAAATCTCGGTGAAGGTATACATCCTCAGAGAGAAAGAAGTCTCTTTCTTCGTACCGTTTCCAAACAGCAGGGTGCGGGTGGTCTCCCAGCGGCTGGTGAAAAGATCGAAAAAGTTGTCTTCCAGCATGACGAAATCTTCCTCCTGTCTCCATCTTCTCCCCTGAAAATTCCGGATCAGGTGCTCTCGATTCTTCAGGTCTAAAAGCAGAAGTCCACCCTCCTTTAACGCCCGGGACACGCCCTTGGTCACCTTGAAATCATCCGATTCTTTATCGAAATAGCCGAAGGAGGTGAAGATGTTAATCACCGCATCGAACTTTTGATCGAAGGGAAGTTTTCTCATGTCTCCCTTGACAAACTCGATTTCAAGACCCAACTCCCCCGAATCCTTCTTAGCTTTTTCTATGAAGAAATCCGAAAGATCATATCCGGTCACCTTGAAACCCCTCTGGGCAAACTCGATGGAATGTCTTCCATAGCCACAACACAGGTCCAGTATCCTGGCCTCAGGCTTCAAGTCTATCATCTTGATGATGGACTCCACCTCCCGGGAGGTCTCCCTCTCCAAGTCCTTATAGACTCTAAGGTAATGCTCGTCGAAAAATTTCTGCCACCAATACATGCGCTTCGGTAAGTTAAGAGTTCAAAATGCAAAATGAAAAAATAAAAACAAACGCTATGCAGTATTTATTCCAAATAGTAATTTTGAATTTTGAATTGTCGTCTTGAATTTTGCTTTTTGAACTTTGAATTTGAGCCGCCTTCAAATCCTCCGCTCCCTGCTAACTATGTAGCCTATGATTTTATAAACCAGCTTGGCCGCCAAAAAATCGGGTGCCACCAAACCGGGAATGGGACAAAGCTCAACGCAATCGAAGCCCACTATGTTTTTGCTCTCTGCCAGCTTCTTCAAAAAACCAAGACTCTGATCCCAAAGAAGTCCGCCCGGTTCCGGCGTTCCCACCGAGGGCATGATCGACGGATCCAAAAAATCCAGATCCATGGTCAGATAAACGTTTTCGGAAAGTTTGCTCAAAACCTGATCTGTCCACGCAAGGGATTTAGCTTGGCCGGATTTACCGTCGTTCATCAAATCTCTGGCGAAGAACAGATCAATCTTTTCGTTTTCAACGAATCTTTGCTCCTCCAAACTCAAATTTCTTATTCCCACGCCCACAAAAGGGGCCATCTCACCTATCCTCCGCATGGTGCAAGCGTGGCTATATTTGGATTCCTGATAGCTATCCCTCAAATCGGCATGCGCGTCCAGTTGCAAAACCGACAGCTTCTCACAAACTCTGCTCAATGCTTTGACCGCACCAATGCTGATGGTGTGCTCCCCCCCGAAAAGCACCACCCTTTTGTTCATATCGACCAGCTCTTTGGCTATCCGAGATACGCCTTCCACCATCTTCTCAGGGTTCCCCACGGTCATCTCCACCTCCTCCAGGGTGTGTATTCCCGCTTTATAGGGCTCCTTTCTCAGCTCCTCATCGAAGGTCTCCACCTCCCGGGAAGCATGGATGATGGCCTGCGGACCCTCTCTGGTGCCGGCTCTAAATGTGGTGGTCTGCTCGTACGGAACCGGAAGGATTACGAATTCAGAACTCTCGAATTCCGAAAACTCCGGAGGAAGACTCAAGAAATTGTGGGGTCGAAATCTGCTTCTATCCAAATTTAGCCATCCCAGAATTTAAAAAAGGGTTTAATCCGCTACGAAGATGGCAGCTGCCACCACTGAGGTCCACAATCCGTTTTTGTCGCCTTTGGCGGTCTGGGTGATATTGGTGGTGCGGACGATATCGCCCGAGATTTTCCATATCTCCTTTCTTTCGTCGTAGCTTTTATCCACGTCGAAGTCGATGCCCAATGTTGTGGCTAACATGGTTGCAGCCAAGTCCTCTGCATAGTCGCCCGCCTTCTTCAGCGTCTGTCCAAATGCCTTGTGTTCGGCTAGATATCCATATTTGTCTTTGTCGTTGGGGATCGCCATCCCCACAGAGGCAGATACCAACCGGTTCGGCTCACAGGTGGCATTGGAGCTCATCACGGTGAAAACCACCTGGCCGTCCCTCAAAAGCCGCAGGCCGAGCTTCTCGCCGATCAGCTTGCAGCGGGGAGGGAAGATGCTGGATACCCGGACTAAGTTGAAGTTTGCGATTCCCGCATTGCGCAAAGCCAGCTCGAAACTGGAAAGCTGTTCTTTGTGCTTGCCCACCCCTTTGGTCAAGAACATCCTTTCAGGAACTATGATCATCTTTATCCTCCTCTTGTGGATAAGGAGACAAGCTCAGAATCCGTGTTGAAAAAATAAATTATTCAAAAGCAAAAATCAATACAAAACTGGAAGAATTTCTCGAAAGGTCTTCTTTTGGGGATCAGTTCTAACCCAAACGCATAGGATGCTGTCCGGTGTGAGTGCGAAGCCCCGCCTTTGGCGGGGCTTCGTTTAGGCGGCAAATGACATTTTATTCAGCGCGTTCTGGCTGACCGGGACAATCTTCCAAAAACTCAAAAGCCCTCTTTTTCCTTGTGATCATATCTTCAAAACAGGAAGGCACCTCCAAGCCAACGTACCAACTTTCTAACCTGCAAACCTGTCAAGTTCATCTCACCAGCAACATCATCCCGGATTGGCTCAAGTCCCTTGTCTCAATTCTGGCGGGCTAAATCTTTAGAATGATTGGAATTAGTACCGGGGGATTGGGGAGTTACGAATTTTGTCGCGAAGGTTTTTAAGAGGAGGAGAGAATTTACAGATTTTTCATTTTTCCCCATCTTTTCGGCTCAACTTTTTTACTTTTCAACAGTATAACTATATGGAGTGTTGAATCTTGAATTCGTGAATATAGTTCAGTTTTCTTGTTAAAGGGGAAAATTGTTCGAAGTCGCAAGGCTAAAGACCAAAGAGAAAGCCATCTTGGTGGGGGTCAAACTTCCTTCCGTTAACAGATTTCATGCAGACGAATCGTTAGAGGAGCTGAAGCTTCTGGCCGAAACCGCTGGAGCAGAAGTATTGGATACCATAATCCAGGAGCGCCAGAAGCTTGACCCGGTTTTCTTCATAGGAAAGGGAAAGACGGACCAGATTGTCGGTCTCTCCCAAAGAAAAGGTGCCAACATCGTTATATTCGACGACGATCTATCTCCCGCCCAAGTACATAATCTGGAAAAAAGACTTGACATTAAAGTAATAGATCGGAGCGCCTTGATCCTGGACATCTTTGCCAAGCGGGCAAAGACCAAAGAGTCCAAAATACAGGTGGAACTGGCACAGCTGAAATACCTCTTACCCAGACTGACCCGGGGATGGACCCACCTGTCAAGGCAATGGGGAGGTATCGGGACAAAGGGTCCCGGCGAAACACAGTTAGAGGTGGACCGGAGAAGGGTAAGAAGAAAAATCTTGGACCTAGAGAAGGATTTGATCAAGATCGACAAAGAGAGAAAAGTTCAGAGAAAAAGAAGACAGGAGATGTTTTTGAACGGAACCACCTCCGGTGGGAAGGTCACTTTGGTGGGCTACACCAATGCCGGCAAATCCACGCTTTTCAATCGGCTGACCCAAGCCTCCGTGAAGACAGAAGAGAGATTGTTCTCCACTTTGGATTCCACCACCAGATTGATCAAATTCGGGTTAGATGATAAGCGTCTCTCAAGACATCCGATTCGTTCCAACGATTTGAAGATAGTCTTGACTGACACCATCGGCTTCATCAGGAAGCTTCCTCATCATCTGGTGGCATCCTTCAAATCTACCTTGGATGAGGTCAGATTAGCGGATCTTTTGCTGCACGTGGTGGATATCAGCCATCCCGATTTTGCCCGACATGTGGATAAAGTCAATCTGGTGCTTTCGGAGTTGGGCTCTTTGGATAAGCCCACCATCATGGTCTATAACAAGATTGACAGATTGGATGGATTCGTGCCCCCGGTGCCGGGATTTCCCGTAAGTGATGATTATATCCCCAGCATTCGCCCGCACCTTTCCAGCTCAGATCAGAAGGAGAGCAATATCCCCATCTCTGCCGAAAAGGAAATCGGAATAAGCGATCTCATCGGAAGAATAGAGGGCCATCTCCAAGAACTGGCCATCAAGAACCATGTCAAAGAAGATGTCAGTGAGGCATTCCTCTTTCTGAGCAATGCGGACTTAGATCTGTTGCCCTCTTTTTACAAGTTGGGAGTGGTAACTGAAAGTAAGTTCGAAGGAAACCGAATCAGACTTAGGATTAAAGGGAAAAGGAAGAACCTGGAAAGGATAAAGAAGCTAAACGGTAGAGTGGAATTAAAATTGATCTGAAGATCAAGATTGCCCTCTAACAAACCGATAAAAAAAAGAGAAAAAGCTAATTCCAGAAAGAATCGGGTGAGGCCAGTTCCCCTGGTGGCATCGAAGTCAGTTTTGGGGTTTTTGTGGAAAAATCTGTGAAGAGAAAAATTCCGTGTTTTGATTTGTACGTAGCACACGAAGGACGGTTTTTTCCTTCGGATTTGAGTTTTTGATCTCCGATCCCATGAGCCGAACTAATCAAATATTGATCGTGGATGACAATCCGCATATGACCAGTCTTCTGGCCGAGACTTTGGAGTTTTTCGACTACAAGGGAATCGCAGCCACAGATGGTGAGGAGGCTTTACACAAGCTTAAAGAGGATTCATTCGACATGGTGATCACCGATTTGAGGATGCCCCGGATGGGGGGGATGGATCTTCTGCGAGCCATCAAAGACAGCTTCCCCCGTCTTCCCGTGGTGGTGATTACCGGATATGATGCCGAGACCTCCAAAGGTGATGTGCTCTCTGCCCATGCAGATGGTTTTCTATCCAAGCCCTTCAAGGTTGACGAAATCAAGGAGCTTCTGCAGAAGCACCTGCGCTATCAAGGATAGTCTCCCCTGCGGATCCAGAATCGGGACTAAGAGCTTTTTGAGTTTGCGTTCCGGCCCACTGAGTTCTGTTCACCCGCTCACCTGCCTGTCGTTTTTTCGTTCATCTCCCGAGAAACTGCCGATTGATGACCTCATCTTTTTGTTTGAAGGATAACCTTTCATTCTCCAGCCTCGCCCTCTTCTTGCCCACTCCACGAAGGCACAACGGGTAAAGCGTAGCCGACCCTCGGGGGATCGAAAGCGACCGCAAAGGAACCCCAGCTTTTTTGAATTTTTCAGACCTTGCGGCCGGTAGCATCTCCAGCCGCCAAATCACCGGACAGATTCTTCTATCCTCAAGAGCTCAGGTGAAGGCTATGTCCAGAATAGTGGATATCCCCAAGAGTCCTGAGATTGGCCGCTTATATAAAGCCGATCCTGTTGCCGTCAGGTGCGGTTCTCCAAAAAAACGAGGAGCTTCACTGGAGTTTTCGCTTGACAGATTTGATTCTTTAACATAGACTTCCTGAAATGAAGGGTCCTTGACCGTCTCCAACAAAAGAGGTAATGGAATGGACATATTCGAAAAATGTTACAATTTCACTGAGGCCGAGAAAATAAAGGGGATGGGAATCTATCCCTATTTCAGGGCCATTTCATCCGGTCAGGATACCGAGGTAACGGTGGACGGTAAGAAGATGATCATGATCGGGTCCAACAATTACCTGGGTCTGACCTCACATCCCAAGGTCAAGGAGGCTGCGTTAGAGGCGGTGAAAAGATATGGCTCGGGCTGTTCCGGTTCAAGATTTCTCAACGGCACCTTGGACATTCACGAGAAACTGGAAGAAAGACTGGCCAAATTCATGCAAAAGGAAGCCGTCCAGGTCTTCTCCACCGGATTTCTGACCAATGTGGGAACCATCGCCACCTTGGTGAACAGAAAGGACTACGTGATCACTGACCGGTCCGACCATGCCAGCATTGTCGACGCATGCCGGCTCTGCTTCGGAAATATCGTAAAGTTCAAGCACAACGATATGTCCGATCTTCAGAGAGTTTTGGGCTCGTGTAACGACAACGCAGGGAAGTTAATAGTTGTGGATGGGGTCTTCAGCATGGAAGGGGATATTGCCAATCTTCCCGAAATTGTGAATTTAGCTAAGCAATACCACGCTCGGGTGATGGTGGACGATGCACACTCCATAGGGGTTTTGGGGGAAAATGGACGGGGAACCGCAGAGCATTTTCATCTGGAGGATGAGGTGGAGATGGTGATGGGAACATTTTCTAAGTCCTTTGCTTCCTTAGGCGGATTTTTGGCTGCCAGCGAGAGAGTCATAAACTACATAAAGCACTTCTCCCGGGCCTTGATCTTTTCCGCCAGCCCCCCTCCGGCCGCGGTGGCAGCCTGCCTGGCGGCTCTGGACGTTATTGAGCAGGAACCGGAAAGAAGAGAAAGACTGTGGCGGATAGCCAGAAGAATGCACAGGGAGTTTAGAGCTCTGGGGTTTGAGATAGGGTCTTCGCAGACTCCCATAATCCCCATCTACATAGGAGATGACATCAAGACCTTCCAATTCTGGAGAATGCTGTCGGATGAGGGAATCTTCAGCAATCCCATAATCAGCCCGGCCGTCCCTCCCGGCTCTCAGCTAATCCGCACCAGCTACACCGCCACCCACACCGACGAACAATTGGACAGAGTTTTGGAGGTATTTGAAAAGGTGGGGAAAAAGATGGGGGTGATTTGAAGGTGGCTTGGGGTTTAACTCGATCAGTTGTAAGCTTTGGATGGTTTATTAAGGAGAAGCATTGAGGATTTATCTAGACGTATGTTGTTTGAATAGACCATTTGATGACCAGACCCAAGATAGACTCCGATTTGAATCGGAAGCTGTGCTAACGATTCTTCATCGCTGTGAGATCGGCAAGTGGGAGTTGGTCATCAGCGAGGCAACTGACTTAGAAGTTTCCAAAATTCCAAAAGACGATAGAAGAAGGAAAGTGACGATTTTGGTTTCTCTCTCTAAGCATAAGGTACTGATTGATAAAGAGGTGGAGAGAAGAGCTTTATTTCTAAAAAAGAAGGGATTTAAACCTTTTGACGCTTTGCATCTTGCCTGTGCCGAAAAGGGAAAAGCGGATGTGTTATTGACAACTGACGATAAACTCTTAGGCAAGGCCAAGCAAGGCATCAAGATGTTCAAAGTAAGAATAGACAACCCTGCAGAATGGTTAGCGGAGGTAATAAAGGATGAGTAAACAAACCATGTCCATAAACCAGATCAGGGAAGTTGGGTTGGAGGTATTAACCAAAGCCTTAGGTCCGGTAGGTATGGTTCGCTTTCTGCAACAATTCGAAAGAGGACAAGGGGATTATACCAAAAACCGAGAAAAATGGCTAAAGGGGATAAGCCTGCAAAGCATTTTGAAAGAGACTAAAAGAAAACACCTGAAATGATTCGCATGAATGCATACGCATAGTCTCCCCATTTCCCAAAGACAAGGCGAAACTCGTACCAGCTACACCGCCACCCACACCGACGAACAATTGGACAGAGTTTTGGAGGTATTTAAAAAGGTGGGGAAAAAGATGGGGGTGATTTGAAGAGCGTTTCCTTAAAGATGAAAGCAAAAGCTAAAGTGGGATTTTGGAACGGAGAACGTTGCGAATACTGTGAGGGACCCATTGTCGAGAAAACAGTGGATTTGCCACGAAGGGTCGGCAAAAGATACGTTCTCATCAAAAATGTTCCTGTAGGCGTGTGCAAAGAATGTGGCACGCGCTATTTTGCAGCGAATATCCTCAAAATCTTTGAGGCAACCATTCGCGGACGGCGAAAGGCAAAAAAAGAAATTTGTATGCCTGTGTATTCGCTTTGAGGCAATCCAGACTCTCCTCGAAGAAAACTGCAACAGGCAGCGATAACCAAAATCACAAGGTCTTCAGTTGGCAGAATATGCTCTTGAAAAAGTAGGAAAAAAGATGGGGGTGATTTGAGGGTTGAAGAATTAAGAAGTTCTTGTTTTAGAATATAACATTTTCTTTGCAGACACAGAGATACTGGGGGCTATTCTGATAGCTATGCATAAGCACTAGCAAACGGATATGAGGCAAGTTCGCGAGATGCGCTTAGGAGCTGGGAAATAACGTGAAAATACTCCATACAGCGGATTTACACTTGAAAGAATACGAAGACGAGAGATGGAAAGCTCTGCAAGAACTAATTAGAATTGGTAAGAAAGAGCAAATCGAAATATTTGTGATAAGTGGAGATCTCTTTAATAAAGGTATTGATGCCGAAAACCTCAGACCCAAAATTCGGGAAGTCTTCTCCAACACCGGTTTCAAGATTATCTTTATTCCCGGAAATCATGACAGTGATTCCTATACGAAGGGTATGTATTTTGGTGAAGATACTGAAATCCTAACGGACTTACATAATCCTTTTCTATATAAAGACGTAAGGATATGGGGAATACCCTTTGAACCTGCGAAAGCAGAAGATATTCTTAGAAAACTCCAGTCATTAGCAAATAATTTGACCTCCGATAAGAAAAATATCTTGCTGTATCACGGAGAATTGCTTGATGCTTTCTTTTCCAGACAAGATTTTGGAGAGGAAGGCGCAGAAAGATATATGCCGGTTAAGACTTCTTACTTTAAAGACTTAAGATTCGATTATATCCTTGCCGGTCATTTCCATTCGCGTTTTGATGTCTGGGAATTAGATAATGGACGATATTTTGTTTACCCAGGATCTCCTATTTCAATAACTAAGAGAGAAACAGGGCAGAGAAAAATAAATATCTTTGAAGTAGGAAATCCACCTAAGGAATACGCACTTGATACTCCACATTTTGAAGAACTGGTTATAGAATTTGATCCTTTTGCGGACAGAAACCCCATAGATACTGTGAAAGAGAAGTTTAGTCATCTTCATCCGCAGGCAAAGATTATTCTGACAGTTAAAGGATTCGTAAACGGTGAAGTTATCGGAATGGGTGAGACGGAGCTTGTGGAACAAATAAAAAAGATTACTGCAAATATATGTGTTGAGCCACGTTACGAATTCAAGGACATACGGATGATACTTGAAGATGACTTATTTAAAAACTTCATGGAAAAGCTTGAACGGACCGATTGCGAAGAAGAGAAGAAAAAACAAATACGGGTCATAACGATTAAAGCAATGATGCAGGTCAGATCATGAGAATAAAGGAATTCTGGATAACACGATACGGGCCCCTACCAAATACTGGGCAAGTCCCGTTGGGTGATTTTAACCTGTTTTTCGGCAAAAACGAAGACGGAAAGACTCTCACAATAGATGCTCTTGTAAAGCTGCTGCTTGGTCGACATATCAAAGATTTTAGACTAATAGACCGGGTGGACGAAAAACCTGACGGTTATGTAATTATACAGCATGAAGATGGGAAAGAAACCAAGCTTCCGGAGAGAGGTGACTTAACAAAGATCGCGGACTTAACCCCTTCGGAATGTCGTAATATCTTCGTGATAAGAAATAGCGATCTCTCGATTGCTCGTGAAAGTGAGTTTTATACCAATGTGACGGAAAAGCTTACAGGGTTAAGGACTGAGGAGATAAGCCGCATAAAAAAGAAACTCCGGGAGTTGGGCAAACTAACCCGACCAGATAGTGACGCTGCTCTATCTGACAGCGCTGAATTCGAAAAGATAAAATCAAGAGTAGGCCTAGCTCGCGACTTAATTGAGGAAATAGACAAGCTACTGCACAAGATCAACGAAAACAGATTTGATGAACTGGAACAGGAATTGGCAAAGTATAGAGAGCAACGAGAGAGGACTCAAAAACACATAGATGGTTTTGAGGATGCCGGAAAAAGGGAGAAATACGAAAAAGGAAAGGAATCACTGGATACGCTAAATTCGGCCCTGAAAAGCCTTGAGGAATTGCGTGACTATACAGAACAAGACAGGGATTTATGGAAGGAGAATGAGAAAACCCTTCAAAACCATGAGGAGGAGAAGAAGAGGTTGCTCGTCGAACTCCGAGAAGCGGGAAAAAGTCTCGCGGGGGTAACTCAGAAGTTGGAAGAGATGGAATCAGATTTCCAGGTGATAGAGCAAAAGAAGGAAGAAATGGAAGAAGTGGGGCGCGAGATAAAGGAGCTTATCAGTCTGAGACCTACCTGTTTGGATAGGAAGAAAGAAATTGACGAAATACAGAAAGAAGCAGAAGTAATAGACCGGGACTTTCAAATTCTGTCAAAAAGAAAGGAAGAAATAGAGAGGGAGATTAAACCAGAGCTAAAAGATTACGAGATGAAGATGGGCGAGTTCAAACGTCAAGAGGTGAAAGCCAGATTCTTGACTCCCATAGGCGTGCTGTCCTCCATATTATTTGGTGTCTCTTTGCTGGGAGCAATCGTCCGTCCCTTACCGCTGTTTTATGTTTTGATTGTTTTATTTCTAATTGTTGCCGCACTTTCATTCATTCTCAAGCGCCAATCCATCAGCAACATGGCTTGGCTCGCAGGAGAGTTCGACAGAATTAAGTTAACCTGTTCAAAGTTCGACATTCGAGGGCAGACTGTCGAACAGATTTATTCAAATATTCAGCGCTTCGAGGAGAACGTTTCCCGAAAAGAGCTAGAGCGAGAAACGATCAGACAAAAAAGGAGCCACGCAGAAAGTGTCTTTCACCTCCTCGACGACAAAATCAAGCAAAGTACCAACAGAATTACAGAAGCTGCTGCAAAGTTTAGCTGGGGCAAGAAAGACCCAGAAGAATATCTTGCACATATTAAGGACTTTAAAGAGGAACATTTCAAAAAAAGCAAAGAGTTGGAAATCATAAGAATAGAAAAGGAGAGTTTGGGAAATAAAATCAAAGGATTCAAAGAGGATCGAATTCCGAAAAAAGAAATAATGATAAAAAGAGCCACGGATGAAATAGATAATGTAAGAAGAAAATCAGGAGAGGACTCTCTTGAAGAGTACATCACGAAACTTAAGTCAAAACAGGATTGCGAGAAGTTAATAGGAGAACAAAGAAGCATTTTAAACAGCCTCTTTGGACAAAGGAGCACAACAGTAGAAGAAAACATTCTGCACTGGGACGAAGAAGTTGTTGGTCTTGAAAAGTACAAGGATAAAGCCACGGCTCTAAAATACGATGAAAATCGTATCTCAGAATTGAAAGAAGAAGAAAAAGCTCTTCATGAGAACACGGAGAAACTAACGGAGAATATGGGTATCATTCGAGAGGAAATGGCTGGCGTGGAACGAAAGACGAATGAAATTTTGCCGTTAGCGGAGGAACATTTATATTGTCAAACCTCGGTGGATTTGAAGGCAGTTAAAGAGAAGTTGCAAGCGTTTCTGGATGAAAAAGAGGGTGACAAAGACAATGCTTTGGAAGTAATAAGGATTTTTGAAAAAATGGAAATGGAAGAGAAAGAAAAGGTTTCTGAGCTGTTTGGTCAGGAGAGTTCCATTTCGAAGTATTTCAATGGAATAACAGACGGATTTTATGAAGAGGTACTGTTCAATCAAGATAGGGAGAAAATCGAAGTTACACGTAAGGATGAAGTAATATTAGAGGCGGAAAAGCTATCCGGCGGTGCTTATGACCAATTATACCTTTCCATTCGACTAGCCCTCGGAGAAAAACTCCTGAAAGGAAACAAAGCGTTCTTCATTCTCGACGATCCATTCGTCAAAGCAGACATAGAGAGATTGCACAGGCAGGTTGAGACCCTAAAGAACATTTCTAAATTAGGGTGGCAAGTACTCTATTTCAGTGCAAAAGATGAAATCAAGGATGCTATGAAGGATGATATGGATAGTGGTGCTGTTAAGTATATCGAAGTTCAAAGTATACTCTCTTGAAAATACTCGGCAAGTTCGCTCAAAAGTGGAGCGCGTGGGAAAACCAATGATGTTGATTTTGATTCATTCAGAATGAAAACTTGCTCAAGATTTTGATTCCCGTTGGTGTTCTTCACCCACAGGGGTTCCCCTCACCAATAGACGCCTTCACAAACGCCCACTTCTTCCTCAATCTTTAGAATAAAAATGAAACTGAAAGAGTTAAACATAAAGGAAGTCGAAGCGAAAAAGGACTTGATGGAATTCATCAAACTCCCCTGGAAAATCTACAAAGATGATAGGAATTGGGTTCCGCCTCTGATAACGGAGAGAAAAGAGTTTCTTGATAGGGGCAGGAACCCCTTCTTCAAGCATGCCGACGTGGCTTTTTATCTAGCAAAGAAAAATGACGAGATAGTGGGAAGAATCGCGGGAATTGTCAATCACAATCATATCGAATTCCAAAAGGAGAAAGCCGGCTTTTTTGGTTTCTTCGAGTGCGTGGAAGATTATGAGGTTGCCAAGGCATTGTTGGATACCGTGAGGAATTGGCTGAGATCAAAAGGGATGGAGATCATGCGGGGGCCGGCAAACTTCTCCTCCAACGAAGAGTGGGGATTCCTCTTGGAGGGATTCGACTCGCCTCCGGTCTTCATGATGACCTATAATCCCAAATATTATCTGGATTTCATGGAAAGATATGGCATGAGAAAGGCCAAAGACCTTTATGCCTACTTCATAGACAAAAATTTTCCGCCACCTCAACGAGTAGTCAAAATGGCGGAAGGCATCAAGCAGAAGGAAAACATCAGACTCTACAGCATCCAGATGAAAGACCTTGAAAATGAGGCGGGGAAGATAAAGGCGATCTACAACTCCGCCTGGTCGAAAAACTGGGGATTCGTTCCCATGACGAATGAGGAATTCGATCACCTGGTTGCGGGTTTGAAGAAAGTCGTCGATCCCCATTTAGTCTTCATTGCCGAAGTGGATGGCAAGCCCGCCGGTTTCTCCTTAGCTCTGCCCAACGTGAATCAAGTGCTTCGCAGAGTCAATGGGAGGCTCCTTCCTTTCGGTATCTTCAAGCTTTTGTGGCACACCAAAATCAAAAACAAAATCGACGGAGTCAGAATCATTACCATGGGGGTCGTCCCCGAATTTCAAAAGAGGGGAATCGACACGGTCTTTTATGTCGAGACATATAACATTGGCGTAAAAAGAGGATACACCTGGGCGGAGATGTCCTGGGTTCTGGAAGATAACGTCAAGATGAACAGAATACTGGATTTGCTGGGAGCGAAGCTCTATAAGAAATACAGAATCTATGAGACCACAATATAGGCCGTTATTCGCAACCGGCAGATGAGCTGAGATAACTGAATGAAAGGAGGATCGATGATAACAACCACCACACCTACCATAGAGGGGAAACCGATAAAAGAGTATTTGGGAATTGTGACCGGGGAGGCCATTCTGGGAGCCCACTTAGTCAAGGATCTCTTTGCCTCCATTACAGATATAGTCGGCGGAAGATCAGCGGCCTACGAAAAGGAACTCACCAGAGCTCGGCAAATCGCCCTGCAGGAGATGGAGGACAATGCAAAGAGCTTGGGCGCCGACGCGGTCGTGGCCATTGATTTAGACTACGAGACGGTCAGACAGGGAATGTTGATGGTCAGCGTCAGCGGGACCGCAGTAAGGATCTGAATAGTTCATCCGCGCTAAAGCAAAGAGCCGACACCGGCGCACCGAATCCGTTATGGCTCAGGCCGATTCCAAAATACGTTGACAAGTAAATACCTGACAATATATGGCAGGACTATCGTAAATTTTTACGCATAATCGCAAGAAATTTCGATTTTATAGGCTGTTCCCCCAGTCAAATAGGGCACTTGCCGTAGCACGAATATGGGGTGCTAATTTCTTGTCAATTACAGGCTTACGAGAACCGTAGTGGCTCTCTGTTTCTGCTTGCCCAATTCTTGCACACTTTTTGCTATACTACATACTTGCATTTCTTTCCTTCTTTCAAGTAAAACAGCCCCTTCCAGGAGCCCCGTCGCTCGGCGGGGCTCCTCGGACCCCTAAAAGCATGAAGACTCAAGAAGGCTATTTATAATAATTCCTGAGGCATGGGCTGTTATCTTCAGTGAAAACGCCACAGCGGTTGATTTCTTGATCCTCCCAGAATAGCGTAGCTTCCCTTCTCCTTAAAGTGTATGATTCGTATTGATGAGGGCTTGCGCTGAGGGCCAAGTCCGAAGCGTACCCCGCAACGACAAGGCATGAATATCCCCCTCCCCGTTCCCTCTTTTTCGATAGGCCTGACCATTCAACCTGCAACAAACCCAACCTTGGTTCGACATTCCCTCACGAAGGAGGCTCCACAGTAAGCATACCCTCGAACAATCTGCTGAGGTTTCGGGCTTGAGAAGGACCCAGAGGGCAGATAGGTCACTGCGCTTCAAAAGCTTACCTAACAGCCAAAACAAATCCTTGACAATTCTGTGAAGTTTGGTATCTTATCTTTAGAGTTGAATATCTGGGCGTTGAGCCGGATAAGATTTATCTGAACTCTCTAAACAGTAGCGTGATTGTCCTTCTATGAAGCATCACACAACCCGGAATTCGAAGAACCAATTAATCAAGTAATATAACTCTTTGAGGAGGTGAACTTCGACAGAACCCTTATTGACTCTTTTTCGTTTAAGGGGCATAAGTTTACTCTAATCCTTTAACTTTATGATTACTGGAGGTTTGATATGAGAAAGCGCTTCAGTTTATTTGGCGTTTTTGTGAATCTGTTTCTCTTCTGTGGTCTTTTTTTCATGATGATCTCGACTGTGACCGCGGGAGAGATAGAGAAAAACTTCAAAGCCTATCTGGAGACTTTGTCACCGGATGATTTAGCCTCCGCCATCGTCATCTTGGCGGATCAGGCAGACATAAAGACTCTGGATCTCGACTTGAAGGCACAAAGGGCCACCCGGGCAGTCCGGCACGAGACGGTGGTGAACGCGCTGCAGGCTGCCGCGTCAAGGTCCCAGGGGGATTTGGTTGATTATCTCGAAGCGAAAAAACAAGAGGATTTGGTAAAGGGATACACGGCTCATTGGATCATGAATATGATCGTGGTGCAGGCCACCAAGGCGGAGTTGGAGAATATCGCCGCGCGCGCGGACGTGGAGATAATCGAGGAGAACTTCAAGGTAAGCTTAATCGAGCCGGTGGGGGATAGAACCGGATTGGTGCAGATACCATCTAAAGGAATAGGAGTAACTCCGGGCTTGAGAGCCATCAAAGCGGACAGCGTATGGTACCTGCTGGGCATTACCGGAAAGGGCAGAATAGTGGCCAATCTGGACACCGGAGTGGACGGAGCCCATCCCGCCCTGGCCAAGAGATGGAGAGGCCTGATTGCACCCTGGCAGGAATGCTGGAAAGATGCCTTGGGTACTGGAACAACATTCCCGGAAGACAATTATGGTCACGGAACGCACGTGATGGGAACCTTGTGCGGCCTGGGCGTGGCTACCGGCGACACCGTCGGAGTAGCCTGGGAAGCACGCTGGATCGCCGATAATGCCATTAACCAGGGCGTAGGCTCGGAATTCGATAGTGACGTCACGGCTGCCTTCGAGTGGTTCACCGATCCGGATGGGAACCCGGAGACTATCGATGACGTTCCGGACGTGGTTCAAAATTCCTGGGGCATCGATCACCGCTTTTCCGGATACGTGGACTGCGACTACCGGTGGCAAACCGTAATAGAAAACTGCGAGGCAGCAGGAGTGGTGGTTACCTTCTCGGCAGGAAACGAGGGCCCCTCCCCGGCAACTCACCGGTCACCGGCTAATATAATCAACACTCCCACCACCAATTTCTCCGTCGGCGCTGTGGATGCTACCCACTATGATTTCCCGTATCCCATTGCCGGCTTCAGCAGCCGGGGTCCTTCCGACTGTGACGGGGCAACCATAAAGCCGGAGGTAGTGGCTCCTGGGGTGGAAGTATACTCCTCCGTGCCCGGAGGCGGCTACGAGCAGTTGTATTGGGACGGAACCTCTATGGCCGGCCCTCATGTGGCAGGGATAGTGGCCCTGTTGAGAGAGGTGAATCCCGATTTGGGCGTGGACGAGATCAAACAGATTTTGATGAGCACCACCGTGGATTTGGGATCAGCCGGAGAAGAGAATACGTATGGCCACGGTTTGGTTGATGCCTATGCTGCAGTCTTGTCGGTGATGGTTGCACGCGGCGACGCTAACAGCGATGGGGTCATCGACGTAGCCGATGTGACCTTCTTAATAGACTATCTATTCATGGACTGTCAGGCTCCCCAGCCAATGCTTGCCGGCGACGCCAACTGCGACGGAGTGGTGGATATTGCGGACGTTATCTTCCTGATCAATTATTTGTTCCTGGAGGGACCAGAGCCGGGCTGCTGATTTTGTAAGCGAAATATAAGTTCTTGTTTACGGCGGGTATTTTGTGGCGACACTCTTTACCCGCCGTTTTCTTTTGGTAGGTGACTCGGCGGTGAGGAACAGCAGCCAAGCGGATGCAAACTTCGGACCGGAAGCAGGTGATTTCCTAATGGCGCCTTTAGCCCAATCTTGACAGAGCTTTGGTTACCGCAGTGGTAAAGGGCATGATCGCATTGCGCACCTTCTGAGGATTGCCAGACTGCAAATTCGCGAGATATGAGCTCACTATGCTGGACGGTACGGAACATTCCGCGGCAACTATTCGGACCTCATCGAGCAACGGAGTCGCCATGGAGACGAGAGCTGGATTCTGAAGGAACTGTGCCGCTAACATACTCGTCACGCCGAGCCAGAATGCTGAAGCGACTGACCCATCATTTCGCGCTGATATGGCTTCGCGCACACTCTGCACGAGAAGCATCGTTTCCTTCAAGGCTATATCTGCATCTATTATGTTCTGCTTTCCGGGGATATCTGGAGGCGGCAGACCTAGATTTCGCAGTAAACCTGTCATCAATGACCATAATTGCTGAACGTGACTGATACGTCGCGGCCTTTCTGATACTGCGTTTATGTTCGTAATCAATACCGTCCCAAGGACAAACGCGTCAGCCCGCAATTTCCGCGTGATACTTGTGTTTGTATCCTTGGCGGGAGACCAGGATAAACCGCCAAGAGGAGTATATATGCCAGTGATGCGACCAAGCATCTTACGAATCGATTTCAGTATGCTCCTCATCGGGACCTCGCGCACCCAGCAATGATTATCTGGTTCGCTGTAGCACTCTGAACTAGGCTCATTTGCCAGCACACACACATGCGGGCTACCGTCGTACGCCAGGTGCCTTCCGCCCACGCGGGCTCGACTGAGCAGCCGAGGAATGCACTATTGGCCCGGCGGCGCCTCCAAATCCTTCGGAAGCTGATACCAAGAACCCTTCCTTTTCCTCACCGAATGTTCAGTCGATATGCTATCCGCACATGTGGGGTCGAAATCGACCTCGTCCGGCGCCAAAGGCGGTGCCTCTACCATTGTATTGATTTCTTCAATGAGCTTTGAATCATCCCCAGATTTATGTGAAGGATCTGGTTCTTTCATTTCGCGCCACTGCGGCAGATGCCGATCCCATAGCTGACCCACCAAGAAATCACCCTCTTTCGGGGGGTGATGGGCAAAGGACATTACACCTTTCTCCTTCGTGCTATCGGGAAGCTTCGAATAATAGCCGTTCAGCTCACGAAGACCTTCCTTTAAATGCTGCCCCCACACAAACTCCTGATCGCCACGCTGAAACAGAGGCGCGCACCTGCGGTGCAGCCGATCAGATGAAACAAAAATCATGCAGAATGGCAGATAGAAGAGGTAAGCGATATCCACACGGTTGGATGGTCGCTCACTAGAGATCAATCTCGCCGCGAGTGCTATCTGGAAGAAAATCTCAACCGTCAAGACGTATGCCGCATAAGGTGCATGTTCGACCAACGGCCGATAACTAAAACTGCCCCAGCAATCCAGAACTGGCTGGTGCAACTGTTGGGGGACCTTTATGAACAGAAAGGCCAGCTTCATAGTCTGCCGAGGGTTGTCCCGAGAGCAAACCACGCGCTCGGCCATTGCCTTAGCGTCTTCAAGGGTTCTGCACGATTTTGCATCAACGCCGAGTGCTCGAAATCCTTTGGCGACCTCAGACAGGTTCAGGTTCGATAGTGCGGCGCGCCACGCTTGAGCGTATCGGCGCTCAATCTCCTTGAATTGATGCTTTTGCCAACGGGAGAACGCTTCTGCTTCAGGTGGTTTCTGAAAAACGATGCCGGTTTTGCCGCCAACCTTGACGAATCGCCCACCTGCCAGAGAGATTTGGCCGGTCATTGGTACTCCACCTCCAAGAAGGTTGGCTATGCACAGATTCACGTAATACGCATTCGGTGCACCATGCATCTCCGGGAACTTGTCGGCTATTAGAGCCACCTCGTGGTCAGGAGTGCGCCCTTCGTCCGAGGACTTTTCCAAATCTGCCAGGGTTTCGATGAAGAACGTAGGACACACATTAGCTAGGAAAAAATGATCAAACCAGACAGACTCATCGACACTAAGCGATTGAAGAAATGATTTGTCGAACAATGTGATTGGGCCCACTGCTTTTGCTCACTTGGATATTTGGCATTGGTTGGATGATTTGGGCATAAGGACTTTCATCTGCCTTGGCGCCAGCGAAAGCCACCCAGCGACACCGCGCGTAAGCTGCCTCTTCCCAGGTGGTTAACACACATTATAAGCATTTATGCAACCTTGTCAAGCACTTTTTAAATTACTTTCCCGCAGCATTTGAGGTCGGAATTCTGCAGGTCAACCATCCACCGGGCCATTTGGCTTCCTATGGTCATTTGACTCAGATGAGATCCAAATGGACAAATGACGTGGTTGACAATTTTCTTACGAGACTATTACAGAACAGACACCGCGTGTCATGCTGAACGAAGTGAAGCATCTCGTATTTGCGATTCTTCGTCCCTCCCACACGTGCCAACCGCATCGTGGCCATCGAAGCACCGGGCCTTTGTAGAGGTCGGATTCATCCGACCCGCCGGGCAGGAACCGTTACGGGTGGCCCGGCCTGCTCGTCAGGCCGGGTTTATCATCGACAACTTGTGTGCTGCCTCCCCGCAAGAGCAAAATCGCCACAACTTTAGTGGTGAAACATATATCTCCACTGTTTATAGGAGGCCCAACTGTGGCATAAACTGTATGCTAGAACATAAACATATGATTAAGGGAGAGGGAAAAAAAATTAAAAAACAATCGTCAGAAACGTCAGAACCATCAGAACCGTCAGAACCTTCAGTCAACGTCTTTTGTCTCCGCGCAGCACTCTGGGCGGGATGAATTCCCGCCCCCACACAGCTCGGACAGGGGCTTGTCCTGAGGGCTGTGCCTGAAGGGTTGCACCCCTGTCCGCCCAGGCAGCCGGTCATCTATGCGCCCACAGGGGCGGGGGTACAACCCCCACCCCAGCAGAAGAATAGACCCCACGTGTCATGCTGAACGAAGTGAAGCATCTCGTATTTGAGATTCTTCGTCCCCCGCCGAAGGCGGGGACCTCAGAATGACAAAGGGGCGCGGGTCGGGCACGCCGCGCGGCCCCCGGCGCCGACAGAAGAAGGGAGCCTTTGTAGCGGTCGGATTCATCCGACTCGAAATGTCAGCACAGGCGCCCGTATTAGGGGATGGGGAGTTGCAGCCTAAAAGAAAAACTGCAGTTGAAGGTAATACACATTCGAGGGAGTTCCGTACTCATCCTGTTCGGCTCCTGCAAAGAACTGAATTCCAAAATCCAGGAAAAGATCGGAGGTGACAGAATACGAGACGTTGGGAGCGGTGAAGAGGCTTTGGTCGTTCAAGTTGACTATGGTGTAATCCTCCACTCTCCACAGCGGAGTGACGTCATATCCCAGGCTCAAGTTGAAGTAATTCTGAGAAAGCGCTAAGATTTCGGCTGAGAGGAATCTGTCCCAATCATAGTCGTCAGGCTTGCTTTTTCCTGCTCCATTATAAAAATACTCGCCATCCAGATAAAGACCATTGGGCAGTCTATACTCGCCTCCCAGAACGAAGCTGAAAAAATCGCACTTCTCGTCATTCCAGGTGTAAGCTCCCTCCGCATAGATGCCCCCGTCTCCTACGTAGCCATAGGTGTCAAATCCTAATGCCCTATTGCGGCCGAATTTTCCGAAGAGAAGCGAGACGTCGTAGCTTTTGATGGTGGTCTTGAATCTTCCGGCCAGGCTTGAATTTTCCCAGGTACTTCGCGGAGCATAGACTACACTTGATTTGGTGATGGTCCCCAAATGGAAATCCAGGCTCACAGCATCGGTGCCTGTCCGCTCCTGCCTTTCTATCTGGGTGGGATCATAGGGATTCAAAAGGTCGGTGGGATTGAAGAATTTCCCGGTCCCCCAGGCAAAACGCTGCCTTCCGACCGAGACGTCCGCCCAATCGCTGTAATAGGATAGAAAGGCGCGGTAGAAGATCAGTTTCCAATAGAAATTGTCATCGTCGATTACCGTCTGATCCATATCCAGCCAGGTTCTTGAAGGAATTTTCTTGACGTATTCGAACTCTTCGGTCTTCAGATAATCTCCGACAAGGAATTGGTTGTCCAGCTCCAACCTGAAGACCAGGTTCTCTCCATATCTCACCGTTGGCTGCAGACGGAGACGGCTGACGTCCAGAAAGTATCTTTCGTCCTGGAAGGTTTCAGAGACTACGGATAGGCTCTTGAAATATCCTTTGAAATCGATGCCCCAGGAAGCATTTCCCTGTGTCCGAGCCGTCTCGCAAAAGAGAAGCATGAGAAAGAAAAGAAATGAATAATGAGAAAGGGTTTTGATTTTCAACAAATGACCTATGCCTTTTTGATGAAGCCATTACAGCGGGGCTGGGAGCCCCGCCTACGCGGCGGGGAGCCTCAACACGAACCTTGGTGACGGCATCTGCAAGAACAAACCATAGGAGTGCACCAGCTTGCTGGTGCGGTTTTCCTCAGAGTTTAAATAGTGACGGTATAGGAACATCTGGATTTCAAAAAATCGCCCATTTGGGCACTCCAAAAACGCTTTTCTAAAACGCCCCTCAAAATTGATCACGTTGAGGTGGGGACAGGATCGCGCCCCGGCCTATGTCTCTCTTTTTCTTCTTTCGTCTCCGACAATCATTCCGTCTTTCAGTCTCACCAGCCGTTCTGCCCGCTCCATCACCATGGGATCGTGGGTGGAAAAAATGAAAGTGATTCCCTTGGTCTGGTTTAAGTTTCTCATCAAGTCGAGGAGTGACCCGGCGGTTTCGGAATCAAGGTTGGCGGTGGGCTCGTCGGCGAGAACCAGCATCGGCTCGGAAGCTATGGCCCGCGCCACGGCCACTCGCTGTTGCTGTCCGCCGCTCATGGCATTGGGTCTTCGGTCGGCATATTCCCCGATATCCAGCTCTTCGAGGAGCTTCACTGTTTTCCCACGTCTCTCCTTATCCGGCATGCCCTGCTGCATCAAGACGAACTCCACATTTTCTGCAGCAGTGAGAACCGGAATGAGATTATATGCCTGAAACACAAATCCCAGCTTTAAGAGACGCACCTGAGCCAGTTTCCCTTTGCTCAAGGTAGCGAGATCAACGCCCTCCAGAAAGACCTTTCCCGAGGTTGGCTCGTCTAAGCCACCAATTAGGTTCAGCAGAGTGGACTTGCCCGAGCCGGAAGGCCCGGCAATGGCCAAAAACTCAGCCTTCTCCACCTGCAGATTTACTTCCTTGAGGGCACGCACCGGAACGCCTTCGTCCTGATAGGTTTTATCCAAATGTTCGGTTCTTACAATGCCCACTTAATACCTCCTGAAGACTATAGCAAACGAATTAAATGAATTGACATGATTCGTATGAATGTGTCCGTATGGAAGCATACGCATCACCCTCCCCCTTGCCCCCTCCCATCGAGGGAGGGGGGATTTCTCAAGTCCCCTCTCCCCTTGCGGGAGAGGGTTAGGGAGAGGGGACAGCTTCGTATCGGAAATAACTGCATTTGCATCAAATATGTCTAAGGGCCTCCACCGGCCGCGATCTGGCAGCCTTGTATCCGGGATATAGAGAGGCGAAGACCCCCATGCCCAAAACCGTCACCGCTCCGATGAGAACCATGGAGAGAGTCAGACGAGGATATATCAGATGACCGATCCCAAACGCTTCCAGGCTCTTGGAGAATATGGACAGGTCAAAACCTTTTCTGCCCGCATACAGCACCAGAAGATAGGTGAACAGGTTTCCCAACACCAATCCAGAAAAACAAAGCAGCACGGATTCTGCTACTACTAACTGAAAGATTTTGCGTGGCCTAACTCCCAGTGACATCATGATCCCGAATTCACGAATTCGCTCCATGATGGCCATAAGCAAGGTATTGACTATGCCGAATCCCATGGCGATGCAGACGACTAAGAAGAAGACATACATCATCTCGTCGAAGAATTCGATCTGGCTGACCATGATGGGCATGATCTCCTTCCAGTTTAGGACCTCATATTCCTCGGAATCCAGCTGGGCCAAAAGGCTCTTCTGAACTGCCGCGGGATCTCTGGGAGTGTCGATCAATATGGCTACCTCGGATATGCGATTCCCCAGACTCAAAAGCTTCTGGCTGTCTTTGAGGTTCAGGTACACCATATATTTGTCGAATTCCGGCGACGCGGTCTTGAAGATGCCCTTCACCCGATAAGCTCCTGACCCGATGTCTCCGGTCAAGTCCTGTGCCATCAGGACGATCTTATCACCGAGATCCACTTTCAGCTTTTGGGCTAGGCCTTGCCCCATAAGAACCTGGTAGGTGCCCTCTTCATCCAGATAGCCACCCTGGATCACCGATTCCTTGATGATGGTTACGCCCGGCTCTTTGTGGGGATCAACTCCTATGATGCTAATTCCAGACGAACTCTCACTTGAGGAGATAAGTCCTGAGGAGACCACCCGCGGGGAGTAGGCTATCACACCTGGTTCTTCTGCCACCGCCTGGATGACTTTTCCCGGTTCCTGTATGCTGAGATTGATGACCTTTTTGTTCTCGAATCCCTTCTTGTGAATTTCCAGATGAGCCACATGGGTGCCCAGCGCATTCACCAGGGTTTGCCTCATCATCCCTTCGGTGAAGGCCAGGGAGAAAAGCATCCCCGCCAGTCCCACGATCACCGCACAGATGATGATCCAGGAACGACGCTTGTTCCGCCAGACATTTCTCCAGACCATCTTCAAAAACATGATTCGTCTCCCCTTACTTTAGATATGCCGCAGCGCCTCGACCGGCCGGAATCTGGTTGCTTTGATTGTGGGGTATATGGTCATGATCAGGCTGACCACAAAGACCGCAATGGTCACCTCCAGAAAGGTGGAGAAGGTAGGCTTTACGAAAAGCTGGGCGGTGAATCCGAACTCTTCCATGACCTCTGACAGTTTTTCGGTTAGACCGATGGGATGATATGAAAAATACCAGTTAAGGCCAAAACCAATCATGTTCCCAAAAACCACCCCTATCAGGGAAAGCAGCGTGGATTCGATGAAAACCAGGCTCACTATCTTTCTGGGCTTCATACCCAGAGCCAGCATTACCCCGAATTCTTTGACCCTCTCGAATACGCTCATCAGAACAGTGTTCAAGATGCCAAAGGCTACCACGATTATCAAGAGCATCAGGAAAAGCTGTCCGGATGCATTATCAAAGGCTATCAGCTGCACCAGCTCAGGCATCAACTCGTCCCAAGGCATGACCTCGTATGTATCCAAGTCCAACTCGGCTCTTAGATTCTGAGTTACTTCTTCCAGATTGGAGATGTCATCGAGAAAAACAAGCACCTGGGAGATGCGATCGCCTAACCAGAACAATTCCTGAGCGGCCATGAGGTTGAGGAATACCACGCTGCGATCCAGACCTGGGTCTCCGGTGCGGAAAATCCCTTCCACGATGTAGACTCCAGCCCCCAATGAACCGTCGAATCCCTGCACCAAGAGGGTAATCTCATCTCCTAGCCCCACGTTCAGGTTTTTGGCCAAGGTTTCCCCTATTATCGTTCCTTGCGAAGTGGCCTCAGACAGGAATGCTCCCTTCTTCATCTTCTCCTTGAGAGTGGTGGCCTCTGCCTGAGGATCCACGCCGATGATGAGGACGCCGTTGGTATTCTCCTCCGCACTGGCCAAGCCGTCCGCTTCCACCCTTTGGGCAAAAGACGTGACGTGAGGCTGCCGGGACAAGATTTCGGACAACTGTTGATCGGGTTTAAGAGTATACTTCAGTGTTTTATTTTCCCAGAAGCCGCTCTTATGAATTTGCAGATAGCCGGTGTTGATCCTTATCACGTTGTTGATCATCTGCTCGTAGGTGCCCATCTGGAGACCTCTCATGAAGACGGAGATGGCTACAGCAAAAGCTATTGCGGCCACGGTCAAGATTGTTCTTCGGCGGTTGCGCCATACGTTGCGCCATGCCATCTTAAGAAAGATTCTCATCTCCCCAATGTCCCTTTTGACAAAAGACTATCCGATTCGGCTCAAGTTTCGCTTGGTGAAAATCGAAGGTTTTATCTCTATGTTGAACTGAGCTTCCTGTATTTTTATTATGGTTTTATGGTCTTTTTTCTTGAGGTTTGTCATCTCCCAGTAAGTGGGAATGAGCCGATCTCCCATTTTCTTCACGTCCCTGAAGATCATGATCTTTATTACTTCCTTTTTCTCGTTATAGAATTCCTCCCGCGTGGGGATTAAGTCTTTTGCTCTGACCCATAGTTTCAGCTTCCCATAAATCACCGGAGCCTCTGGTTTGGGTACGAGCTCTAAGACATAGTTCTCTTCCTGCTCTATGGTGTCCCGACCTACCAGATACGGGACGTAATCTTCAATCATGCTCGACTCCTTCACCATGTCATCATAGGAAAAGTCCGAACCCATGAAGCTTTCCATCATCATCACCGGCGGGATTTTTATCACCTTCTCCACCTTGGGAATGTACATCCAGAGGTTGTACTCCAATTTCAGAAATCTGGTGTCTTTGTCCTTGGCCGGGGAAAGGATCTTTACGAAAGCCTTGTCCGTGCCGACAGACCACGATTTCATGGTATTCTCCCGGGTCCAGTCTGGCGTGGTTACCATCATCTGCATGGTCATGACGTTGCTTTTGCCCCTCAGAAGTTCGTCAACCTTTTTCACCATCTCCTCAGGAGTGATGGGCAAAGCATGGTTTATCGGATGCGCAGAAAAGAGCAACGGAATCAGCAGGATGATCTTTTTCACCACTTGAACTCTCCCGACTCAACTTGAACAACTTGTTGTTCTACAGCAACCTCTTTGAACACAGAATATATAGCGCGAGTCTTCTTAGTCAAGCGAAACCAGTCAAGTCCAGCGAATTAACAAGTGGGGCAGCCGGAACCTGATAGCCCTTGACAATCACAAGAAAATGCATTGATTTAGTACGGCAGCTACCCAATTAAGCATCTATGAGGCCACTCCGGTAAACTGTGAGGCAGCCATGTTGGGCAAGACGATATCGCACTATAATATCTTAGAAAAGCTCGGTGAGGGTGGGATGGGTGTAGTATACAAAGCCCAGGACACTAAGCTCAAACGTACCGTCGCATTGAAGTTTCTAACATCCAAAACCCTGGGCAGCAAGGAAGAAAAGTCCCGATTTGTCAATGAAGCCCAGGCCGCTGCTGCATTGGATCATCCCAACATCTGTACTGTCCACGAAATTGACGAGGCAAATGGTCAAACCTTCATTGCAATGGCCTACATCGAAGGACTAAGTCTGAAAGCCAAGATCGAATCGGGACCGCTGAAATTAGACGAAGCGCTGGAGCTCGCTACGCAGGTTGCTGAAGGTCTGCAGGAGGCACACGACAAGGGGATTGTTCATCGAGACATCAAAAACGCCAATATTATGATCACCTCGAGAGGTCAGGCTAAGATCATGGATTTCGGCTTGGCCAAGATAGCGAAAGGCAGGTTGGCTGCCAGAGAAGAAATGAAGTCTGGCATAGTGGCTTATATGTCACCCGAACAGGCGAGCGGGGAGACGATAGATCTACGAACGGATGTCTGGTCTCTGGGTGTGGTGTTATATGAGATGGTGGCTGGGCAACTACCCTTCAAAGGGAATTACAACGAAGCGGTGATATATTCCATCTTGAATGAAGAACCAGAGCCGGTGACCGGTTTGCGAACCGGCGTGCCGAGGGATTTGGAACGGATCTTGAACAAAGCTCTGGCAAAAAGCCCGGATGAGCGTTATCAACAGATAAATGATATGCTGGTAGATCTGAGATCGGTAAGAAAGCAGCTGAAAGCCGGCGTTTTTACAGAAGAGACTGCCAGGGCAAAGCCTCAACCTTCCATAGCCGTGCTCCCCTTTGCCAATCTGAGTCCTGACAAAGAGCAGGATTACTTCTGTGACGGAATGGCGGAGGAGATCATCAACGCCCTAACGCAGGTGGAAGGTTTGCGCGTGGTTGCCCGAACCTCTGCGTTTTCATTCAGAGGCAAAAAGATTGACATTCGTGAGATCGGCAGGAAACTGAACGTGGATAAACTGCTGGAGGGAAGCGTGCGGAAAGCAGGCAACCAAGTACGCATAACGGCTCAGCTTGTCAACGTCAGCGACGGATACCATCTTTGGTCCGAGAAATACGATCGCAACATAGGTGAGCTATGCTGTCCGGAGGACATCTTTGTCATTCAGGACGAGATATCTATGGCAATGGTAGAAGAGCTGAAGGGCAAGCTTTTGAAAAAAGAGAAGGCGGCGATCGTGAAGCGTCATACCGAGAATATGGAAGCGTACAACTTATATTTGAAGGGACGCCACTTTTGGAACAAGAGAACAGAGGAAAGCCTGAGGAAGAGTATCGAGTGCTTTAAGGAGGCGATCAAAAAAGATCCGGGTTACGCATTAGCTTACGCCGGGTTGGCTGATTCATACACCACGCTCAGGGATTACACCTCTGTTTCGCCACAGGAAGTTTATCCGAAAGCAAAGGAGGCGGTGCGGAAGGCACTTGAGATCGACGATACGCTTGCCGAAGCCCACACCTCTCTGGCACAACTCAGATTTCGGGAATGGGACTTCGTGTCTGCGGAGAAAGAATTCCACCGAGCTATCCAGTTGAACCCTGGCTATGCCACGGCTCACCACTGGTACGCGCTGCATTTGATGTACCTAGCTCGATTTGACCAAGCTTTAGCAGAGATGAAAAAGGCTCAGGAATTGGACCCTCTTTCTCTTGTGATAACCAGAAATCTTGCACTCGTGCTCTATTTTGCGCGCGACTACGAGCAAGCATCAGAAGAGTTGAAGAAGACACTGGAGATGGACCCGAGCTTCAGCATGACACATACGTGGCTTGCGTGCGTATACCTGCAGAAGGGGATGCATAAGGAAGCTTTCCGGGAGGTACAAAAGGAATCCGACATTCACAGACACCTGGATCCGCAGGTGGAGGCATCCAAGGGAAGGGTTTACGCCAGAATGGGAAAAGAGGGTGAGGCGCGCAAAATCCTGGATGACTTGCTGAAGCGAGCCAAGGATACCTATGTTCCCCCGATCTTGCTGGCAGATCTTCATTTTGCGCTTGGCGAGAAGGATCAGGGTTTCCAATGGCTGAAAAAGGGATATGAAGAGCGCGACAGCACACTGCCTGAGATAAAAGTGGAACCGGGATTTGACTGCGTGCGTTCTGACCCAAGGTTTGCGGCACTGCTGAAGAAAATGGGACTGGAAAAATGATCGGCAAGACGATTTCTCATTATAATATCTTACAGAAGCTTGGCGAAGGCGGCATGGGCGTAGTGTACAGAGCCAAGGACACCAAACTGGACCGAATAGTAGCCCTGAAATTTCTGACGCCGCATGCCTTAGACAGCAAAAAGGAAAGGACCCGGTTATTACAAGAGGCGCAAGCCGCGGCAGCCCTCAATCACCCACACATTGCTACCATCTATGAGATTGATGAAGTCGAAGACCAGACCTTTATTGCGATGGAATACATTGACGGGCAGAGCCTGAAGGAGAAGACCAAATCCCGCCCTTTGAACCTGGAAGAGGCTCTGGAGATCACCATTCAAATCGCTGAAGGTTTGCAGGAAGCACACCAGAAGGACATCATTCACCGAGACATCAAGAGCGGTAACATCATGGTGACCTCCAGAGGTCAGGTCAAGATCATGGATTTCGGCTTGGCCAAGACAGCGAAAGGCAGGTTGACTGCCAGGGACGAAATAACGTCAGGCACGGTGGCCTACATGTCACCCGAGCAGGCGAGCGGCGGGAGCATAGATCCGCGAAGCGATGTCTGGTCTCTGGGTGTGGTGTTATATGAGATGGTGGCTGGGCAACTACCCTTCAAAGGGAATTACAACGAAGCGGTGATATATTCCATCTTGAATGAAGAGCCAATATCGATAAGGCAACTACATCCCAAGGTTCCGATGGAACTGGAACGGATTCTGAACAAAGCCCTGGCAAAAAGCCCGGATGAACGCTACCAGAACGCAAGTGATGTACTCTTTGATTTGAGGAAGCTTAAGAGGCAGCTGGAATCAATTATTTCAGGAAGGCAACCTCACAAGAAGAAAGCTCGGCCTTCCATTGCCGTGCTCCCCTTTGCCAATCTGAGTGCTGACAAAGAGCAGGAGTACTTCTGTGACGGCATGGCAGAGAATCTAATTAATGCCTTGACGCATGTTGAAGACTTACGCGTGGTTGCTCGGACCTCGGCTTTTTCATTCAGAGGTAAAGAGATAGACGTCCGGGAGATCGGCAGAAAGCTAAAGGTGGAAACTTTGCTTGAAGGCAGCGTGCGGAGAGCAGGCAACCGGTTGCGCATCAGCGCCCAGCTAATAAATGTAGCTGATGGATACCATCTCTGGTCCGAGAAATACGATCGGGATATAGGTGAAACGTGTTGCCCGGAAGACATCTTTACCATCCAGGATGAGATATCGCTGGCGGTTGTGGATAAGTTGAAGGTCAAGCTCTTGGGGGGAGAGAAGGCGAAGCTGGTGAAACGACACACGAAAGACCTTGAAGCTTATGATCTATATCTGAAAGGACGCTTCTTCTGGAACAAGCGGACAAAAGAGGGATATCGGAAAAGCCTGGGGTACTTCCAGCAGGCAATCGACAGGGACCCGACCTATGCTTTGGCCTACGTAGGCATAGCTGACTGTTACGATCTTTTGGGGTGGTATGATTATCTTCCCCCGGAAGAGGCTTTTCCAAGAGCAAGAGCGGCAGCCCAGAAGGCGCTGGACATGGATGACACCCTGGCGGAAGCTAACGCTTCACGTGGTTGGATCAGCACAAATTATGAGTGGGATTGGCCTGCTGCAGAAAGCAAATACAAGCGAGCCATTGAGATAAATCCAAGCTATGCGACAGCCCGTCAGTGGTATGCTGAGTATTTGTCGTATATGGGGAGGTATGATGAGTCCATCGCAGAGGCTAAACGAGCGCAGGAACTGGATCCTTTCTCCATGATAATAAACACCGATCTCGGGCAGGTGCTTTACTACGCCCGCCAGTACGACCAGGCAATAGAGCAATTACAGAAGACTCTGGAGTTGGATCCGAATTTTATCGTCGCCCATTTTTTTCTCGCTCTTCTCTATGCGCAAAAGGCAATGAATGATGAAGCCACAGCAGAGGCCCAAAAGGCGAGGGCCCTTTCAGGGGGAGACGATTCGCTAATGCTGGCGCATCTAGGCGCCATATATTCGTTTTCGGGAAGGAGTGATGAGGCGAAAAAGGTGCTTGACCAGTTGCACCAGCTATCAAAACACAGGTATGTCTCACCATTCTACACGGCCTTAATCCATAAGGGACTTGGGCAGAAGGATCAAGCACTGGAATGGTTAGAAAAGGCTTATAAAAAGCGCGATCACTGGCTGGAAACTCTCAAAGTACACCCGTGGTTCGACAGTCTCCGCTCTGACCCGAGGTTCATTGAGTTGTTGAGAAAAATGGGATTGGAAGAATGATTGGTAAAACCATATCACATTACAAAATCATCGAGAAGCTGGGCGAGGGAGGAATGGGTGTGGTGTATAAGGCCCAGGACAGCAGGTTAGACCGTGTGGTAGCGATCAAGTTCTTGCCTCCACATCTGACGTCTGACCCCGTGGAAAAGGAGAGATTCGTACATGAAGCCAAGGCGGCATCAGCTTTGAACCATCCTAACATCACCACGGTTCATGAGATCGACGAGTTTGAGGGACAGATGTTCATAGTTATGGAATATTGCGAGGGCCAGACCTTAAAGCAAACAGTTCAGAAAGAAACTCTTTCGGTAAAGAAGGTCTTGGACATAGCTGTTCAGACGTGCGAAGGTTTGACCATAGCTCACGAGAAAGGGATTGTGCACCGGGACATCAAATCGGACAACATCATGCTTACCTCCCGAGATCAGGTGAAGATAATGGATTTCGGCTTGGCCAAGCTTAAGGGAGGCGGCGGGCGAACACGAACCAGCTCCACCCTGGGCACGGCTGCCTACATGTCTCCGGAACAAGCTCAAGGAGAGCAGGTGGATCAGAGATCAGATATTTTTTCCTTTGGAGTGGTTCTGTACGAGCTTCTGACCAGACAGCTGCCTTTTGGAGGAGAACACCCGGCGGCCATACTCTATTCTATCATAAATGAAGAACCTCAGCCGGTCGCGCGTTTCAATAATCAGGTCTCGGCCAGGTTGGAGGATATGGTCTTTAAGGCATTGACCAAAGAAAAAAAGGAAAGGTATCAGCACGTGGACGATCTCTTGGCAGACTTGAGACGGGAGAAGAAGAGTTTAGAATACATGAAGACCACGCAGATTCCTCGCGAGGTGGTTGCACCCAGCCGCAAAAAGGGAATTTTGTCCTTCATAGTTCCCGCCTCAATCGTTTTCATCCTTGTTTTGCTTTTTCTGATTCTCAAGCCGTTCAAGGTCGAGGTGGGCCCGGAAAAGAGCGCCGTAGCCCAAGAGAATTCTTTGGCCATCATGTATTTTGATAACATGGTTGATCCAGAGGACAATGATAGAATTGCCCAGATGATAACCAGCCTGTTGATCACCGATCTCTCTGAATCGCAATACATGATGCGAGTGGTAAGCCGGCAAAGGCTATATGATATTTTGAATCTTTTGGGCAAGGAAGACGTGAAGGTGATGAATAGAAGCATTGCTTCAGAGGTTGCCAGAAAAGCAGGCGTGAAGTGGATTTTGACCGGAGACATACTGCAGATTGAGCCGAGCATAGTCTTGACTTCAGATATATCCGAAGCCGCTAGCGGAAAAATCCTGTCCACCCAGCGGGTCACCGGAGAGAAAGGCGAGGACCTATTCTCGGTAGTGGACAAGTTGAGCGCGCAGATAAAAGAGGACTTGTCTCTGCCGGGAGGGGCAAAAAAGGAGCTGGACAGAGCGGTGGCGGACGTCACCACCCACTCCCCTGAGGCATATCGCCACTACCTGGATGGAATTGATTACTACAACAAGGTCTATTTCACAGAGGCGGCGAAAAGCTACAGGAAGGCATTGGAGTATGATTCCACCTTTGCCATGGCATACTTCAGGTTGGCTCTCCTCGAAGATTGGGAGGAGCGTAAGAAGCTGATGGCCAAAGCAGTGGAATACTCGGATAAGATCAGCCAGAAGGAGAAGTATTACATCAAGACTAGTGCAGCGGGCATATCGGGAGATGATGAGCACTATTTGGAGGGACTTCAGCAGATGGCAAAGCACTACCCTGAAGACAAAGAGATACTGCAGTGGTTGGGGAACTACTATTACGGACAGCGACAGTTTGAAGAGGCCATTCGCTATTTCAACCAAGCCATCAAGATAGATCCTCTCTTCAAATTAGTTTATAATATGCTGGCCTACGCGTACGACCAAATCGGAGATTTTGAGAAATCCATCTGGGCCATAAACAAATATATATCCGTAGCACCGGATGAAGCCAATCCGTACGATACCAGAGCTGATCTTTATGCCTGGAACGGCAAGGTGGAACAGGCAATCCAGTCTTACGAAAGCGCTTTAGGGGTAAAACCGAACTTCTATGCGTCCTTGGCTAAACTGGGGCACATGTATCTGTTCAGGAGGGAGTACGCCAAGGCAGAAACCTGTTACAAGGAGCTTTCCTCCAGCGATGAGAAAGATATTCGATCTGGGGGAAGAACTTATCTGGCCATTCTTCCTCTCTATCAGGGAAAGTTCCAAGAGGCTCTCGAGGTTTTGGACCACGGCATTGCCGCAGACAAAATGGAGCAGGTGCCTGGCGCATTCAAGCACCTCCTAAAGGCATTTATGTACAAAGAGAAGGAAGACACTAGCGCAGCTTTGAGGGAAGCCAAGAACAGCGTGGAAGTCCTCACCGAGGCCTATCCCGATCGTCCCGTGAATATGAGGGATTTCTATGCCTACTTTCTGGCTGAGAGCGGAAGAGGCAAACAGGCACAGGAAGTGGTCGACGCTATAAGAGATGAGGTGGAAGAGAAGTACCCAAGTTTGATGGGTTACTACTGGCGGGCTCTGGGCCATCTGGAATTGACTAAGGGGAATGCGGAAGCGGCGACAACGTATTTGACGAAAGGATTGCTGGGTCAAGCAGGACCACTCTTTGGCGTGCGGTATCATCTGGCCCGAGCCTACCTGGAATCAGGCAGGTTGGGTGAGGAGGTAGCTGTGCTGGAAGAAGCGCTCTCCAGATATGACGAAGAAAGAGCAACCCTTCCCGTTTGGTCTGTAAAATCTCATTACCTGCTGGCAGTGGCTTACGAAAAATCAGGGTGGAGCAAGAAGGCAATTGAGCAATATGAGAAATTCCTGGATATCTGGAAGGATGCTGATCCGGGAATTTCGGAGGTGGAGGACGCCAAGGAGAGGTTGAAGAAGCTAAGAGTGGAGAGTAAAGAGTAGAGAGGGAATCTTGTAGGGACAGGGCTTGTCCCTGTCCTGACCCTAAGGCGGACAGCCACAAGGGCTGTCCCTACAGCTTTGATTCGAGCGTCGATATACAAAAACACGAGCCTCGATACGAGCTTCGTCACCCACAAACGAGCTTCGAAGGACAGCAGGCACTAACCAGCAGGCAGATATGCCTTAGATTAATGAGGAAAGAAACCAAAGGCTATTTACTGGTAATCTTGGGGGCAACTTTCCTGGGCACCATCGGGATTTTTGGGCGCCTCATATATCTCCATGAGCCCGATCCTTTGACCGTGGTCACCTTCAGGGCACTGATCGCTTTTCTTCTTCTATTCTTGGTCACCATACTTGTAAACCCGGACTCTCTCAGGATCAGAAAAGCGGATTTTCTGTATTTTGCCGTCTATGGTCTGTTGAGCGTATCTTTATGTTTTCTTTTGTTCTTCTATGCCATCAAATTCACCACCATAGCCACAGCCACCATCCTTTTGTATACCTATCCTGCTTTCGTGGTCATTCTTTCCACGTTTTTTCTGAAGGAGGAGTTGACAAGAACCAAATTCCTGGCCCTGCTTCTAACCTTTCTGGGTTGCATTCTGGTTATCCAGGTTTATGATCCCGCAGAACTGAAGCTGAATCTCAGAGGAGTAATCTACGGATTGGGAGCAGGTTTGGGAGCGGGGCTTTACAGCGTGTTCGGCAAGAAAGCGGTGGAAAGATACAGCCCCTGGACCGTGGTTACATATGCTTTCGGATTCGGAAGTTTCTTCCTCGTGGTTTTCAGGGGCGTAAGGCCTCTTTGGTCAGTCGATTATCCCACCATGACCTGGATTTGGATTTTCGCCTTGGCTTTATTATCCACCGTGTTGGGTTATTCGATTTACACCAGAGGACTGAAATACATAGAGGCAAGCCGTGCGGGAATTGTCGCCACCTGGGAGGTGGTGGTGGCTTCCTTTTTGGCATTTGTCATCTTTGGCGAAGGCCTGAGCATATTGCAAATTCTTGGCGCCCTTCTGGTCTTTCTGGCGATTTTCGTCATAAGAGCTCATCGCTAAAGGGGGAGAATCGTGAGATGAGCCTTCCTGCCGAGAGTGGAAAACCAAATCGACCATCTATCGTGTCAGGGAACGGCGCTTGGCATACCGCCTGCAGAAACACGTCTAGTAACTTTCTATTACATTCACGCCCGGATAGTAGTGAGTCAAAATGTCTTCGCAGGAATAGCCTTTTCGAGCCATGCCGATGGCGCCGGTTTGACACATGCCCACGCCGTGACCGTTCCCCCGTCCCCGGGCGGTGACTGAAGTTATCGAATTGCTAAATCCCCTCTCGATCTCCAGATCAAACAAGGTGCTGGGCAGAATCAAGTTGGGATCGCGTCCTCTTCTCAAAGCCCATCTTACTTTGTCTTTATAGATGCGGTAGGTTCTGGAGTCGGTCACCACTTCTAGGACTTCGATCCTTCCGGAGAGGGATCTTCCTTTCACGACCAGGTCGACCAACCTCCCAAATCCTTGCTCTGGAAGAAGCCCGACGCTATCCAGATGGGCAGAAAGGTTTCTTTCCAAGTCTTTTGTATCCCAGATCTCCTCCCAACTATAATTTTTCGCCCAAGAACAAAAATCATCGTCATCCACCGAAACTAGGTAGGGAGCCTCCTGTCTACCCCAGACGTTCTCGACATATTCGGTCCTTCCTCCGGAATTAGCGTGATAATAGGCATCGATAAACTTCCCCTGATAGGTTATGACTTTTCCGGCAGTCTGCTCTATTGCTTCGTTCACCACAGGATCCTCGCCATCCACTCCGTTGTAAACTTGATCCAGCACCGATGCCTCCAGATCGTATCCCGAATCTTGGTATTGCCCCAAACGGGAAAGGGAATAGGTTCTGGCTGCGATGGCTTGAGCTTTGAGCGCTTCGATTTCTTCCTGAGTCAACTTGCCTATCTCGGCCGGGACCACTCCTTTGAGATAATCTTCCACCCACGCTACATTGAGAACCATTATGGATTTGGCTTTCTCTTCTCGAGGATTCTTTGGGTATAAGACCACCTCGATCCCCCCTCGATAGGGTTTGCCATTTAAAAAGAGATAGGAGTCGTCTTCTTGGGGGAAGAAGGAGACTTCTTTCAAGCCTGTTTCGATCTCACCCTGAGTCCCTTCGCTCAGCACTATGCCATCGTGTGAAATCCCCACCAGGATACTGGCTGAAGCGTAATAGACTGAAGGGTCGCCCTTCTCACGAGAACCCCTGATTACGAACGATTCCCTGGGGCTGATTACGATGTTTTCCTCCGTCTCAAGGAGTTTAACCGTGACCGCTGGCTGTCTAATCTTCGGGTAAAATATCTCTTCTCTATAGACCGGCATCTCTGCGCAGCCAGCAAAGAAAAGAAAAAGCAGAGGCAGAGAGATCCTGTAAAGAAGAAACCGCAGACGGTTATTTGTTATTACTCTCTTCATGTTTAGTAGAGGAGTCAGAACAAGGGCACTCCGATCTAACTGGTCCCTCGCAGGCTGGAACTCACTTGAGTCAAATGACCCGCGGCTGCCAACCCTCTTTCTGCCTGGAGGGCTCGAGATGAGGTCACCCCGAGGCAACTGCTCCAAATCCTTCTTCATTCGCTGGATAATCCACCCTATCCGATCGATCTGTCGGCATAAACCAAACGGTTCATACTGCTCAGCGTTTAAGGTAAACATATTTTGCCCAAAACGCCAAGATTTTTTGCACCGGTCGTCTTCCTGAAGCTGGCCGGTTCTCCCTCGATGGTCTGGTTGGCCAGGATGGCAAATGAGATAGCCTCCAAAAAGTCAGGGTTCACCGCCAATTCTCGCACGCTTGTTATTTTGATCGGGGCAAACAGGATTTTGAGTCTTTCAAAGAAATATCGATTGTGAACTCCCCCTCCGCATAATAGAACCTGATCTAGCCTGACTTTTGGTTTGACAAATCTCCGGTAGGCGTCCAGTATCGACCAGATCGAGAGTTCGCTTACGGTGGCGATTATCTCTTCCTCTCTCATCCTCAGTCTTTTCGCCCGCTTCAGGATCTTGCTGGCGAATTCCTCTCCGAAATCTTCACGCCCACAGGACTTGGGAGGCCTCCTGCGAAAGTATTCATTTTTCTTCAGTCTGTTCAATAGACCAGAATTGACCTTGCCAGAGGAGGCGGTTTTCCCATCTTTGTCGTAACTCTTCCCGTATAGCTTTCTCATCAAGGTGTCCACCACCATATTTCCCGGTCCGGTGTCAAATGCGAAAATGTCATTCACGCTGCCCCTTCTGGGCAAGACCGTAACATTGGCAATGCCACCGATATTGATCACCATGCGTGATACTCTTTTATCGCCGAAGAGAAGATAATGGGCGTAGGGAGTAAGAGGTGCTCCCTGTCCGCCGCGGGCCATGTCGCCTCCCCTGAAATCACCGACGGTAATCACTCCGGTTCTTGATGCGATTACCGAAGGCTCTCCGATCTGAAACGTGGCTCTGACCCTCCGGCCAAATCTCCTCTTCCATTCGGGCAGGTGCCTGACCGTTTGCCCGTGCGATCCGATCAGGTCGATCTCCTCCATCTTGCATCCCGAAGCCTTTACCACCGAAAAGACGGCGCGGGCAAGATACTCTCCCAAGACCATGTTTAATCTCAAGACTTCGTCCAAATCTTGACATGACGGGTCAGAAACCTGAATGATCTTTCGCTGGAGTTTTTGGGGAAACCTGCAGGTTTTGCAGACAACTGGCATTGCCCTCAAATTCCTCTTGGTATTGTCTATCTTGACCAGACAGGCATCGATCCCGTCTGCCGAGGTGCCGGACATCAGGCCGACGACCAAACGTTTTTTTTTCCTCAAGAGACGATTTAGCTTTTGCATAGACCGATTTGCCATTGGTTCATTGACAGAGTCTTCGTCAGTGTTATAGAATATTTCAACAATTTGTTATTGCGATATCCGATGAAATCGGAACGAAGCAATCTCTAAGTAGCTGGAATTCAATGAGATTCATTCGTCGCTTTGCTCCTCGCAAGAACAGAACGGAATATGATGTTATGATGAATAGTCAAGTCTCTCTTTTGCCGAAAGTATCTTGTCCAGGCTGGAATTCAATCTCTCTTCGCTTATTTTCCTATCCGCAACTTGCTTTTCGAAGTGTTCGAGCACCTGAACCTGCTCTTCGAATTCGTCACAAATCAAAACCAGATCATTTCCCGCCAAGAAGGCTTGCCTGCAGGTTCCGGTCAATTCTCTGTTTTTTCGGATGGCTCCCATCTGCATGTCATCGGTGATCAAAATTCCTTCAAAGCCAAGGTCCTTTCGTAGAATATCCGCGCAGATTACCTTTGATAAGGAGGCTGGCTCCTTTGAATCCAAGTTAGGGCAAAGTACGTGGGTGCTCATGATCATGTTGACTTCGGAGGAGATGGAAGCTTTAAATGGCGCAAAATCAATTCTTTCAAATCTTTCTTTTGAATTCGAGTTGATGGGCAGGTCCGAATGCGGATCAACATATATGTCACCTATTCCGGGAAAGTGCTTGGCACAGGCCAAAAGACCTTCGGATTTAATCGCTTCGGTTGCCAATTGAGACATCTCTGCCACCAGGGCTGGGTCTTTTCCGAAACATCTTTCCTTCAAGATAGGATTGTTGGGGTTAGTGAGAACGTCCACCACCGGAGCCAAATTGACGTTTATCCCCAATCTGGCCAATTCTCCGGCGGTGGTCTTGTAGGCCTTGAAAACGCCATCATTGTCTTTTCTATTGCCATAGAATTGATTCGATGGAAAAACAGGGAAGTCCCTGGTGATTCGATTGACTCTTCCTCCTTCCTGATCGATCATGACAAAGAGGGGATGCTTTGATCTCGACTTAAGCTCCTTCAGAGTCTCCGAAATCTGCTTTGCAGATTCGATGTTTCTGGCGAAAAGAATCACCCCACCCAGATTTCGCTTCTCTATCAGATCCAAAAAACCAGCTGGTGGAGACTTACCTTCAAATCCGAAGACAAAAAATTGAGCAGACATCCTTGAATTGAAGCTTCCCATGTCTTACCAGCGAATATGTCTTTCAGTGTAGATTTCGGGAGTTGTTCATGATTTTGACAAGGGAAGAAGTCCAGTCGTAATTCTGAAATCGTGGTCATAACGTGCAGACCACGTTTTTTCCCTTCCCTTTAGCCAAATAGAGGGCTTGATCGACCTTTTCCACCAAATCTTCTTCTGTTGCGCCGTTATCCGGACACGTGGCAACTCCTAAACTCACCGTAACCCTGACTTTCAACTTGCCCTGTCTCTCTTCACCCACAAAAGGTAGCGACTCCACCCGGTGTCGAATCCTCTCGCCGATCATATGTGCATCCTTGTTGCTCGTTTGGGGCAAGATCACGGCAAACTCCTCCCCACCATAGCGGCTGGTCACGTCTACGTCTCGTACCGAGTCTTTGATCCTTTGGGCCAGCTCCTGCAGCACCCTGTTGCCAAAGGCATGTCCGTAAGTATCATTGCACTTTTTGAACCAATCTATGTCGATCATGAGTAAGGATAAAGATTGCTTATACCGAGCTGCTCTTTTTATTTCTTGAGAGAGTTTCTTGACGAAGTAGCGGTAATTGAATACTCCGGTCAGCTCATCCAGGATGGACAACTCCTTGGTCTTCTGGTGCAACGAAGCATTCTCAATAGCTAACGCTGCCGAACTTGCCAGGATGGAGAAGATCTTCTCGTCCTGATCCAGAAATGCTCCCAGCCTTTTCGATTGGGCCCTCAATACCCCGATCACCTTGCCCCGAGAGATCATGGGAACGGCCAACAGGGACTTGAATCGATCTGATTCCCTTTGGTGGCCGTAGGCATTGGCAAGATCGAAGATTCGCACCGGCTTTCCCGATGCTGTGACCTTCCGCAAAGTCTCATCCAAGCGTTTCTGTACCGGTTCCGAATGCTGTATCTTTTTCCCCTCCGCGATTTCCCCCAGAAGAGAAAGGGTATTTGTATCATTCAGGACAAAAATCGAACAGAACTGGTAAGTTAAAACCTTCCGCACGATATTTAAGAGCTCGTCCACTACCTCCTCCAAATTCAGTATTTCTCCCAAATTCCGCGAGGTTTCATAGATGGTTTCAATCTGAGCTTGCGATTTCTCCAATTCCGAGGTTCTCTGATTCAAGATGTCAAACATCCTCAAGAGTTTAGTCCTAGACCTATCGAGATTCTGCAGCATCGAGCTGACCGCTAACACCAAAACCCAAAAAACGGCAATCTTTATGACCAGGTAGTCTGCAGAAAAGGCCTCCAAATCACCGCCGTTAGTGGAGAGATAAGAGACCGAAGACAAGAATGCCAGAAGCAGTCCAGCCGACAGCCCGACGGCATAACTTGCAAATGGAACAACCAGAAAACAAAGAAGGAAAAAATCGCTCCCCTTTTGATCTGTGAAAAGAATCAGAAGGGTTATAGCGACTATGTCCAACAAGCAAACAAGGAAATATGCAGGTTTTATCTTTAACCTGGTCCTATTTACGTAAACGGAAAATCCAGAAGAGTAAATCAGGAAGGCGAAAAAAAGTACCCAGATTCTCTGGTCGTATTCTTGCGGCGCAAAAAGAAACCAATAGAAAAAACACAGAAATATCACCCCTCGGATCAGCCAAAAGATTTTTTTGGGCTGAGCCAGAAACGACCAGAAATCCGAGTCTTTCTTCTTATCCATGACGTCTCGCGAATTGAGTCAAAACGGACGAATTTGTCGCATCTGTAAATTATATCGGCAAGAAAAACGAATCTTATATTTTTCGATTCCCCTTTGCATAAAAACCTCCATCTTCAAAGCCGCATGCTTCACAAGATGTGTCCGGAAATTCTCTAATGATGAGCCTACTCTTCGTTCTTTTCGCCAATCAAAGGGCCGCTTCCGGGCAGTCTGATGCAGGGCGAAAGACAGGATGAGTGCTTGCGACCACAACCCGACCTGCAGATATTTCTAGCCGTACCTGCCCAGCAAATCCAGAATTGCCTTATTCCAGCCTGATGGACCAATGCCTCTGGCTTTTTGGACTTTCAGTCTCTTCAGAATTTCTTTATCGTAAGTGGAGTCCTTTCGTCTGACCAGAACCGGAATGTCGACGGCCCTGAGCATAGGAAGATCATTCAAGCTGTCACCTACTCCGATGGTCAGGAAATCGCCTTTCCAATTCTGCCTGTACATTTCGGCCAAGAGCCTGACCGCTTTCCCTTTATCGTTTTGTCCCATAAGATGATAGAATCTTCCACCTTTGGTCAGGTTTAATCCGCTCCTCCTGAATTCTTTTTCGATAGCCGAAAGTTCTTTCGGCTTCATTTCATCCAAGAAATAAAACGGTTCATCATAATCTCTTCTCTTGGCCCATCTCGCCTCTTTGGATGACAGACTGAACTCAGAAGCGATCTGTTTTGTCTTAAGGTCTCCAAACCCCGCAACTCTGACCCCGAATTTCCTGGACACGTCAAGAAGCCGCTCTCTCAACTCCTCGTACGGGATGCCCAACTCCCGAACCAAGTATTTCCCCTTCACTTCAAGATTTCCGGTTTTGTTGAAATATCTTTTGGGGATGAATACGGCCCCTCCATTTTCGGAGATGAAAGGATAGTCTATTCGCAGTTTCCTTTGGTACTCTTCCAGTTCACTTCTTGTTTTGCTGGAACATAAGATGAGGGGGATGTTTCTTGTTCTGATTTGGGCTAAGGCGGGGAGAGCTGGCTGGAAGGAGTAAGTATGGTAATCCAAAAGGGTGCCGTCCAGATCGGTGTAAATTAAGATTTTCCTTACCTTCTTCACCATTGCGAACTACTGCACCTTGAGGCAAATTCCTTACAGATGAGAGAACTCATCCGGCTTGGCCTTTTCCTCTTTCACGCTTTTGAATCTTCTTTCCAGAATATCCTTCGCTATCTCTTTTCCCCCTAAGCCAAAAGCGATGGCCGTGGCTAAGACCACGCCCCCAAAGGATATGGAGAAGGTGGCAACTACTATTCCTCTGGCGATTCCCAACTGCTCAATGGCCATAGCCAAAAAAAAGATGAGGATGAGGATCTGAAACAGGCTGGCGACCAGCCGAGCAGACCTGACCTGGGCATTGACCAGGCCGATGAGCGCGGCCCTGCTCAGGAATCGGCTCAAGAAATAGCCTAACAGAAAAACGAAGACAGCTATCACAAATTGAGGAATGTAAGCAAAGATTGAAGCGATCAGGTTATCAACCGCATTGATATTGAGAGTGCCCAAGGCGACCATAAAGAAAAAAAAGAGCGCGCACCAGTAAATCACTAACCCTACCACCTCAGTGGGAGTCCGGTTAATGCTGGCCTTGGCCAGTGCAGCTGAGAAGCCCAGCCGGTAGCTGAGGACGTCGAATCTGATAAGGGTCAGAAGATAGCGCACCACCATCTTCAGAATCCAGGCCACAATGAAACCTAGAATCACCATGACGATCAAGTGCAGCAAGTCTGGACCGAAGCTGGCGATCTTGTTCCAAGAATCTAAAAGCGATTCGCTCCATGAATATCCCATCTTTTACCTCCTGCTTTTCAGCTCCTTTTGCCTTTCTCCCAGTTGGTCAGCAGATAAATCTTCTGAGTTTCGAATTCCCGGCATAAGGCTTCGATTTTGTCTTCCACCTCTTCAGCGTCTGAATCCACCGTCTCGTTCACGAAGGAGACGCATCTTCCCAGATAAAGGGGAGTCAAAGATTTCAGCATGTGCGTTCTGGACATGGTCCTCCGATGATAAGCCAATGTGAAGTCATAGACTATCTTCACCCAAAGCTCAATGGGGAAACGAAATTCCATCACGTTGAGGGCGGTTGTTTCCTTGAGCTGGACGAGGACATCATTCGAGAGAATCTTTTGCCATATGGGGATCAGATCGGTTACCCCGTGTTTGAAATTATCCAGCATTCTTTCTAAATTCACGTGTATGGGCTCCAAGCCCACTTCGAATTGAAAACCGAATTCCTTCACCGCCTCCGAGGAAGAGACTTTTGCCCAGACCTCCTGGTAAGCTTCCATCAGATGAAAAACCGAACCCACAACCTGTACCAACATATCGGAAAGATCGGCTCCCGGGTCTTTGGCCTGGTGAATCTTGGCCCCCAGGAAAGACTGGCAGGTTCTGAAGCCGTCTGCTACTGCCGTAGTGGTCATCCAGATGTCAATGCCGAAGCGTGCGACATCGGTATCGTAGACTTTCTTTTGAAGATAATGATTAGCCAAACTTCCGGAAAAACCGAAGTCGCCCCCTATGGGCTGTCTGATTCTCTTTCCATACAGGGCTCTGCTCAAGGGGTAAACTATACTGTTGGTTATGGTGCCATCATACTTGTGCCGCTTATAATAGGGAGCCACGAAGTCGTACCCGTGAAGCAGCACAGGTTCGATCAGAAGCTCGATCCATTCCGGGGTTATGCTTCTCAAATCTGAATCCACTACCGCGCAAGCTTTAGCGTTCAGGGCCCGGGCGATTCTGAAGATGGTTCTGAATGCACTCCCCTTCCCCGGCAAGCCGTGATAGGGGGTCACTATCTTATGCACCGGATAAAGAGGATGCTCCATCAACAAAATATCCAGATCTTCCAGAATGGTTTTCTGAACCAACTCAGGAGTTCCGTCGGTGGAGCCGCCGTCCGAGTTTACCAGAAGCGTGCGATGCTTCGGGAAGTACTTGGCCAATCCAGCCGAAACCGCTCTCACCACATGGGGAATGGTCCGGGCGTTATTGAAGCTTGGTATCCCCACCAAGATGTCTACTTCCTTCATTTCCCTGACCTGCTTTTGAACCTCTTTGCTTAATATCGTTCTAGCCATTTTCAACCATCTTTCATGAGAACTCGAAACCAGTCAGCTTCGAGAATCAATCTGGAGTGTCAAGCTTCAGCTTGACTTAAAAATCCTTGACGAAGAAGTTTCTCACTCACACTGCAAAATATGAACACTCCAATTTCCTGTTTTCCTTGAAGTTTTTCAATTCTCTTCTGATCATATCTTTCTGTTCGAGTTGTAGCCTAAGTGAAGTCCCTCATAGAATCAAATCTTTTGAATCATCCTTTTGACCCTACCAGAACCAGATGAACGTCCATCACGTTGGTGTTGGTGGGACCGGTCTTCAAAAGGTCTCCCAATTTCTGAAAAAAGTGATAAGAATCGTTGTCATCCAGGTATTGCTTAGGATCAAGCCCTTTTCGAAGTGCTCTTTTAATGGTTTTGCCGTCACAAATTGCCCCAGCCGCATCGGTAGGACCATCGGTCCCATCTGTGCCCGCGGAAAGCATCACGACATTTTTTGAACCTGCGATCTTGGTGGCACCTATTAAGACGAACTCCTGATTCCTTCCACCTAACCCTTTTCCTTTTATCTTCACTGTGGTTTCTCCTCCGGATATGATACAGGCTGGAGGACAAACAGGGTCGCCGGTTTCCTGAATTCTCTTAGCCATATTCGCGTGCCTGACCGCGGACCTTGTCGTATCGCCGGATACGGGCCTGGGCAGAATCATGGAGCTGAAGCCCAACTCCTCGGCTTTTTGTTTGGCCGCCTCCAGAGCCAGGGAGTTTGATCCTATTATGAAATTCTTCACTCTTTCGAAAATAGGACTGCCCGCCTTTGGCGTCTCTTTGATTTTCCCCTGTGCTCCTTTTTTCAGGTGACCGAGAATCGAGGGCGGAATCTTAGCTTCTAGTTTATACTTCTGCATGATCTTCAGACAATCAGAAAAGGTGGTCGTGTCAGGAGCAGTCGGTCCGGAGGCGATTGAGTCGAGTTTGCTGCCGATCACATCGGACAATATCAAGGTTATCACGTGAGCCGGATGGGCCAGTCGAGCCAGCCGTCCACCTTTGACCTGTGAGATATGCTTGCGAACCGTGTTGATTTCCCTGATATTGGCTCCGCATCTTAAAAGTTGATCCGTGAGCTCCTTTTTATCCCTCAGGCTTATCCCCGGGATGGGAGAGATGAGAAGAGCGGAACCCCCGCCTGATATCAGGCAGATTACCAGGTCATCTTGATTAAGATTCGATATGAGTTTTAATATTCGCTTGGTTCCCTTTATTCCCCCTGTGTCCGGCAGAGGATGACCTCCTTCCAGCAGTTCGATTCCTTTTAACGGTGCAACATATCCATGCTTGGTTACAACCACTCCCTCATAAATTCGGGAACCCAGTATTCTTTCGACTGCCTGAGCCATTGCGGCTGACGCTTTGCCTGCACCTATGACTAAAATCCGGTCAATCCCTTCTAGGCTCCGACGATGGCCCTTTATCCACAGATCGTCTCCGGTGAGTTTGACCTGTTTCCTTATGGCGTGAAAGGGATCAACGGCTTTGAGGCCAAAGCGAAATATGTTTCTGGCACTTGACCTGAGAAATTGCTCGCTCATTCTCATAGATCGATACTCTAATAGACCGAGTCAAACAATCAAATTAACCAGTACCCTTGGGGATCATCAGATAGGTGCCCATACTAACCTGGTCACCTTTTACCTGACTCGGTCAGCTACTTGTTGTCTTCCTCCACCGCTTTCCGCAACTTGCTTAAAAAATCAGGTATAGCCGAAGTTACCCGGTTCCAGTTAGGAATCTCCGGTGTGCCCAGGGGATTATCCAGGAATTCCTTGCTGGCAGTCTTTATTCCTCTGCAGAATGCCTCCACCGCTGAAACCTCCGCGTGCCGGTCAAAGATAAGTTGGTTAATGGAGGCGTCATCCTCATATCTTTTGACGGTGTCCTGAGCCGTTCTGACATAGGTACTTTCAAGAGTTCTCAAGATTCCTGCCGAGATGATTACTCCTTCGGTGGACAGAGTCCTGAAGATGGTCTTGGTAATGTCGATGCACATCTTGAGGAGTCCCGTGGCTGGGTCCTGTTCAGATAGTTCCTGGTGTTTGTGTTCAAAACTATCTATCAGATCAACCTGACAAATCCTTTTGGCCACGCAGTTGCGATAGACTTCAGCTAAGGTTCCAATCTCCAGTCCCCAATCCGCAGGGATGCGGTTGGCTCTGGCAAGCTCGGTATTCAGGCTAAATTCTCCGGACAACGGATAGCGAAAGCTGTCGAAGTAAACCAGCACCGGATGGTATCCTATAATCCTCTGTAATGCTCGAATCAGCGGGGTAAAGAATAGTCTGGTCACCCGGCCATACATTCGGTCCGTAACCCGGCTGTAAAACCCTTTGCAGAATTCGTATCCCATGTTAGGATTGGCCAGAGGATAGCACAGGCGAGCCAGAAACTCCCGATTATAGGTGACAATATCGCAATCGTGCAATGCAATCACTTCGCTCTTCTCGTTGGCGATCACGAAGCCCAGAGCGATCCACACCGATCTTCCCTTACCATCTTCTCCAATATTCAATTCATTCTTCTCTAAGAGCTTGTAAAGCTCTCCGATTCGGGAACCGCTGCTCCAAACGATCTTCGGCTTAAAGGGCAACTGGGCAAGGGCCTTTTTGGCTCGCAGGAATTCCATGGCGTTGGTTTTGTTCATCACCACGACAATTTCCTTGAGATAATCGACCCCAGTCAAAGTCTTCAGAATATCCTTGAAAGCCTCTCCCTGAAAATCAGAGAAGGTGGTGGGCAAGATCAGTGCGATGGGACGGTGCAGGGCATGCTCTTTGAGCTCTGTCTCCAATGCTCCGAGATCAGGTTGACCTAGTTTGTGTAAGGTGGAAACCACTCCGGTCTGATAGAAATCGCTCATTTTTGTCCCCTCCTTTCCATCTTCTCGTTTGCCCCCTTGATGGAACGCGAAATCTTCACTTTGTCGAAGCTGTCTCTTTTTCCTTCCCCATCACATCAATAATAGAGGATCATATTTGATTAATCAAGAGATTTCGTAGTCATTTTTGTTTTTTTCTCTTCGATCAATCTCAACATGGTTTTGATCGAAAGATAAACTACGCCTAAGGAGAGGAGTAGGAGCAGGATGTCTGCAACAAGCAAGGTGAGATTCAACGTGGGTATGTACTTGGTGAAAAGCAATATGACTAAAGAGGCGGTGGTGGTCAGAATCATGAAGATGGCAGGGATCAGGGTGATCAAATTCTTTCTGCCCCTCAGATATAACCAGGCGGAAATGGCGATCAAGGAAAGTGCGGCTAAAAGCTGATTGGCGGTTCCGAAGATGGGCCACAAAGCGGCAAATGTATTGAAATGAGCCAAAAACCACATCAAGATCACGGCTAAGGCGGAATTGAATAAGAATCTCTTCAAAAGGGAAGGCACCTTCTTGAAGATGATCCCCCACAACTCCTCAAATAGGTACCGGTTCAATCTGACGGCGGTATCCAGGGTAGTAACTATGAAACCCTCCACCATCAGAATCCCGAACACGCATCCTAAGGCGGTAGGAACGGAAAAGGTTTGATTCACCAGCTTTCCTACCCCTAACGAAAAAGCTAAGATGGGATTGGATCTTCCCGCTTCCGGCCAAACGATGCCTTTGTAATCTACGAAGGCCAGAGCGCTTCCCACCGCCAGAAGAACGCAGATGGCCAAAAGCGACTCCAAAAGCATACCGTTATAACCTATGGTTCGCACGTTCTTCTCCCGGGTCACCTGTTTGGACGAAGTTCCTGAAGCCACCAGAGCATGGAACCCGGAGATGGCTCCGCAGGCGATGGTGATGAAAAGCATGGGCCAAATCAGGCCCAGGTTTTTAGTTCCCTCAGCCAAATTGAAGCTGGGGAGTTGAAGCTTCAGTCCTCCGAAACCGCCAAACACCAAACTCAGTACCAAACCGATAATTCCCAAATACATAATCTGAACGTTTATGAAATCCCGGGGCTGCAAAACGACCCACACCGGAACTCCTGAGGCAAAGAGAACGTATATGGACAAGACTATCATCCAGGTTTCCGGAGAGAGGCTCACCGGATAGCGAATTCCGACCAATATCGAGATCAAACAAACGAACAAGGCCAAAAGATAAGCATAGTCAACCCTGATCTTTCTCACGTACAGCAGATAACCCAAAATGGGAGAAAAAAGGGTGATGATGATAACCGACATCGAGGCTATCCCGCCAATGATGCCCAAAGTAACCCCTTCAGCGGTGATTTCCGTTCTCAGCAAGGTCTGGGCAGAATCCAACCCCAGCTTGGTCAAAGGCCACTTGGAAGTGAGGGCGGTGGCTGAGGCGGTCAGGAAGGCAGACGTGACTAAAACCAGCATTACGATGGTGAAAAGGATGAATAGAACAAACCCCGGAGTTCCCAGAGTTCGGCGCGCAACTTCTGCCATGGACTTTCCCTTTTCCCGGACGCTTACAAAAAGGCTGGTAAAATCGTGAACCGCACCGATTAAGATCCCTCCGAAAACAATCCACAGCCACGCGGGAACGATGCCATAAAGCACGCCTATGGTGGGTCCCAAAATCGGTCCTGCCCCGGAGATGGACGAGAAGTGATGCCCGAACACAATATGCGTCTTGGTGGGAACGTAGTCCTTCCCGTCATTGATGGTCACCGATGGCGTGGGACGATCCTTTTCTTCACCAATGGTCTTGGCCACATAACGGGAGTAAAAGCGACCCCCTAGGCCAAGGATGATTATTCCCAAAATGAAGAGAACCAAAACATTCATATAAATTTCCTTAAGTTAGATCAGTTTAACGCAAAAAGCGGTGGTGACGCAGCGCGAGCGCTGCTACTCCGGTTTCCTGAATGGCAAAGCCGGACAAAAATCTCTTTGATGGCATCTTCTGCAACACAGTTTCTTCAAGATTATCTTCTCCACAAACAAGGTAAGAAGATAGGCCGCAAATATCGCCAAAGCTAAGATATTCCTTCTCCGGACCGCCTTAAGCGCTGCTGCCAAAAGGGGAATCAACCACAGAAGATGAAGAAATATGGCATAGTCGTAGCGATCCACATACTTCGACTCATCGCCTTTCCTGAAAAGATAAGCGGCTATCTTGCCCCAGCCGGTATTACAGAACCTGCCGTGATAGAAACAGTTGACACAACGAGAAAGCGGCAAGATCAAGGTTAGTGCTATCATGCTGTATACGATATAGACTATGGCGAGCATATAGTGAAGTCTAAGCAAAACATAAACTCCTAAAGCGAAAGCAAAAAGAAGTATGATCCAACGGATGATTATTATGGACTTGGGAAAATCTTCACAAAACGAAAATTCACCAGCTTGGCTTTTATCGCTCATTCTTCCTCCAAATTCTAGCTAGAAATTAAGGATTTTTTATCAAAAAGCAAATCAAAAATTCAATTCTCTTGTTCATGATGGCTGCTAACATGTGAGTCCGGACCAACACCAGGATGCAAAATGCTCTAATCCTATTCCGATCCATGTCAGCTGGATACGGGGGCCATCACTAAATTCTTGCTTTTCGCACTCCTTTATTATAGATTATGATGTCGCTTTGGAAACCCTGAATGGGACGTATGTGAAGGCAGGACCATTATTTTCTCGGAGGTAGCATGTTAGCTTCGAAAAGGATTCAGATTATCCTCACGGTTCTTGTGGTTCTTTTGAGCTTCTCCAATTCCAATACCTGTTTGGGCACCGAATACAGAGCTGGTGAGAATTTTCTGTTTCTGGATACCCTGATCATAGATGACGATCTGATCATGGCTGGCGGCACCATTAAATCGGATGCCACCATCACGGGGGACGTCATTTCCGCCTCAAACCGCTTGGTTCAGAACGGCACGGTCGAAGGAAGTTTGATCGCCGCTGCCAAGGATCTGGATATACTGGGACAGGTCAACGGCAGCGTGCGGGGCTTTGCCCAAAATATCAACGTGAACGGAAATGTGAACCGAAATCTGCTCGCCTTTTGTTACGCCCTCGATATCAAGCCGGAGGCGGACATTGGCGGTGACGTTACCGCCTACTGCGGAGAACTGACCTTGGACGGCTGGATAGGAAAAGGATTGAGAGGTGCGATGGGCACCCTGACCATCTCCGGAACCATAAACGGTGATGTGTCAGTCGAGGCTGATAAGATCACCCTGATGCCCACCGCCAAAATCCTGGGAGACCTCAAATACAAGTGTAAGAAAAAAGCCAAGATCGAATCCGGAGCTCAGGTGAGCGGGCAGACACTCTGGACGAAAAAGGACAAAAAAGAGGAAAAGAAGGAAAAGGCGATCTTCACCGCAGGAGACGTGATCAGGGAAATCCTTTTCTTGTTGGCCTTGATGATCACCGGAATAGTCTTGACCTTTATCTCCAAGAAAAACGCCCGGCAGGCAAAAACCGCGGTGACAGGCTCGTTTCTGAAAAGTCTGGGATGGGGTTTTGTCTTCATGGTCTGCATTCCCATTGCCATACTTTTGTTAGTGCTGTCCGTACTGGGCATTCCCATCGCCCTCATCTCTTTGTTCGCTTATGCGGTTTTGATCTACATAGCGAAAATACCCGTGGCGACTGCTCTGGGCGGAAAGATCATAAAGGCTTTTGGCAAACAGGGGGAGCCTTCTTTGATCTGGTCGATGCTTTTAGGCTTGATCATCCTGACCATTCTCTTGAATATCCCGTATCTGGAGTGGCTGCTCTATTTCGTCGTTCTTTTCACCGGCTTCGGCGCAATCTTGATCTCGTGCAGACAATCCGCAAGTTGAGCCGGAGTAGCACCGCTCGTCGTAGCGAAGCGAAAACCCCGCTCTTCGGGGCGGTGCGCGTTGAAGGTTGTGTCAGGAGCTTGCTCTTCCCCGTACGGGGAATCCTGGTGACTGAGGTATGGAAATCAAAATGTGTCAGGACTAGGACCTGACAGAACGAAAGGTGATTTCTGCAGCAATTGGGACCGCGGATAGGTGTTATAGAGATAGATATGAACAATTCATCAGATGGAGAAAGGTCTTGACATCATTTCTGGCAGCAGAGACGGAAATCGTCGATTTTCACATAAAGGCTTTCAAGTTCGCTTCGGTAATCAACCAGGTTTCGATGGAACAGAACAAACGGGAAACGAAGTATCCGCTAGCTTCAGGTGCGCTGTTTTCTCTAAGTTCGGATGCTGTTGCGCTTCACCGTTCGATTATGTCCTTATGCGAATCGGGATGGGCCTTTGCTTGTTCGATAATCCTCCGGAGTCTTCTCGATTGTTTGATCAGCGTAGGGATAATCTGTGGAGAGCGCGATCAAGCGGAGTATATGGGTTTTAAATACACTCATTTCCACATGAAGGAGGACCTTGCAGCCACTCACGTTTCAGAGGAATTAAAGAGGATCACCCGGACACAGCTAAAAGAAGGAATTACGAAACTTCCTGTTAAAGATCGCGAACGGGCAGAGTTGTTTTTCCGTCAGAAAATGCGGGGTTACTGGTTTTGCCCCGAGTATAAGCGGCCTTCAGATTATCTAAATAGCGCATCATCCCCCGACATTCAAAAACTCTATAGCCAATTTTCCGGATCGGCACATGCGAGCTTTGTTGGCATGAGGCTTTTGCGTGATCAACCCGATTATATCCATCCCAACCCGCGACAGGACAAACGAGGGCAAAACATGGCTCTTGCAGGGAGCACGAGGTTACTCGTCGAGATCACGCACCTTCGCGGAACTTTTGAACTCGGCGATATCGAGTCGTCTTACCGAACGGTGCTTGAGGAATTTCAAGAACTCAGGAAGTACCTTGAATAGTTAGTTAAAGGTTGCGTCAGGAGCCACTTTTCCCCATACGGGGAATCCTGGGCAGACGGTGCCCGCGCAGACGCCCCCGTCTGGGGTGACTGACGCTGTGAAGTCAATGTATTATACATAAGCAGGTATTCTATCTTTGCAGATTTATACAGACTGCATAATCACTGTTAGACAAAACAAATAAAATCAAATAATTCTGGCATAATTAAAATATGAACAAAAAGATCTTTCAGATTACTTCTATACATGATAGAGATGACCGGGGTTACTGGAAACAAAAGAGTTATGAAGAAAGGCTCGAGGCTTTGGAGCTATTAAGAAGGATTATTTTTGGTTATGATCCATCTACCACAAGACTTCAGAGAACTATTACAATTACTCAACTCAAAAAGAATTGAGTATTTAGTCCGTAGGTCAGGTGCCCGGCGCACTTGAGTATGTCAAAGGCTGTATCAGGAGTTCACTGTTCCCGATACTGCACAGCGTGGATGATAACATCCCCCCTGGAGCAAAACACTCGAACCTCGAGCCTATTTTCTTTTTTTCTCTTCAAGTGTTCTTCGTAATATGGCCAATACAGCCCTATCCTTCTCTCGCGCGGCCTCTTCCTTTGTTTCGATCAATGTCTCAAGATCAAGAAGACGCACTTTCAAATCTTCCGATATTTTAAGAGTAACCGTATTTTTGAGCAATTCTTTATAGTCCCGACCCTTTGCTATCTCACCCAGCAAATCTAAGGGACCACCTTTTGTCATCAGTAGTTGATGATCAGGTGATGAAAGACGAGATTCTTCTGGTTTTATGACTCGACCCGCAGGATCACGATAATATGTCTCAAGCTCTTCCAAGGCTTTCAATAAACGTTTTAAGTTGCTCGGCTCCCGTGAATGGACAAGATCTATATCGAAAGTTGATATTGGAGCACCATGCAATACTGCACATACTCCTCCAACAATAATATATTCTACTTCATACTTTGACAATGTATGGAGGATGTAAAGAAAATCAGGTTTTGGTTGCTCCATTTCTCAACCTCATAAGAGACCATGCGTTGTTTTGCAGTGTTATTAATCTCTCTTCTGGTGTCAATGAAAGCATCCAACGAATTAGTGTAAGATCAACTCCGTCTTCGCTGTGCGTCCTCTGTGAGTCTTTTATTCCTTCACCATACAAACCATGATTATTCTTTCCCTTTTCTGACATTTTCTTAATCAGGTTAGGTGCCCTGCGCACCTGATGAATAGAAGTTGGCTAACGGCTACAAGTTCGCCCCGCAACATTTTTTATATTTCTTCCCGCTGCCGCAGGGGCAGGGGTCGTTGCGTCCGATCTTTTGGCCCACCTTTACCGGCTTTGGCTTTCCGGGAGCCACCTCCTCGGCAGGCTGGGTGGAAGCATAGCCCATTCCAATGGTGGATTGATGGACAGCCTTCATCTCTCTTTCGGGCTCTCTTCTCCTGGACGTTTCCTTCTCGGCTATTTGGAGCTTGTAGATCAGCTCCAGTGCCTCTTCGTCAGTCTTTTGGAGCATCTCGGTGAAGAGGCCAAAGGCCTCCTTCTTGTATTCAATTAATGGATCCCTTTGACCGTAAGCCCTTAAGCCTATCCCCGTCTTTACCTGATCTAATTCATAAAGATGCTCTTTCCATTTCTCGTCTATCACCCTGAGCATGGCATATCTTTCCAGCTGCCGCATCATCTCTTCGCCGAAGACTTTTTCCTTGTGCTCGTAAATCTCAAGAGCCATCCGGGTCAAATTCTCTTTCAAATCATACTGCTTCAGCTTCAGCAGGTCGTCTTCCTTAAATTTCACGTCCACCAAGAACGCTTTCAAAATATCCTGCTTCAGACCGGCCAAGTCCCACGCTTCCGGGTAAGTATTGGCATCGGTGTACGTATCCACCTTGGACTCCACCACCGATCTGATTAAATACAAAATTTCCTCTTTTAAATCTGCACCTTCCAGGACTGCCAATCGGCGGTCATAGATCACTTCCCTCTGCTGGTTCATCACGTTATCGTATTCCAGAAGGTGTTTTCTTATGGAAAAGTTCTGCGCCTCCACCCGCTTTTGGGCCCTTTCTATCGCTTTGGTGACCATGGAGTGCCTGATCACCTCTCCCTCCTCCACTCCCAATCTATCCATCACCGAGGCGATCCTGTCGGACCCGAAAAGCCTCATCAAATCATCCTCTAAGGAGAGATAGAATCGAGAGGAACCTGGATCGCCCTGTCTTCCCGATCTTCCTCTCAATTGCCTGTCGATTCTTCGGGCTTCGTGTCTCTCCGTGCCAATTATGCGCAATCCGCAGGGGACGTTTTCGGGACAGTCCAGCTCCTTCAGATAGGGACAGCCATCCTCTCTATCCGGAGTTATCAGCCTGCAACGGGGATTTTTCACCACGCCGGAGCCCAGCTTGATGTCGGTTCCCCGGCCCGCCATGTTGGTGGCAATGGTGACAGTCCCGGCCTGTCCGGCTCTAACTACGATCTCGGCTTCCTGCTGATGATATTTGGCATTCAGCACCGAATGCTTGATCCCTTTTCTTTTCAGCATTCGAGACAGAGTTTCCGAAACCTCAACCGAAACGGTACCGACCAAAACAGGCCGGCCCACCTGGTGGCATTCCACGATCTCATCTATTATGGCATTGTATTTTTCCCGTCTGGTCCTGTAAATCATGTCATCGTAATCTATCCTTCGCACCGACTCGTTGGTTGGAATAACCACCACGTCCAATTTGTAAATGTCCCAGAATTCACCCGCCTCGGTCTCAGCCGTCCCGGTCATTCCAGCCAATTTGTTGTACAGCCTGAAGAAGTTCTGCAGGGTGATGGTGGCTAAAGTCTGGGTCTCGCCCTCCACCTTCACCCCCTCCTTAGCTTCTATGGCTTGATGCAATCCGTCGCTGTATCTTCTACCCGGCATGAGCCGGCCGGTGAACTCGTCCACGATCATCACCTTGCCGTCCTGAACCACGTACTCCACGTCCTTTTCAAACAAAGAGTAAGATTTCAGAAGCTGACTGATCGTATGGTTCTTTTCGCTGCGCTCGGCATGTAATTTATACAGTTCTTCTTTTTTCTCCAGTTTCTGCTTGGTATTCAGAGACTCATCCGAATCGATCTCTTGCATTCCTTCCGCAATGTCGGGGATGACAAAAAGTGCCTGATCCTGAGGAGAGAGAAGCGACCTCCCCATCTCGTTTAGATTGATGGTGTTTTCTCTTTCATCGATGGAGAAGTACAAGAGATCGTCCAGCTCGTAAAGTCTTTTGTCCCGCATGAAATCCATCTCCGCCCGGCTGATCAGCTTTTTGACTCCGGTCTCCTTGCCCAGCTTCATCAGTCTTTTATTCTTGGGCGCCCCTCTGTGCGCGGTTAGAAGCTTGATCCCCGCCTCGTATTCCTCGCCCGCCTTCAGGAGCTCTTCCCCTTCGGCGACCAATTTATTGACCAGAACCGTCTGTTTTCTTATCAATTGCTCCACCAAGGGCTTCATTTCTTTATAGCTCTGAATGACCGGCGAGGAGACCGGCCCGGAGATGATCAGAGGGGTCCGGGCTTCGTCGATCAAGACCGAATCGACCTCGTCCACGATGGCGTAGTTGTATCCGCGCTGGACCCTATCCTCGGCCCTTATCGCCATGTTGTCCCTTAGATAATCGAAGCCGAACTCGTTGTTGGTGCCATAGGTGATGTCACACTCATATTCGATCTTTCTTTGGGCATTGTCCATCTCGTTTTGTATGCAGCCCACGGTCAAACCCATGAACTTATAGATCTCGCCCATCCACTGGCTGTCCCTGCGCGCCAGGTAATCGTTGACCGTGATCAGGTGAACCCCCTTGCCGCTCAAGGCATTCAGATAAATGGGCATGGTGGCAACCAGGGTTTTCCCCTCTCCGGTGGCCATCTCCGCAATTTTCCCTTGATGCAGCACTATGGCTCCGATGAGCTGAACGTCATACGGCACCATATCCCACTCTATCTCTATTCCACTTACGTCCCACTTCTTGCCTACAAGACGCCTGCAGGCCTCCTTCACCGCTGCAAAAGCCTCCGGCAGAATCTCATCCAGTATCCCCCGCTCCTCGGTCTTTATCCGGTCCTCAACTTTTCTCATGTCCTCTGAAAGGCCTTCCTTTTTTGCTCTGATCTCTTCTTTCTCCTCCTCCGATAGCCCATGGCCTTTTAAACTGGCAAACTCCTCCTTAAACTCATCAAGTGTTTCATGAAGCTCGCTGGTCCTCTCCCTGATCCTTTGCTTGAATTCTTCGGTTTTGCCCTTCAACTCCTCATCCGAGAGACTGGTGTATTCCTCGCAAATCTGGTTGATCTGTTCTACGACGGGCCTAATGTCCTTAATGTCCCTCTTGTGTTTGGAGCCGAAGATTTTGGTGATCAGATTGGTAACCATTCACGTCACTCCTTAAATCTGAACGTTGCGTTCACTCGTTTTTACTTGTTCAGATGCTTTCCAATTCCGCAAAACAGAAAACTCATTCTTCTCTTCTAAGAAAACATGGAGTTGAAAGGTGAAAACAAGGCCTTCTATTTCAAAAAGAAAATTCCTTCCGAGGCAGCTACCTCCAAATGATCCGGAGAATAAATTGCTCCTTTGGTTAAGACAAAATTATTTCTGGTCTTCACCACTTGTCCAATCACCGTCAGAGCATCGCCGACGGGGGCATTCTGCAAAAATCTTATTTCCATTTTCCCCGTCTGGGCAGTATGTCCCTTCTCGAGTATGGCCCGATTCATGGCCGCATCCAGAAGCGAGGACAGAACTCCTCCATGAGTGATTCCCTCATAACTTTGATGGTCTCTTGTCGGCACAAAGATGCCCACCATCTTGTCTCCCCGTGGTTTGAAATCGACCTGCAGGCCCTTTACGTTCTCTTCGCTGCAGACGAAGCAATGGTGGTGATTTAGATTTTTCAGTTTCGACACTATAGTTCCTTAAAGCTCGACTGAAACTCCCAGAAATGAGGCAAAGGGATTTTTGTGGCAAGAGAGTCTTTTGTCCAGCCACCTGAACAACTTCATGTTCAAAAACGGTAAAAAACCAGCGCTCCCCCATGTCAATGAATTAAATCTCAATGACCTTTTCAAAATCTTCTTCAATTTCCACAGATTGTAAAACTGAGCTTCGCCATATATGGATGAATGGAAACATCCTTTGATTCTCCGTGCCATGGCCAGGAGAGACCAACCGTTCAATACTCCGATGAAAATCCTCTTCTGTGTGACTCTGCCAGCCTCCTTCAGCACCTCAGCCGGGTTTTGACAGAATTCCAGAGTGGTGAACAGTATGGACAGATCGAAAGCATTATCCTTGATGGGAAGCTGTTCACCTCTTGCCGAGATCAGCTTGTATTTCTCTTCTTGCTTTTCTTTTGCTCTTTCGAGCATAAAAACCGACGGTTCCAGACCTGCTGCATTCAATCCGGATTTCCGGAAGAGCCTCAAATGGCTTCCAGTTCCACAACCGATATCCAGAAGGCTCTGGCCAGGTAGAGGTTTCAGCAGGTTTATCATCAACTCATTCTGTGCAGAGGCGGTATATTTGCCGAAATCCGTTTCGTACCATTCATCGTAACTTCGTGCAACCTTCTGGTCAAAGTCTATCTTCATAACCACCTAAACGTGGAAAACGATCTCACCACAAAAACCAGACCTTAAGATAGGCAGATTCACGCCCTTAGCTGAAGTGAAGTCGAGAACAGACCGTTCTCTCCATTCAACTTGCTCAGGTGAATTTTGAGCTTCCGCAGCTTTGAGAGGATTTCTCGGAACCCCCTCCGGAGAAAACGGAAAACACTCTTTCCGGATTTTTCGCTTTACATACCGGACATTCGAGGTTGGTGCCGTCCTCAGAAACCTTCTGCAAGACCTCAAACTTGTGATTGCACTTCCTGCATTTGTACTCGTAAATGGGCACTGCCCTTAACCTCCTTGAAAGAGTCTAACTGCGAGACTTTAACCTCGAAGAAATCTACGAAAAAGCCAGCTCACTTTTCTCATCGAAAATCCAGGAATTGCTTTATCCACCCCCGCAGCGGATCTCTCTCATCTGTTTCGGCATGACTTCTTCCTGAATATGGCAATCAAAATGTGATACGCTCCTGAACAATATGATACGTTACTATCACCTATAATCAATGGCGAATTGAAGTCATTTGACCGTTATTTTTCCCGTGCCTGCCTTGGTGAAGTCACCGATGTGGGCCGCATCGGTCAGACCATCTTCTTTGAGAGCCTCAAGCATCTCATCCTTCCTGTGGGAAGGAAGGGCGATAAGCAGCCCGCCAGAGGTCTGGGCATCGGCCAGGATCAATTGGGTGGTTCGCGAGATTCTCCTACCCCATTCCACAGTGTCGGCGACGAAGTCCAGATTGGAAAGAGTTCCGCCAGGAACCGCGCCGTCTCCGGCGAATTCCTCTGCCTGAGGAATGACGGGCACCCGGTCGTGATAGACGACCGCATCCGTCTGGCTTGCTTTTGTCATCTCCTTCAGATGTCCCAATAGACCGAATCCGGTCACATCGGTGGCAGCATGTGCTCTCACCCTGACCATCACCTCCGAAGCTTTTCGGTTGAGCCGGCTCATGATCTGGATGGCCAGCCTGATCGTCTCTTCATCTGCCAATCCCCGTTTGATGGCAGTGGAAATAATTCCTACTCCGATAGGCTTGGTTAGGACTATTGCATCGCCTGGCTGAGCGTTACTGTTGGTAAACACGCGCCTGGGATCGATTATCCCGGTGACGGCTAGACCATATTTGGGCTCGGTATCGTCCACCGTATGTCCGCCGATAATGCCGATGCCGGCTTCGTTGGCTTTATCCTGCGCTCCGGATAATATTTGGTGCAAGATTTCAAGCGGGAGCCGGGCAGAAGGAAAGCCAACAATGCTCAAGGCAAAAAGCGGCTTTCCGCCCATAGCATAAATATCGCTCAAGGAATTTGCCGCCGAGATCGCTCCGAAATGGTAAGGATCATCGACGATGGGTGTAAAGAAGTCCACGGTTTGGACCACTGCGGTGTTCTCGTCCAGACGATAGACACAGGCATCGTCGGCAGTATTCGTCCCCACCAATACGTTCGGATCCTTGGGAGGAGACATCTTAGCCAATATCTCCTCCAAAGCCTGGGGACGAAGCTTGCAGGCACACCCTAAACCGTGAGTGTAGTGAGTGAGCCTGATTTCCTTCAAATCCTCCCTTGTTTCAGTAACGACAGCTCCGTCCGGTTTCAAACGGAGGACAGCTTGAGCCACAATATCAATGGCTTTGTCAATCTCCTCGGCGGTGGTCTTCCTGCCGGTGGAGAAGCGAACCGTGCCCATAGCATATTCCAACGGAACTTTCATGGCCTCAAGAACGTGGGACACGTCAACTTTGTCTGTGTGGCAGGCTGCGCCGGGAGAAGCGGCTACCTCCTCTATTTCGGAAAGGAGAGTATTCGCCTCAATGCCACGAAAACCCAAACTCAAAGTGTTAGGCAGACGCTTCTCTGGATGACCATTGAGTCTTATGTCATCCAGTTTCCGCTTTAGTCCATTTTGAAGCCGGTCGCGCATGTTTTTCATATGCGACGCATTCTTTTCTAAATCGCGCCCCGCCATTTCACATGCCTTTCCCAATCCCACTATCTCCAGGACGTTCTCCGTTCCGGCTCTCCGATTCTGCTCATGATCGGCCCCGTGGATTAATTTCTCCAGCTGGGCGCCGTGTCGAACATACAGTGCACCGATTCCTTTGGGGCCATAAAGCTTATGACCTGCCAAAGAAAGAAGATCGACCCCCAGTTCACTGGTTCGCGCAGAGATTTTGCCGCAGGATTGGGCAGCGTCCGTGTGCATGAGGATCCCTCGGCTGTGAGCAATCTCGGCGATTTCGGCCACAGGTTGGATGGTTCCCACCTCATTGTTGGCTTGCATTATGCTAATCAGAATCGTCTGAGGCCTTACGGCCTTTTCCAGTTGGTTAACATCGACTGAGCCAAATTCGTCGACCGGAAGATAGGTGACCTCGAATCCAGCGCTTTCCAGATACTTACATACTTCAATCACCGCCGGATGCTCGATTTTGGAGGTGATGATGTGATTGCCCTTGTTCCTGTTGGCAAAGGCGGACCCTTTGATGGCGTAATTGTTGGATTCGCTCCCTCCGCTGGTGAATATTACCTCATCGGGAAGACAATCCAAGAACTCCGCCACCTGTTTCCGGGCGGCCTGGACCGCCTTCTTGGTCTGAATTCCGAACCAGTGAGAACTGGAGGGATTGCCGAAGTGCTCCTTAAGATAAGGCAGCATCGCCTCGCTGACCTCAGGATCGATCGGCGTTGTAGCGTTATAATCCAGATAGATCGGTTTCTTTGCCACGTTCACCCCATGAGCTCAGACTCTGCATTCCCAGAACTTGTGTAAGCTTGTCCTTTGAATCTATTCTTTCCGACAGTGATTCGGGAATTCCAATTCCCGAATCAACGTAGACAAGCCCAGTTAAAGCAGGCAGTTCAGTAGGATATGCTGGAGCAACCATTGATTATTCTCGACCGCCTCCGAAGTGCTTCTGGTGATATTCGGACTTGTTAGAAGGCCATATCCGTCTTCCAGACCTCCCACACCTTGCCCACCAGGTTTGGACCCGGCTTTAGAGTCACCCTGCCTGGTTGCCAGCCAGAGGGCGTGGCTTCCTGAGTTTTGCGCACGTGTTGGAATGCTTTGACCTGCCGGATCAACTCTGCCACGTTGCGGCCCACCGAAGGTGTCAACACCTCCGTGGCCTGGACTACTCCGTCCGGATCGATCAAGAACCGACCCCGGATGTTTACCCCTGCATCCTCGTCATAGACGCCGTAGACAGTTCCTATGCGACCACCCGCATCGGATAACATGGGAAAGGGCACACCGCCCGGCACCATCTTGGAGAGCTCCTGCTCCTGCCAGATTTTGTGTACGAAACGACTGTCGACGCTCATCGCCACGACCTCAACACCCAGCTTTTTGAGTTCCTCATATTTGACAGCAACTGCTGTCAGTTCGGTTGGTCAAACAAAGGTGAAATCCCCAGGATAAAAACACAATACCACCCACTTTCCCTTGTAGTCGGAGAGTTTAACGTTCTTGAACCCGCCTTCCACAAACGCGCTTGCCTCGAAGTCTGGAGCTGGTTTTCCAACTTTGGCCATCATTTTGAATTCCTCCTTTGCTTCCTGGGCTGTACTCGTTGATGTCCCTTTTGCTTGGGGCACCGCGATCGGTCCCTTTGCCGGTTGTACGCAGGAATCTTTTGGCTCGGTCATGCTTCACCTCCCGATCAGTTTGGGTTAACTTCTTCAGCCAACAGAAGTCTCATGCTCTGGACGCGGCCTTCTGCCGGCATCGGGTGCCGGAGTTAGGCACGTGTCTTAGAACCCATCCCAAAGCCGAATCCCTGAGCATTTCTGACTCATCATTTTTCCAACGTCATAGGTTGACCGCAGCAAACCAGCTCGCCACCGCCAACCTTTTTCACCTCGACCACATTTCCACAGATTTCACATCTGTAGACCTCACCGACTTTTTCAACGTTTGCCATCTGCATCCCTCCTGGTTGGGTTAGAATTCATCCATAACTAAAGGTTTGACTTCGCTGTTACGCCACCTCAATCTAAGGCAAAATTCACGAGAAAGCAAATGTTTTTCAAAACGGCCTTCAGCCTGATTCAGGCTACCCCGAACCAGCAAGCTCTGAGCAGACTTAACTCCTGTTTTGCTTGACACCGCCGTAACTTAGAAGTATATTCCCGAAAAGCTGTTTGCGAGGGTTTCTTACTTTCGTCAACACTATCATAGACTGACCCAGATGGGCTTACCTAAGAAGGACTGGTTATGTTGAATCAAACGCTGATTGAAAACCTGAAGAGGATGTCAGGTGAGGAGAATCTTCAAATCCTTTCAGACAGGATCGAGTCTTCGCCGGAGAACAGTCTGGCGATATCTGAGATCGTGAAGCTGGCAAATCAAGAGAAATTCAGTGTCATACCGGTAGGAACGGGGTCCATTTTGCATTGGGGGAATCTTTTGACGGGCAAAGAGCTCTTTTTGAAATCAAGCCGGCTTGATAAGATCAAGAAAGTGGTTGCGGAAGATTTGTACGTGATTCTAGAGCCCGGCTTCCCGTTAAAGGGGCTGAACGAAAAGCTGCAACCATACAATCTGTTTTATCCTCTGGCAGACAAAACCTCGCAGGGAACGATCGGAGGTGCGGTAGCCAGCAATTTAAAGGGCCAGGCCAGAGACAGAAACCTGCAGACCAAAGATTATGTTTTGGCTTTGGAGGTGGTTGATCCTCAAGGCGAGATTCTAAGGGTCGGTGCCAGAACCTTCAAATCCGTTACCGGGTATGATCTCCCTCGTCTTTTTGTGGGCTCCTGGGGAACCTTAGGAGTGATTACCGAAATCAGCTTGAGATTGGTTCCTCTGGGGAAGAGAAAAGATTATGAAAATCTGAATCTGAAAGTTCCTCGCAGAACCAAATCCAAAGACGGGGATGACTACAAAGATGTCTTAAGTTCTCGCATCAAGAAATCGCTGGATCCAAACGGCGTTTTTCCTGAATTACAATCCATCGCTACAAAGAAACAGTGAGTTAAGCGTCCTCACTTCGCTCGAGAGACTTACGTTTTTTGCGCCAAACCTCGCACAACGGCCTCCCAGCCTGCCTTCTTGTCTACCTTCACCACTCAAGAAGAAATCGCTCTCTCTATCATGGATTTAATCTTCTTTTTCGAAAGTGCGCCAATCCAGTAAAATATTCTGATGACCAGAGCAGTATATAAGGGGTCGCTCTTTTTTAACCAGTATGGTCGCCAGCCACCATCCTCTCTCTGAGTTTCAAAGATAGCCTTAACGATACTCTTCACTCTCTTGTCCCTGACATTATAGCCGGCATCTGCACCTCTTTTGCCAAAGAAAAGCGATTGTCCCAAGAGATGGGTCAAATGGTAGATGTCGTTTTCTTCCTTTTGTCCATTTCGATAGAGGAAACCGGTTTCGGCATCCTTGGCCACTCGGTCAAGATGCTCCTCATAAAGAGCAATCCCTCTCTTGTACAGGGTGTCTTCTTCTCCAAGCAGATCCTTCATCAGAAAGGTGATCTGGGCGGATGAATCCGGGTCGATCTCATTGTCCTCCTCGAACAGTCCCCATCCTCCCTCGGATATCTCCGTTTTTCTTAACCAGTGGATTCCTATCTGGCAGGCCTTGGTATTCTCCTGGCCAAGCTCTCTCAGAAGATCCACAATATCTGCGGTAAACCAGGTTGCCGCTTTTTGAGTTGACAATTCGACCATCTTCTTCGGGATATCGAGTTTTGGATTCTCTGTGAAACCACCATCTTCTGTTTGATTTTTCAGGATAAATCTTACGCAACTGGCCAAGTTAATACCGTCTTTGGGCATTCCGCATCTTAGAAGCAAAAAGGCCGTCCTTTCGGTCTCTCTCACTCCGCTGAAATTGCGATCGATCGTGCTGGGAAAACCCCCATCCTTGTTTTGCGTTTTCAGCTGATCTATCAGTAGGCTTTTCCCGTGGGGGCTACTGGCTAATCCTGCCAACTCCAAAACACATAGCTTGGTATGAAGATCGCCCTTAGCAAGAATGAAAGATATGGGATCATGTTTGAAGTCCACTTTTTCACCTTTTTTATGGCGGCGTCAGGTTCATGTCGAGCAAGCTCAACCACTACCCCTCATAATTCGGTCGTGGATGATAATATTCTCGACAAGCATTGGCGTTTCTGACCTTTCTGACGTTTCTGACGTTTCTGACGTTTGTTTTGAAAAATTTCTTATTCCTTAAACATTACCTAAATTGTTCCTCAATCCATAAAGCTGAGTCATATTTATCTCTCCATATACACTTCCCCTATCTTTTTCACCATCGAAATCATGGTGATTTTGCTCTGAACGGTCGGGGGTTAGAGTTCATCCTGAAGGGAACCCTCGACCAACAAAAAAATTCTTCGTCCGACACCCTTCGACCATGCTCAGGATAAACAAAGGTCGGACGCTACAGATCGGGAAAATCTCGACTAACACGAGAGGTCTTATTTCAACAGCACCAGCCTCTTTGTCTCGGTAAAGTCGCCAACTTTCATCTGGTAAAAATAAATCCCTGACGCAACATCCTTCCCTGAATCGCTTTTCCCATCCCAGAGCACAAACTTATAACCGGCAGACAGATGTTCCGAAACCAGAGTCTTCACTTTTCTTCCCAAGATATCATAAATGCTCAGGGTCACAAAACCCGACCTCTGCAAAGTAAATCCTATCTCGGTGGATTGGTTAAAGGGATTGGGGCAGTTTTGAGATAATGAATGCCGCTGGGGACACTGATCAATGCGTTCATCATCCTCAACGTCGGTGGCCGTCTGGTTAAGCAGAATTGAAACACTGTCGGCATTAGTATTTGCGACGGCTATGTCCAGATCTGAATCCCCATCCAAATCCGCACAAAAAACAGAAGAAGGACCATTTCCTGCACCATAGTCGACTTTAGTTTGAAAGGTGCCATCCCCGTTGTTCTTTAAGATGGAAACACGGGCGGTATTATAATGTGCCACTGCCAGGTCCGGATCGGTATCCCCATCTAAATCCGCACAATAAACAGAAAGAGGATCATCTCCTGCATCATAATCAACCTTAGTCGGAAAAGTTCCATCCCCGTTGTTCTTTAAGATGGAGACATTGTCGCTATAGTCATTTGCCACTGCCAGGTCCAGATCGGTATCCCCGTCTAAATCCGCACAAAAAACAGAAAAAGGACCATCTCCTGTAGCGTAATCAACCTTAGTCTGAAAAGTCCCATCCCCGTTGTTCTTCAGAATGGAGACACTGTCGTTATCCCGATTTGCCACCGCCAGGTCCAGAGCGGTATCCCCATCTAAATCCGCACAATAAACAGAAAAAGGACCAACTCCTGCTGCATAGCTACTGTCGAGATAAAAAGTCCCGTTCCCGCTATTTTTTAAGATAGAAACACTGTCGGCATTATAATTTGCCACTGCCAGGTCCAGATCGGTGTCCCCATCTAAATCCGCACAATAAACAGAACGAGGACGTTCTCCTGCACCATAATCAACCTTAGTCAGAAAAGTTCCATCCCCGTTGTTCTTTAAGATGGAAACATTGTCGCTCCAATAATTTGCTACAACCAAGTCCAAATCTGAGTCACCATCCAAATCTGCACAAAAAACAGAAAGAGGACCATCTCCTGCAGCATAATTGACAGCAGAGGCAAACGGGATGGAGTCAGATCTGACCTTTCCCGTTTGGGCGAAACCTGGCACAGCCAAGAACATGAGGAGGAGAATTATTAGAACGGTTTTGTGCATAAAGCACCTCCGCTAGAAGAAAGTCAAGGGTCCAGAGTTTAGAGTTGAGAACTCAAACTCCAAACCCAACATCATTTCCGAATCCGATTACAAAATGAGATAAAGGTTAGAAAAGAACAAGCGAAACCTTCTGAAAAGACAAAAAAGTGGGCAGTTATCAGTTTTCAGTTAGCAGTGTAATCTATTCGATTGGTCCGGAATGATAATATCCGCGACAAACAGCAGAGGCTACTTAGTCTCCACGCGTGCTTAATGCAGCAGGTTCAAATAACAGATTGTATGAAGGTTTTGAGCTTTTTGGACAATGCTCCACACCTTTGGGTATAACTGCCATCTCCCCTTCATTCAACGTTATATCTGGCTGACCTTTTAGCTGTATTATTATGCTTCCTTTATACACGTAGAACAGCTCGTCCTCTTTGGTATGTTTATGCCAATGAAACTCTCCGTCCATCAAAGCCATTCGCACGACCTGGTCATTGACCCGCGCAACTTCAATAGGAGTCCACGGCTTCTTTATTTCCTTGGTTTTGTCATTTAAGTTAATTGTTGAAATCATCTTAATTCATCCTTTTCTCTCTTAGCCTTTTAAATATTATCTCCCGCCAGGTCAGGGACCTGGCGGGCACAGAAAGGTTCTCTCTGTGCTGCCTTGGTCGAAGCACACTGGCTATCGTGTGATACCAACATATGGGAGGTCACATTCTATGTCTACAATATCTCTATCGGAAAAGAAACTGAAATTTTCCCTTAGACCATAAATTTGGCCGTCTTATGCAGTGTGCTACTAAAACTCAAGTGATACACCAGCAACGATAGTTTGATCTGAGAAATGAAAATCAGACTTTCTTGTCATGAGACGATCAGCATCATCGCTGCGTACACCAAGATACAGTTTGACCCGCGTGTTTTCTTTTTCATTAAAAAGTCGTTCCTGCAAGCTTGTTTGACCTGAACCAGCAAAGATTCGAGAGTTTGGATACGAAAACTGTGATGAGGTGGAATCTGAGTCTTCGCCAGAATCTTCTTCCTCCTCTTTTTCCTTAGCCTTTTTGTGATGTTTTATTATAAGCAATGTGGCAATCACGGCAAGGCCGACTGCAGCTATTATAACTAAAGTCTTTGTAGATGTTTCCTCTTTCGGCGGATTAGAGTGCCACTGGGCGCCAGCAGTAGGTGGGAAGCCGATCATAAACGAAAAAGCCATTACTATGATCATTGCACAACAGGCTTTTGTGAATGGGTTCCACATAGCTACCTCCTTTGAGGTCAATGGTTAGCTGTTTGCTTGATAGAAAAACAGCCCAAATAGACTGCGTGCTCCTGCCTGCGGCGCTATCTTCCGGACAAACCTTTGTTTAAGAAATCAACTTATCTATCACCTAACTGCAAGCCAACTTGCTCTATCCTCAAGAGGCTACCTCATAATCTCAATAATCTTTCCTGCCATTTCCTCCGCAGCATAGCCTATCCCCTGCCCGTGCCTGTAACCCAAAACTGCCCCAAATATTTCCTTGCGATCCTTCACATTCACGATTTGTAAGGCAAAATCAGTTACCACCATCTTCTCGGCAGTGGCCTGAAAACTCTTATCACCGGAAGCATATTGCTGTCTGCCCATCAGGATGGTGCCTGTCACGTAAGCGTCTGCGTCAATGAGTTTCGCAACCGTGACGTCATCCGTCCTTCCGGTAATCCGGGCTTGAACAGAGTCCGGCAGCGACAGCAACCAGGATCTGAGCCACTCTGGATTGGCGCGCACAGAATCGGGCAACTCGGAATACCAGCTCTCCAGATCACGCTGCACAACTTCGCGAATTTCTTGGTCTCCAATAATCTCCCAACCCATATTACGCAACTCAATCGCCAATGCCTGTTGCATTACATTTGTATAATATGGTTCAGCGCCGGACACCAAAACAACAACCCGTTTAATCGAGCGCAGCGCCTCCGCATCTCTGACAGCAACAGTATCGATAGTCCACTTGCGTTTCTCTTCCGTTTTCTCTCCCGCACGGACCTGACAAGGGCAGAGTACACTCACCTGAGTGGCCAAGAGTATAGCCGCTACAATTATTAGACTCTTCTGCATAAAAGTTTTCACCGGACTCTCCTTTCGCTTGTCTTTAATATGCCTTCGTATCTAGGCAGTTCTAAATTCTTGACTCCCGGGGACCTCTGAAGGTGGGTGATTAGCACCGCTCCATACTACTTATTCGTAGAAGCGAGCCTGTTTCGAACACCCGGAAGGTTAGTATGGCACCAATCCGCCACTGACTTTTTTACGTCTCGATTTTGAGAATTTTCCTGCAAGTTTTTTCAGATTCGTTAAATGTGAATACATGTCATAGAGCAATGTTTCCTGTACTATCTACCACAACCATCCGGACCGACTGTAGTCGGGGCCAGAGATCTTGATTATAAATCTCTCCGTTCTGCGTATCGTGGTTATTCCTCGCGTGGGATCGCTGATAAACCAGCCTTTCGTATACCACTCATCACCTTTTATCTCCCAAGTTCTCATGTGGAGGAACTCATCATATGATATACGAGAAAAACCACGACTCAGCATCTCTTCCTGGTTGAACCGATTATACTCTAACCAGCTTTGCTGCTCAGCCAACTGTGGTCGAATTCTAGCCATCTCGAAGGACTCAAGCATCCTGTACATGACCTGATTACCGGCTTGGAACAATGTATTCAAACCACCAATTATGCCCAACGAGCCAGGAGCCTCATTTCCCAAGACATCATTTGGTGATACACCGTAGTATTCGGCGAAGGATAGGCGCCGCAGGCCGAGTGTACTCCTTTCTTGGTTTAGAAGGTTTACTCCTGTCCGCATCTGATTGTAATTCATGTGCGGCTGAACCCTCGCCATCTGATAACTCTCAAAGAGCCTGTATATACCCCGTAGACCTAACTCAGCAAACGTCATGAGATCACGAATCCCGAGTCCGCGGAGTAGCGTCTCGGTCGTACTATGTTTCAGGGAGATCTTCTCCGACGCCAAATCTGGTCTTTGGGCCCGCAGATCCTCAATGGTCCAGGGCTCTTGGCCGTTCATGGCACGCACCCGATTGATATTGGTCAGATTCTGTAACTCATTTTCAGCCATCGGTTCGCTGACCCTAACTTTCGCGGCGTATTCGAACAGGGGATAATATGTCCAACTAGCCCTTTTCCCAGCCAGCTCTACTCCTTTGGCTGCTAGCTTCCCCGCCAGCGGTTTCCCCGTGTACCATGTACCGGCTATGAATGCCGGTACTTTCACCGCCGCATACCATAGGTTTTCGACCTCCCCAACGGTCAAAGCACCCCTCCAGCCGCGAGTCGAGTATGTTAGTCTGACCTGCGCGAGTTCGCCTAAGCCAGGGACTGCCTCATTCAGCAGCATTCGAGTACCGGTTTGAACCAATTGCATATGACGCGGATCAGCTGGCTGTCCATGCGCAATCGAACTACGCAGATAATTTATATCATTCGCAGCAGCAGCAGACAGTTTGGTCAGCTTCAGACCAATATCGAGATTTCCCAACACGACAGTCTTCTCCGGATAGGCGGCAAGTTGGCTCATCCAAAGGCACGCGTCCAAGTTTGGGGAAGCCATCTCGACAAACCCAGCGTATCCGGCCAAAACTGAACCAACTGTAGCCACAGGCTGGCTGACTGGGTTTGAGCCGTAGTATTCCTCAAAAGACAACCTCGGCAGACCGACCTTCAGCCTCTCTTGATTTACGAGGTTTAACTCTTGCGATATCTGATTCCTAACAAGTTGCGGCCGAACTCTGGTCATCGCCACCTGCTCAAACATCGGGTAGGTCAACTGTCTGCCGGCTGGTGTCATCACATCGAAGGCAGAAGCCACAAGTTCTCCTGTCTGGAGTGGGGGAAGTCCATAGTCGAGCCCTGAGCTAGCCCGAACCGATTCGAGCAAGGTGCTTCTATTACCCATCGGGTCCACGGAAGGCAAAGGACTGAACAGCGAAGTCATTGAATATCCGCTTGCCGAACTCATGGTCGAAGTCAACATGCTAGCGTGTTCCACACGCAGCGATTGTAGGAATCCAGGGTCAGTTATCCACGAGTTGTTCACTGAACTGGTGGGGAACGAGATCCAGGAATTGAGCGGGTCGTTCAATACTGTCCAGCTGGTTCCTATGTCCGGGAAATTCGTTGACGGAACCCATTGATTATAGTCAGTCCAATTCTGTGCACAAACGCCGGTGGGTGTCACTACCAAGACTGTAAGTGCCAACAGCAGGCTCTTTCTAATCCAACGGTTAAGTGTAATGCACATGGCAACCTCCTAAAAATCGATCCCAAAAAGTCGGAATCCGATTGGCCAGTAATAGCCGAAAGCGAAATAAGTTTTCCCCTTTATTTCATCCACACCTACAAAAGCCGTGTAGGGCGGGATGCCGTGCTTCTTGCTGTTGGCTATGAATTTAAGCCCATAGCTCTTATAGGTGTATTTTGGCTCAAACGCATAAGATCTGTATTTGATTGCCCCGACCGAAGCCTGTTCCATCTGAATGTTGAGTTGGTAGTTCTTACCGATGAGGAACCCAATGCCGACTGATAGAAACTCAACATTGTCCGGTTCCAACTTCAGTTTATAGTTGCGGCGAGTAAATGTCCTAGAGAAACGCGTGACGTGAGCGCCGTTAGCAAAAAGCAGGACGGCAGGCGACACGGTTCTGCTTACTCCCACCCCCAGAGAAAGCTGCCCAAAACCGTTTCCCAGTTCGAAATAACCTTCGTACTCGGGATCGAAGCGACACTCGCCGAATGGCAGAACTACCTCGGTCTGACTGGTAACATTGACCGGTGATTGATCTTGCAACAAGGCATACCAAGTTGCTCCAGCAACAAAGTCGCTAAATCCAGTATTCGCCTCGAACTCGTATTCAGGACCGGGAAGTGGACTTGTCTCTTTTTCCACGAAACCCAATTTTGCCGTGTAGGGCAACTCGATGTACCCACGCAGGTTTCGCAAAAGATCGTAGTGACCCTGTACCGTTAAACCCAGTTGCAGGTATGTGTTTGATTCATAAGCAAGAATATCTTTGCTATACCTATCACGCAGGACGCCAGCGAATCCGAAGTATACGCCCGCGTTTCCGCGCTTGTATAAGTTCCCTTCAGCACTTATATCCTGCACACCGAATAACTCCTCTTCTCCGGCGGGATTCGGTATACCAGCTATCGAGGTCCCATAGAGAAGTAGGGTCATGATGAGCGTCACAATTGACTTCAACATTGGCCACCTCCTTTGGGGGTTGATTAAAAAAACCCATATTCGTTAGTAAAAGTCAAGATAAATTTTCTTAAAAAGAGGGAAAATTCGGGCAGTATTCGGCTAACCGTTGTCAGTTGGCGGGCGCATTCAAGTCTTGTTATTAGTTGTTGCCATGTTCGGGCGGGCGTTAAACTCTTCAGGTCGAGCCTTTAGAACGAGCTTCCGCCCAAACCAAAGGCTATTTTTTCTTTTCTGGTTCAGGAAGGTCCTCTTTTATTCCAGCCAATCTTTTGGCCAGTTCGACCTTTTCTTCCAGTTTTGTGTTGGCCCGGATCACCAATTTAGCTCCATCCTGGGAGCCTCCGCCGTGCATACATCCGGGTACGCCTGCGCCTATGGTGGTCCATTCCACCAGGCGGGCGGCTCTGGCTCTGGCCTCGGCAGATGATTTGGCTTTGAGATATTTTTGCACCAGGTGCCCGTACTTCTCATCATAGAAGTCAACGGAGGAGGGAATGCAGCCGGTTTCGGCTATGCCGCCGGAGATGTCCTGAGCCAAAACCGAAGTCTCATAGGGCAAGGTGGCGACATGAACCTTGTTCACGTTTGCCAGAAGAGGATTACACAACCACACCCCGGAAGGGTGTTTTTTGCCCAAGGCGGCAGCGGCAATGCCCATGCCAAAGGTGGTCTCGTTGTTGATATACATTTTGGTCAGTTTTTCATTAAAGGCTTTGGACGATAGCCCATTGGCGCGGGCCACCAGAATTGCGGCTCCTACCTTGATGTCTCCCTGTCCGGCAACACAGGCCCCAATTGCGGCCCTGTAGGGCATGATGAAATTCAGGACTGCACTCAAAGTGTACTTGTACTCCCCGCACATAAAGACTCTTTCTTTGGGAATAAACACGTCCTCAAAGAAAAGATAAGCTTGCGTGATTCCTCCGACTTTGACCGGAATATCAAATCCTTCTTCCTCTTCTCTGGTATCTGAAGGACGGCGGGTCTCAACGATGGTTAATCCCTTAGTATCCTTAGGAATCACAAATGCTACAGCCCAATCCTTGTCCTGTTCCCTGTAACCAGAACCGGGAAGCACAAAAATCTCGTTAGCTGCCGCTACGCCGCAGATCATAACTTTGGCCCCACGAACCACAATGCCGTCGTCCCGTTTCTCCACCACATGCAGGTTCATATCCGGGTCATCCTGCTGGGAGGGAGATTTGGTGCGGTCACCCTTTGGATCGGTTAAGGCTCCGGATATGGAAATGTCCTCCTTCTGAGCCCGGGCAAGCCATTTCTTCAGCCTTTCGTGGTAATCGGTTCCCAGATCCTTATCCATATCGTAGGTGGTGGCCCACATCGAATTGATACAGTTCCAGCCGGCACATCTTCCGCCGGTGCAGGTTCCGGAGAGGGTAAAGATCAGCCTCTTCATCTTGGAGTTGGCGATCATATCCTCTGGACTTTCGATTATCGAGAGATACCGGGAGATCTTCTCCCCGGTCAGGTTCGAGGTGGTGGTAAAATTCTCCTGATACTGTGGGTCATTCTGTGCCCTGTAAATTTGGGCATGTCCCTCCACGGTCCACTTGGTGGCCGGGTGAGTGGTTACGTCCTCTATCAGCTTCCCAAACTTGTGGATATTCGGACGCATTCTTCTCAAACTTTCCTTGAACTCCCCTACTGTCTTTAGTGCCATTTTGAAACCTCCGTGAAGTTTTGTGTTTTTTCAGTTCTTCGCACATTATAGCCTATCGAGTTTCATTGTCAAGCCTTATTTTATTGACGTAATTAGACTAAGGACTTATTGCTTGTGAAAGGTTTTACAATCTTTCCAAAAAAGAAGTTGCAAAACACGGGAATTTTGTTATTTTATCAAGTTGTGGTATTAATCAGGAAGCCTGATCCTAAGCGGGTCTCCGTCAATCGCGAAAGGAATTAAGATGGCGATATCGAAGGTAATGATCATAGGCGGGGGAGTAATGGGAAGAGGAATATCCCAACTGCTTGCTGCCGCTGGAATTGAAGTCACGTTGGTTGACCTAAAGGAAGAGATACTCGAACAGAGCATGAGGCATCTGTCGGAGGAGATGGATGCCGAGATAGAAAAATGGGGAATGACGATAAGCGAGAAAAAAGCTATTTTGTCGCGAATAAGGGGAACCACTGAGTACCAGGACTTTGATAAGGCGGACTTGGTGATTGAGGCGGTTCCCGAGGATCTGGAGCTAAAAAGGGACATCTTCGAAAAGTTGGACCGGTTGACCCGCCCGGAGATTATTCTGGTCAGTCATACCTCCACGCTTTCGGTAACTGAGATAGCCGCTGCTACCACAAGGCCGGAGAAAGTAATAGGGCTTCATTTCTTGCCTCCGGTAACAAAGATACCTTTGGTGGAGGTGGTGCGCGGGCTTAAAACCTCAAAGGAGACCATCAATGTCATCAAGGAATTTGCCGAGGAGCACCTGGGCAAGACCGTGGTCACGGTATACGAATATCCGGGATATGTCACCACGCGAATTATCGTCCCTTTGCTCAACGAAGCCATGCACGTTCTGATGGAGGGAATTGCTTCGGCTGAGGACATCGACATCGCCATGAAACTGGGTTACGGTTTCAATGTCGGACCTTTAGCTCTGGCCGATATGATGGGTCTGGATGAGGTGATGAGTTGGATGGAGAATCTCTTGAATGAACTGTCCGAGCACAAATACAACCCTTGCCCTTTGTTGAGAAAACTGGTAAGAGCTGGATATCTTGGGAGAAAGACCGGCCAGGGCTTTTTCAAATATGATGAGGAAGGAAACAAGATCGGCGAGGCAGAGCTTAGGCTGAGGTGAGAAGGCCAAGTTCAGAGTAGAGAGTGGAGAACCAGAAACCCCTTGCGGAGAGAGAGAATGCAGGGGTGGAGCGTCAGTTCCACCCAAAGGTGCCTAGAAAGCCCAATGAATGGTTCGGGGCAAGTTCCCTTCGACCTTGCTCAGAGACAGTGAGCGAAGTCGAAGGATTGGGCAAATACAAAGATACGACGTCTCAGTTGCTCTCAGAGAGGCTGTTTCTCCACAACCCAAAGGCTTAAACGTAAAGAGAGATGAGTGACACGCGATGAAAATATTAGTCTTGAATAGTGGTAGTTCTTCCGTGAAATATCAATTTATAGATATAGACAAATCCTATGTCTTGGCTAAAGGTACGGTCTCACGTATCGGTATGAGTGGAGCGGTCTTGACTCATAAACCACATGACCGCCCTGAAATCACTATCTCCAGTGAGATTTTGGATCATATTGCGGCAGTGAAACAGGTTATCGACATCCTTCTTACTTCTGATCACGGAGTTATCAAAGACAAATTTGAAATTGAGGCAGTGGGACACCGGGTGGTCCACGGTGGAGAGAAATTTCCTGATTCCGTGCTCATTGATCGGGATGTAATGCAGGTGCTAAGGAAATGCATTGAGCTTGCGCCACTTCATAATCCTCACAATATTCGAGGAATAAATGCCTGCACCCAGATACTTCCGGGGGTCCCACAGGTAGGGGTGTTTGATACCGCCTTCCATCAGAATATGCCACCTTTCGCCTTCATTTACGGCATACCCTACATTCTCTACCGGAAATACGAAATCAGACGTTACGGTTTTCACGGCACGTCTCACTTCTACGTCTCCAGGCGAGCGGCTCGAATGATGGGAAGGCCCATCAAAGAGTTGAAGATCATCACCTGTCATCTGGGCAACGGAGCCAGCATGGCGGCAGTGAAAGGGGGAATATCTGTGGACACTTCCATGGGGTTTACTCCCTTGGAAGGGCTTCTGATGGGAAGCAGATCAGGTGATCTGGATCCAGCCATTATTCTGCACGTAATGGCCAGAGAGGAGTTGAGCCTTCATGAAGCTATCACCCTTCTTAATAAACACAGCGGAATGCATGGCATCTCCGGGGTTTCCAGTGATATGCGGGACATAATAGCCGAGTCGAAGAAAGGAAATACCGGTGCCCAGTTGGCTCTGGACGTCTATTGCTATCGAGTCCGGAAATACATTGGAGCTTATGCCGCAGCCATGGGGGGATTGGATACCTTGGTCTTTACCGCTGGAATCGGAGAAAACTCTCCTTTGGTTCGCAAGAAGTGTTGTGAAAACCTTGATTTTTTGGGAATCCGAATCGATGACGAAAGAAATGAGAAAGCCCAAAGAGTTGAGGCGGAGATTCAAACCAAAGACTCGAAGGTGAAGGTATTATGTATTCCCACTAATGAGGAGTTGGTAATAGCTTTGGACACCAAACGGGTTATACAAGAGGCTAAGGAAAGAAAGCAAATGCACAAGGGGCTGTGAGTTGAACAAATCGTGGTTAGCCATATTCGTATTGCTCTTGCTTTTCGTCGGATGCGAGAGATCTAAGGTTGAAATTCTTCAGGAAAGGTTGGATGCTTTCAGAGATATCTTGCCTGGACAGGTAAGAGAAGAGTTTGATTTGAAAGACTATGAAAGAGTGGTGGCCGGGCTGGACTCGCTGCTGGAGTATGACCCCGCCTTCGAAGAGAGATATCAGAAGTTGAAGGATCAGGAAGCAATAAACGTTTTCTCCACTCTAGAAGTCGTGGATTTCTTCAAGGTTTATTTTTTGGACGAGATAGAGAACCTCGAAGGCAAAGAACAGAAGAGATGGTGAAAGGACTCAAAATTAAAAATGTAAAACTGCAATTCAAAATTCAAAACTAGCTCAAAAAACAAAAGGATTACAAATGGTTTTAAATTTCGAATTGTGATTTTCACTTTTTCTTTTTGAGTTTATGATTTTCTTTTGGAGGATAGATTGAACAAAATCGTTGAAATGACGAAGCTGGCGCCCAGCATCAACCTCCTGAGATTGGAGGTTCCGGAGATAACCAGGAAGGCCGAAGCCGGGCAGTTCGTGGTGTTAAGGATCAACGAGGAAGGGGAGAGGATTCCCATGTCCATCACCGATCTGGACCCGGAGGCAGGGATTTTAACCATCATCTTCCAGGAGGTGGGAAAATCCACGACTCACCTGGCAACCTTCAAGAAAGGGGAAGCTCTGGCAGATGTGGTCGGACCTTTGGGAATTCCCACCCACATTGAGGATTTTGGCACGGCGTTGTGCATAGGGGGTGGGATTGGAATCGCTCCGGTTCATTTCATCGCCAAGGCTTTGAAAGAAAAAGGGAACAAAGTCATATCGATCATCGGGGCACGCAGTAAGGACTTATTGATCTTAGAAGAGGAGATGAGAAAACTGAGCGATGAGCTTCTGATCTCCACGGATGACGGATCTTATGGTCATCATGGTTTCGTCACCGATCTTCTGACCAAACTGCTCACCGACCAGTCGTCCGGGATCAACTTCATTATGGCCATCGGCCCGGTGATAATGATGAGGGCCGTTTGCCAAATAACCCAGCTTCACCAGATCAAAACCATGGTCAGCCTGAATCCGGTCATGGTAGATGGCACTGGGATGTGCGGTGCGTGTCGGGTAACGGTGGGAGGAAAAACCCAGTTCGCCTGCGTGGATGGTCCGGATTTCGACGGACACCAGGTCGATTTCGATGAACTTCTGAAAAGACAAGCTATGTATTTGAAACAGGAGAAAACAGCTATGGAAAGGTTCAGGCAAAAGATGGGATTGACTTCGGGTTCCAGCTAAAGCCCTCGAAGAAATGGGTGGCGTAGACAAGCCTTCACGGCTTCTCGGCAATTGATTGACCCCAAAGCACAAAACCCTGGCGAAATATCTTTAGAATATACTTGAGCTGAAAAACGGAGGAAATCGGTGACAAATGCAGAGAGACTAAAAATACCCAGACAGAAGATGCCGGTGCAGAGTCCTGAAGAACGCGTCAAAAATTTTAAGGAGGTTCCTTTTGGCTATACCGCGGAGATGGCCGTGACCGAGGCCAAGAGGTGTCTCCAGTGCAAGAAGGCTCTCTGCGTGGGCGGCTGTCCGGTGGAGATAGACATTCCGGCATTTGTCCGATTGATCGCCGAAGGAGATTTCATCGGTGCCGCCAAAGAGCTAAAGAGGAACAACAGCCTTCCTGCCGTCTGCGGAAGGGTCTGCCCTCAGGAAGATCAGTGTGAGAAGGTTTGCGTGCTGTCCAAAAAATACAAGCCGGTGGCCATAGGAAATCTGGAGAGATTCGCCGCAGACTTTGAAAGAGAACAAGGAAAAGTTGAGATCCCGGAGACCGCGCCTCCCACCGGGAAAAAAGTGGCCATCGTGGGATCCGGTCCCGCCGGCTTGACACTTGCTGGTGATTTAATCAAACGGGGTCATAAAGTGACCATATTCGAGGCATTGCACAAAACGGGCGGGGTCTTAGTTTACGGCATTCCTGAATTCAGATTGCCCAAGACGATAGTCCAATCGGAGGTGGACTATTTGATGAAATTAGGGGTGGAGATTAAAACCAGCTGCGTGATCGGCAAACTGCATACCATAGATGAACTGTTTGGACAAGGCTACCATGCGGTCTTCATAGGAACCGGAGCTGGGCTTCCCAATTTTATGCGCATTCCCGGAGAGAATCTAAACGGCATTTATTCTGCCAACGAATATCTGACCCGATCCAATCTTATGAAGGCTTATGACTTTCCTGAATATGACACCCCCATCTTCTCCGGCAAGAAAGTGGTCGTCTTAGGCGGAGGAAACACGGCCATGGATTCGGTGCGGACCAGCCTAAGGTTGGGAGCGGAGAACGCCTATATAGTGTATAGAAGATCCAAAAAGGAGATGCCGGCACGAATAGACGAGATCCACCATGCCGAAGAGGAGGGGGTTCAGTTCCACTTCCTGACCGCCCCCATCAAATATGTGGGTAACGAGGATGGGTGGGTGACCACCATGGGATGCATAAAAATGGAGTTGGGCGAACCGGATGCTTCCGGGAGAAGGCGTCCCGTTCCGATCGATGGCTCCAACTTCACCATGGAGGTCGATACCGTGGTGGTGGCTATAGGCAATAGCTCCAATCCCCTGGTTCCGCAAACCACCTCAGGTTTGGAGGTGAACAAATGGGGCAATATCATCGCCGATCCTGAAACCGGCCAGACCTCCCGAAAAGGAGTCTGGGCTGGCGGGGACATAGTCACAGGTGGCGCCACGGTGATATTAGCCGCAGGCGCAGGCAAGAAAGCCGCACGAGATATCGACAGATACCTGAAGTCTCTATGAGGGTTCCACAAGTGCGGCGGGAATTTCGCTTTGCTGTTGAGATTCAACTTAAGCCCTGCCTCTGGCGGGGCTTGGTTTTTCTCTTTTACCTAGGCGAGGCTTCTTAAGGAGAAACTGAAAAGTCAAGAAAGCATCTCTGGTCAGGATAAGCACAGTGTTTTCGCCGAAATTTTCGATTTTTCTTTGAATTTTCCGGGCGATTTTCGTGTATATAATATAAATGACGGCAGCGGCAAACGATACATCCTAGAGATGGGATCTACTTGGTGACAATTCTTGGAGGACTAAATGGCAGAAAAAGAAGATCTTTTGGCGGTTGAGAAATTAAACGAAGCCAGAAATAAGATAAAGAAAGAGATAAAGAAAGTGATCATTGGCCAGGAACAGGTGATCGATGAGCTTCTGATTGCTCTTCTGTCCAACGGTCACGGTCTTTTGATCGGCGTGCCCGGTCTGGCAAAGACCTTGATGATTTCCACCATCGCCAGGATACTGGATTTGAAATTCCAGCGGATTCAGTTTACTCCTGATCTGATGCCCTCAGACATCACTGGCACGGAGATAATTGAGGGGAACGTCTCCACCGGGGAAAGGACCTTCAAATTTGTAAAAGGACCGGTCTTCGCTAACATCGTTTTGGCAGACGAGATAAACCGTACCCCTCCCAAGACCCAATCCGCTCTCTTGCAGGCCATGCAGGAACACGAGGTTACAACCGGGGGAGAAACTTATAAACTGGCAGAGCCTTTCTTTGTCTTAGCCACCCAGAATCCGATTGAGCTGGAGGGAACCTATCCCCTTCCCGAGGCACAGCTGGACAGGTTTATGTTCAATATCTATGTGGACTATCCTTCAGAAGACGAGGAAAACCTGATTGTCAAATCCACCACCAGTGCCTATATCTGGGATTTGGAAAAGGTTATGGGAGGAGAGGAGATAATAAGCCTGCAGCAGTTGGCCCGCAGGGTACCGGCATCGGATCACGTGATCAACTATGCGGTCCGGCTTGCTCGAAGCACCAGACCGAATGAGAACAATTCGTTTCCCTATATAAAGAACTGGGTCAACTGGGGCGCCGGACCGAGGGCGTCTCAGTATATGATCCTGGGTGCAAAGACCAGGGCGATTCTGGACGGCAGGTATACCCCGTCGTGTGAAGACGTGAAATCAGTGATAAAACCGGTGCTCCGGCACAGAATCGTTACCTCCTTCAATGCTGAAGCGGATGGCGTGGGAACCCTGGACATCATCGAAAAGCTGCTGCAGGATGTGAAGGAGGAGTAGGTTTCGAAATTCGGTTGACGGTTACGAGACTCGTATCGAAGCTCGAATCTAGGGCGGTCGAAGCCGGGGAATTCCCAACAGGTGAAGCGGATGAGAAATTTCAAGCGTCGAGCTTCGCCGACGACAAACGTTATGGCCTGTTTCCAAAATGAGAAGAGGTTTCCATGAAGTGGGGACACGTTTTTGAAAACTTTTTGATTTTCTTTCTGATTCTTGGATTCTTAAGCTGCGCCAACAAGGAAGAGCAGGCAGAGAAGCACTTCAGACAAGGTTTTTCGCATCAGGATCAAGGCAACCTGGACCAAGCCATCGAGGAATACAGAAAAGCGGTCGATCTTAATCCCAATCACCTGAAAGCTCACACGAATCTGGGCGCGGCGTACATGCGACAGGAGAAATATGACCAGGCCATTGAGGAGTTCAGCATGGTGGTCAAGCTCAATTACTATCATGCCAATGCTCACTACAATCTGGGATATATCTACGTTTTGAAGGGTGAAAAGGAAAAGGCTCAGGAGGAGTTGAAGGTTCTGAAGATGATAGGCTCCGGGTTGGCAGAGAGGTTGGAAGAAAGAATGGGCAAGGAGTGAATGAGTTCAAAGGTTAGAAGGTTAAAAGGTTGAAAAGTTGGGCTTGTCTGGTCAGCCGAAAGGTCTACGAAGCGAGATGGTAAAGAGTAAAAAAATCAAGAAAGTGGTAAGATAATGCCTGAAGATTATCGCAGGTTTTTACGTCCGGACGTGGTCTCCAAGCTCTCCGGGATGGAGATTAAGGCAAGAATGGTGGTGGAGGGGTTCATTGCCGGCCTGCATAAGAGCCCCTATCATGGGTTTTCGGTGGAGTTTGCCGAGCACAGGCAATACATGCCCGGAGATCCATTGAAAAACGTGGATTGGAAGGTCTACGCCAAGACCGACAGGTTCTTCATAAAGGAATTCGAAGAGGAGACAAATCTCAAAGCTTATATACTGCTGGATACCTCCGGTTCCATGGGATACAGCTCCAACGGAATAAACAAGCTTGAATACAGCTCCTATCTCTCTGCCGCTCTTTCCTATCTGATGCTGAAACAGAGGGATGCGGTGGGATTGGTTGTATTTGATCAGAGCATACGAAGATACATCCCCCCTAAATCCGCGTTAAAAAGTCATCTTCATGTGCTTTTGGAGGAGTTGGACAAGATAGAACCGTCTTCGACCACCAACATAAATACCGCCTTGCACCGGATGGCAGAGAGGATAAAAAGAAGAGGACTGATCATTTTGATCTCCGATCTCTTTGATGACCCAAACAAGGTGATCAACGGGCTGAAGCATTTTCGCCACAAGAAACACGAGGTGATCGTTTTTCACGTGTTGGATCCAAAGGAGAGGACTTTTTCCTTTCCGGAGTTGGCCATATTCAAGGATCTGGAGACCGACGAAGAGTTGATGACCTCTCCCTGGCAGATAAGAAAAGAATATACCGAAAGGCTCAAGGCCCTGGTGAGCAAGTATACCCTGGAGTGCAGAGAAAGCATGATAGATTACGTCCTTCTGGATACCTCCATTCCTTTCGATTATGCGCTTTATTCATATTTGAGCAAAAGACAAAGGCTGTGGTAGGTCAACGGCACTATTGGAGTGTCAAGCTTCAGCTTGACCTTTTAGTCCTTGAAAAACGAGCAGGCTCTTGGTCCCGCCAAAGCGGGACACTCCAGATCCGACTCTCCAAAGGTGTTTTCAAAGATTTCTGCTTAAGTTGCTGGTAGGCTCGATAAGCAGGAAAGACAACATGGAAAAAAAGTTATTAATCGGTGCACATATGTCCATCTCGGGAGGAGTCTTCAACGCAATCCTGGCAGGTGAGGAGCTGGGATGCACCACCATTCAGATTTTCACCAAAAACAGCAATCAGTGGAAAGCCAAAGAACTTACCCCGGCTGACGTGGACAAGTTCTCCCGACATCAAGAAAGAACCAAGATATCTCCGATCGTGGGGCATAATGGGTATTTGATAAATTTGGCCTCACCCAAGGATGACGCATATGCTTTGTCCCAGCAAGCCATGCTGGTTGAGCTCCAACGAGCCGAGATGCTGGGTTTGCCTTATTTGGTGATGCATCCGGGCTCACATTTGGCCACGGGAGAAAAACAGGGTCTAAAAAGGATCTCCGGGGCAATAGACTGGCTTCATCAGAAGACCAAGGGATATAAGGTCAAAATGTGTCTGGAGACTACCGCCGGCCAAGGAAGCAACCTGGGATATAAATTCGAGCAGCTGGCGGAGATCATCGAGATGGTGAAAGAAGATCAACGATTAGGAGTCTGTTACGATACCTGCCACACCTTTGCCGCAGGATACGATATCAGGACAAAAAAAGCTTATCAGAAAACATTCAAGGAATTTGACCAGGCGATCGGGCATTCCAGGCTCAAAGCGATTCACTTAAATGACGCAGTCAAGGATTTGGGCTCTCGTGTGGACCGGCATACCCATATCGGCGAGGGGAAGATCGGGCTGGAGGGATTCAAGCTTTTGATGAATGATGAGAGATGGCAGATGATACCTAAAATCCTGGAGACGCCTAAGGAAGGTGGAACCGCAAAGGATATAGAGAATCTGAGCGTGTTGAGAAGTCTGGTCAAATAGATCGGTCACGGATTAAGCGGATGTGTCCAGAAGTGAAGTCAAACAAGATAAACCGGAGTGTTCACCTTTAGGTGAACCTTGCTAAAGATGGTTATCTTTCAATAAATCTAAGGTCAAGCTGAAGCTTGACACTCCAGCGAGATACTCCTTGACTCTTCTGGGGATCCCGGAATAGATGAGTGACCGGGATAGATTCGTGTGAGCGCATGCCCATGGGAGGAAGATCATGACTATTGGAAGTCGCATTAGTGCTTTGTTTTTTTTCTCGTTTATTTCTCTGCTCAGTGTCGAGCTTGTACACTCTTCGTCAGGAGTATCATTGAGAATCGACGTTCAAGAGGGGATACCTCAGGATTCGTCCAGTTTTCAGCTGATTGCCCAAAAAGATATACAGCTTCTGAATGGCAGGGGAACCGCCTCCTTTCAGGCCAACTTCACCCTTTCGGTAACGCCAACCATCATCCCCAAAAGCCTCTCCCCTAATGGCCAAAACGTGATATTGACCGTCGAGCTAATAACTTTGGCTCCCAATGCTCAGACCATCTTCAAAGAGATTTCGGTAAAAGATGACCAGACTCTTTTTTTGGGTGAGGTGAGCGCAAAATCGGGGAGAGCCTATAGGGTCTTTGTCACTCCCACGATAATGGAAAACTTTGAGGAGGAGTGTGACCTGGATACCAAAGATAGAGAGGAGGATTGGGAGGAGCTTCCCAGCTCCCATTTCTTTTTTTGGTATCTGAACAACTCCCTAGCCGACTTTCACTGGAGAAGAATCAAAGGCTTCGTGGAGGGCGAGTACCGTCGTTTCCGGGAAGTCTTTGGCTTCACCCAGCCAGCCATGGATAGGATGGTATATTACGTCGTGCCCTGCAGGGTAAATGAGGTGGTCTGGGATAACAGATTCGATATGGGATTGGACCCGGTGAAGAACAAGACTTATGCGATCTATAACCTTTACGAAAGATCCTTAGACTCACCCAACGTGGGTTTTCTCCTATTCTACAGAATCTGGGGGTATGCACCTCCACTTCTGGCAGAAGGAATAGGGGGTTATTTTTCCCTGTCCCATCACTTTGCCAAGAAGTTGATAAAAGACACCAAGTTTATCCCTCTGGAAAACCTGATAGTTACTATGGATTATCGGAATCAACCTCAGCCGGCTGCCTTCGTGGAAGCTTGCTCATTCGTGAGATTCTTGGTCGATGAGTACAATCTTGACCAATTTAAGAATTTATATCAGCAGGCTACCGATTTGAGCTTTGATCAGATACTGCAGAAGGTTTATGGAAAGAGTCTGTCTACCTTGGAAAAAGAGTGGCTCTCCTTTCTGGAGGGACATAAGGACGTTAAGGCTGATTTCTATCATTTAGCCAACGTGAAGATGAGCTACGGACACCTTGATGAAGCCCAAGAGCTATATGAAGACATGTTGCATCTCTTTGGCCGGGACGTGGCAACCCTTCGCGTTTTAGCTTATCTTCATTATTTGAAAGGTGAATATGACAAGTCGGAAAGCCATTATCTGGAGGCACTAGCCCAGGATTCTTTGAATCCCGAATTTCTTTACGTCATCGGGAACACCAATTATCTTCAGGGCAGGTATGACCAGGCCAGAGAATTCTACCAGAAAGCCTTGCTTTCTGACTCAAACTTTGTGCAGAGTTACGTCAAACTGGGGGAAATCGAGCTTCTGCAGGAGAATCCCATGCTGGCGCAGGAGTATTTCAGCAGGGCAGAATCGACCAAAACCAGCAGTCAGATCAAGACGGATATTTACTCAGGTTTGGGAAAGGTTTTCCGGATGTTAGGCCAGGAGGAGAAAGCAGAGGAAAGCTACAAAGAGGCATTACGTTCTTCGGAGTCTTTCCGCTTCGCTTATCCGGAGAACCCCCTTCCCTATTTGGAAAAGGGGGAGGTGTTTTTCAACCTGGGGGAGATAGATTCTGCCATCAACTATCTTAAAATCGCAGAGTTCTTGGAAGACAAGCCCCTGCAGAGAGGAAGGGTGTTTCTGGCGCTGGGAAAAGCGTACGAGAAGAAAGGTGACAGAAAAAAAGCTGAGGAATACTACGGCGAGGTGCTTGATCTTTCCACCGGATTTCAGGAAAAACAAGAGGCCCAGAGACTGTTGAAATCGAAATGATAGAGAATTCAAGGGAGGAAAATTCAAGATTTGGAATCGACCGCAAAGTATTTGTGGTTCTTGATAATCCGTCGGCTGGCGGTGTTTTGCCTCTAGCCAGGAATGATCTGGGGTAAGTCTCCCTTGATCCGGGGTGCCTTACCCCCAACCCCCATTGGTCAAGGGTATCCTTGACCATCAGAAAGACTAGAAGTTATGTTCAATTTCTTAAATCCCATTTTCCTTTTCGTGGCAGGAGCGGCGGTTTTGTTTCCCCTTCTGATCCATCTCTTCAACCGACAGAAGGTAAAGAAGGTTTATTTCTCATCCCTGCTGTTTTTGCGGTCCCTGGAGAAAACCCGGATGAGGAGGGTTAAGATCAAGGAGTATCTGCTTCTGCTTTTGCGGAGCTTGATAATCCTTCTGGTGGTGGCGGCCTTTGCCCGACCTGCAATTCGGGGAGGCTTCGCCTCAAAGGTGGGGGCTCATGCCAAAACCTCCACCGTGATCCTTCTGGATAATTCCTACAGCATGAGGTATGAGACCAAAGAGGGTTCGCTTTTTGATTTGGCAAAGAAGAAAGTAAGAAAGATCATGAGTCAGCTGAAGGAAGGGGATGAGGTAAGTCTGATCCTTTTTGCCGGGCAGCCCAAACCAGCCAGGGAAAACCCGAGTCACGATTTCAAGAATCTGTTAGGCCAGCTGGACGAGGTCCTGCCCTCCTACCAGATCACAAACGTGGGTGAGGCGTTGAAATCTGCTTTTGAAATCCTCAAGGATTCCAAGAATCTGAATCAGGAGATATATCTGATCTCGGACATGGACAGAACCGGATGGTATTTTGGCGACAGGGATTTCTCTCCTCTCGAAGGAAGCAAAACCAGACTTTATCTGCTTGACGTCTGGCCGGAGGAGAGACAGAACCTGTGCACAGAAGATATAGATTTCGGCAATCAGCTTATAGAGAAGAATAGACCTTTTCAGATAAAGGCGCGAGTTGCCAATTTCACCTCCCGACCAGCCAAAAGCCTTCTGGTGGGACTTTATCTGGACGGAAGAAGAGTCAGTCAGACAGATATCGATATCGAAACGGGCGGGAGGGCGACCGTGGAGTTCGTGCAAAACGTGGAGACTGCCGGAATCCACAGCGGCTTTTTCGAGATCACAGATGATGACCTTATGATAGACAACCGCAGATACTTCGCCTTCAGGATCCCGGAGAGAATCGAGGTCTTGTTGGTTGGGGAACACCGGACCGATACCCGGCATCTGGGATTGGCTCTGAACCCGCAGCAAAAAAGCGACGTTCATATGGTGGTCTCGGAGGTTGACAGAAAATCCTTAGCCGGAACGGATTTCGACAAATACGACGTGGTGATCCTCTCCAACCTCTCCAGAATGAGCGACGTTGACCTGACCAATCTGGAAAGGTTTGTCAGGCGAGGGGGAGGGACTTTATTCATTCTGGGAGACAACGTAGACCCTGAATTCTACACTGAAGAAATCGTCAGGAGACTCTTTGATATCGACTTGAATCTGCCCCTCACCCCTACCAAAAACGTGGGAGGGTTTTTCACCTTGGAGAGAACCGATTGGGATCATCCCATCTTTCAAGTATATCAGGGAGTGGAAAAAGACAGGCTCCCTCAGATAAAGTTCTCCTCGATTTTTGAGCTGCCCCAGGGAGAAAACGTGAGAGTGATCTCTCGCTTTAATCTGGGCAGGCCAGCGTTGATCGAGAAGGATCTGGGTTCTGGCAAAGCCCTGCTTTTCGCCACCTCCTTGGATGAGACGGAAAGTGATCTGGTGGTACATCCGTTTTTCGTTCCTTTCGTGAACCGAACCGTAGAGTATCTGGCTTCTGATCTGTCCCGGCTCTCTGAGGATTTTCAGGTGGGATCAACAATCGAAAGGGTTCTAGATCCGGAACTCAGCAGGGAGCAGCTCAAATTGACCGATCCGGAGAACCTGGAAACCTCCGTGGCGCCAATCGTTCAAAAGGACAGGCTGATGCTGAGGATTTCAGATGCCGACAAACCGGGCATATATAAAATCAAGACGGAGAAAAAAGAGGTAGATCGATTCGCCGTAAACATAGATTCCAGGGACTCAGATCCTCAGAAGATCGAAAAGGATGAAATCGAGAGGAAATTAGAGGGATTGAGTATGTTCTTCATCGATCCCGACGATGACATCGAAAAGGCGATCTTGCAGTCACGATACGGCAAGGAACTGTGGAAGCCTTTTTTGTGGATCGCCTTCGGGCTTCTGGCCCTGGAGATGTATCTGGCAAGAAGCAGAAAGAAAGATATGGTAACTGAAGAAAAGACGTAAGAAGGCAGTCCCCCGCGTCAGAGATTGACGTCACCGAGCCGGCGACCGTTGGCAATCAAAGAACATCGTACCTTCCCAGACACAAACTGATGACGTTTGTTCACATGTCAACCTGCGGTTACGAGACCTGCACCTCTTGAACCAATCTATTCCCTGCAAGACGTAATAAGAAGAACCTTCCAATTCCCTCAAATGTAGTTACAACCGCAACTCCAATCTCCATCAAAATGTCTTGACTTTTAAAAAGGGGAAGGATAAGATAAGAGGAACGGTGATTTCTTTGTCTGAAACACCCATCAGGGTATCTTATACACGTGCTGAAAACCTTAAAAAAGAAAGGTTAAGCGTATGAGAAGCAAACTCATAGTCTTTGCCTTCTGCTTGTGCGGTTGGGTTCTTTTACCCCACACTCAACCAAAGGCTTGCACCAGCCTGTTGGTGACCAAAGAAGCCTCTGCGGACGGCTCGGTGATGATCACATATACCTGCGACGGAGAGTTTCACCCCCATCTTGACTATACCCCAGCAGCCGATCACCAGCCGGGGGATTCGTTGGAGATAACCGATTGGCACGGAAACGTTCGGGGCAAAATCAAGCAGGTTCCGCACACCTATGCCGTCGTCGGTCTGATGAACGAACGTCAGCTGACCATCGGCGAGACGACCTTCGGTGGCCGCGAGGAACTGCGCAATCCCGACGGCCTGCTGCATTACTGGGATATGATGGATGTGGCCCTCCAGCGGGCCAAAACTGCCCGGGAGGCCATTCGGGTCATGACCGATCTGGTCGCAGAATATGGCTACCGGTCCACCGGCGAATCGTTTTCCATCGCTGATACAAAAGAGGTTTGGATAATGGAGATGATCGGGCCCGATTCCGGGGGGCAGGGAGCCGAATGGGTGGCACTCAGGGTTCCGGACGGATACATATCTTGTCATGCCAACAAAGCCCGAATCGGCGAGTTCCCGTTAGATGATCCTGAAAACTGCCTGTATTCCGATAACGTCATCTCCTTTGCGGTTGAAAAGGGATACTACGATACGGCATCCGGCGAGCCTTTTAGGTTTTGTGACGCCTATTGCCCGAGCACGCCCAAAAACCAGCGTTACGCAGATGCACGCGTATGGAGCATCTTTCGCCGGGCTGCGCCGTCACAGAGCTTCTCGCCCGATTATCACAGAGCTGTTGAGGGAGCCGAACCGTATCCCTTATGGATCAAGCCGGACAAGGAGCTGTCGGTGGCCGACGTGTTTGCCCTGATGCGCGATCACTATGAAGGCACCGATTACGACATGACCAAAGGCATTGACGCCGGGCCGTACGGCACTCCCAACCGCTGGCGGCCCATGACGTGGATGGTGGACAGCGTCGAATATACCTGGGAACGGCCCATCTCCACCCAGCAGACTGCCTTTTCGTTCGTTTCCCAGTCGCGCGCATGGCTTCCGGACGCTGTCGGAGGCGTATTCTGGTACGGCCTGGATGATACCTATACCATCTGCTATGTACCGTTGTATTGCGGCATCGACACGGTTGCCGAGGTCGTTTGCCGTCGGAAGCTCAAATGAGTTCTCGTGGGAATCGGCCTGGTGGGTATTCAATTTCGTCGCCAATTTTGCCAATCTGAAATATTCTTACATGCTGCCGGAGATTCAGGCAGTGCAAAACGAAATCGAAGGGAATTTCCTGAAGCTGCAGCCCTGGGTGGAAAACACTGCTGTGGATCTTTCCGCGTTCTATCCGGAGCTTTTGACCCGATACCTGACCGACTACTCGGTTGCCCAAGCCGAAAGGGTGGTATCCCGCTGGCGGGAACTGGGCGAGCATCTGATAACTAAATACAACGACGGGTATGTCAAGGACGAAAAGGGCGAACCGCAGGAAAAAGGATATCCTGAAACCTGGTTGCCAAAGATCATAGAATTACGCCCCGAGCAATTCCGCCTGCCGGAGAAAAAAGAGGAAGTTCCGGAATCGAAGCTGGTGGACTGAAAGCAACCTCATTCTAAGTCGCTCCCAAACCAGTCTGAGGGCAGCACCCAGCGCGCGGGAGTTCTGATTCTAAGGAAAAAGACACCTGCCCGTAGATGTCCAAGATGACTCTTCGGTGAACGGCCCACCTGATGAAGCAGTCATGTTTGTCGGTCCTGCTCAGAAATATGTGCCAAACCCAAGCGACTGCTCGTAGACGTCCTGAAAAGCCGGCGCCTTCCCGCCGGATGAAATCATGTAGAACATGAAATGCTTGCCGCGAATGTCCTCCTCACCACCCAGAATTAGCTTACAGAATCCCAAGGTTTTTTTCAGGACATCCAGGTCCTGAGCAAAAGCCAAAGAATAATATGAAGCTTCTTTGTCCACGCCGGCAGGAACATCGAAGAACCTGGTATGGTGCCATTCACCCCGTACTATAAGATAGGGAGAGAACGCCAATTCATAAAGTGCTCTGAAATCCAACCTGGCCAGAGCATCATTCCCTCCCTCCCCTTCGCCCACGGGGAGATATTCTAAACTCAGCGTCAGAGGCATGGCCAATCTGACGTAACCTGTCACAGTATGCAGCTTGTAGACGGGGTAGTTGCTATAGGGCACTTCCGCTTCCACCCCGAATTTAAACTGCTTGTGGGTGACATCGAATAGCTTGTCCTCCTCAGCGTTCATCTGCGTTTCCAGCTGATAGGAAAAGGACAATTTCCCGCCATAAATCAGCCCGCCCACGAAATAATATGGATTTGCAGAAAATGCAACTGAGCTTTGGGTGCCGTTGCGGACTTCGTCATCACTTGCAACGGTGCCTGTTGAGGTGAGATCTAAGGAAAGCGAACGAACCCAAAAACCTCCTCCCCCGGCTGAAAGATTACGCTCCAGGATTTTGCTCTTAAAATCAAAGTCGAAGGCGTACAATGCCTCCTGCTCTGTCAATCGCCGGGCGTTGAAATCAACGGCTTTCCCCTTTCCGAAACCCCACTTGGTTGTTCTGCTGGCGACCTCATGAGCATCCACTCTTAATTGCTCTTTCTTCTCGCCAAGGAACAAAACTGAAAGACTGTCAGATAGGTCCCAATTACCTCGAAGCCAACATTTGCTGCTATCCCCGATGCTAAATCCGATTTTTCTGACAGTAAAAACCTTCCTCGTACCGAGTACTCTCCAATTTTCCGGGTTACCAACCACCGTCCTCTGATAATCTCCTAGATCAGTAGTAAAAGTACACTCAATTTCGTAAATCACTCTCGTCTTTTCATCAATAGTCTCGGAACTCTCGATTAGCTTTGGAGGATTGCTACTATCTAATTCCTGTGCGGAGACGTCTGCCCCACTCAAAATGAATACTATGAGGATTAAAGCAATTGTCTTCATCGAACGACTCCTCCTCTAACTGTGAACGATACGCGCAAGCCAATCAGACCAGAGTGATTGAAATGTGGTATTCTCATCAATAGTGGGTTCTTCCTTTTTAACTACCCAACTGTAGGGCTCATTTGCGCAGATCTCAGTAGCAGACGCCAGGAGTTTCGCAGGATAGTCATCATGCATTGGCTGAGGCACTACTACCTTGATGAGTTTCGGGAATATCTCGTCGCAGTTGTCTTCAGCCGCTCCGATACCCGTACTTGCAATGACCTTGCAGTAAGCTTCCTTCAAGTTTTCCTCGTTCAGTTCGCGTGGCATGATAATTCAGTTTACAAAACTCAGATAGATCGGTGAGTTCTGATGGACGCCTTTCCTCGACCCATTAAAAGGTTAAGCCTATTTTCCACCTCCAGCCCGTGTTTGCCAGCAGTCTAATTTAAGCCCAGTAATTTCTCCACCTCAAAAGCGTCCTTGGGGGTGAGGAAATTCTGGACCCATTCCGACGTTCATCTTGTCACAGGAGGTGGTTACGGTCCCTCTCCTCTGTCAGGATATTTTCACGTCTTTTGAGATCAGACGAAGGGAACTCTGTTCTTAGAATGACCGTGTCGATCCGTGCCTTAGGAAGCTGCTCAAGAGATGCAGAAGACGCTACCTGAGTCCTCGGGGAAACAAATCAGGCGGTTTCGGTAGCTCCCATCGAGTCAAAACGCAAAAAACTGGCCATCAGAGACGAAGGCGTCCTGACCCGAGATTCACTCCCACAGGTTAAGCAGATGACTGCCGATGTCCTCTTCGCTCAACTCACCAAATGCCCGGTGCTCTGACTGATTCAAGCGTGTCCTGCTCAGCCGCCGACAGGGCCGAGAGGAAATCAAGTCCTGTGACCGTCTCTATCTGATCTATGGTGCGGAGATACTCGCTATATTCGTGACCGCCAAGGTTTGCATTCGGCATCATGAAGGCTAAGGCTTCCAGATTGCCTTGGTCGTTTGCGTCCACTACGATCTTGTAGAAGTGGGTCGGCACCGCCACCTGGTTCTCTCCTATTACTTCGTAGCTAACCCGGTCCCCTTCTACGGCAAAGACCGGACCGGTGATGACGGTCAAGGTGCCGCGTTGCTCCACCCAGCTTCTGACGGCTGCCTCAAGATCCGCCCAGATGGCCCGATTGAATCCAATTCTTGTCTGCGGGGACATATTTGAAAGCAGGAAGCTCTCGGACATCACCTTTTGACTCCGCTTCATGTCCGCCGCTGGTGCCATGTGACCGCGATCAAAGCCGCTCCCCCGGTAGTCTCCCAACTCGGCTCGGAATCCGAAGGGAATTGATGCATCTGGTCGGAAATCATCGGTCCTCTCAACCGTCCCCTGCAGATCATCCGGGGTCAACACGTATTGAACCCACAGTGGAATCTTAAGTCTTCCGTCTTGAGCAAGCACATATCCTTCCCGAACTCGCTCATAAACGGCCTGGGGCTTTCCCAGGCGGAGGTGATGGGCTGCGTAACGCCGCTGCTCCGCTGTAAGTCTGCCGGTCGGATCCCTAAGGGGATCGACGGCATCGGCCTCTGGCACGGGCTCAGGGATCTCTCCGCGGTAGCGCCGCACCAAGGTCCGGTAGATCCAGCCGGGCTGCCCTGCAGAGATTGTCTCCACCTGATAGTAGCCGTTGCTTTGCTGCCCGTCGTTCAGAAGCTGGAGATTAGTGCCCGATCGTACGTCCTCGAGGATCAAAGCGTCCCGATTGGGCTCTGCCTTTATCGTGGCTGAACGGCGAACCTCCAGGTAATCGCCATATACCTCGGAGGCAAACACACAGAGAAGGACAATCAGAAAACATAAGACATGACGTATCTTCATTTGTCGTTCCCTCCTATCAGCTTCTCGTCTTTGAGCCTCTTGTCCCTTCGTTTCTGCCTTTCGTCTTCGGCATCGCTCATGAAGCCCAGCAGGTTTCTGAAGAGTTTTATCGAAGCCTTACTACCACCGGCAACTATGGCGCCCGTGATGACGGCGCCACCTACGGTTACGTTTTCCTTCAGGAAGATCATACTGACGGCGTCGAAGTCCCAAAACAGACAGACCGCAATCCCAACGACAAGAGCTATGAGTTCTTTCAGATTCTTACCCTGTAGACGGTCTACGAACCATTTGCTCTCGAAGAGTACGGCTAGCGCCCGTTCCAGAAGGAACGCCAGTATGACAATCGCGACCAGAACTTCAAAGACTCGCTCCCAATCTACGTGAAATAGATTCGGGTCCATAGTTGAGCCTCCTTTCTTTGGTTTAGTGGTAGATTGCTAAATCCCCCTTTTTCCGCCTCCGGTGTAATCGATATTACCCGATCCCTTGTAGGGAGTAGAGCATGGGATCCATGGTGCCTTCCTTTTTGTCATAACCAGCCGTTTCCCTGAATTGAACCAGCTAATCGGGGCCATAAAAAGGGACATCCCTCAGCCTGCTTGAGGTAGTTCTTCTAGGTGAACTCCACTGATACAGGTTTGAGTTACGTATTGGTCAAATTGTCTTTAGTCACCTTCCGCTCTCATAAATAATGACTATCCCTGTATGCTGTCAAGTGTTTTTTCGACTGGACCATAAAAAAATCCCCCAGGGGATGGCAACAGGACATTTGAGGAAGATCCTAATAGAGGAACCGACGAAGGCGGCGGAGGTATTCACAACACCAATTGCGAAAATGGATAGATCTGAGGCAGGGAATTCATGGGGGTTATTGTTTTTTCAGTCGCCTAGGTGAACTGCATTGGTTTACAGGTGAAGGAATAGGAGTGGAGTCACCTCCCGTTGAAGATTCGATCGCTATCCGCCTCACTTCTGAAGCTACTTGGGTCTGAGACACGAAAACACCGGCAGACCTTCAGTCTCCTCACCGCCCTCCTTTTCGTAAACCTCAAACCCGGCTTGTCTCAGTAATCTTCTCCAGACACTCAACGTGAAAAGGCCACACACATGAAAATCATGCTCTATGTTCAATTTGCCGTTCTTGCGAATCAAATAGATCAACGTGGTCTCGAATGTGTCGTCTTTAGGATTTGGATCGTATTGGTTCTCTATAAAGGTCAGGTCCATATTATCAGTCTCAGAAGTCCAGATAGTAGTCTCGTTCTGCTCAAAGCTTTCTTTGCATCCGTCAGGATAGGTAATCATGACGCCACCGGGTTTCAGATGCTTATGTGCGGTGCGGAATACTCGGAGCAGGTCCTTTTTGGTGGTCATGTAGGTTACAGCGTCATTGATGAAGACGGAATCAAACTGGCGCTTCAGGTTAAAACTCTTCATGTCTCCAGGATGAAACTCACATTCCGGGTTTTGTTTTTTCGCGTTAGCCAGCATGGCTTTGCTCTTGTCGATTCCCGTTACTGCAAAGTGCTTTTTCAAGTGAAATGCATTTTTGCCACCACCGCACCCCACATCCAACAAGGAGCGGACTTTGATCCTGGCGTATTTTTTAATCAGCTTGGCAAAAAGTTCACTCTCTGCTCGATATTCTTCAACATCCTCCCAGATCGGCCAAAGCCAAGCAAGATCTTTGTACAGACGATTAGTTTTTTTCCTCATATTGCTCCTCCCTCACCAGAGTATTCTTACCTGACATTGATTAGTACGTTTGTTTTGCGCGGTTATCCTTCTGCCATGGAAACCTCAAGTAAGGGCTCGAATCTTTGATTCATTCTTCCCACGCCACCTGGATAAATGGTAAGTGTCTTCGAATCAAGGTCGAACAGAGCTGTCACCAGGGTCATGCTGCTATCAGGCGGCTTCCCATTGCGAAGTATCGGATAATCCTTCACTTTGTAATCCCTCAGCACCTTCAACACCCCGCTTTCGTCCTGCACCATCCCTCCCGCTAACAGCGCTTCTCCCCGGTTCTGTCGAGCCTGACTGGAGGGGGTGATCAACTGCCCGACTGGGGAGAGCTTAATGTAGTGGTTGGCGTGAAAAAAACACCCCTTGATTTCATGGACGCGATGCTTGTTGGGAGACACTTCGACATTTACGATGCGGCGCTCCTTGAAAGATCCAATGGTATAGTTGAAACCCGAAGCCCGTCCCGAAATGGTCGCCAGTTCAATTGCTTCCTCCAGAGATCCGGCCTCAAACAACGATCGAGCCATGAAATGTCTGCCCAATCCGGTGACGATTCCTTTTGCCAGAACATTGTTGGCCGAGAGACATATCCCCTCACTATTAAAACCAAAGGCATTTCCCGGGAGAAATCCCGGGTAACAAAGCGCTGTGAAAGAGGGCTTTCCCACAATGTCAAGTCGCACCAGATACACCTGATCACGATAAATTGGCGAACCGTCTTCGTTGTGGGCAAAGACTGCCTTATCGGTGGTAAGAAGCGAGCAGGTGGAGCACCCAAAATCCGCTGATTCTGCGGCATAACCCCGGTATTCCCCTCGCATGTTTACCAGAAACAGCTCTTCAAACGACGCCTCGGCTCCTTCCGAAATTCCGCGGAGCTCGGAAAGATAATCCGAGAATCGAGACTCGTGCAGCTGAATTAGTTCTTCATACTTCCGCTTGCCTTCAGGCGTGCGGTGATACGGAAGGAATTTCCTTTGCAGAATGGTATTACCAGCCAGAGTCGTGCGAATTTGCCGCCCGAAAGTCCTTCCTATTGCCAGCCCGACATCGCGGTGGGATCCAGAGAAACTGAAAAATCTCATATCAAATGATACCTGTTAACTGCCGACCAACCGACTATGGGCCCACAACCATCTATTATACGGCTAATGGAACTGACAAAGAGTACGCTTTCTGTATGCCCCACCCTCCAGCTTCCCGCCCCCGGTAGACTCATTGCAGCCGTGCTCCTCACGGCAGTCCCTTCCTGTTCATCTTCTTTAGCCCCGCCATATGCTGGCGAATTTTCTTGTCCATCGCCCTGTCGGCCAAACGCTGTGCCTTTTTGTCCTTCCGCTGGGCCAGGTGCCTGAGCTCCTTTTGCAGCTTGAGATAGTTCCTGTAGCGCCCGACGTTTAGAGTTCCGTCCTTAAGCGCCTGCTGAACGGCGCATCCCGGCTCACCTTCGTGCCTGCAATCTCTGAAACGGCATTGGACGGCAAGTTCCTCGATATCATCAAAGGTTCTTTTCAGTCCTCCCTCGTCGCCCCATATTGAAAGCGTGCGCATTCCGGGCGTGTCGATGACGATTCCTCCGGTGGGAAGGAGGATCATCTGTCGGTAAGCGGTGATATGTCTTCCGCGACTGTCACCAGCACGAACTGGCCCCACCTTGAGGCGCTCCTCTCCCAGCAGGCTGTTGATCAGCGTTGACTTTCCAACACCTGAAGAACCCAACAGCGTTACTGTCTTGCCAAAAACCAGATATTCTTGTAGGGCATCGAGTCCATCGTTTCTGGTTGCACTGAGAGGATGAATGGTGACGCCGGAGGCAACTGATTCCACTTCCTTGATGCGCGCCCCTACGTCCCCACACAGGTCTACCTTGTTGAGCAGGACAACCGGAACCGCTCCGCTGTCCCATGCGATGGTCAGGTAACGTTCGATTCTGCGCAGATTGAAATCGTGGTCCAGGCCGCTGACCAGAAAGACCGTATCGACATTGGCTGCCAAAACTTGCTCATCCGTTTCTCCGCCGGAATCGGGCATTCCCCCCGAAAGCACAGCTTTCCGGGAGAAACTGCTGTTTCTTGGAAGAAGGGCGCAGATCGTGGCTTTCCCCTCTCCGGGTCTTCCACTTACCGCCACCCAGTCGCCCACAGTCGGGAATTCGGCCCTGGAGCGGGCGGCGTGGCGGAACCTCCCCGATACCTCGGCTTCCAGTTCCCCGTATTCACCGTAGAGTAGGTATCTATGCCTATGTTGACGGGCGACCCTGCCAGGCACGAGACCCTGATTCCGATATTGTTCAAAATGCCGATCAAGCAATTCATTCCAACCTAGTTCTGCTAGATTCATTGCACTATTCCTGCTTATGAGATTTCGTTGTGATGGCTCACAGAGGAATCGCCACAGCAAAAAACCTGAGGGTAATTTTATAGCGTGTAAGTACCTCTGTAAGCACCGTTGAACCTTGTCCGATCAACCTTGAGGGCTGATGTGCACGTAACGGATTCTTCTTTCCAACTCTTTTGCTCAAAGCAAAAGAACCGCGAAAGGATTACTCCGCGGCTTCGGATACGATAGAATTGAGAAAAATACCGCGGGCATATATCACGCCCGCGGCAATTGTTAAAACAAAAACGGCCACCCATCTACGGATGGCCGTCTAGCTTTTGCAGTCTAAAAGGTGAGCTCGGCAGCCACTCCTCCGGGGCGTGATAACCCAATCGAATGTCTATACGCAACCATCATAAATCACGCCTCCTTTCTTGATAAACCTCCAACTCGTTTCAATCATCCAACATTGTTAATTTATAACTCACCTACAAAATGTCAAGAAAAAAGTTGGAGGGATTGAAGTCCTTTTGAGAAAAGTCAGTACGCATCTCCTGGAACTTGATCCTTTCTCTGCTTCTAAGCTCCCTTCTTCATCATTCCAAGAAACGAGGACCGCAACGTGTCGCTCATCAGAGCCCTTTTCACCGGTGGCAGTTTTAGGAACCCGCCAACGAATCCACGCATGAATTTGTGGGTTATGCTTTGAGGCTGACCAAACATCAGGTTTTGGAGAGTCCCCCTCTCCAGGCATTGCAGAATCACTCGCTCAAAAGTGTCCTCCGGGTGGATCACCCTCTGTTCACGCTTGACCAGCCTGAGCGCCCCGGTCGTGCATTTCAGCGCACATACGCCGCACCCTATACATATGCCGGCATCGATCTTTGGAGTTTTCTCTGAAACCAGTTCAATGGCATGAATGGGGCAAGCTTCGGCACAAGCTCCGCATTCGGCACAGACCTTTTCGTCAGCTTGGGCAATGAAACTCGAGGTGATCACCATGTGGGGATAGCCGAATTTGCTTATCCCCAGAAGGGCATTACAACAGCACCCGCAGCAGTGACAGATAAACGATACACCGCTTTTGGCATTGTCCGCGCAGAAGACCAGCCCCATCTCCTTCGAACGGGCCAGGTTTTCCAGCATTTCGGTCTTGGAAACCTCTTTCCCGAAGTTGTGCCTGATCATGAAGTCGGCCGCGGAATCAAGAGAAGAACAGGTCTCCAGGGGTACGTCACACTTTTTTTCTCCGACATGCAGTTTCTCGTGACGACAGGAACAGATTCCGATGGAAAACTTCCTGCCTCCTTCGATAATGGCCGTGGCTTTTTCGTAATCCAAAACCTCAACGTGTTCGGATGAATCTATCGCATCCTCATGCGGCAGTGCCCTCAAGGGTGATATCTTTTCCCCGTGTTTGAAGTTTGCCGCGTAGAACGTACGATCGTCTTGCAGATAGGTGTGAAACAGCCTCGCCCACTCTTTGGTATTGAGGTTATCCCCTGTCCTCATCATGGTGAACTCAAATATCCCGATAACCATGGGGGAAGGCATGTAATGATACTGGCCATGCATCCAGAGGTCCATGACCAGGCCCTTGGCACACAAATCCTCCAGGACCTTCTGCAGTTTGGAGCGTTCATACTTGGTGACCTTCTCGATTCCGTCCAGATCAGACAAACCGTAGGGCATCTTAACCACGACGTCGGCTTCCTCCGGGGAGTAGAGCTCCTTCAGAATGGCGTGAAACGTCTCATTCCAGGGAGCCCTCATCGACAGACCGTCGATTTTCTTGCCGAGCTTCCGGTAAACCTCTTTCCCCACCGTGTGTCCCATGACCGTACTCCTTTTTGCACGTTACCCCCTGGCATCTTTTCGGAATATTATACAAACAGGTACGGCGAGGCGCAAGAAATTTAATGTGCTTCAGGATCAGACTAAAGGCGTGCCGTGAATAACAGAGGTTGCCAAAGTCAATTCTGAGGACCCCTTTCTTTTACAACTAATGGCAATTCAGTGCGTATTATTTGAAAAACCTTCTAACCCCAAAAGGAGGTGAATTTATGAAGAAGGTCTGTTTGGCGACTGGTCTTGCCTTCCTTTTCATCCTTGTGGCATCTACTTGGTCGTTTGCCCAGATGGAGATGGCGAAGGGTTGTCAGCACGGAATGAAGATGATGGGTGAGGGAATGATGTCCCAGGAAAAATCCGAACAGCCATGCCCGGGGATGAAGCATCAGATGGGATGCCGCAAGATGGGTTCAGGCATGAGGATGTGCGGGATGATGGGCGGGGAAGAGGAGATGGGCTGTTGCAAGGGCGAGTTTTTCCTCTGCTGCAAGAAAGAACTGGAGCTATCCGATGAGCAGGTAGAAGCTCTGAAGTCGATCAGGATGGACTTCCTCAAAGGCAAGCTCAAGAAAGAGGCTGACCTGAAGATATCCCAGTTGGAACTGAAAGCCCTCACCGATGATGACGGAGCCAGCTTAAAAGACATAGAGGCTAAGCTGAGGATGGTCGAGAAACTCAAAGCGGACATGAAGCTCTCGCACATAAAGGCTTTCAGGGATGCCAAGGCGCTCTTGACTCCGGAGCAGGAGAGGAAGTGGCAGGAGCACCGTGGAATGTAAGGATAGTCACAAGATTAGAAGAGCGAAAATTCTGAAGAAACCTTCGGCCGGGTTTTCCCCGGCCGATTTTGTTTCTTGGAGAAAGGAATGGCCATCACACAGAGATTTGCACGTCGTGCTCAGAATGGGTCACGTATTGGCAGGGAGCGTGATAATCGGATTCTCAGCGCTTCGTGCCCGGTTACCAGAAAGACGATTCTGGCAGAAGTCTTCGATCAGGGGCCCGTTCGTATGTTGCTGTCACGGTGCCCACCCTGGTACAGGCCGACAAGTTCGGTGATCTGACCGGCGCTGTCGCGGACGAATTGAATTCGGAAGTAATCCAGACCATCCAGCATGAACAGGTGCTCGCCCATAGGGATAAGCCTGTACTTAGGTCTTTCCTCGCGCTGATAGTACAATTTGCCGTCTTCTGCCCAGATTCTCCTGGGTCCGTACTGACCAACATAGGCCTGCAGCTGGCCTTGCTCCACAACAACCGGATTCAGCTTCACCTGCAATCCATCCATGACCCACTTCAGCTCTTCCTTACGATCTGGGTCGTCGGTCTTTTGCTCCAGTTTCTTCAGAGCCTCCAGATGAGCCACCTCCGGCGCCTGCTCTTGAGGTACGGCGATATGAGGAGCGATTCCCGTTCCCTCCCAGTTGGTTCCGGTAACCGGATTCACGGCGCGGCCGAACGGCAAAGACATGCCGACATTCAGGTTGGGAAACGGCTTGATGTCGATGGGATGAGCCCCACCACCGGTGGTCTCGCCGATTATCGTGGCCCTTTCCATGTTCTTCAGATTGTAGGTGAACTCCTCCGCTCCGGAGAAGGTGTAACTGCTGGTAAGCACATAAAGGTCGACGTCGGTCATACGGGGGCCTTGCACACATGCCTGAGTCCAGAACTGTTGGGTCGAATCGGACTTGCGCACATAGAAGCTGTTCAAGTGAACCGGCTCCGGAAAGAAATAGCTGGTGATGAGCTGAATCATGCTGGGACTCCCGCCGCCGTTCTGGCGAAGGTCGAAGATGATGGCATCCGTGTAGGCTAAGAAATTCATAGCTGCGATTGCCGTGGGTCCGGCATCGATGGCATCGGAAAAACAGCGAAAGTCGACGTACCCGATGTTGCCCTCCAGTAGTTTGATCTCCTTGAAGCAAAAGTTGTCTCGACATCGTTCCTCGAGTTCGCGCTGTTTAGCTTCGTCGGTTAGTGTATCACCCTGAAATCGAGCCAGCAGCTCGTCGGGGGCAAATCTCACCCACAGGTGCTTGTCATGGCTGATCTCCTGCAGGTCTTCGGTCAGCTTCTGAGTAAATTGCGTCAGGCTGGTTAGGTCTTGGTAAGCTTTCTTTTTGTACTGCTGGCGAAGGTGCTTCTCCATCTCTTTGGCCACATCGGGGAACACATAAATCTCATTTAGTGCCTGTGTCACGCTGTCGATGATCTCCGACTGCATCCGCGCATCGATGGTTCTATCTTCGGAACCTGCAGAAGGCTGTGCGCCGACGCGTGCAGGGAACATCCAGATCGGCACCAACAGCAAAATCAAGAGCACGGACGGGCGTGCTCTCTCCATGAGACAGCGTGACGCTGCGGTCATGAAAAACAATGCTTTGCTCATAACACCTCCTGTTTGGTTTTTTGTGATTTCCTCGTCTTCAAATCCAAGCTCAAAGCTATCGATTCACGACGGTAGGCTGTTGTCCACGGCTGCTTTCCGGATACTTCGAGAAAGCCCAACGATCGATAGAGTTCATTTGCAACCGTCAGGTGTGGGCTGGTAAGCAGAACCAATCGCTCGGCGCCGAGAGTTCTTGCCCGCCGGATCGCCTCCAGCGTCAGTTTACGCCCCGCCTGGCGGCCCCGCTCTTTCTTGGTGACTGCCATCTTGGTCAACTCGTATGTACGTTGGCCATGCCTGAGCAGCGCAGCAGTCCCGACGATTCTTCCGCCAAGTCGAGCAAAGAAAACAAACCCTCCGGCTTTGACCACTCTTCCGTGCGGGTCGGAAAGCAGCTTTCTGTCCTCCTCCTCCACGGCGAAGTGCTCTCGCAGCCATTCTAAGTTAAGCGACTTGAAATACCGTTTGAACTGAGGTTTGTAATCGACGATCTGGACCTCCTCGAGTTGGCGCCTTTTGATCCGGCGCATCACGCGTTCATGCATTCCGGCTTCGTTGAGCGCGTCTTCGAGCCGTCCCAGAGCGGCCAAAAAATCGCCACCCTTCTGGCTCAACACGTCGTCGGCTGCAGCTTCGATATCCGACCACACCGGCTCCAGCACTGATAAGGCTGCCTTACCCTTTTTAGTCAGACGCAAAAGATGTCTTCGCTCGTCTTTCTTGTCTCTGACTGACTGCAGAAGTCCTCGCCGAGCCATCTGGCCGGCAATCTGGTTGATGGCCGGATGGGTCAATCCCAAAGCCTGCGCTGCTGCGGAGACGGAGACTGCACCCGATTCTTTCAGCAGGTAGAAAAGCGGGAACCAGCGGGGCTCGAAATCAAGCGACTGTTCCCGGTAAATTCGGCGCCCGTCCTTATAGAGCCACTCGGCCAATCGCCTGAACCGACTGGCGATAGCCAGTGATCCGAGCTGTCTTATCAGATCCACGCGCCCTCCTCCATCAAGTGTAAACCGTCCGCCAACTGCTGGCAATTTACGTAAGTACTTACGCATTGTCAACGGAAAAGTTTCCATTTTTTCTCGCTGGTCGCACTCTCCAAATAAGCTCTTGACCCCTTCGACGGTTTCCCTTAGTATTCTGGTTAGAATGATGGCGGGAACATCAGCTGAGTTCCCAAGTATCATAGTATGGAAAGGAGGACATATGCATAAACGATATTATCGTACGGTTGCTCTTTGCGTCTTGGTATGCGCCCTTGCCGTTCCAGTACTTGCCCAGCAATCTCCCCCGGAGATTCCGGACACGCCCGCCAGCAAGTTGTTCGTTCGTCTTGTGGACGCGTTCAATTCCGGAGAGGAAAGCCAATGGAGGGATTTCATCGAAGACCACTGGAAGGAAAGAGAAGGCGCCTTTGAAGGTCGTCTGGGATTCTTCGAGCAGGTCTATTCTGATGTGGGTGGTTTGGTTCTTCATCGAATTGAAGACTCCAAAGACTACTCCCTTTCGGTTCTGATGCGGGCCAAGCAGCCCAGTGGCCCGTTTGAGTGGGTGATTCTGACGGTTCAGGCGGATACCCTTCCTCCGCACAAGTTGGATATGCTTTCTGTCCGACCGGGAGAGGAGCCGGGATTCGAGGTGCCGGAGGGCGATCTGACACAAGATCAGATGATCGATTTCCTGGACCGCTACCTGGATAACCTGATCTCCAAAGACCGCTTCTCGGGTACCATTCTGATCGCCAAAGAGGGGAAACCCTTCTATACGAAAGCGTACGGCCTGGCCAGCAAGCGATACAACGTCCCCAACCGCCTGGACACCAAGTTCAATTTGGGATCGATGAACAAGATGTTTACCGGTGTAGCCATTATGCAGTTGGCCGAACAGGGGAGGGTATCCGTTGATGACTTAGTCGGCAAATATCTGCCTGATCTGCCTCGCCCGGAGATCGCTGAAAAGGTCACCATTCATCATTTGCTCACACACACCTCCGGCATGCAGGACTACTGGGAAGAATTGTTCGATTCGCCCTGGTGGGAGATCAAGACTGTCGGCCAATTGGCGGAGTTGATTTTTGACGACACCCTGCTTTTCGAGCCGGGTACGGATTTTCATTATAGCAACTCGGGCCCGATAGTCCTGGGCATGATCATTGAGAAGGTTACCGGGCAGGACTACTATGACTATGTCCGGGAGCACATCTATCAGCCAGCAGGCATGATCAATACCGATTGCTATGAGTTGGATACCCCTATACCGAATCTGGCTATTGGCTACACCAAAATGAACTATGACGGCCGTCCCAACCCAGACGGCCGCTGGCGTAATAATCTCTTCATGCACGCCGCCAAGGGTGGCCCGGCCGGAGGCGGATTTTCCACCGTCGAAGACCTGCTGAAATTCGATTCAGCTTTGCGCAACAATAAGCTCATCAGCCCACAGTCCTTTGACACGCTCACAACGGGAAAGACACAGAGAGGCCCAGGGAGCATGTACGCCTATCTTTTCCAGGATCGAAACTCAAATGGGCACCGTATTGTGGGACACGGAGGCGGGGCGCCAGGCATCAACGCCATGCTCGATATGTACCTTGACAGCGGCTACACCGTGGCCGTGATGGCCAATTACGACGGCGCCGCAGAGACGGTTACCCGCAAGATCGAACAGCTTCTTGCACGTTGAGGGAGTACCCCGCCTCAGGTGCCCCTCAGCTCTGCTGTGGGGCACCCACCATTTTTGCCAGTCGTTTCGAGAAAGCGCTTTGTGGCAGAAAATTAGTTTGACTTTTCCTGCGCGAGTTAGAATATTGGAAATGGTAGCGAATTTTCTGATACGCACATCATATCAGGAGGTAATACCATGGAAGTTCAAGAGATAGAAGTAGAGGGCCTAGATACAAAGAGTTTCATTACAGAAAAAATCAGTGAAATCGCTGGCATTGTCGGTGATGGTTCCGCCGTCAATGCGCTCTCAGGCGGCGTTGATTCCTCGGCAGTTACCATGTTAGGTCATAAGGCGCTAGGAGACAAACTCAAAACGATTTTCGTGGACAATGGCATTATGAGACACGGTGAGCCTCAGAGAGTGGTTTCGCTTTTCAGGGAACTGGGTGTGCCTGTGGAAGTGGTCGATGCCAGGGACCAGTTTTTTGATGCGTTGAAGGGCATTACCGACCCTGAAGAGAAAAGAGAGGCAATCACCCGCGTTTTTTACAAAGATATCTTTGGCGATCTGGTAAAGAAAAGCCGAGCTAAATATCTTCTTCAAGGAACGAATTACACCGACGTGGAGGAGACCGTGGCCGGAATCAAAAGGCAGCATAATATCCTCGAGCAACTTGGAATCGATACGCAACGGCAGTATGGGTACAAGGTCATAGAGCCTTTGGTGCAACTCAGGAAATCAGGGGTGAGGGAAGTTGCCAGGGCCTTAGGATTACCTGAGGAACTGTACAACAGACCGCCTTTTCCTGGACCCGCTCTGGCAGCCAGAGTGATAGGAGAGGTAACGCCAGAGAGGATAGAAATCGTGAGAGAGGCGACAAGGATCGTAGAGGAAGAATTGTCCAACACCGGAGCATTTCAGTATCTGGCTATTTTGCACCAGGATAAAGTTACAGGCATCAAAGGAGGGAAAAGGGACTACGGTTTGCAAATAGAGGTCAGATGCTGGGAAAGCAAAGATGCAAAAGAAGGCTCACCCACGAGACTTCCTTATGACGTCCTGGAAGACCTCGCAGCACGCATGACAAACGAAATAGCGGGAGTGGTGAGTGTTACCTATAACATAACCAAGAAACCACCTTCGACCATAGAGGCCATATAGGTATATTCCGGAGTCTTTTTAGGATAGGGGTTGCACCCCTTTCCTCTTTCCACGGGCAGGAGTGCAACACCTACCCCAACAGCAAGACAAATAAGAATTCGTCAAGCAGGCAGCGCCTACGGCCTGTTCGCAAGATCAAACCCACCGCAAGCGGTGGGGCACCCGGCTTCCATTGTATTATTTTTTTCCCTTCCCAAAAATCATTCCAAAAGATAGGGAGAACTCGGGACTGCTATAGTTCTTCTCGGATCCGATAGGTCTTTCAAAATCGGTAACAAGATAATAGCCAGCACCAACACCGAGTGTAAACCATTTGCCGAGTAACAGGTCCATGCTTACCCCAAGACGGGAACCCAGTGCTGTTTCCGAGTAGGACTCACTTTCAATGTTCACTCCCACTCGATTTATTGTTGCAGATCCGAACAAAGGTCCGACAGATGCTAATACATAGGGTCTCAGAACATCGCTGGTGGTGAGTCTGAAGGGTTGATATTTTACTCCAAACAGCAGTGGTACCACTGTAGCTGTTTCTGTGGACACCTCTGAACCCTTCACTGAATTATTAACATCTATGCCAAGTACACCTAAACTGAAGTTGAAGCCCAAATCGTTCTCGAGCCAGTAGGTATAAGCAATTGATCCGAGAAACTCCCCTTCCTCTACACTATTTGTCACTCCAGCTGCGGATACTTCATTCGTGACAGTCATTTTACCCAGAAGTCCTATGCCTAAGGCAATACTATGTTTGCCACGCAATGAATTTGAAACAGATTGCCTTGCAGATTCCTTCTTTTCAGCAACTGGTAAGGTTTGAGCTGCGACGGAGAGGGGAAAAATCATCAAAAGAATCACCGTTACAGACTTGAACATAGACATGATCAATCCTCCTTTCTCTTAAAGTGGTTCCCTAAACATATCACTTCACCTCTTGCGGCCATATATATCATCCTCACTTATTACCTACGAGTGAATCATCTTCAGGTTTCCTTTTTCAGGAGAATTTGACGCACTTCGAAAATCCGAACACAATTACCCTTTTGTGGCACAGCAGATTAAATATGCGGGGGCCAACGGGACTTGAACTCGACGCCTTCTTGACTTCAATGTCACAACGTTCTAGCAAAAAGCCAGCGCCCGCTAAGTAGCGGGCGCCTATTCCTAAAATCCAGCTTTTGGGCCTTTCTATTGTGCAACGTGCATCGGGCGCTATCTGCAGGCTGTCACGGTTCCATCATGAAAGGATACTTGAAATCCGCTGGCGGCAGAAGATTCTCTTTGACTGCACGGGGTGACGTCCAGCGGATCATGTTGTGCAGAGCTCCGGCTTTGTCATTCGTGCCTGAGGCTCTAGCGCCACCAAATGGCTGCTGGCCAACCACGGCTCCTGTCGGCTTATCGTTGATATAGAAGTTTCCCGCCGCATTACGGAGAATGCTCTCAGCGGTCTCGATCGCACTCCGATCAGTAGCAAACACCGCACCAGTCAAGGCATAAGGTGATGTTTCGTCACAGAGACGTAGGGTCTTCTCGTAGTCGGCGTCGTCATAGACGTAGATGGTCATTACCGGTCCGAAGATCTCTTCTTGCATGGTCTTGAATCTCGGATTGGTGGTCTCAATCACGGTGGCATCAATGAAGTATCCCTTGGAGTCATCGCAGTTGCCGCCCACGATGACATTGGCATCGGATGAGCCTTTGGCATGGTCGATATAGGACTTGATGTTGTCGAAGGCGGCCTTGTCGATGACGGCGTTCATGAAGTTGGTAAAATCGCACGGGTCACCCATTTTGATCCCGCCGATCTGCGCAAGCAAAATCTCCTTGATCTGCGGCCAGAGCGACTTGGGGACATAAGCCCTGGAAGCGGCCGAACACTTCTGCCCCTGATATTCAAAGGTGCCGCGGGTGATGGCTGTGGCCACCTGAGCAGGAACAGCGGACTGGTGAACGAAAATGAAATCCTTCCCGCCGGTTTCACCGACGATGCGGGGATAGGTCTTGTATCCGGCGATATTCTGCCCGATGGTTTTCCACATAGACTGAAAGACGGCGGTGGATCCGGTGAAATGGATTCCCGCAAGATTCTCGTCGTTTAAAACCACCTCGCTGATCATCGATGAGTTGCCTGTGACAAAGTTGATCACGCCTGGTGGCAAGCCCGCTTCCATGAATATCTTCATGAGGAAGTGCGAGGTGTACAGCACACTTCTGGCCGGCTTCCAAACTGCGACGTTTCCCCACAGCGCGGGTGCTGTGGGAAGGTTGCCGTTGATGGACACAAAATTAAACGGGGTGACAGCGTAAATAAATCCCTCCAAAGGTCGATAGTCCAGGCGATTCCAGATCAAGGGATCAGGGTTGATCGGCTGGATATCGGCGATCATCTGCATATAATAAGCGTTGAACCTGAAGAAATCGACCAGTTCACACACCGCGTCGATCTCCGCCTGGAACGCGCTCTTGGAGTGTGCCAGCATGGTGGCGGCATTCACGACGTAACGATAAGGTCCCGCCAACAGGTCAGCTGCTTTTAGAAAAATCGCCACACGCTGCCCTGCTGGCAGCGCTGCCCACGACTTCTGGGCTTTCAACGCCGAATCGATCCCCGATTGAATTTCTTTTTTGCTGCCGTGATAAGCATAGCCCAAGACCAGACTGTGGTCGTGCGGCGCAGTTATTTTCACCTTCTTGTCAGTGCGAATCTCCTTACCGTCAATTACCAAAGGGACCTCGATCTGCTTTGATTTCAGGTCATCTAAAGCAGCTTTCAGCTTCCCCCGCTCAGGTGAGCCAGGGGCATAGCTGTAAACCGGCTCGTTGACCGGACGCGGTACGCGGTAGCTATCCATACTATCCTCCAGACTTATTCATGGTTTACTGATTGCACTTCTTGTTAACAGGCAATTGAACCCAAAAAAACGGGTGGGCCGCCGGACGGTCTTTCCAGATCAATTGGATAGGAACTCCGACTTATAGTCGTAAGATCTTCAGGCCCAAAAAACAACGCCCCCGAACAGGGAGCCTCAATTCTCGAAAACAATCTTCTATCTCTTTCAACTGCGAACTGAATACTATGGACTACCCAACAGCTACTAATCATGACCCACGAACCGTGAAGAACTCCCTGCGTCAAACAATTATATGGAATAAGCAGCTTCTAGTCAAGAGGAATAATTGATGGATTCGCGAATGATTTTCTAACCATTGTCTCTGCAGCCCCGGCATCGCTGTTCGCGAATTTCTGTGAGGTTCGAACTTTCAATTAAATCACTCTGTGCCGAAACGGTACTTTTGAGATTTATGGGGTGCAAATTCCCTTGCCAAGCTGGTTGATTTGCATTATCTTTGCATTCAGGTTATTCAATTGGAGGGAGTATGTGTATGTCTGATCTCGACATCAGCGGCAAGAAACTGGCGCTCAACGAAGAAGGGTTTCTAATGGACCCCCAGCAGTGGGATAAACATGTTGCCGAGGTTTTAGCCAAAGCTGCAGAAGGTATCGACAAGTTAACCCCGGAACACTGGGCGGTCATTGAATTCATTCGCAATCACTACGTCGAAACTAACTTGGCACCGATGGTTCGGTCCATTTGTAAGACCACCGGCCTGCCTCTGCGCCGCATTTACGAGCTATTCCCCTCAGGTCCTGCCAAGGGGGCGTGCAAGATTGCCGGTTTACCTAAGCCGGACGGCTGCGTGTAGGTTCCCTAAATGTCTCTATTTGCGGTACTGAAACTGGGTGTGGCAGCCTCGGTGCTATTTTGCCTCGTCGTTCTCACGGTGATCCTCGTCCGAACTTTCGCCTTCGGCCGGAGACCGACATACGCGCATCCGCGGGGTGGCAGCCTCGCAGGCATCCTGTATGCTTTCGGGCCAGGCATGCTGCCCTGGGAGAAAGAGAGCGCTGCCAAACATATCTGGACTTACATTGGCGGAATCCTGTATCACGTGGGCATACTGATGGCAATGCTGTTTTTGGCAACGGTGCTTTTGGGTATTCCGCTAACCCAGACATTCTTGCAGCCAGCGCAGATACTATTGATAATTGGCCTAGTTAGTGGAGTGGCGCTGCTTATTAAGAGAATACTCAAACCACAGATGAGAGCCTTGAGCGGTGGTGACGACTATCTGGCCAATATCCTTGTTGACCTTCTCCTGTTTTTCGCTCTGGCGGCGACTTTTGCAGAAGCCATGCTGGTTCCGTTTCTCGCCGTTGCCATGATCATCTTCATTTATGTTCCATTCGGGAAACTTCGTCACTGCGTTTTCTTCTTCTATTCCCGGATTCTCTTCGGTACCTTCTTTGGCAAAAGAGGTGTGTTTCCTCATCCTTCAAAGAAAGCTTAGCATATGACGTCCGAAAAAGTACAGAAAGATCCCTATATAGAGCGCATCCGGCATCTGAAACCGGATGAGTTGGAGTCAGCTTTGGCTTCATTCAGGAAACTTCTTGACCACAACATAGCCGCCGGACTGCAGTCATGCGTCAACTGCGGCCTCTGCGCCGACTCATGCCACTATTTCTTGGTCACCGGAGAGACTGAGGCCATCCCAGCCTACAAACTTAAACTCGTTAGCTCGGTATTCAAAAGGCTCCTGACCGTCCTGGGTGGATTGGCTAAAGGGTCCGAAGGTAATGGTGCATTGGATAGCCAGACGGTTGAGCGGTGGGTCGATTCGCTGTACGGACGCTGCACCCTGTGTGGACGCTGCGCGCTGAACTGCACCATGGGGATTAACATAACACGTCTGATCCGGACCGCCAGAACCACCCTGGCTTCCATCGACTTAGTTCCGCCTGACCTGCAATCAACGGTGACCACCGCGGTGGAAAAGGGCAACAACATGGGCATTCCTCGGCAGGAGTGGCTCGATACGCTGCAATGGTTGAGCGAAGAGCTGCAACTGGAGGTAGGTGATCCAGAAGCGCATCTGCCGGTCGATAAGCCGGGAACAGAAATCCTTTACACCGTCAATCCGCGGGAGCCAAAATTCTTCCCGCTATCTCTTTTGGCCACTGCGAAGATATTCTATGCGGCCAAGGAGAGCTGGACCGTATCCAGCGATTACTATGACGTCACCAACTATGGCCTTTACAGTGGTAATGATAACGAGGCGGGTCTGATTTCATCGCGCCTGCGCGATTCGATGGTCAAGTTGGGGGCAAAAACGCTGGTCTTGGGCGAATGTGGCCACGGCTACAACTCCAATCGCTGGGAAGCGCCCGAGTGGATGGCCGCCACGGACAGATTCAAGGTCAAAAGCGTTATTCAAATCATCGCTGATTATATCCGACAGAGACGCATCAAGCTGGACCCTTCGCGCAACCAAAAAGTGGTGACGTTACATGATCCCTGCAACCTGGTACGCCTGGGCGGCATCATCGAAGAACAACGCTTTATTCTCAAGAATGCGGTCACCAACTTCGTTGAGATGTATCCCAATCGCGAGAAGAACTACTGCTGTGGCGGCGGTGGCGGTCAGTTGTCAATGACGCGATACGCAAAAAGGCGATTGGAGGCAGGCAGGATCAAGGCGGATCAGATTCGCAAGACGGGCGCCCAGATCGTCGTTACTCCTTGTCATAACTGCATCGACCAGTTAAGCGAGCTTAACCGCGAATATGACCTTAAAGTAGAGATCAAGACCGTATCCGAGGTCGTCGCCGACGTTCTGGTAATTCATGAGTTAGTGAGTTGAATCGTGGGAAAACCTACAGCAGCACAATCTCAGGAAATCACGTACGAACTGCATACCTTAGGGTGGAAGTCTTTTCAAGACCTGTGCGTGACTATAGTCTCCGAGGTTTTTGGCCAAACCGTTCAGGCGTTCCTGCCCTCGCACGACGGGGGTCGTGACGGTGCATTTCACGGTGACTGGAGCAACCTGAAGGAAGGCGGAGTCAAGGGGTCCTACACAGTACAATGCAAGTTCTCAAGCAAGGAGGGTGGCAGGTTGTCCCTCGGGCTACTAACAGATGAAATAGAGAAGGCCAAGAGACTGGCGGAGAAAGGATTGGCAGAGAACTATGTTCTAATGACTAACATGGGTCTTTCCGGTTCAGCGGAAGAGGAGATCCGGGAAGCATTTCTTGGTGTCCCAGGAGTCAAGTGGTTTGCAGCCTTCGGTTCGACATGGATTACTCTGCGAATCACGGAGAACTCCCGCCTCCGTATGCTAGTGCCGAGAGTCTACGGTCTTGGTGACTTGAGTCAGATTCTTGACGAACGTGCCTACACTCAAGCGCAAGAAATCCTGAAGGCGATTGGCCCTGATCTGTCCAAGTTCGTTATCACCGATGCTCATAGGCAGAGCGCGATGGCCTTGCTCAACCATGGCTTTGTGCTCCTTTTGGGGGAACCTGCATCTGGTAAATCGACCATCGCTGCTACTCTTTCGTTGGGTGCTGTTGACGTTTGGCGGTGTTCCACCTTGAGAGTATTAGACGCAAACGGGTTCGTCGAGCACTGGAACCCTTACGAACCACGTCAGTTCTTCTGGGTGGATGATGTCTTCGGGACTACGCAGTACCAAAAGGAAACCGTCTTTGCGTGGAATAAGGCCTTCTCGCACTTGCATACAGCGATTAGGAAAGGAGCTCGTGTTCTATTCACTTCGCGGGATTATGTGTTCGAAAGCGCACGTCGAGACCTTAAGATGTCGGCGTTCCCGCTCCTTGGCGAGTCCCAAGTTGTAATCAACGTCCAAGATCTTACGTTAGAGGAGAAGAAACGGATACTCTACAACCACGTCAAGCTTGGCGACCAACCACGTTCGTTCAAGACCCAAATAAAGCCTTACTTGCCCAAATTGGCGGCCAGCAAGCACTTTCTTCCGGAGATCGCAAGACGACTCGGCACGAAACTGTTCACAAAGCAACTGATCATTTCCCAAGATTCGATCGAAGGCTTCGTGGAGCATCCCTTGGAGTTCCTCGTAGAAGTAGTCCAATCCCTTGACACTCACGCAAAGGCGTCCTTGTCCTTCTTATTCATGAGAGGAGGCACTCTCGAGAGTCCTATTGAGCTTTCAAAAGAAGAGCGAACCGCCATAGAACGTCTCGGGTCAAATCTCGCCAACATGCGTCAAGCACTCAGCGCTATGAAGGACAGCTTAGTCTTGTTCGTACCGGGATCGGTGAATCGTTGGCACTTCAAGCACCCCACAATCGCAGACGCAATCGGAGAAATCATAGCTAGAGATGCTGAACTTGTTGATGTGTATCTTTCGGGAACCCCCTCCAGCAAACTTGTACGAGAGATCACCTGTGGTCGAGTCGATATGCGCGGAGCAAAAGTGGTCGTCCCGCGCACTCGGTACTCTCTCGTCTGCGAGAGACTTCACTCTCTCAAAGATAGAGGTTCTCTATACAGCTTCCTTGCATACCGCTGTGGCGATGAGTTCCTCAGTTTCTATCTTCAACGTCATCCTCAGGTTCTTGAAGAAGCCCTCTCGATAGGTTCCTATCTTAGCGCTGTTCCTGAAGTCTCGTTGCTCGCCAGCCTGCACAAGCGAGGTTTGTTGCCGGAGCACCTACGAGTACAGTTTGTCATGGATGTGTCTGAGTTGGCTGTAGACACTCCCGATTCAGACTTTCTGTCCGATGCTTCGATCCGTTCCATGTTCAAGCCCGACGAGATCGACATGATCCTAACGAAGGTGAAAACGGAGCTGGTGCCTGATCTCGAAAACACGATCGAAAACTGGAGATGGAACTACAGGCAGCCAGAGGACCCTGAAAGCTATTTCGAACCGCTAATAGATGCCCTGAGGACTTTTGCCGGTGAGTTTGACGCACAGGATGAAGTCCAGAAGATCATAGATGGTAGTCTCTCTAAAATCGAACAAGAAATCCAGAATCTTGTGTGTGAACGTGAAGAGGAAGAGGATTACGGCGAACTGTCATCAAGTTCCGATCCTTTGATCTCTGAACATGGAGACAGAAGCATATTCGATGACGTGGACGAATAAGGGGAAGGAATCGGTCAGCAGGCCTTCTGCTTCTGGCGAATGTGAGCTATCTCTCCCACAGCTTTGATAGCGGCTTCGATATGCTCAGCGGTGTTAAACGGCCCCAGCCCGAACCTCACTGATCCGTGAATCTTATCTGTACCCAGTTGTTTGTGCACCAGGGGAGCGCAGTGCAAACCGGTGCGGCAGGTTATACTGTAGTCAACATCCAGCATGGTGCCAGTGTCGAGTGCTTCCAGCCCTTCCACGTTGAATGAGAGGATGCCAATGTGATTGTTCAGATTATCCTGGCAGTATAGCTTCACGCCCTCGATCTCCCGCAGCCCATCCCGAAGCATTCGGAGCAGTTTTGTCTCGCGTCCGTGGATTTCTGACATCCCCTCCTTTAGCACCCATTTGACGCCGGCATTTAGTCCTGCTATTCCCGGCAGGTTGGGGGTGCCATACTCGAGCCGGTAGGGGTATTCATCTAGATGAGTGGGGACGGCGGAGCGCACGCCTGTGCCGCCGGCGCGAGTGTGCCGGATTTCAATGCCTTCCCGGACATAAAGCCCGCCGATGCCCATTGGTCCCATAAGAGACTTGTGACCGGTGAAGGCGAGTACGTCAATATTCATCTCCTCCATATCTACCGGAATCTTTCCGGCCGACTGAGCAGTATCGACCAATAGAGTGATTCCCCGCTCCCGGCAGAGCTGACCAATCTCCTCAACCGGCTGCAGGGTGCCAATAACATTCGAAGCGTGATTCATTGCGACCAGCTTTGTGTTCTTCTTAAACCGCCGGGCAAAGTCATCAGGGTCCACAAATCCCTGACTGTCAAACGGAACATGATCGACCTCGACGCCGCCATACTTGTAAAGGTGAAATAGCGGCCGAAGGATCGAATTATGCTCTACATTAGAGGTGATGGCATGATCACCTTCCCTGAGCAAACCGGAGATCGCCAGATTAAGAGCATCCGTGGCGTTGTAGCCAAAGATCAGACGGTTGGGATCAGTTCCGTTGAAGAACTTGGTAAGCAGCTTACGTGTTTCCTCGACCATGGACCCCGCCACCATGCAAAGATCGTATCCCGACCGGCCCGGGTTGACTCCGCAGCAACGAAAAAACTTATCCATTGCGACATAGACATCTTCGGGCTTTGGGAAGGTGGTCGCGCCACTGTCAAGGTAGATGAGTTTCTCCATAGTCGTCCTCTGGTTCTGCCTCTCGAAGAATTATACAACATTTCCCTGAGGAAGTCAACACCAGATCTCGGGTTTGGCGTTACACCATATGTTTCTGTTTCATTCGACATATTGCCGAAACTGAAAAACTGATATTGCAATAAGCAAACAATAATTGTATTTTTCGTTGATGAAACCCAAACGTTGTTTTTCATTTGCTGTCGTCGACCGAAATCGTCCAGTGAACAACCTCAGATATCGGGATGCTATGATATGGTTGAAATCTTAATACTCAAAGACATTGCCATCATTTTTGCGTTTTCAGTGATAACCCTTTTTATCTGTCACCGCATAAAATTGCCGTCCATTGTTGGCTTTTTGCTTGCCGGTCTTTTAATTGGTCCATACGGATTGGGGTTAGTTGAGTCGGTTCATGAAGTCGACATTTTGGCTGAAATCGGAATTGTACTCTTACTGTTCGCTATCGGAATTGAATTCTCCATAAGAGATTTGTTGAACTCCAAACGAGCAGTTCTTATAGGAGGAAGTCTTCAAGTATTAGTGACTATTGCGGTAATATTTATATTAGCGCGTCAATTCAATCTCAATCTAAACAGATCAATATTCGCGGGCTTCCTTGTGGCTTTAAGCAGCACGGCAATCGTGCTCCGTACACTGCAAGATAGAAGTGAACTATTCAGCGCACACGGACGCGTAATTCTCTCGATATTGATTTTTCAAGACATAATCATAGTCCCGATGTTGATCTTCACTCCTTTGCTTTCCGGGACCACAGAAAATGTAATTGCTTCAATGCTGATTTTGGGTTTAAAGGGAGTTGCTGTCATAGTTGCAGTCATCCTGCTGGCTCGATATGTCGTCCCTCATGTTCTGCACCAGGTAGTTCGGACCCGAAGCCGTGAGCTTTTCCTTCTGTCCACCGTTCTCATGTGCATTGCGGTTGCCTGGTCAACAAGTAAACTCGGCTTATCTTTGGGCCTGGGAGCGTTTCTGGCCGGGCTGGTAGTCTCGGAGTCGGAATACAGTTATCAAGCACTTGAGGGCATCCTGCCATTCAAGATTGTGTTTACAAGCTTTTTCTTCGTTTCGGTGGGGATGCTTCTAAATACAAATCAGTTTGTCTTCCATGCGTCGACTATAGTTGGCACGACTCTTTTGATAGTGATTATAAAAGCAATTCTGGTCACCGGCGTGGCACTCTTGATAGGGATGTCGTTCAGATCAGCCATCATAATCGGATTGGCACTCAGCCAGGTGGGCGAGTTTTCCTTTATTCTCTCAAAAGTGGGCATGTCCTTAAATCTTCTTGACCAAGATACTTACCAAATATTTCTTGCTGTGGCGATTCTGACCATGGCCCTTACCCCCCTTCTTATCAATGTCGCCCCCCGGATTGCTGACACCCTCTCATCCTGGCGTTTCTTCAGCATATTCAGGCACGGCTCACATCGGCATCTAGCAGAAGAGGCCAAGCTCGGCAACTTGCGGGACCATCTGGTAATAATCGGGTTTGGCATAAACGGGAAAAACATAGCGCGTGCAGCACGTTCGTCTAATATTCCCTACGTGATCCTCGAAATGAATCCAGACACCGTTAGGTTCCATCGGGATGAGGGTGAACCGATCTTATACGGCGATGCCACGGGCCGGGAGGCCTTGGAGCATGTTGCCATAGATCGAGCACGCATAGCTGTTGTCGCCATCTCTGATCCCGTTGGCACCCGACGAATTACCAAACAGATACACCAACTGAATCCGGATGCATATATAATCGTGCGAACTCTGTTTGTGTCCGAAATGCAGGCTTTATACGAACTTGGGGCAAATGAGGTGATCCCCGAAGAGTTTGAAACCTCTGTGGAGATCTTTACCCGCGTGCTGATGAAATACCTTATTCCCAGAGATGATATCGAGAAATTCATCAACGAACTTCGCTCACAAAGCTATGAAATGTTCCGGGGCTTACATAAACAAACCTCGACTCTACAAGACTTACAGACCCATCTGCCGGAAATCGAGATAAGTGCCATTCGCCTGGGGGACGATTCTCCCATTGTCGGCAAAACAATTGGCCAAGCCCAGATTCGAAACAGATTTGGCGCGAATGTTCTGGCTATTGTTCGAGACCAGAAACTGACGGCTAATCCGGAGAGTTCTCATGATTTGAAGATAGGAGATGTTCTGTATGTTATTGGTTCTCCCGATTGCTGCAGCAGAGCAAGGCGGGGTGTGACAGGCTCCAAATGATTACACAAAGCATTTGGACCTGTATATGGTCAGATAAGTCAGATTTTCATTCTCTAAATCACCAAGAGATAAAATTCAAACACTTTTTACCGGTATATGTGAATACACTGAAATAGGCGCAAACAAAAAACCTTCTCACTAGAGAAGGTTCAAGTTAATGGCGGGGCCGACATCACTCTCAGCAAGCTTTTGTAAGCTTCGAATTGAATATACAATTGCACTATGTCATGATCAATGGTAATCGTTGGAAGACGATCAAGAGTGGCTAGGCTCAGAATCAGCGGGGATACTCCGATGCGGAACACCAATTAAGAACCATCAACCAACTGATGAGTTATCCTAACTATCATTCTTATTTGCCCACTTCCCCTCTACCAGAAGAAACCGTGCTGACGGACTCAACCAACGAGTCTTTAGCAGTACAAGAAGAATTATAGCCGAAACGAATATCGCAACCAACCCGCCCTCAACGCCAAAACCACCACCGGTCAACAGGTCTGGTCCGGTGACTTCGGTTAGGAGGAAGCTGTTGTTAACCGATGTACCGCTCACCTTCATGCCTGTAACAGGTCCCTGGGCGAAATTCCAGGCCATGTGCAAGCCAATGGGCGTCCAGAGTGACCGTGTCTTAAGATAGGAAACGGTGTACAATAGCCCATGTATGAACAGAAAAGCACCCCCGAGCAATGAGAATGCCGGATTTATGATATGGACGAGAGAAAAGATCAGACTGACAATTATGGCAGCAGCCCAGACGCCCACCCCCTCGCAGAGAGTTTGAAATAGATAGCCCCGGTTGATAAGTTCTTCAAAACCAGCGAAGACCAGAAATGTTGCCAAGTACAGAGCAAAAACCTCGGCATCTGCAATTCTGACACCGGCCCACTCCACAGAAATCCAGCCAAAGGCCAGTAAACCCAGGAAGACTATCCCGAAGTTTGCCAGACCGATTCCAAGTCCGATTAGTAGTTCTTTTAGGCTGGGAAACCAGAAATTAAGACCGAGCAATGCAGGTGGTTTGCGGTCTATCCATTTCAGCGTAATCCATGCGGCCAAAAGGAAACTGATATTCAAGAAAAAGACGAATACCAGATTCGCACTTGAAGCAAGTCCGGTTTCACCGGTACCCAGGGGCAAGATTTTGAGTATTGGAATAAACGGAAGAAATACTACTATTCCAATTAGCAGATATACGATCATTCTCCATATTACCCGAAGATGATCGTACCGGTTATAAAGTACTCTTTTCAGTCTCAATCTTTTGGTCAACTTTCCGGTGCATCAAAGCGCCATGCCTTAACCTACTTTACGCTTCTGAGCCAGGCGATGTTTCAGTTCCCGAAACGATGGATCCATGGGTATAGCTAGCTACCTTAAGGGAAACACCCCGCCTGATAGCGGACCTTGTTGACATCTATGGCGGGGCCGATCCCACCGCTGGCAGTTCGGCTTCCTCTCACTGTCCTGCCTCGCACTGAGTGCGCTCGGTACGAAGTGAGTTTGTCGAAGGACGGGACGACCTCCGGCTTGATTCTCAACCAGCTACAAACCAGCCAGAATTAAAAGAAACGGGAGTTACGAGGGGATTTTAGAACTTTTTCCATGACCGAACACCCCAATTCTCCGGCATTTGAAGAGCTTCAAAAGGCGGTTGTTCAGATTCAGACATGGGTAGTTTGCACACCAAGGGGAGACAGAGTCATAAGCGAGCAATTTCTCCTTTCTTTCGCCTCATCAATTTGCTACTCCTATCGGATCAATAGGACTAGTCTTGTGCCACCGCGATCATGCAAGGTGCGTTATTCGAATTACTTGGAATTTCCACTGTTCCGTTATACACATATTCGACGTCCCTCTTTCATTGAACCAACACATAAAGAAACTGATCAGTTCGCTAACGTGGTTCACCTCTAATTATAAGAGATTCAAATAAGAGCTTGACATTTGATAGTAAATGGTTATATCGCAGAAAGTGAAGATTCTGGTCCAACTACTAAGACTCTCAGAAAGGAGTCTTAAGGCCAACTGTTTTGGGGAGAATCAAAGAGGGACAATAATTCTCAGAAGGGAGCGCATGTTTCTTTGACAGGAGAATGAAAGCATGTACGAGGGAACCCTAAAGCGGATAATAAGGGAAAGGGGATTTGGATTCATCTTGGCTGAGGATGAAAGAGATATTCTTTCATCGCTCGGAACTCCAGAACGTGGACTTTGAAGAATTAGGGTAAGGAGATCATCTGAAATTTACTATTGTCAAGGGGCAAAAAGGTCCCCAGGCTACCGACATAAAAAAACCAGCGGATAGAGGGATTAATTTCCCCTGCACCTGGTCAAATCAAGATTCCCGAACGGAAAGGTGAAGTGAAAATTCTTTTGATAACTCCTTCTTTGAGCCAAGGGCGGAGCCGGTTTCTGAGAATGCCTCAGCTTACCTTAGGGGTTATCTCTGCTTTGACTCCACCTGAGATTGAGGTGGACGTGGTGGAGGAAGAGATTCAGCAGGTCAATCTTGACAAACACTACGACCTGGTGGGGATCTCCTGCATGACTGCAATGGCTCCTCGGGCTTACCAACTCTCTTCTGTTTTCCGGAAAAAAGGCGCTAAGGTGGTCTTGGGGGGGATTCATCCCACAGTTATGCCTGATGAAGCCATCGCCCATTGCGATTGTGTGGTCATGGGTGAGGCAGAAGGATGTTGGGGTAAACTCCTTGACGATTTCAGGCAAAACAGACTAAAGAGATTTTACCGGTCTTTTGACTCTGATTTGACAGAATTCCCCATAGCCAAACTAAACCATAATCATACCCCCTTTCATGTGACTCCCGTCTTCTGCACCAGAGGTTGTCCCTACAACTGCGAATTTTGTTCGGTTACGGATCTTTATGGGAAAAAACTACGACACCGCAAAGTTCAGGATATTGTGAAGGAAGTAGTTGCAGGAGGTGGCAAAAAAATCTTCTTCCTGGATGACAATATCATGGGGGATGTTAAATTCGCCAGGGAGTTATTCACCGCTCTTTCGGAATTGAAGATTCGCTGGTGGGTAGGCCAGGCATCTATATCCCTGGCCAAGGACAAGACCTTGCTGAGGCTGGCCAAAGAATCTGGTTGTGTTGGTTTGTTTATCGGAATAGAGTCGGTTTCCTCTGACAATCTGAAAAGGCTGCGTAAAACTCCAGATAATGCTAAAGAATATAGCCAAGCTATCAAGATTGTTCGGGATTCGGGGATTCTCTTTCACGCCTCACTGGTGTTCGGTTTCGACGGAGATGATAAGAGCATATTCGAGAAAACCCTAGACTTTCTGGATAGGAACAGAATCACGAGTGCGACTTTTAACATTCTGACCCCTTATCCGGGCACGGCTATCTTCAAACGGTTCAAGAAAGAAGGAAGGCTTTTAACCCAGAACTGGCAGGACTATAATCACAGGACTGTGGTTTTCAGACCAAAAAACATGACCCCAGAAGAACTGGCCGAGGGTTTTCTCTGGCTTGGAAGGAGTTTTTACAGTAAAGCTTCGATATGTACGAGATTCTTTCACAACTGGACTCATCCCTTGCTCTATTCTCTTACTAGCTGGGGGCTTCGAAAGGGTTTTGAGAATAAGAAAACAGAAGATTGCCTTCCACATGCTGTAGAGCCCTCCGTTTCGCCTTTGCCCGCTGTCCCGGAGGAAGCTTCGGGAGCAGTAAGTTAAACCCTCCAGACACGAGTCGACAAAAAGCAAGGCAAGTAAACCGATCAGGTCACAACAGTCAATCAATGTCCCCCCAATTGGAAGAAGTTAAAACCTTTCTCACAGGCGAAATCTCACATTCTTCCTTTTTTGAAGACGTTCGAAAGTTGTTTGCTTAGATTCAGACGTTGTAAACAATATACCTGATAGACAAGTCATTATTGAATCCCACAGAATAGAAGAGAAGACACCAAACGGCTCTACTCATAATGAAATGTGGCGGGGTTTTATCCCCGCCACACTAAAGTCCCGAGGCCAAGGGAGGCCTCGGAACAGCCAACGATATATTTTAGGAATTTGATTTCGCTAAATTATACCTTCTGGACATTTGTTGCCTGAGGTCCTTTTTGTCCCTGTCCTTCTTCGAAGCTAACTCCATCACCTTCTCGAAGAGTTTTGAATCCTTCTCCCTGTATTTCAGAGAAGTGCACAAACAGGTCCTTTTCTCCGTCATCCGGAGTGATGAAACCATACCCTTTGGATTCATTGAACCATTTTACCGTACCCTGCATCATAAAATCACCTCCTTTCCTGTATATAAAAAAACCACGAAAGCCTCAAAAAATAAGCTTTCGTGGCTGAGTAACTTCGACCTAACAAAAACCTATCTTAACTTCCCTAACTATCTTTCCGTCTATATACGGATCATTTTGTCATTTGTCAAGATATTTATTCATATTTGTTCATTTTTATTATCGGCTTCAAAAAGACGCAAGTTGAGGTCAAACCGGATAAAGGAGACTGGAAGTTTGCAGGTCGGGTCCCCCCTTGGACGATTTTACAACTTTTTGACAAGCATGGGGGGTCGTCCTCCCTTATTTTTTTAGCTTTTAGTCTTTGTATGGTCTAGATTAAGCTGAGGGGATACCCTGCCGCTCCTAACCCCGTCACTCTAACGTTCTGTAGCACAGCAAATCAAAAATGCGGGGCCTACGAGACGATTTTAGAACTTTTTTCATTTCGGAATGTCAAACCCCAGTCCAGTTCGAAGAGATTCAAGAGCTTGTTGCACAGATTTAGATGCAGCAACTGAAAGCCTCTATTTCTTTCGTCTGTTTCCCTTTTTCATCGACAGCAGGGAAATCCTGCGCCCATCATGTATGCAGGACAAACTGCTCCATCTCAAAGGAATAATCCGTAGGAGACGGGATTCGAACCCTTCACGGCCATCTTCGTAACCTGTTAACAAATGGACTATCACAAAGATCGATAATGTGTTTACGAGTCTGGAACAGCCCCCCACAACCCACGATGACGCACGAAAATCCAACCTCAATTGAAACAGGCAGATTCAGCTTTTGTACGTGTCCCTGTGCTGGGCGGGTTTCGCGACTTTCTCATAACCGAATGCCGTGCTCCTTCGCCTTTCGAAGATATCAGAAAGTTTGTTGTTCAGGTGCGGATATACTAACTGAGGACTCTCCAACCGGACGAGCCAAGGAGTGTTTTGAGGTGGCAGTTGAGTCTTTCTGAACCCGGAAAAGTATCCGTGTCCCAGAGATTTCGGTTTAGTGTGAGTGAAGTGTCGGATTTTGTGTTGGGATCTAGGATCGTGAATACTGACCCTTCTTCAACCCTTCTGTCCGACCATTTAAAAACGTGTTGAAAATCGCAACACCTGGTGTGGATTTATTCTACGTTTCGTTTCTCGGTCACTGTGAATAACTTAACCAATCCGACTCCCCTTCCACGTCAGATATTGTAGGGATTTTCAACGGTCACGTGCAGAGTTTTTTTACTGCATCTTTGTCGTCTTGCGAAATCTCGGTATGTAATATCAATAGATTCTTGCAGTTAACAGATGCATCTTTTTGCGGAACGTTTTTCGGCAGCGGCTTTGCAGTGCTCACCAATGGAATTAGGTGTCGAATGTTGAAAGAAAGGTCAGGTGAGTATAATGTCAGTAATACTTGGTCTCTTTTTCTTGGCGATAGGGATTGGAATCAGCGTGTGGCGTGAACGTAAAGCTGTGGGGGTTTCCCAAGCGCTATGATATGAGGGGTTGACTATCAGAAGAAAGCGAGGTGAGGAAAATGTCAGTGGTACTTTTGCTGCTGTTCGTGGCAATAGTTGTTGGAATCGGCATCTGGCGTCAAAGGAAGATTGCGGCGGTACGAGAAGGGGAAACCATCGGGACAAAGGTGGCGCCTTCCTGGACAGGAATCTTTGTTCATCCCGGGCACGCTTGGGTGGAGGTGGCTGAGCCCGCCTTGGTCGCTGTCGGCACTGATGAATTCACCCGGTCGGTTTTCGGTTCGGTTGAGCGATTGGCTCTTCCCGAGCCGGGAACCATGATTCAGCAAGGGGGAAAAGCCTGGAGGCTGAAAAGAGGAACACGGGAACTGGTTCAAACCTCACCCATCAGCGGAAGAGTGGAGGAGGTCAATCAAGACGTGGTGCAAAACCCCCGGCTGTTGGTGGAAAAGGACACTCAGAAGAATTGGATGCTCAAGATCAGGCCGCTAAAGCTGAAAAGGGAACTCAGGAATCTGCTTCACGGAAACGTCCTGCGTCAGTGGAATCAGGCTGTCAAAGATCGCCTGGTAGCCACCCTGACCATGGCCGAGTTTCCGGTGTTGCAGGAAGGGGGCGAGATCAAACCTGATTTGGGAGACGAATTGACTTCCCAGCAGTGGGACAAAGTTACTGCCGAGTTCTTCAATCCAGGTCAGGGCGAGGACAAATGAGAGTAGAGCTGAACCTACGGAAAGTGGGCACCACTCTTTAACGTCATCGAAAGGATGTGGAAATGCAGAATCTTCAGGAATTCATGCTCTTCACGAAAGCCACCGAGTATCTGATAGCTATTGGGTTTATGTTAATTTTCATTGTTTTTTGGAGATTGCTGAATGCTCCTCGTCGCCCTTTAAGAGAATCTGTTGCTGCATCTCTTGAGGTAATTAAGGGAATTTTCGCTCATCCCAGCCACACCTGGGCCGAAGTGATCCAGCCCAACGTGGTCAATGTGGGAATGGACAAATTCACCTCATCGGTCTTTGGCTCCATTCAGGAGATCAAGCTGCCCAACCAAGGAGATAGAATCTACCAAGGGGGCAGAGCCTGGAGGTTGCAAAGAGGAGAAAGAGAACTGGCTCAGGTTTCTCCTGTCAGCGGCAGAGTGGTGGAGGTGAACAGAAAGATTGTTGAGAATCCAGAACTTCTGAACCGGGAAGATCCGGAAAGGAACTGGATCTTGAAGATTGCCCCCACACGTCTTGCTCGGGAAGCAAGAAATCTTCTTTCCGGAGAGATGCTTTCGCGGTGGAATCAGGCGGCCAAGGAGCAGTTGGTGGCCGCTTTGGTGCCAAGCAGCTACCCGGTCCTGCAAGAAGGAGGGGAGATCAAACCTGACTTGGGAGATGAGTTGACTTCTCAGCAATGGGAGAAGATATCCCGAGATTTTTTTAATGTATTTTAATACGTTAATTCAAGCGCAGGCAAACAGGTGTGAAAACCAAACAAGGAGTCACAGTGATCAGGAAGATTATGATATCTGCTTTCTTGGCGTTAGGCTTGGGTTTACTTATTGCCTCATACATTAGTGGAGGGAAAAAAGCAGATGCATCTTCCACAGAAGATGTGCCGGAGACTTGTACCTTGGGCGGTCTGGCAAAAATATATGAACCCGTGACATTCTCTCACCAGGCGCATACTCTTATGGCCGAAGATTGCGCAGCGTGTCATCACCACAGCGAAGCGGGTCGGACCCCGTCATGCGATAAGTGCCATGGTGCCTCAAAGGAGTCGGGCGTCCCGGGGCTGAAGGATGCATATCATCAGCAGTGCATGGGTTGTCATAGGGAGATGGATATGGGACCCACGGGGTGTGCCGAGTGTCACACCAAGAAGGCAACCCAGGTGGTGAAGGTAGCGCAGGAGGCACCGACGAACAAGAAAGCGGAAAAGGGGCCTGAGGTCTCTATCTTGAGTGCTCTCGAAAACATATACGAGCCGGTAGCCTTTTCTCATGATATGCACACCCTGATGGCAGATGATTGTGCCACCTGTCATCACCACAGCGACCCCGGACAGACCCTGGCTTGCAGCGAGTGTCACGGCGCTCCCTTTGATCCTGAGAATCTAAACCTGCCGGGTCTCAAAGGAGCGTACCATCTCCAATGCATGGGTTGCCATCGAGAGATGGACAGCGGTCCCGTGGGATGCACCGAGTGTCATGCCAAGAAGGCCGGACAAGAAACGGCAAGGGACCAAAACTAAGATGTCCCGCAGTTGGCGCCGTACGTCCCCGACTGCATTTGGCGCTTGAGTCAGTTGCATGGCAAAATAAAAGACTATTCAGCAGTATTATGATAGAATAAAACCAACAGGAGGACTACAGATGGGAATCAGTCGAAGAAAGTTCTTGAAAGCTGCCGCGGCGGCTGGAGGTGCGGGCTTGGTTGGCAAATCCAAGTTGGCGTCGGGCACGGAGCATTTTACCGGTTATCCAGACCGCTATGGCATTCTTACCGATATTACTCGTTGCGTCGGCTGTCGCACCTGCGAAGCTGCCTGTAACGAGATCAACAAATTACCGCCACCAAAAGTCCCTTTTGACGATCAGTCCGTCTTCGAAAAGACGAGAAGGACGGACGAGCAAGCTTATACGGTGGTCAATCGTTATCCTAACCCCAAGCCTGGTGGACCGCCGATCTATGTTAAACATCAATGCAGGCATTGCGACGAACCGGCCTGTGCCTCTGCCTGCCTGGTAGCCGCTTTCACCAAAACACCGGAGGGGCCGGTCACATACAACAAGGGTGTCTGCGTAGGTTGCCGGTACTGTATGACTGCCTGCCCCTTTTATGTCCCAGCTTACGAGTATAACGATCCGCTTTCTCCCGAGATCAAAAAATGCACCATGTGCTACGATACCAGGGTTTCCAAAGGCGGCATTCCGGCATGCGTTGAGGCTTGCCCCATGGAAGCTATGACTTTTGGAAAGCGAAGTGATCTGCTCAGGCTTGCCAGAAAGAGAATCATAGAGCATCCGGACAGATACGTAGACTACATATATGGGGAACGTGAGGTGGGGGGGACCTCCTGGCTGTATATCTCGGGAGTCCCTTTTGATAAGCTGGGATTTGCCACCGACCTTGGCACCAAGCCCTATCCGGAACTGACCAGAGGGTTCCTTTCCATGGTCCCTGGCGTGCTGGTGATTTGGCCTGCCCTGTTGGGAGGTTTTTATATGTTCACGCAACATCGGGAGCAGATGGACGAGGAGGAAGAGGAAATTCCAGAGAGGAAGGAGGATTGACCATGGCCGAGTATGCGGAAAGAAGACCTCAAATCCAATCTTGGGTACGGGAGAGAATATTCCTCGGACTCAGCATCAAAGAATACGTAAGGGGGCTTATTAAGCCTTTCAACATAGTGGCTGGAATCATTATTCTGATCGGGCTTCCTTTTGTGGTGATGCGCTTCACGCAGGGTCTTGGGGCTGTCACCCACGCCTCTCAGGACCAACCCTGGGGACTTTTCCTCGGCTGGGGGCTTTTTACCGGTGTTCCCCTGGCGGCCACAGGATATATAATGGCATCAGCCGTTTACCTCTTTGGACTAAAGGACTACCATTCTCTGGTTCGGCCCGCCGTCCTTACCGGATTTATAGGCTACCTATTCGCTGTCGTCTTTCTTCTGTTTGATCTGGGCCGCCCCTGGCGGCTGCCTTATCCTATGACCGTCTCGTTCGGCACGACCTCGGTCCTGTTTCTGGTGGGCTGGCATGTGGCGCTCTATCTTTCAACCCAGTTCGTAGAGTTTTGTCCAGCAGTCTTCGAGTGGATTGGCTCGGCTAGATTCCGTAAATGGGCGCTGGGGGTGACCATTGGAGCCACCATCTTCGGCGTAATCCTGTCGACACTTCACCAATCCGCGCTGGGTGCATTGTTTCTCCTGGCGCCGGGGAAGTTACATCCTCTCTGGTATTCGGAATACCTTCCGGTGCTTTTCTTCATTTCGAGCATCTTTGCCGGGCTTTCCATGGTGATCGCCGAAAGCACGGTCTCCCGTCGGGCTCTTCGTGGTCGGACGGATCGGATGGATCCTGCCCGTGCGGCGAGCTTCGACAGGCTCACCATCGGCCTGGGCAGAGCAGCAGCCTTGGTTCTCCTGACCTACTTCTGCCTGAAGTGGGTTGCTGTGGCGCATGGAAACCACTGGGATCTTTTGAATACCTCCTGGGGCCATTGGTTTCTGGTGGAGGTCTTTGGTTTCGTTCTTTTGCCCTGTTTTTTGTTCGCCTATGGCGTTCGAAGCGGAAGTGCTCGTTTGATCCGGTTCACTGCTTTTTTCACCATTCTGGGCGTCGCCGCTAACCGGCTTACTGTCTCGATGATCGCACTTAACTGGAAGCTTCCGCACCGAGAATTCTTTCGCTGGAGGGAGTTGATTCTGGTAATAACTATTATCACCGTTGAGATTTTGGTCTACCGTTGGATCGTGAACCGAATGCCCGTTCACGCGGACCACCCGGACTATGAAGGGGCGTATTAGAAGAACGATAAGCGAGATTTTAGCAGAGCCGTGAATGATTCTTCTGTGGTTTGGAAATTCGATGGTCGCAGTGCGGACTTTCAGAGCGAGGTCTTCATATGAAGAAGAACGCTTCAAAAAAGCGAAATGTTCTATCGACCGACGAAAGAAACCGCTGCATCTGGATGACAGCGGGGGTCATTTCCTTCAAATTGTGTCCCTTCAACTATGATTGTGAGCACTGCGATCTGGATGAAGCGATGCGATCCCAGGTCAAGCCTGAGGGAGCACGGTCCGGAGTCCCAAGGCGCAGACCACAAGTTCTGGCGGCAGGGGAAGGATCTGAGGTGTCGAAGAAGTCCATTCTCTTTTTCACTTTCTCCGTAGGCGAAGTAGAGAAAGGATTGTATCTGCACCCGAGCCACCTGTGGGCGCGTAAGGCCGGGGATGACAAGTGGAGGCTGGGGATTGACGAACTCTTGGCATACGTCCTGCCACCTCCGGCAAAAGTCGAATTGTACGGTTTGGATAAAGAGGTAATGCAGAATCAGGTATTTGGGAAAATACATGCCCGGGTGGGAACAATTCTCCTGACATTACCTATGTCCGGGCGTCTGATTCAAGAGAATTCCGCACTGGCCGAACACCCGGAGTTGGTGCAACAGGACCCTTATCGGGGGGGCTGGCTGGCGATGACGGAGGGAGGGCAAGATCCCCGTGAACTGAAGGAGTTCCACGCCGGACTTGCGGGAAAAAGATTCTTGGAAGAAGAAGCTCAGCATTTGAAATTTCTCCTGAAACACAAAGGCGTGCAAGTTGACCATATAGGGGATACGATGCGCGATGGGGGGGCTAATATCAAGTATCTTCACCAGGTCTTGCCCAGCCAAGTCTGCCTGAGGCTGGCAGGTGAGCTGATCGTAACGGAAAAACAGGCTTGGTGAATCTGCTTATAGGACCGAAACAGGCAAGGCAGGTAAGGCACCGGTCGAGCGTGGTATGGCCCTACACCAAAGTAGTCTCACTTCGAGTTTTCTAATCCTGAAAGAATAAAAAAACACTTCTCCTTTACGCTGAAAATAAGTATATTATCACAAACGGAGAAGGTCGATCGGAAAAGGTACCGCCGGCAGCGGTAAGTTAGGAACTGGAGCAATACATGCCCTTAGGATTAAAATTCTTTATCGCCTTGTTTCTGGTGATGTTTTTGGGCCTGGCCACTTTCACCTTCATTAATCTGAAAAACGAAGCCGGCGACCTTCTGGAGCAGGTCGAATTGGCTGCCCTCCGGACCACTGATCTGATCAAAGAATCCACCCACTACAGCATGCTGATAAACCGTAAGGAGGATATCCATCAGATATTCCAAAACTTCAGGGAGATGCCGGGGTTTGAGGCCATTCGGATTTACGATAAGAAGGGCGAAGTCATTTTCACCAGCCGTCCTGAAGAGGCATCAACTAAGGTCACCATCACTTCAGAAGCTTGTCAGGTATGCCATCGCTATCCCGAACCCCTTAAAGCCCTGGCTACCAAAGAGCGCCACAGGATCATAACTGCTCCGGACGGTCATCGGATCTTGGCGCTAATCAACCCCATAGAGAATGAGCCCGCCTGTTACGGCGCCGGCTGTCATTTGCACCCAGATGAGAAATTCATCCTGGGGGTGTTGGACGTACAAATGTCTTTGACCACGGTTGATGCCGACATCGCCCGCAGCCGCCGCCAGACCATATTGGCGTCCGTCATTCTGGTGGTCAGCGTTCTGTCTGTGACAGGGCTTTTGATCTGGACCTTGATTCGAGCACCGGTTCGCAAGTTGACTGAGGGTACCAGGGCCATTGCCAGGGGTAACTTAGATTATGCAATTCCTTTTGACCGAAAAGACGAAATCGGGGAATTGGCGGATTCTTTCAACACCATGACCGCCGAACTGAAAAAGGCGCGGGAGGATTTGGAGCGTATTCAAGCTCACCTGATCCAGATGGAAAAGATGGCGTCTTTGGGAAAGCTTTGTGCTACCGTGGCTCACGAACTCAATAACCCGCTGGGCGGAATCTTGACTTACGCCCGCCTTTCACAGAAAAAGCTGGCTTCACCCAATCTGACTCCGGAAAGGCTCTCTTCCATCCAGCAGGACCTCTCAATTGTGGCCGACGAAACCAGCCGTTGTGGAAACGTGGTCAAAAACCTCCTGCTTTTCTCCAAGAGACAGATAGGAGAGTTCGCCGTGGTGGATTTGCACGAGATTTTGGATCGCTGTACCCAGCTGGTAGAGCATCACCTGAGATTGAACAATATCGAGCTGGTCAGAACTCATCAGACAGGAAAGGCAGAAGTTATCTGCGACAGGCAGCAGATCCAGCAGGCATTTCTGGCGATTCTGGATAACGCAGTCGAAGCCATGCCTCAAGGTGGAACCTTGAGCATAATAACCAATTCCAATCTGCGCAAAGGTAAGGTGAAAGTTCAGATCCAAGATACCGGGTCAGGCATCCCGCCCGAAGATCTCGTGCATATCTTCGAACCTTTCTATACCACCAAGAAGGAGGGCAAAGGAGTAGGGTTGGGTTTGTCAGTGTCCTACGGCATCATAGAGAGGCATGATGGAAAAATCGACGTTAACTCGGTCATGGGGCAGGGCTCCACATTTATCATCGAACTTCCGCTGCATTCGATCGAGAATAATGAGAAAGGGCGTCCCTTCGAAAAATCACAAATCTCAGATGGGGAGACGATAGGAGGTCACACAGATGAATCTCACCCAAAATGACAAATCGGCAAATATCCTAGTGGTGGACGATGAGCTTTCCGTGCGTGATTCGTTGACCAAATGGTTTATCGAGGATGGTTACCAGGCGGGTTCAGCCGCTGATGCGACAGAGGCTCTGAAAAAACTGCAGCCGGGAAAATGGGACATTATTTTTCTGGACATCAAGCTGCCGGGCATGGACGGAATGGAGTTACAGCACCGGATCAAAAGCATCGATCCTAATGCCACCATCATTATGATAACAGCTTATGCCTCTGTGGATACAGCCGTTAAATCCCTAAAAGAGGGAGCCTACGACTACGTGACCAAGCCGGTGGACCCGGATTACCTTTCCCATTTGGTCGCCAACGTGATAAAGCAAAGACGTCTCCTTTCCGAGAACATTCAGCTTAAGGAGCAAATCCAGGAACTTTATGAGATAGACCAGATCATCGGGGAGAGCCCAGCCATGGCGAAGGTCTTCGATTTGATCAGAACCGTGGCTCCGACGGACACGTCCGTAATGATTAAGGGAGAAAGCGGGACCGGAAAGGAGCTCATCGCCCGGGCTATCCATTCCAACAGCTCCAGGCGATTTTTTCCTATCATTACCGTCAACTGCGGGGGTTTGACCGAAGGGCTGACCGAAAGTGAGTTTTTCGGACATGAAAAGGGAGCTTTCACCGGCGCCCAGTATCGGCGCAAAGGAAAATTCGAGATGGCCAACGGAGGTACCATCTTTTTAGATGAGGTGGGAAACATCGATCCCAAATCCCAAACCGACCTTCTCAGAGTAATTGAAGCCAAGCAGTTCACCCGGGTGGGCGGAGAGGAAATCATAAAGGTAGATTTTCGCTTGATATGTGCCACCAACCGTGACCTGGAACTGGCCGTTAAGGAGGGAAAGTTCCGTGAGGATCTTTATTATCGACTGAACGTGTTTTCCATTTCCATCCCGCCTTTAAGGGAGAGACGTTCAGACATACCACTTTTATGTCATTACTTTCTTAAGAAGTTGGCAGCCAGTATAAACAAACCGGCAACCGGATTCTCTCAAGAAGCCATGGAGCAACTAAAGGCATACCATTGGCCGGGCAACGTGAGAGAGATGAGGAATGCCATCGAAAGGGCTATAGTTGTGGCCAAAGCGTCGTCCATTACCGTAGACGACCTTCCCATTCCTCCGTCATCGAAAGCGCTTCCTGATAACCAGAGCTTGGAGGCGGTCGAAAAGGCTCACATAAAGGATGTCTTGGCGCAGATGGGATGGAACATAACTCGCTCCGCCGAAATCTTGGGAATCGATAGAGCCACCCTTTATCACAAAATTGAAAAATATGATTTACGAAAAAAGACGTGATCTTATATATACTGCCACTCCTTTTCCCAGACGATAGACTGTTAGAAGATGTCTCTCACGCTGTCTCCGATGCCTTCAAACTTCCGGTCTCTATCTTACGAAAACCTTTTCCCTTAGACCCAGGGTACGATCCAGTTCGAAATCAATTTAACTCCTCCTGGATACTGTCTCAGCTTTTGGATAGGGCTCCCGAAGAGAACTGCAAAATCTTGGGAGTGACCGATGTGGATCTGTACGTGCCGGTCTTGACTTTTGTTTTCGGTGAGGCTCAGGTGAACGGGAAAGCAGCGGTGGTCTCCAGCCATCGTTTGAGAGACGAGCTGTACGGATTGCCCAAGAACCCAAAACGACTCAAAGAACGTCTGGAGAAGGAGGCAATTCACGAGCTGGCGCATACTTTCGGTTTAGTTCACTGTCGTGAACCAGAGTGTGTTATGCATTCATACACCTACGCCGAAGAGATTGATTTCAAAAACAGGGATTTTTGCGGTACTTGTGCCGTTCTTTTGGAAAAAAAAGTGGGAAAATCTCCTTCTTAGGAGTTGTGAGTTATTAGGCAGTCGTTTAATCTTCCCCGGGCTGTCCTTCTCATAGTCCGTAGATTCTCAAACAAGTCGCGATATCACTTTGGCAACTCCTTAATGCGGAAGTTTTCAACCTATCCCCGGTTTGAGGATACCCGAGAGCTTGTTGGTCGGACTCAGATATGGTTTTTGACGGAAAAGGGGATTCAGAGCATCCTTCGGGCTGCGGATGGGGTCGTGAGTAGGGTAATTCTTGTTCTCCTATACACAAGCTTACGAAGGTCCGCGTTTGCCGGTCTTGAGTGGAAGGACATCGACTTCGATAACCGACTGATTCATGTCCAATCCAAGCCTGAATTCGGTTTCCAGTCCAAAAAGTACAAACCTCGATCCTATACCGATGTACAAAGAGCTTTGAACTCTGCTGATAGATGCGCCGCAGGCTGGACGGTTTGTGTTCGATAACGCTCACGACCAGGGTGAAACAAGACTGAAATAAACGGGAGATTTGCGAGTTAAGCTGTTGGAAATGAATAAATTAACAATGCGGGGCCGGCATCATTCTCCGCAAACCTTGGCTTTCCTTGAGTAAATATCCTAGTGCACCATGCTGTAATCAATGCACCTATTGGGGACCACTCGGTAAGATGACTGATAATGCCAGGTCCGATACCCTAGCAGACGTGTTTTTCAACAGGTTGATAATAGAACGGTGTGGACTTTGCGCGAATTTCGGAAGCCGGTCCGGCTGATCCAGACTCAATCATCTGCATCGGTATCAAGGATTACTTCTAAATCGTAGTATCGAATCTCCCCCTCCAGGCCGTCGCCGGGCAGTGCATCCAGCTCATTTCCAAGTAGTGAGCGCGTCAGAACTCGTCCGTCGCGACCTGTGACAAGAAATTCCACGGGATGGACGAAGACTAAGGGCACATGACCCTCAGAGGAGCGCTGGCTAACCATTGCATCGCTTTCAGCACCGTAACCACCGCCGGCGAGACAGAATACAATCCTCGCTCCGTTCTCAACAAGCTGGGCGATAGCCCTGGGTTCTCGGCGTTCGGAGCAGATCATCATCCCGATTCGTCCGAACTCGGTAGCGAAAGCAGGGAAACCTTCGCCAGCTGCGTACCAATCAGTCTCGGTGTACCAGAGGAAGTTCTTCCGGTGCTTCCCCCGTAGGACACCATCCGGTCCGATCAGTGCTGCTGAATTGTATATCGTATCACCAGCCCGCTCAGTTAGTCCAACGATGAGATAAACATCGCACTCATCGCTTAGTCGCTGAAGCCGGGAGAAATACTGACCGCTTGGGATTTCCTCAGCCAATGCACGGAATGCCTCGCGAGACAGAGCGGGATTCCTGACACTGTAGCCGTCGAGGAAACTCTCGGGCGTACAGATGATCCTCGCGCCTTTAGAAGCAGCCTGACGAATCAGTTCCTCGGTTCGACTGATATTGGCTTCTCGGTCCCCGGGAACCCATCGAAGTATGATGCCGGCTACCCGCACCTGTTTAATCGAGGCAATACTCTGGTGATCATCCGAGTTCTTGCCGCACCCGTATAGGGTGAAGGTGGCGGCCAGAGCGATAATTGCCCACAGGACGTGAGCCTCATGTCTTTCACAGTTCGACATGAAAAGTAGACTGCTGGCGAACTTACTCAATCCCTGGAATAAGATGCTTTGCCACTTTCGAATCGGGGACAACACCACCCTGGAATTCCACGAGTTGGGAAACTCTGCAGGGCCGATCCCACCGCTGGCAGTTCGGCTTCCTCTCACTGTCCTGAGTTTGTCGAAGGACGGGACGACCTCCGGCTTGATTCTCAACCAACTACCAGCCACCAAACATCTTAAAAAAAACGGGGCCGATCCCGCCGTTGGCAGGACGACCTCTGCCTGGACTATGAACGATGAACTGTGAACTGCCTTAAAAATGCGGGGCCGACGAGACTTGAACTCGCGACCTCTGGCTTGACAGGCCAGCGTTCTAACCAAA
>CAZPOP010000002.1:0-116600 GCA_964588305.1 uncultured Ignavibacteria bacterium
CCAAATCGGGCGTGGCACATTTCACGTGCGAAAATGAGGTGGAGACGCTTAGCCTGGTCAGAAAACTCTTCGGCTTCATTCCTCAGAACAATATGGAAGACGCTCCTGAGACCGAATGTAACGACCCGGCGGATAGAACCGATGAAGAGCTGAATTCGGTTGTTCCCGAAAATCCCAACAAGCCTTATGACATCAAAGACGTGATAACGCGTGTTGTCGACAACGGCGATTTTCTGGAGGTTCACCAGCATTACGCCGCCAATCTGGTGGTTGGCTTTGCCCGCTTGGGAGGAAGGTCAGTGGGGATCGTGGGAAACCAGCCCGCGGTCCTAGCCGGCGTACTGGACATCGACTCCGGCATAAAGGGAGCCAGGTTTGTCAGATTTTGCGACGCGTTTAACATCCCTTTGGTCACCTTCGTGGACGTACCCGGATTTTTGCCCGGAACCGCTCAGGAGTTCGGCGGAATCATCAAGCATGGCGCCAAGCTTCTGTATGCTTACTGTGAAGCCACAGTGCCCAAGTTAACCGTGATAACCCGCAAAGCTTACGGTGGCGCCTACGACGTTATGTCCAGTAAGCACGTGAAGGCTGATGTTAACTATGCCTGGCCCACAGCAGAGATTGCGGTGATGGGACCAAAGGGCGCAGTGGAGATAATACATAAAAGGGAGATAGCACAATCTAAAGATCCAGAGAAGGCAGTGGAGCAAAAGACAGAGGAGTTCATAGAGAAATTCGCCAATCCTTACATAGCCGCAGAGAAAGGCTATATCGATGACGTGATCGAGCCGAAGACCACCAGACCCAGATTGATCCGGGCTTTGTCCATGCTATCAAACAAGAGAGAATCCTTGCCGCCAAAGAAACATGGGAATATCCCCTTGTAGTTGCTCGATTCATCGAGCTAAAGCCAGCCCGATGAATTGGGCAAATACAGGAAGAAGAACGTAGTTGCTCGATTTATGGTTCGGCGAGCTCACCATCCTGTCTTCGACCCTGCACTTCGTCCTGCCCTTCGGTCCCGAGACCTCAGGGTCGAGGGAAGACTCAGTGTCGAAGGAAGGCTCAGACCCGAAGGGAGCCTGTGCTTCGGCTTTGCTCAGCACCCTGAGTTCGTCGAAGGGTCGAAGGATCGAGCTAGAAACCGCCCGATGAATCGGGCAACTACACAACCGTGGTAATTGCGCGTGTTAAAAAAAGTTCTCATAGCCAATCGTGGAGAGATTGCGGTCAGGATTATCCGGGCCTGCCGGGAGATGGGCATAAAAACGGTGGCGGTCTTCTCGGAGATCGACCGGAAAGCTCTGCACGTTAGATTTGCAGATGAAGCCTATCCCATCGGCCCGGCGCCATCTGCCCAAAGCTACCTGGATATGGAGAAGATCATCGGAGTGGCCAGGAAATCCGGAGGGGAGGCCATTCATCCGGGCTATGGGTTTTTGGCGGAAAATGCTGCTTTTGTGAAAATGGTCGAATCCGAAGGATTGGTCTTCATCGGGCCCCCTTCAAAAGCGGTGGAACTGTTGGGTGACAAGGTAGCAGCCCGCAAGACCATGAAAAGCGCAGGGGTCTCCATTGTGCCCGGAACCGAGGTGGAGATTGAGTCAGAAGAGCAAGCAACCTCTATCGCCGAAAAGATCGGTTTCCCTATCCTGATTAAAGCCGTTGGGGGTGGGGGCGGTAAAGGGATGAGAATTGTGAGAGAAAAATCCGGGATGAAAGAGGCTTTAAGGGGTGCAAAGTCCGAGGCGAAGTCAGCCTTCGCTGATCCCAGAATCTATATTGAGAAATATCTGGAAAAACCCAGGCATGTGGAGATACAGATACTGGCTGATAAATTCGGCAACGTGATCCACCTGGGTGAAAGGGAATGCTCCATCCAGAGACGCCACCAGAAGGTGGTGGAGGAATCACCTTCTCCCATCGTTGATGAGAAGATGAGAAAAGCTATGGGAGAACAGGCAGTTACTGCCGCCAAAGCAGCAGGCTACGTCAATGCCGGAACCATGGAGTTTTTGGTGGATCAGGATCGCAATTTCTATTTTCTAGAATCCAACACTCGTCTTCAGGTGGAGCATCCGGTCACCGAGATGGTCACCGGAGTTGACCTGGCCAAAGAGCAGATAAAAATAGCTAGTGGAATGAGATTGACCTACAAACAGGAAGACATCATACGGAAAGGCTCCTCCATCGAGTGCCGAATCTATGCCGAAGACCCGGACAATAATTTTCTTCCCTCAGTGGGAACCGTTCATTCTTATGTGGAGCCCTCCGGCCCTGGCGTTAGGGTCGATTCGGGGCTTTCTGAGGGACTCGAGATTTCTCTTTATTATGATCCCTTGATTGCCAAGCTTCTGACCTGGGGAAATGACCGGAATGAGGCCATTGAAAGAATGAAAAGAGCATTATCCGAATATCGCATCTCCGGTGTGGCGACTACCATTCCTTTCCACCTCAGCGTGATGAATAATGAAAGATTCAAACAGGGGAAAATCCACACTCATTTCATCGAAGAAGAGACGGAAAAAGGACAATTGATGATGGGATCGGAGTCAGACGATGTTCTTGAAGCTGTGGCGGTCTTTTCGGCTCTTTCAGATTACCAGGATAAAAAGGGAACCAAGGCTCTGCTCTCAAAACCCAAATCAAAGGAGAATCCCTGGAAAATCGAAGGAAGAAGAATGGGATTGAGACGATTCAGATAGAATATGAAAAGTATTTTGAAGGACGAACCATAAAGAAACGATTGCGTGGGCAAACCTTCACGGCTTGCAGCCACGCCATGGTCTTTTCTGCAAATGAAATACATAGTTAGAATCGAAGATAGCGATTTTCGAATAGACATCACCGAGACAGATGGACAATTGAGAGTCGATTTGGACGGTAAGCTTGTTCTGGCGGACTCCATTGAAACAAGGGGGAAGAACCATATATCCTTCCTGTTCAACCATAGATCGTTCGACCTGGAGTTCTCCAAAAATGAAGAGAAAGTCTCTGTGTTTCTAAATGGTAAAAGATATGACTGTGTGCTAGAGGATGAGAGAACCCAGAGGCTGAAAAGATTTGGTGGACTGAAGGTTGAAACCAAAAAGGAAAAGGAGCTGAAAAGCCCCATGCCTGGCCTGGTGACCGCAATTGAAGTGAAAGAAGGTGATTGGGTTGTAGCAGGACAGGGCGTAGCAATTGTGGAAGCCATGAAGATGGAAAACGAGCTGAAAGCCAAATCCGACGGAAAGGTGAAAGCAATCAAGGTAAAAGAGCATCAGGCCGTGGAAAAGGACGAGGTGCTCATCGTCTTTGAATAGTTTTGTGGTATTGTAAGTCAAGCATGTCCGAGGGACTGCTTGGCAAAAAAGATTGTCAACCACCCTTCGGGATGGTTGACCTACAAAACTTCAAATAGTAAACGATGAAAAAGAAGAAAAGTAAAGGTGAAACCAAAATAGGTTTAGTCTTTTGTGTTTATCCAGAGCAATATGAAATATTCGATACGAGAATAAGTAAGCCAATTTGCATTAAGAAAATCGAAGGCGGGATCGAAGTTGGTTCTATGGTTTATCAAGAGCTTGACCAGATAAGTTTTAAAAAGAAGAGTCTATTGTATTTTCCGCCTAATAATGTTGGTATTCTCTTGTCGATTTCAACAAGGCTTTTGAACGACGCAAAGTTGATCTTTGAGAACAAGATTGACCCTAACAAATTTGACCATTCATTAGATAATGCTAAGGGAGATAGAAAAAAATACTTAATGGAAAAATCAAGAATAGTTTGCGATTTCATCGAAAGTATTCAAATAAGTATTGTTTTCTCTTACACAGCGCTTGAAGCATTTTGTAATTTAAGCATTCCAGAAGATTATGAATATAAAACTGAAATCAGGAATAAAGGGATAATTGAAGTACATGATAAGAAAGCGATTGAAAGGTGGATCCCATTGCAACAGAAGTTATGTAAGATTTTGCCCGAGATATATCAAACTAAGAAATTAGAGAATCAAAAATTTTGGAGCTATTATGTAAAACTTGAAAAATACAGAGACGACATAATACATCAAAAATCAATTGAAAGAACAGAATTTTACAAGAACTACTTCAGAAGGGACATCTTCGACGTTTGTCAGAGCGGAAAACAAGTAATAGAGTTTTTCTATCAGCAGCATTCAGACAAGAATAGAACTAATCCACTTTGGCCTTGGTTAATTAATGAGAGAAAGGAATTCCCATTGACGACAGACTTTAAATCTGAGAACTTTGAAGTAGTCGGCAATCTGTATCAAGGAATTAAGAAGTAACTTGGGCTAACAACGGATTTGCGGTTCACGGAATTCATTCTGAACGGAGGCAACGTTATCACCCGAATGGTTTGGCACTTTGCAGAGCTCGAAGATGCGAGTCAACATTCAATCAAACAAAGAGGGGTTCCAATGGCCGTACGGAAGGAAACTGAACTGATTATAGTAGCTGGTCACGGTGTCTGTAAGAAGGACTGCACAAGTCCACACATAGCGCCGCTTGACTCAAGCTGGGTCGGCATCTTTGCCGGAGAAGGTCCTTTCTACATCGAGCATAGCAAGGCTGGAGTAACTCTAGCTGCGGAGATTCCGAACGCCCTCCTAGCTTTTTCTGGGGGACAAACAAGGGAAGATGCTGGAAGACGTTCCGAAGCCGAGAGTTACTGGGAGATAGCTGACGCGGATGGCTGGTGGGGCTTTACAAATGTCAGGGACCGGGCCGTCAAAGAGGAGTATGCACGAGATTCTTTCGAGAATCTTCTCTTTGGCATCGCCTTGTTTAAGCAAGAAACCCGACGATGGCCTGATAAGGTGACAATTGTCAGTTGGCGGTTCAAGGAAAGGAGGTATGACTTGCATCGCCAAGCATTGAAATGGCCAAAGCAAAAGTTTGCCTACGTTGGGGTTAACGATCCAGTAGGCGAGGAACTGCCGAAGGCCCTAGAGGGAGAGAAAGCAAAGGTTGAGTCCGTCAGTCACGATTTGTTCCTAATTGGCCCTAAATGGGTTGCACAACGAGAACAAAGGAATCCGTTTCACCGACAGCACCCATATCGAGAGGTTAGCTCCGTGCTGGCCAGGTTGTTCGATTTTCTTGACCGCAGTACGTTCACGGGCGACCTCCCCTGGCTCAAAGAGGAGCACTGACCTTATAGGCGACTTCAGGCAGTGCCATATTGCTGGCGGCTTGTCGCATCCCCAAGCCTGCTTTGGCGAACTTTAGTCGGGGATACAAAAGCAATTGAGGCCTATTTAAAAGAGATCGGCTTTGGAGAAACAAAAAGAAATTTCAACCACATCTGATATCGAGATCACGCCACTTTACACGGCTGAGTCCATACAGGATTGCGACATTGATAGCGACTTGGGGTATCCTGGGGAGTATCCTTTTACCCGGGGCGTATACAAGAACATGTATCGCGGGCGGCTGTGGACCATGCGGCAGTATGCCGGGTTTGGCACAGCTAAAGAGACCAACAAAAGATACAGATATTTGTTGGATCAAGGACAAACCGGCCTATCCGTTGCCTTCGATCTTCCCACCCAGATAGGCTACGATTCCGATCATCCTCTATCCGAAGGCGAGGTTGGGAAAACAGGAGTGGCAATAGATACCTTAGAGGATATGGAGATTCTTTTTGACCAAATTCCCCTGGACAAAGTCTCGGTCTCCATGACCATCAATGCCACCGCCTCGGTGCTTCTGGCAATGTACGTGGTCTTGGCAAAGAAGAACAATGTCTCGCTCGCTTCGCTTTTCGGAACTATCCAAAACGACATACTGAAAGAATACATTGCCCGCGGCACCTTTATCTTTCCCCCCAAACCGTCCATGCGACTGATTACCGACATTTTCAAATATGCGAAAGAAAACGTTCCCAAGTGGAACCCGATAAGCATCAGCGGCTATCACATCAGGGAGGCAGGCTCCACCGCAGTCCAGGAGATCGCCTTCACCCTATCAAATGGAATAGCCTACGTCAAGGCAGCAATCGAAGCCGGCCTGAATCTGGATGAATTCGGCAAGAGGCTCTCCTTCTTTTTGAATTCCCATAATAATTTCTTTGAGGAGATCGCAAAATTCAGGGCTGCCCGAAGGCTCTGGGCAAAGATCATTACCGAGAAATTCGGTGCCCAAGATCCTGATGTCGCCAAACTCCGCTTTCATACTCAAACTGCAGGCTGTACCCTGACTGCCCAGCAGCCTGATAATAATGTAGTACGAGTGACTTTGCAGGCGTTAGCTTCGGTTCTGGGCGGGACCCAATCGTTGCACACCAATTCTAGGGACGAAGCTTTGAGCCTCCCATCGCAGAAATCGGCTGAGATTGCTTTGAGAACTCAGCAGATAATAGCTTACGAAAGCGGCGTCCCCGATACGGTTGATCCCCTTGGCGGCTCATATTACGTGGAATATCTGACCAATGAAATTGAAAAGAGAGCAAAAAAGTATATTGATTTCATCGAAGAAAAAGGCGGCGCCTTGTGGGCGGTGGAATCGGGGTATTATCAAAGAGAAATTCAGAAAAGCGCCTACGAGTATCAAAAACAGATCGAGAAGAAGGAAAGAACCATAGTGGGCGTAAACAAGTTCGAGACTGAGAAAGAGGAAATCAAAGACGTCTTCAAAATAAGCCCCAGGGTAGGACAAGAACAGATTAAGAGATTGAAGGCCGTCAGGAAGAAAAGAGAAAGCGAGAAAGTCAAGAATTCCTTGGAAAACCTGAGAAAAAAAGCTTTGACTGAAGGAAATTTGATGTATCCTATAGTAAAATGCGTTGAGTCTTATGCTTCCTTAGGAGAGATATGTGACGTTCTAAGATCGGTATGGGGAGAGTATCAGGAAAATGTGTTGGTGTAACCTTAATCGGGCTCGATGAATCGAGCCCCTACAAAGCCCCGCGGATTGTAGGGGTCGGATTCATCCGACCCGAAAAAGCAGGTCAACGGATTGAACGGATAGAGTCAGAATGAAGATTGGCAAGATTGATCATATCGGAATAGCGGTAAGAGATTTGAAGCAAGCGGCAAGCCTCTATTCGGAAGCATTTGGCCTCAACGTCTCTAAGGAGATCGACGTCCCGGAAAGAAAGCTAAGAATCGCCTTCACCGATATATCGGGCACTAAATTGGAGTTTTTGATGCCCACCGACGACGACAACGTGGTGGCGAAATTCATTGACAAAAGGGGTGAAGGGATTCATCATATATGTTTTGAAGTTGATGACATCGAAAAGGCAATCGCGGAGTTAGAGAAAAAGGGCGTGGAACTGGTGGATGAAAAACCAAGATTGGGTGTAGAGGGAGACAAGATCATTTTTCTTCAGCCTAAGAGTGCGTCTGGAGTTCTTATCGAGTTGAAAGAAAAGCAATGATCTCTCCCCCAGTCCCCCTCTCCACGTTGTGGAGAGGGGGATATAGGGGGTGAGGTAGGAATTGGAATCATGAGCATATTCGAGTTAATGGAAAAACACGGTCACGAGGAGCTTTTGTTCTGCTACAATAAGCCCACAAAGCTGAAAGCAATCATCGCCATTCACAACACCACTCTGGGAAATGCCATTGGTGGATGCAGATTATGGAGATACAAGTCCGAGGAGGAGGCATTGCTGGATGCTTTGAAACTGTCGGAGATAATGACTTATCAGTCGGCAGTGGCAGACTCGGATACGGGCGGCGGAAAGGCGGTTTTGTGGAAGGACTTCGAAGAAGAAACAGATGAAGCCTATTTCCGCGCCTTCGGAAGATTCGTGAAAGGGCTGAAAGGGAGATTTATCACCTATCCGGACCTGGGCACGGATACTCAGGAGATGAAGTACGTCAAAAGAGAAACCCCTTACGTGCTCTTATACGGATCCGCCGCCGGGATGTCGGAGGGATCGGCCTTCGGGGGAAAAGCAGAAAGTGCCGAACTTACCGCTCATGGTGTTCACTGGGGAATGAAGGCCTGCGTCAAGGAGATATACGGCGTTTCTTCCTTAGACGGTCTGACGGTGGCCATCCAGGGAGTCGGAAGCGTGGGACGGAGATTGGTGGACTGCCTCAAGCAGGAAAATGTTAGGTTGATAATCACCGACTTGAATTATGATTCCATAAAAGACGTCCAGGACAGCTACCCCGATACCCACGTAGTAGAACCCAAGGAGATATTAGGGGTTGACTGTGATATACTCTCGCCCTGTGCCTTAGGGCCGGTGGTGACCAAAGAGACCATCTCCAAGCTGCGCTGCAAAATAATTGCAGGCGCCGCTTACGACATCGTAGAAGACCCCAGGCTTTGTCTGAAACTCTGGGAAATGGGCATATTATACGCTCCCGATTTTGTGATAAATGCGGGCGAGCTTTTCTTGACCGAGGATGCTCTGGAGATACTCTCAAAGGAAGAGGCTTTGGCTTCAGTTAAGAAAATATACGACATAATGGCAAAGATCATAGCCATCTCCAAGAAGGAGGACATTTCGCCTTACCAGGCAGCTTACAAGATGGCCAAGCAGAGAATCAAAAGGGTGGGAGCGGTGAAAAGCATATTGTGCTGATGGTGGTTTCTGATGAGGAAGATGGCTGAAATTCAAAACTCAAAGATAAAAAGGAAAAAACGCAATTCAGAACTAAAAACTTGGCCTTCGAAACGAACAGACTAGGGATTTGATTTTTATCTTTGAGTTGTAGTTTTTAGTTTTTCTCTTTTAGTTTTTCGTTTTACTTGTTTCTGTTGTCGGGAGCTTCAATGACAAATGCACAGAAGTCCAGAATCCTGGTAATCAATCCCGGCTCCACCTCTACCAAAGTCTCCATTTTCGAGAATGAGAACGAGGTTTTCACCAGAAGCATAAGTCACAGCAAGCTGGAGCTGGAGCCTTTCAAAAGAGTGTGGGATCAGTATGAGTTCAGAAAAAAGTTGATCAAGGAGCTATTAGAAGATGCCAAGGTTAGACCGGAGACGCTCTCTGTGGTGGTGGGGCGGGGAGGGCTTTTTCGACCGGTGGTGAGCGGAACCTATAGGGTGAATGAGCTGATGATCGAGGACGGACGTAATGCTTACGGAGGCGAACACCCCTCCAACCTGGGTGCGGTTTTAGCTTTTGGACTGGGTTGGGATTATCATCTTCCCTCCTTCATCGTGGACCCGCCTTCAGTGGACGAGTTCACCCGCATCGCCAGATATTCGGGACTGCCGGAGCTGCCCCGCAGGAGTTTGTTTCATGCGCTAAATGTCAAAGCCACCGCACGTCTGGCGGCCAGGGATCTGAACAAGAAACACGACCAACTCAATCTAATCATAGCTCATCTGGGCGGTGGAATCAGCGTTGCTGCCATGCGCAAAGGAAAAGTGGTCGACGTCAACAACGCTTTGGACAGCGGACCTTTCACCCCTGAAAGATCGGGAAGTCTGCCTGTTTTCGATTTTGCGGAATGGTGCTTTTCAGGCAAGAATACCCTGGATCAAATCAAAAAGAGAATGGTGGGAGGCGGCGGATTAGTGGCATATCTAAATACTAATGACTGCAGAGAAGTCGAAAAGATGATAGAAAATGGAAATGAGGAAGCTAAAGTGGTCTATGATTCCATGATTTACCAGATCGGCTGCGAGATCGGAAAGCGTGCAGTTGCCCTAAAGGGAAAAGTGGATGCCATAGTTCTGACTGGTGGATTGGCATACTCAGAGTACGTGCGGAGCAGACTCGAAGAATGGGTGAGTTTCATCGCCAAAGTGATGGCATATCCGGGGCAGGACGAGATGAAGGCGCTGGCCTTAGGAGGCCTGCGAGTCTTAAGGGGCGAGGAGGAAGCCAAAACCTATCCGGAAATGGTAAAAGAGGAGTAGTCAGCAGGAATTCTGTGTCTTGAGATTAGCAGTCTCCAGTTTGCAGTATGCAGTAAATAGTAAACGGTAAACAGAATGAAGGTGAGGTAAAAGTTTGGAAAGTCAAAATAATCACCACCAAATAATTGAAGCTCTTCTTTTCGCCTCAGAGTCACCTTTGTCTTCAGACAAGATTCAGGCGGTTCTTAAAGATGTCACCCTGGAGGAGATAGAGGAGACCGTAGACTCTTTGAATGATAAATATCGAATGGGGGGACACAGTTTTGCCATAAAGAAGATCGCCCGAGGTTACCAGATGTATACTCTTCCCGACTTTGCATCCTGGATAAGAGCTTTGTTTTCTCACAATCGGAGAGAGAGGTTGTCCCAACAATCTCTGGAGGTCTTGGCCATCGTGGCTTACAGGCAACCCATCGTCAAAACGGATGTGGATCGGCTCAGGGGGGTCAACAGCGAAGGCCCGATATTCACGTTGCTGGACAGAAAGCTCATCACCATCGTGGGGAGAAAACCCACCCCGGGAAGGCCCTTGTTGTACGGCACCACGCAAGAGTTCCTGACCCACTTCGGGCTGAAGGACTTAGACGATTTGCCCAAAATCGAAGAGTTGGAGATGCTTTTGAAGAGAAAAGAAGAGGCTCCTCTAACTCAGGTAATGTTCGAGAAGATCGGTGAAGACGAGGTGAAAGAGCCACAACAGGTACCAGAAGAAGAAAAGGTGGCCGAAGAAGTTCCCCTGCCAGCGATCCCCGAAAGTCCTCCTCAATCCTCTACTGAAGATGAGACTCAATAAATTCCTTGCCCAGGCGGGCCTCTCCTCCAGACGTGGAGCTGATCTATTGATACAATCGGGCCGGGTGACGGTGAATGGGGTCAGAATCAAGGAATTGGGAATCTTAATCGATGAGAGTAAGGATGAAATAAAAGTAAACGGGAAAAGAGTCCGCCTTCCAGAAAGGTTGATCTACCTACTTCTGAACAAACCCAGAGGATATCTTTGTACGGTAAAGGACAGCTTCGGGCGGCCCACAGTCCTGGACTTGGTGGGCAAGGACAAAAAAGTGTTTCCGGTAGGAAGATTGGATCTGGATGCTGAGGGGGTCTTACTTCTGACCAATGACGGCGAGTTGGCCTATCGACTGACTCATCCTAAATTCCAGGTAGAGAAAACCTATCAGGTTACCATAAGAGGCGAAATAGATCAGAAGACTCTGAAAGGGTTTAGTAAGGGGATCAAGTTAGATGATGGCGAAATCGCCAGATCAAAGGCACGAATTCTCAAGATAATGCGTGGCAACTCCGTGCTCGAATTGAAGTTGAAAGAGGGAAAAAAAAGAGAGATAAAGAGAATGTGCAAAGCAGTCGGCCACCCCGTCACAAGCTTAGTGCGGACAAGATTCGCCAACCTGAGTGTAGGGAATTTGAAGCCGAAGGCTTGGAGATACCTGCAGGAGAAGGAAATCCATAGACTTAAAGCTGCGGTAAGGTGAGTGCGACTTCACCAGATTCACAAGCGGCGATTCGTTCGAGGAAGATCGAGCTTGAGAAACCGTTCCAACGGGTTTGAAGGCACCGGTTGTGTTTACCCCGTTAGCTGTGGGTAAAGAAGGCAGGGAGTATAGGAATAAAACACTTGCAGAAACACGAGGCGGGGGTTATATTAAAACCTTCGGAGGGGTAATCTCTTATTTTGATGAGTAAGGAAGTCATTGCCATAGACGGGCCGGCTGGCTCAGGAAAAAGTACCACCGCTAAGCTGGTGGCAACGAAATTGGGTTTTTTATATCTGGACACCGGAGCGATGTATCGGGCCATTACTTTGAAGACTCTCGAAAACGGACTGGATGTAAATGATGAAGAAAAACTGGAAGAGTTAGCTAAGAGCTCCGTAATCTCGTTTAAAAATGAGGCCGGCATCGATAAGATATTCTTAGACGGCAAAGACGTGACCGAAAAGATCAGGGAGCCTGTTGTAAACCAAAATGTCTCTTTTGTCTCCCTGCATAAGAAGGTCAGAGAAGTCTTGGTTGAAAAACAGAGGGAGATGGGCAGAAAAAACGATCTGGTGGCAGAAGGAAGGGATATCACCACGGTGGTCTTTCCTCATGCTTTCAAGATATATCTGGATGCGGATTTGAAAGAAAGGGCAAGAAGGCGTTTTCTAGAGCTTAAAGACAAGGGGATACCAACCTCGCTGGAGCAGCAGATAGACGAGATTGCCAAAAGGGACAAGCTCGATTCCGGAAGAGAGGCAAGTCCCCTTTGCCTGGATAAAGATGCGGTGGTGGTGGACACCACCCATCTGTCCATCGAAGAGCAGGTGAACAAGGTCATTGAACTATACAGGGTGAAGAGTGGTTCGAGGTGAGAACTCACTACTTTCTGGGCTGGAAACTTATCAATCTTATGCTTAGAATTCTCTGGCGATTCCGAAAAGGCGGAGCAGAATTTATTCCCCAAACAGGTGGGGTGATCATAGCCTCAAATCATGCCGCTTACGTTGATCCACCCTTTGTGGGTGCAGCCGCTGGTCGGGAGCTTCACTATTTGGCCAAAACTGAACTCTTTAACAACGGGCTTTTCGGATGGTTGATCCGCAAGTACAACGCCTTTCCCATCAGCAGAGGGAGCTTCGACAGGAAGGCAATGACCCAGGCTATGCAACTTCTGAATGAGAAGAAGGCGCTCCTGCTTTTTCCTGAGGGAACCAGAAGCAGAGACGGAAATCTTGGGGAACCCAAACTGGGCGTGGGAAAGATAGCCTCCCAAGCAGGTGTCCCTATAGTGCCTGCTTACATCAGCAACTCGAGAGGTTTGCTTTCTACCTTTCTCAAAAGGAAAAAATTGGTGATCCTCTTTGGCTCCCCCATCATGAAAAGTTGGCTGGATGAGATCCCGAAGGATAAGGAGGGGTACAAGCGTATTGGACAAGAGATAATGTGCAGGATCAAGATGTTAAAAGAAAAAGCTGAAAATGATGATTTTTGATTTGCTTTATTGGGAGACTTGATTAGATTATCTAAAAGGATCGTTGGTAGGAATTGATGAGGGTTTTTCTGGTCAAGAAGGCGGGTTTTTGCTTTGGAGTCAAAAGAGCAATCAAGCTTGCCTTCGACGTAGCCACGAAGAAAAACGAAAAGGTTTACACCTGGGGACCTTTGATTCATAATCCCCAGGTGGTGGAGGATTTAAAGGAAAAAGGCGTTTATCCCGTAGAGGATTTAAGAAAGATAAGAGCAGGGACTTTGATCATCCGCTCGCACGGGATACATCCAAGAATACTGGAAAGGATAAACAAAAAGAAGATCGAGGTGGTAGACGCCACCTGCCCTTTCGTAAAAAAGGCTCAGAAGGAGGCCACGCTGCTTTCCGAGCAAGGTTATCAGGTGGTGGTGGTGGGAGAGGCAGATCACCCGGAGGTTCAGGGGATCAGGGGATATGTCAAGGGCTCAGTGCTGGTCATAAATCATAACCATATGAGCAAAAACCTTCCTCATTTTAAGAAACTAGGGGTGATTGCCCAGACCACCTTGAACATTGATGCCTTCAAACACGTGATCGGCGAGCTGGTTGAGAAGGCAGATGAGTTGAAGGTGTGCAACACCATCTGTCATGCCACCGCCCGTGCTCAGAAAGCCACTCTTAAACTGGCGAGCAGCATGGATATGATGATCGTCGTGGGAGGGCATAATTCCGCCAACACCACCCGGCTGGCAAGACTATGCCAAAGGATAGGTACTCCCACTCATCACATCGAAACGGCAAGAGAACTGCGAAGAGGCTGGTTTAAAGGTAAGTCAAGGGTGGGAGTGACCGGCGGCGCCTCTACCCCGGACTGGCTTATCCAGGAGGTAGTTGAGGAAGTGAGAAAATATCCCGAGTGTTCTCTTCGTAATTGATATTTGAAAGCATGTCCATCAGGATGAATCCCTCGGGATGAATCCTCACTTGGACAAATTCTATATAAAGGAGGAACGGTTTAATGGTTGAGGAGAAGAAGTCCAAACCCGCATCTGTCCCTAAGAAAAGGGCGAAGGTGACAAGCCGATCTGGGGCAGCTGCTCAGATTTCGAAAAAAGGAGGTGAGAAAAAGACCAGAAGCACGACCACGAGACCGGCCGTAAGGAAAAGAAGAACGATAGAGAAGAAGACCGTCAGCCAGAAGAAGACAGCAACTGAAACGGCCGTAACCCCGAGAAGACCAAAGGTGACAAAAGCCCTCGAAAAGATTACCCCGCCAGTGCCTGAACAGGCACCCTCTTTGATTTCGCGCCAGGCTTTGACTCAGGCGGTGGAAAAGGAATATTCCCCGGATGAATTTGGCCAACTCCTGGAAATGTATGAAACCACCCTGCACGATATTCAAGAAGGAGAAATCATAAGGGGAAAAGTGATGGGAGTGACCAAAGAGGACGTGATAGTGGACGTGGGTTTCAAATCGGAGGGTATAATTTCCATCTCGGAATTTCCTGAGCCTTTAAACATAAAGGTGGGAGATGAGATAGAAGTATTCTTGGATGCCATAGAGGATCAGGATGGTCAATTGGTTCTGTCCAAGCAAAAGGCTGACTTCGTGCGAGTGTGGGAGAGAGTTAGAGAATCTCATGATAAGGGTGAACTGATTGAAGGCAAGATCTCGCGCAGAATCAAAGGCGGGATGGTGGTAGATCTGTTGGGAGTAGATGCTTTTCTTCCCGGGTCACAGATAGCTTTGAAGCAGATTTCGAATTTCGACGCCCTTTTGGGGAAAACCATCCAATTCAAGGTGATTAAGCTCAACAAAGCCAGACGCAATATCGTGGTTTCACGGAGGGCGGTCCTAGAGGAGGAAAGACAGAAGCAGAGAGAAAAGCTTCTAACTGAAGTGCAGCCGGGCCAGACCAGAGAGGGAGTGGTGAAGAACATTACCGATTTTGGGGTGTTCATCGATTTGGGGGGAGTGGATGGGCTCCTTCACATTACCGATATGTCCTGGGGAAGGATAAGCCATCCCAGCGAGTTGGTGGCTCTTGGCGACACGATCAGTGTGAAGATACTGGATTTTGACAAAAGCACGGGAAGAATCTCCTTAGGCTTGAAACAGCTCACCCCGTATCCTTGGGAAGACATTGAGGAAAGGTACCCGGTGGAGAAAAGAGTGAAGGGGAAGGTGGTCTCCATCACCGACTACGGCGCTTTCGTGGAGTTGGAAAAGGGGGTGGAGGGGTTGATTCACATCTCCGAGATGTCTTGGACCCAACACATAAAGCATCCTTCCAAATTGATGGGGATTGGGGACGTGGTGGAAGCAGTGGTGTTATCGGTGGACAAGGAGAATGAAAAGATATCCTTGGGCATTAAACAGCTGGAGCCGGATCCCTGGGAGAGTATCCAGGAAAAATACGAGGTCGGATCAAAAGTGGGCGGACGGGTGAGAAACCTAACCGCCTTCGGTGCTTTCCTGGAATTGGAAGAAGGAATTGACGGTTTGATCCATATCTCCGATATGTCTTGGACCAAAAGGATTCAGCATCCTTCAGAACTGATCAGAAAGGGAGAAAGAATCGAGGTTATGGTGTTGAACGTGGACAAGGACAATCGCAGAATCTCCTTGGGCTACAAACAACTCCAGCCGGATCCTTGGCCGGAGCTGTCCAAGAAATTTGCCGTGAATAAAGAGACTACCGGTAAGATCCTGCGGCTTTTGGACAGAGGGGTTATCGTGGATCTGGGAGACAACGTGGAAGGGTTTGTCCCCACCAACCATCTGGGAAAGCCGGAGATTGGCAGGCCGATAGATGCCTTTAATGAAGGGGATGATATACCCTTAAAGGTGATCGAGTTCGACAGGGCTGGAAAACGGATTGTTCTCTCTGTGGACGCGTATTATCGAGGAAGAGAGAAGGCGGAGCTGGAAGAATTCTTGGTCAAGCATCCAACCAAGACCCTCAAGGTGGAGGAGATAGTGGAGGAGCGGCCAAAATTGGACGTGGAAAGAAAACCCGCGGAAGCCCCTCCCCCGGCTGAGCCTTCCAAAACCGACACGGAGGAGGTTCACGAGCTTCAAACCCAAGATGAGCCTGTGCCGGAAGCAGGGGAGGATAAGAAGGAGGAAATCTCTCCTCAAGCCGAACCTCCGGAAGCTGAGACAAAGGACACTCCTGAAGCGGAAACAGAAGAGAAGACCGAAGATGAAGGAAAGTCTGCAGAGGAGCAACCTGCTTCATCGGAAGTAACAGAGGAGACTCCTGCGACCGAGGCAGAGGAGAAAAAGCCTGAAAAGAAGGAGGAGGGAACCGACACCTAGTTGGTTTTGGCAATAAAGAAACGAAAGCGATGGCTTGATGATCTGAGCGGAAATACGCAATTGCCATCGCTTTTTTGTTGTTCAGAATATCTGAGATTACAAAGCTTAAGATGGCAGTTCGCATTCTCGTAAACTGCGCAGCAACGAAACCAGTGCCATGAAGGTAGCCTTATTCACAGTCGGCTGCAAGCTTAACCAATATGAGACCCAGGCGATGGCCGAAGAGTTGGAGGAGTGTGGATTCGAAAGGGTCGATTTTTCAGTCCCGGCAGATATCTATGTGATCAATACCTGCACCGTCACCAAAGAGAGCGACTACAGCTCTCGCCAGGCCATTTATCGGGCCAGAAGAAGATCGCCCCGGTCTAGAATCGTGGTTACCGGATGTTATGCACAGTTGGAGAAGGAATTTTTGCGGAATTTGCCTGGTGTGAGTCTGGTGGTCAAACAGGAGGAAAAGGGGAATCTAATCAATCTGATTACAAATCTGTTCGGGGATCAGACTGTCAAGCTAAGGAAGGAAGAAAAGGACGACCGATTTTTCGGCTTCAGAGTTACCGGACATAAGAAGCATACCCGGGCTCTGGTGAAGATCCAGGATGGATGTAACAAAAGGTGCTCCTATTGCGTGGTGCCTTTGGCGCGGGGCGAGGAGAGAAGCAGGGAACTCCGCTCGATTGTAACCGAGATTAATTGCCTGGTGAAAAATGGATACAGGGAAGTGGTTCTGACCGGAGTGCATATTGGCAGGTATAGTAAGGATGGCTTGAATTTGGTGCGGCTCACGGAAAGAATACTGAATGATACCGAAGTACAGAGATTGAGATTCACCTCCATCGACCCAAAGGAATTTTCAGAAGAATTGGTTGACTTAATCTCAAAATCAGAAAGAATCGCAAGACACCTGCATATCCCCTTGCAGAGCGGAGATGACCATATACTCTCTTTGATGAAAAGAGATTATACCACTGGTGCGTATACAGAACTTCTGAAAAAAATCAGAAGTGCCATTCCGGAAGTGATGATCGGTGCAGATGTGATAGTAGGATTTCCCGGTGAAACCGATGAACAGTCTGAGAATGCCTATCGATTCATATCATCTTCACCTTTGAATTATCTTCATGTCTTCAGCTATTCCGACCGAAAGGGAACCGTTGCCTCCGAGTTTCCCGATAAGGTTCCACCACATATCATTCATAGAAGAAGTGAAATCCTGCATGATCTGGGCAGGAAAAAATGGGAGGAATATCTGGATCGGTTCATCGGAAAAACACTGAACGTTTTAGTTGAACACAAGAGAGACAAAAAAACGAATAAACTCACCGGCCTTTCCGGCAATTACATCCGGGTCTTGCTGGACGGCGAAAATTCTTTGAAGAATAAAATCATTCCGGTGTCCATCATCCGAAGAGAGGGACATATCTTAGCGGGCGAAATATAAGAGAAACCGTGGAGCTGGAAGCTCAGGCCACGTGAGGGAGTGGAGAGGCCAGAAAATTATTCTTTTGTCTTTGCGCTTTTTTCCATATATTCTTAGCTGCGGAGGAAACATGAAAACAGATGAGCGAAAATATCTTTTAGAAACAGTGGACAAAGTTGCGCTGGTTCAGCTTTATGCTGACGGCTTCCAGGATTTGAGCTTAAATCAGAAGATATTGGCATACTATCTCTCTCAAGCTGCTCTGGCCGGGCGCGACATCACCTACGACCAAAATCACCGGCACGGGCTTAAGGTAAGAAATCTTCTGGAGGAGATCGTAACCCATCCTCAGGGGATAGACGAAAAACCTCTGGAGAGAATCACTTCCTATCTCAAACTTTTCTGGGCCTTCAACGGAAACTACGGCACTAATAATCGAAAATTCGTCCCGGAGTTCAGTCCCGAAGATCTTCTTTTAGCCTCGAAAGCTGCACTGTCCAACGGTGCTGATCTGAAATTGAGAGATGAAGAAGCCCTTAAAGAAGAACTGAATAAGATTCAAAGGACTATCTTCGATCCTGATTTTGAGCCGCTTCTGGCAAACAAGTCTCCCAAGCAAGGGGAAGATGTGATAACCGCCAGTGGCAATAACTACTATGAGGGGGTCACGCTGAAAGACCTGCAGGATTTTGAGGAGAAATATCCCCTTAATTCAAAAGTGGTGAAAAAGGATGGGAAGATAATAGAGCAGGTTTACCGCGCCGGTACAGATTCCGTTCCCCCTGGTCTATACGCAGAACAACTCAACCGGGTGACAGGTAATTTGGAGAAAGCCCTGCCTTACGCTGGGAAAGGACAGAGGGAAGCCCTGGGCAACCTCATCCGGTATTTCAAGACCGGCGATCCCAAAGACTTCGACAAATACAATATCAGCTGGGTAAGGGACAACCCCATAGTTGAAACCATCAACGGTTTCATTGAGACATACAGCGATGCCCGCGGAGCCAAAGGCGAATATGAGGGAACGGTGAGCTTTGTGGACAAAGAAGCCAATCAGGTGATGCAGGATATGGCTGCCTTTGCTGAGTATTTCGAGGACAAAGCTCCCTGGGATGAGAAATACAAAAAGAAAAAGATCAATCCTCCAGTGGCGAACGCAGTGGCCTTGCTCCTGGCGACAGGCGGAGGAGGGCCGATTTCGTTCCTGGGAGTCAACCTTCCCAACGCCCAAGAGATCAGACAGACTTACGGGAGCAAGAACTTCATTTTGACCAATGTTTGTAGCATCAGGCGAAAAGCAGAAGCGGGAAAAATGGCAAAAGAATTTGCCCTGACCGAAGAGGAGATCAAACTGGACCAGCTTTACGGCGAGAAAGCAGATCTTTTGCACACGGCCATCCACGAGATCTTAGGGCATGGATCAGGAAAGGTAAGCGAAAGACTCACCGCCGATCCTTCCGAGTATCTGAGGGAATACTATTCCACTCTCGAGGAGGCAAAGGCTGATCTGGTGGCTCTGTGGCATATCTTTGATCCGAGACTGATGCAACTGGCGGACATCGACAGAAAAACCGGAGAAGCGCTGTATCGCGATTATGCTCGCATGGACTTAGTCAGGTTGAGAACCGTCAAGCAGGGCGACCGGCTGGAGAAAGATCATGCCCGCGCCCGGCACATGGTTGTCTCCTTTCTAAGAGAGAAAACCAAAGCCATCGAGACGGTGCAGAAGGATGGAAAACTATACATGGTGGCAAAGGACCTGGACCGGATGAGGCAAGGCGTTGGCGAAATTCTATCTTTGATCATGAGGATTAAAGCGGAAGGCGATTACCAGGAGGCCGAGAGCCTGGTTGAGACGTTTGGAGTGAAGATCAATACAGAGTGGAGAGACCAAGTGATGAAAAGAGCTCAAGCCATTGACTTGCCCGATCATCACGCCTTGGTAATGCCCAGCTTAAGCTTAATCAAAGATACGGACGGCAAGATAACCGACGTAGAGATTTCATATTCTCAGGATTTCATGGGGCAGCAGTTGGAGTATTCGGGAAAGATTGCCAACAGATGAAACGGATTGGTGAACGTATGTAATAGATTAAGCGGATACTTTATAATCAGACAGTAATTACACCTTTATCCGCAAGGAGGCTGAGGAATCCAATGGCAATCCATATTAAGATGATAAAAAGGAGGTAAAATGAGAAAGGTTCAAAAAAAGAAGAAAGGATATGGCTTAAAGATTGGCACTCTGAAAAGCAAAGAGGGCGTTGAATACCTTTTCTTCAAAACACCTCAGGGTTCCTATCACGCTTTTCAGGAAGTGCCAGCTAAGAATGCCCTTAGGGAATGTGGTGCACCCGATGAGGGCAATCCCCGTCAAATGGCAAAAAAACTGTTAGGCTTTTAGTGGGTATGCGTAGGAATGTTTTCGTGCCTCGGTTCGGACAGGGGTTGTACCCCTGTCCGCGACAATGATGAGGTGTAACCCCCGTCCCACACCAGATTATAATCCCCCTGAATCCTTCTTTTATCAAGGGGGATTAAAAAGTGACAGAGAAAGCGAACCGTGAAAATTAATAGTATTGAAATTGGAAGAGGGAATCCTCTGGCTTTGATTTCCGGCCCTTGCGTGATCGAATCGGAGAAGATCGTGCTCCAAACTTGCGAAAAGATCAAAGAGATGACCAGCAAGCTTAAGATTCCCTTCGTTTTCAAAAGCTCTTATTCAAAAGCGAATCGACTGAACGCTAAGTCCTATTCCGGACCTGGATTGAGCAAGGGTTTAGGGATTTTGAAGAAGGTCAAAAAAGAGTTTGATGTCCCAATACTGACGGACATTCATAATCCTGACGAAGCCGAGCCGGTCTCGGAAGTGGCGGACGTTCTTCAAATCCCAGCCTTCCTATGCCGGCAAACTGATTTAGTCCTGGCCGCGGCGAAAACCGGCAAAGCGGTTAACATCAAAAAGGGGCAGTTCATGGCGCCTGAAGATATGGGTTCAATTGCGCAGAAGATAGAGTCTGCGGGAAATAACGACATTCTTCTTACCGAGCGGGGTGCCTTCTTTGGCTATCATAATCTGGTGGTGGATATGAGATCTCTGGTGATCATGAGAAATCTGGGTTATCCGGTGGTTTTTGACGCCACCCACAGCCTGCAATTGCCGGGATCGGGCGGCGGGGTCTCAGGCGGACAGCCTCAGTTTATTTTGCCTATGGCGCGCGCAGCCGTGGCTTGCGGCTGCGATGCCCTATTCATCGAAACCCACCCCGACGTTAAAAATGCCTTGTGCGACAAGGATAGCATGCTGCCTTTGGAGAAACTAGAGGAGTTGTTAACTCAGGTGATAGAGATCGACAGATTGGTGAAAGAAGAGAAGAAGTAGCGAGACTTGCCTCGCGCCTTCCGTAAACGCAGAGCAAGCTCTGCTACTCCGAATAAGAATGAGTTGCTATATGCGAAATGCGGAGCGTGTTGATTTCTTGTTTTCCCCTAATTAAGATTCAATTGAAATGGACAAGAGGACAGATCAGATAAAAAAGATTGCCGCTAAGATCAAATTGCTTATCTTGGACGTTGACGGCGTCCTGACTGATAACTGCTTCTATTTGAATGACCATGGAGAGGAGGCCAAAAGATTCAATGTATCAGATGGCATGGGAATCTACCTGGCCTTGCGGGTGGGATTGGAAATCGCACTGATCTCTGGCAGAAAATCAAAAGCAACGAAATTTAGAGCTTTGGATCTTAAAATCAAACATGTATATTTAGGGGTGACGAACAAGATCAAAGCATATCAAAAGCTCAAGAGGAATCTGAGTTTGAGTGATGAACAGATCGCCTATATGGGTGACGATATTTTGGACGTTTCTGTCTTGAGAAAGGTAGCACTTCCCATCTGCGTGAAAGATGCCAACCCGGTTGTCCGGAAATTTGCCAAATTCGTGACCAAAACAAAAGGCGGAGAGGGGGCAGTGAGGGAAGTGATCGATATGATATTGGAAAGCAAGAAGATCAATCCGTTGGAGTTGGTGTCATGATAAAAGAGAAAGCCAAAGAGGTGATCCGAAAGGAAGCCAAGGCTGTTTTGGACTTGGAGAGAAAGATCGACGATCAATTCGTAAGGGCGGTGGAGTTGATCCTGAAATGTAAAGGCCGGGTGATCGTCACCGGAATGGGCAAATCCGGGATAATCGGCAAGAAGATCGCTGCCACTTTAACCTCCACAGGAACGGCCGCATTTTTTCTTCATCCGGTCGAAGCCACACATGGCGACTTGGGGATGGTAAGAAAAAACGACGTGGTGATTGCCATCACCAAAAGCGGGGACACCGACGAGCTTTATCACTTGATTCCCCTTTTTAAAAGGTTGGCGGTGCCCATCATCGCCCTAACCGGCAACCCCAACTCGCCGGTGGCGGAAAAAAGCGACGTGGTAATTGACGTCTCGGTGGACGAGGAAGCCTGCCCCCGTAACCTCGTTCCTACATCCAGCACCACCGCCACATTAGTGATGGGCGATGCTCTGGCAGTAACGCTTCTGGATGAAAGACATTTCTCCTCGGAGGACTTTGCCCTCCTTCATCCCGGGGGACAATTGGGAAGAAAGCTCCTCCTGAAGGTGTCGGATATCATGCATACCGGAGATGAGATACCCGTCGTCTCGGAAGAGACCAACGTTAAGGACGTCATCCTGGAGATGACCTCCAAAAGGCTGGGAACCACGACGGTGGTTAACGGAAAAGGTGAATTGGTGGGAATCTTCACTGATGGAGACTTAAGAAGATTGGTGGAGAGAACAGACGAGATATTCACCCTGAAGGCCAAACAGGCGATGAACAGAAATCCCAAGACCATAGATGGTGAAGAACTGGCAGCAAAAGCTTTGAACATGATGGAAACCCACAGCATTACCTCCCTGATCATCACCAATGGAAAAAAAGAACCAGTCGGCATAGTCCACCTGCACGATATTTTGAAGGCGGGAGTGGTCTGAGACCAAAGCTTTCGGTGACGGACTAATGAGAAGATACTTGCGAGATGTCACAATCCTCACTCAGATCTGAAAGGAAAAGGCTCAAGAATTGGTTTCTCTATAAGCTCATCACCTCCATTATCTTCGCTCTAAATCTCCTACCACGTAAGTCCTCGATTTCCCTGGGCAGGTTTCTCGGGAAGTTGGCCTACTTCATAATAGCGGATGCAAGAAAAAGAACCCGCAATAATCTAAGAATAGCTTTCGGAAAGGAAAAAGACGAAAGAGAGCTTAAGAAGTTGGCCTTGAACGTCTTTGAGAATGTGGGAAAGAACTTGGCGGATGCGGTCCGCCTCAAAGATATGACATCAGAAGAGATAGAAAAGATTACCGAGATCGAGGGGTTAGAATATCTTGACAATATCTACAAAATGGGCAAAGGAGTCGTCGCAGTGACCGGACACATTGGAAACTTTGAGCTTTTTGCCGCTTATTTTTCGCTTAAAGGTTACAGGTTCTCGGTAATCGGTCGGGAACTTTATGATCCAAGATTGGATGCCCTTTTGGTCAGCAGCAGGGAGAGTGTCGGTTTGGAGAATATTCCCTCATCTGCTTCGGTCAAGCAAATAATCAAAGCCCTGCGGTCGGGCAGAGCGCTAGGCGTGTTGGCTGATCAGGATTCGAGCAGGGTCAGAGGGGTTTTCGTGAATTTCTTTGGAAGACCAGCACGCACTCCGGTGGGACCTGCGCTCCTGGCATATAAGACCGAGTCGCCCATCGTTCCCATGGCGATAGTAAGAGAGGGAGATGACAGATACAAAATCATGGTGAAAGAGCCTGTAAAACTTGCCCTTTCCGGAGATAAGGAGAAGGACATAATTGAAACAACGCAGAGATACACGAAGGTCCTAGAATCCATAATCAGAGAATATCCGTCTCAGTGGTTGTGGATGCACGACCGCTGGAAAAGCAAACCGGGATGATTCTCTTGTAGTTGCGCAATTCATTGGGCGGTTTGTTAGCTGGATGAGTCAGCCAACTTAGAGACTGCTTCGTCCCAATTTCTTCACAAGGAAATTTGCCTCAAGAGGAGATTTATGTTATATTTTGAGTAACGGAAGTGGATAGGATCTGGTGGTCCTTGCGGACTTCAAATCCGTGGTCCCCTCGGTAGGCCCGGGGGGAGGTGGGTTCGATTCCCACCCCTTCCGCTTGATTTTCTATGTGAGGTGCTCTTAGACCATTGAGTTTCTAATCTGAAAATTAGATGAAGAGATATCTTAGGTTAACAGTTTGCGCAGTCATATTACCGTTGATCTGGTTATTCAATTGCAGAGCAACAAAAGAGACTGAGGAGATCAAAATGGAATCAAGCCAAGCAAAAGTCAATTTAATTACGATCTATGACAATTACGAACATGATCCCCAATTGAAAACGGGATGGGGATTCTCCTGTTTGGTCAAGGTAGGAGATAAAAACATTCTTTTCGATACCGGCGCAGACAGCCCCACCTTGCTTAATAACATGCGTAAGTTGGGCATAGATCCGAAAAACATTAATGCCATAGTGCTATCTCATATTCACGGAGATCATACCGGCGGACTTGACGGGATGTTGGAGATCAACTCGAATCTTGACGTCTACCTGCTGAGATCATTTCCCGATGAGTTCAAGAATAGCGTGAAATCATACAAGGCAAATGCGATCGAAGTGAGCGATCCGGCAAAGATATCAGAAAGCGTGAGCACGACCGGCGAATTGGGCACGTCGATAAAGGAGCAGGCCTTGATCGTCAAAACGGAAAAAGGGTTGGCGGTGATAACCGGATGTGCCCATCCCGGCATTGTGGAAATGTTAAGAGAAGCTAAAAAGATTACCGGCGAGGAGATTTATCTGGTTGTTGGCGGTTTTCATCTATCGGGAACCAGCGACTCGAAATTGAAAGACATAATAAAAAGCTTCAGGGAACTGGGCGTGAAAAAAGCGGCGCCTTGTCATTGCTCCGGAGATAGAACGCGAGAATTGTTTAAAGAAGAATATGGAGAGGATTTCATAGAAAATGGAGTGGGAAGGACAATCGACATATAAACAAAGCAAGTTACAAGGGACTCTGTGACTCAATCCCGCCCGCGAAGTTGGTTGACAGTAACTTTTTGCTCGAAAAGTAGTGAAAGATGACTACTTTGACGTTTACCGCCGTTCTCCATAAAGAAGAAGATATGTACGTGGCGGAGTGTCCCGAGGTGGGAACAGTAAGTCAAGGTCATACCATTGAGGAAGCGATTGCCAATCTCAAGGAAGCTACAGAGCTTTACCTGGAGGAATTTCCGCAAACCAAGGTTGAAAAGCCAATACTGACCACTTTTGAGGTGGTAGCTGATGCATAAATCACAGAAGCAACGTTGCAGGAATCTTAAAAATCTGTCGAGAAGCCTTGCGGCTATGCTCGACGCCAATGACTTGGCTGGCAAGAGAATAATCAAAGAGTAAAAATCACATGGACAGTTTCTTCCAAGAAGAAGAACAATACGTGTCTAAAGACTTTGGTCTAAAGTATGAAAGCGGCTCAAAATTGCTCAGACGGCTTCTGGAATTGATCGAAGAGCTGATGGGATCAGCTGGTTTTAGGAATGACGAGTATCCCGGGTTTTCAATAGTGATTCATGCTCTTCACGCCCTAATGGCCTTAAACAATAGTCTGGTGCTGCTATCAAAGGGGTACATGGGCGATGCAGAAGCCGTTCACAAGAGGGCGGTCGAGTTTCTTCTACGAGCAATTTATTTCAAAGAGTTCCCCGATGAGGAGGAGAGATGGAGGCAGAACAAGGGCAAGCTTCCGGATAGAAAGTCAATGGCTGAGCTCTTGGATAATAAGCATAAAGAGAAGAGAATATTTCCAACCGACCATGAGAAGCTGTGGAGTGAATTTGTTTACGGCGCCATATATAAGTCTGTAAACGAATGGGCTCATGGGGATTTCGAGGCCATGTACTATGAGGTGGCCATCGACGATGGAACGAAATATTATACCAATAAATTGTCTGTAGGGCCTAGACCTGACGACGATTTTGTTAAACGGATGCTCAAGAGACTAATACTCTCCTGTAGAATGCAGGTTCTCTTCCAAGCCGTAACCTTTGACTGTCCAAGAGAGAAATATCATGATTTGATGATTGAGTCAGAACGGTATATCCTTACTGAATAAACGATGGATTCAGAACGAAAAATCAGATTGACTACTCTGGCATCGAGTTTTGGGTGAGCGTCAAAGTGCGGTCCGGACGACCTGACCCAGGTTCTGGGTCATTTGCCCAAAATGAATAATCCAAACGTATTGGTTGGGTTCAACTCGGTAGACGATGCTGGGGTTTACAAGCTAAGAGACGATTTGGCTCTGGTGCAGACGGTCGATTTCTTCCCGCCGGTGGTGGATGATCCTTATGATTTCGGAGCGATAGCGGCGGCTAATTCCTTAAGCGATATTTACGCTATGGGAGGAAAGCCCTTATCTGCACTTAATCTTCTTGGTTTTCCTCAAGCGACTGTGCCTTTATCCGCCGTCGAGGAAATCCTAAGAGGAGGCGCAGACAAAGCCCAGGAGGCAGATGTGGTTATAATAGGCGGGCACACTCTTAAAACCAAAGAGCCTCTATATGGAATGGCAGTGACCGGGACAATTCATCCGGATAAGATAATAAGCAATGCCAATGCTAAAGTTGGAGATTCTCTGGTATTGACCAAATCATTAGGAATTGGGCTTATAACCACGGCTATCAAGAAAGAACAGGTTGAGAAGAGGTGGATAGAAGAAGCAGTGAGGGCAATGACTTTTTTGAATAGATTTGCCGCAGAGGCAATGTTAGATGTGGGCATCGATGCTTGCACAGATGTTACAGGTTACGGACTCCTGGGGCATTTGTATGAGTTGGTTCATGCTTCAACCACAGGAGCAAAAATCTATTCATCAAAGGTTCCCGTGATAGATTTTGCCTGGGAGTTGGCACGGGAGAAAATCATTCCGGGCGGGACATTGGCAAATCTCAAGTTTATCGACGATAAGGTCGATTGGGATAAAGAGATCACCGAGGAGGCAAAACTGATTCTCTCCGACGCACAAACCTCCGGCGGGCTTCTGATCGCGGTGCCAAAGGAAAAGGAACAGAAGCTGATGGACGCTCTGATCTCGAAAGGTGTTCCCAACCCGGTGGTCATCGGCGAAATAACTGAGGATGAAAGATGCCGAATCCAAGTGAAAAGCTGATCCAAGAGAAACTGAGACAGCTTCCCAGCGTGGAAAAGATACTGGAATCGGAAAAGCTGAAGGACAAAATAGAAGAATACTCTCATCCTCTGGTAACGGAAGCGGCAAGGGAGACTCTTTCATTCATAAGAGAACGGATCAAGGAGAATCCTCGAGATGTTTCCTTGGACGAAATAATCGAAAAGGTCAGCCGAACGGTCGACGAAAAAACCAGCGATTTTACGCGACCGGTGATCAATGCAACCGGTGTGATCCTTCATACCAATTTGGGACGGGCACCTCTGAGCGAAGACGCATTATCGCATATAGTAGAGATAAGCAAAAACTACAGTAATCTCGAATTTGATCTCAGGGAGGGCACAAGAAGCCAAAGGGGGATTTTCCTGCAGAAGCTTTTATGCCAATTGACTCAAGCCGAAGCGGCCTTAGCAGTAAACAACAACGCCGGCGCGGTTCTTCTGATTCTGACTGCTTTGGCTAAGGGAAAAGAGGTCGTCGTCTCAAGGGGTGAGTTGGTGCAGATAGGCGGTGGCTTTCGTATACCCGAGATTTTGGCTCTGAGCGGAGCAATCTTAAAAGAGGTGGGAACCACCAACAAAACGAAGCTTTCTGATTATGAAGATGCCATAACCCAGGATACGGCCCTTCTGCTCAAAGTCCATCAGAGCAATTTTAGAATGATCGGGTTTGAGGAGAGACCATCAATAGGCGAACTTGTGAACTTGGGGAAAAAGCACAGCCTCTTTGTGGCAGAGGACCTGGGGAGCGGTGTAATGCTCAGGACAGAGGATTTTGAGCTGGCGCACGAGCCCACGGCCCTGGAAGCCATTTCCGCCGGAGCAGACCTAGTCTGTTTCTCAGGGGACAAACTTCTGGGTGCGCCTCAGGCCGGAATAATCTTAGGAAAGGAAGAATACATAGACCTGTTAAGAAAACATCCCATGCACCGCGCCTTAAGGTTGGACAAGATGTTCATAGCGGGACTGGAAAGCGTTCTGCTTTCCTATCTCAAGGGTGAGGCCACCAAGAAAATTCCCGCCTGGCAGATGATCAGCACGCCTTTAGATGTTTTGAAAAGGAGGGCGGAGACCATCAAAGAGAAATTGGGTAAATCAGAAATTTCAATCACCATAGCTGAGAGCAAAAGCACGGTGGGAGGAGGATCGCTTCCCGGCGAAACCCTACCTACAATTGTGATATCCGTCAAGTCCGCTCCGTCCGTTGACCTCTCTGCTGACCAGCAAGCTAGGCTTTTCAGGGAACAATCTCCGCCTATCATCGGGCGTATAGAAGATGAGAAATTCGTGCTGGATTTGAGAACTGTGTTCCCCCGCCAGGATGATTCAATCATGCAAGCGATAAAGAATATTTTCCCCAAAAGAAGTTGATTCTCCACACATTCTACATTATACTCTTTCTGGTGTGAACCGTACCGTTCACACCTCTGTGATTTGAATTTTTATGAATCGCGTAGCCGAGGCTTCAGGCCTCGGTGCCAAGCCATAAAGGTTTGGCTACGCCAAGAGCACTTTTCTGGAAATCATATGTTTGTCTTAGGAACTGCCGGACATATCGATCACGGAAAGTCCAAGTTGGTGGAAGCCTTAACCGGCATCGATCCGGACAGGCTTCCGGAGGAGAAAAGAAGGGGGATGACCATCGATTTGGGATTCGCCTGGCTTTCCCTTCCCGACGGGGGGGAGGTGGGCATCGTGGACGTTCCCGGTCATGAGAGATTCGTCAAGAACATGGTGGCCGGGGTGGGGGGAATCGATGCGGTCTTGTTCGTGGTAGCCGCAGACGACGGCTGGATGCCTCAAAGCCAGGAGCACCTACAGGTTCTGGACTTCCTGAAGATAAAGAAAGGAATAGTCGTTATCACCAAAACGGATCTGGTCAAGGAAGATTGGCTGAGTTTAGTGGAGGAGGACATAAGAGACAAAGTGAAAGGAACCATTCTGCAAGGCGCTCCCATACTCAGGGTTTCCTCGCCCAACAAGATCGGAATTGATGAGCTTTATGAAGAAATAGTCAGGATGATCTCCGAAATCCAGCCCCGGAAAGACATAGGAAAACCGAGAATGTACATCGACCGGGTCTTCACCATGGCGGGCAGGGGGACGGTCGTCACCGGTACCCTGATTGATGGCTCCTTTCGCTTGGGTGAAGAGATTCAGATTCTGCCTCAGAAGATTTCGGCTCGGATTAGAGATCTGCAAACCCACAAGAAGAAATTCGAACAAGTCATGCCGGGAACCAGAGTGGCGATGAATCTGGCGGGCATTGAGAAGGTGGATATCCAAAGAGGCGGCGTGGTGACCAAACTGGCTCAGGATGAAACGACGGATATGTTTACCGCTAAGATTGACATAGTCTCTACTGCAGGATTTACCGTTAAGCACAATGCCCAGCTCCTCTTGATACTGGGAACAACCGAACTTTTAGCCAGAACGAACATCTTGGATAAAGACAAAACAGAACCGGGCGGCTCAGCATTTGTGCAGTTTAGGTGTAAGAACGATCTTCTGGCCCGAATCGGGGATCATTTCATCCTGAGATTACCGTCGCCTCAAATAACCATAGGGGGCGGGATAGTACTGGACGTTTCCCCAAAAAGACATAAGAGAAAAGATCAGAGATTGCTTGCTGATTTAGAAAAAAGGCTAACCATGAATCTGCCTGACTTGATACTATCCGATTTGGAAAGAAAAGATCTGGTGTTAAGAAAAGACATCTTAAGCTCAAGCAATTTCAGCCAAAGCCAAATCGAGTCGAGTCTGGTCGAGCTGGAACAATCCGGGGAAATACTTCTAACCGAAAATCTGGTGATAGATAAATCAAGATGGCAAGAGGCGTTAAGTGAAATAACCGAAGAAGTGGAAAAAACGCACCAGAAGTTTCCTTACAGGATTGGGTTGAAATCTGCGGAGTTGTCCGGGAGGCTCAAAGCGGACGAGAATCTCTTGGCCGAAGCGATCAGCCACCTGGTAAAGTCGGATAAAATCGTTCAGCAGGGGGCTTACCTCAGGCTTTCTTCGCACCAGCCCAAGCTCAGCCCGGAGCAAAAGAGCCTTTCCAACAAGATACTGGAGAGATTTGCTGCCCATCCTCTTTCTCCGCCCACCAAAGAGGAGATCATAGAGGAGGGTCACGATTATGAAGACGTGTTGGCGTTTCTGGTTCAAGGGGATGAGTTGGTGGAACTAAAGGATGGGATACTATTTCGGAAAGATGATTTTGAAAAGTTCAAAAACAAGATCGTGGATTTCATCAAACAAAATGGCCCGGCTACGGTCAGCCAGCTCAGGGGCCATCTTTCCACAACCCGTAAATATATGGTTCCCATCCTGGAGAAATTAGATCAATTGGGCGTGACCCAAAGGGAGGGGGACAAAAGAACACTTCCCAACAGATGAAACGGATTAAGGGAGCAGTGAGTGGGCCAATCCTTCCTGAGTCCATGTTTGATAGTGTCGTTGCTCGATTCATGGTTCGACAAGCCCCGAACCGTGTAGTTCGGGGCAAGCTCACCATCCTGAGCGTGTCGAAGGATGGAGCTCAATAAATTGAGCAACTACAATCTTCATATGGTCTTAAGATGTGACCTCACCATTGGTATGGTGACCTCGGAAGGTAACGAGAGCCTTCTAATAGACAATCGAGCATAGGTGACATGAAAGACTTGATGTTATTGGATGGGAAGATTTACACTATGAATCCCAGGCAGCCCAAAGCCGAGGCGGTAGCAATGAGGGATTCCAAAATAATGGCGGTGGGCAAAACAGCCGACGTTGAAAATCTGGGAAAAAGAAACTTCAAAGTCATAAACCTTCAAGGGAAAACAGTGGTTCCCGGATTCATCGACTGCCATACTCATTTTCTCTCTTACGCACTAAGTCTTGGTCAGGTCAATCTCGATTCAATAACATCCTTTGACCGGATTCTATCGGAGATTAAAACTTCTACCAAAAAGTTAAGACCCAAAGAGTGGCTTCTGGGCAGAGGTTGGGACAAGAATATTCTAAGAACGGGAGGGAGTTTCACCAAAGAAGCTTTGGATAGAATCCGTCCGGAGAATCCGGTGGCACTCAGAAGCAAGGAACATCATCTCTTGTGGGTGAATTCGATGGCCTTAAAGCTGACGGGAATCGACAAACACAAAGAGGACCCCCCGGGCGGCAAAATAGATCGCGATCCGGAATCGGGTGAGCCAACCGGGATACTCAAAGAGAATGCATGTGAATTGATCTGGGAGAAAGCCCCCTCACCCTCGCCCGAAAGATCCAAAAGGCTCCTCAAGGAAGCGATGAAGAAAGCCAATAGCTTCGGAGTCACCGGAATTCACAATTTCGAGGAGCAGAACGCGGTTTTCTTTTTCCAGCAATTCTTGAGGGATGAGGAACTCTTCTTGAGAGTTTGTTTTTGGATTTCCAGGGAGTATTTGGATTCCGCCATAAACTTGCGATTACGGTCCGGCTTTGGGGACGAGAATATCAGGTTCGGTGGGCTGAAGCTTTATAGTGATGGAGCTTTGGGTTCACAGACGGCCTTGATGTTTGAGCCCTACGAGAACTCACCGGACAACTTCGGTATAGAGGTGACCTCTCAGGAGGAATTGATACAATGGGTCAAAAAGGCAAGTGAGGCAGGAATATGCGTGTCCATTCATTCCATAGGTGACAAAGCAGTGCATCAGTCACTCAATGCTTTTGAGCACTCGCAAGCAGGGGTTTCCCACCCACGCCGAAATACCGCCCGGAAGAAAAAACTCCGCCATCGCATAGAACACGCCCAACTGGTCTCTCCTCATGATCTGGAAAGATTCAACAAGTTAGGGGTGATTGCATCTGTTCAGCCCTATCATGCTCCCTCCGACCGCGACATTGTGGATAAGCATTGGGGGAAAAGAGTAGGCTTTAAATATCCCTATAAGAGTCTTCTTAATCATCAAACCCGGCTGGTTTTCGGCTCAGACGTTCCCATAGAGACCATGGATGCCTTAAGGATAATCCATGCCGCGGTTACCCGCAAGAAAGAGGGAGAAAGAAGAAGAGCCTGGTGTCGCCAAGAACGTCTGAGCGTGCCGGAAGCCGTTTTTGCATATACTCAGGGAGCAGCCTATGCCTCCTATGAGGAGAAAGTGAAAGGATCAATAGAGGTCGGGAAATTGGCGGATATGGTGGTGTTATCTAAAGACATCTTCAAGATAAATCCAGAGGAGATACCAGATGTAAGAGTCGAGTCCACGATCTTAGGAGGCAGAATCCTCTGAGGAATGCGTTGAAAGACTAATAGGTTGGGTTGCAATTCCGCCTTTTGTGGTGAGGGGCGTCGACCCGCTGGCGGGAGAGCTACCCGACACACGGCAAAAGATTTCTCCTTTTTGCTCCGTTTTACGGTTGATTTCTATTGCGTTCATTGATTAGCTTAGTTATCTTAGGATAGTAATTCTAAAATGTGAGTAACGTTCCAATTTTGGAGGATCGGGGTCTTATGAAAAAGAGAGTTTTCATCTATCTTGCTCTTCTTTTCCTTTCCTGGGTCAGCCTCCTTTTTGCTCAACAAAGGCATGTTTCACTGGTGCGAATTGACGGGCCCATCGGACCTGTCTCTGCGCGGGTCATCTTGCAGGCGATCGAATCATCTGTAGAGGACAGCTCAGAGGCCTTGGTCATCGAGCTGAATACCCCCGGAGGATTGGATGAATCCATGAGGTTGGTCACCAAGGACATCCTGAACTCGAAGGTGCCGGTGATCGTGTTTGTTTCCCCCAGCGGCTCCCGGGCTGCCTCAGCCGGAGTTTTCATCACCTTGAGTGGACACATCGCCGCCATGGCTCCGGGCACGAACATAGGTGCTGCTCATCCGGTCAGCATGGGAGGAGAGATAGATTCCACCATGATGGAAAAGGTGGAAAATGATGCGGCGGCCTACATAAAAAGCATCGCCACCCGGAGGAATAAGAACGCAGAGTGGGCAGAGGAAGCCGTCAGAAAAAGCGTTTCGGTGACCGAATATGAGGCGTTGAAACTGAAGGTGATCGATCTTGTAGCAAACGACCTGCGTGACCTTCTGGACAACTGTGACGGCCGAAAAGTATCACTCCCATCCGGCGAGAGAACGCTCGAAACCAAAGAGGTGGAGGTAAAAAGGATAGAGATGAGCTGGCGAGACCGGGTATTGGGGGTTATCTCCAATCCCAATATTGCCTATATCCTTTTCAGCATAGGGATGCTGGGCATTTTCTTTGAGTTTTCCAATCCGGGAGCCATTTTCCCCGGAATCATAGGCGGCATCTGTTTGATCCTGGCATTCTTCTCTTTCCAGACCCTGCCCATAAACTATGCGGGTTTGCTTTTGATGGTTTTGGCCATAATATTCTTCATCCTGGAGGTGAAGGTTACCAGTTACGGGGCTTTAACCATAGGAGGAATAGTGTCTCTGTTTTTGGGTTCTCTGATGCTCTTTGAATCGCCCTTACCCTACATGAGGGCGTCCTTGTCCATAATAATCTTTGTGGTCATTGCCATGGCGGCGTTCTTCATTTTTGCAGTGGGATTCGGCCTGAAAGCCCAGAAGGGAAAGATCGCTACCGGCAAACGAGGCATGGTAGGAGAGACAGGTGTGGCAAGAACTCCTTTAAAGCCGGAGGGATATGTTTTCGTTCAAGGGGAAATCTGGAAGGCCGTAGCCGATGAACCCATAGAAAAAGGGGAAAAGGTAGTGGTCAAGGAAGTAGAACAGATGACCTTGAAAGTAACCAAGAAGAAGTGATGGTTCGATAAAATGGTGAGTCCCGCCATAGGCGGGATCGAACCATAAACTCACCATATTAAGGAGGTGTTTATGTTTGGACCAGGTATGTTAACCCTTATCATAATTGGATTGTTCATCCTGGCTAATGCCATCAGGATCCTAAGGGAGTATGAGAGGGGAGTTATATTCCGATTAGGTCGCCTGAGAGGGGCGAAGGGCCCGGGCTTGATACTTTTGATTCCGATAGTGGATAGGATGGTCCGGGTGAGCCTCAGGGTGGTGACTATGGACGTGCCGGCCCAGGACGTGATTACCAAGGATAACGTTTCGGTCAAGGTGAATGCGGTGGTATACTTCAGGGTGATGGACGCCAACAAAGCCATCGTGGCGGTGGAAGACTTCCTCTATGCCACCTCCATGATCTCCCAGACCACCTTGAGAAGCGTGTTGGGGCAGGTGGAGTTAGATGAGCTTTTAGGCAAGCGGGAGAAGATAAACGAGCAACTCGCAAGGATCATCGACGATCAGACCGAGCCCTGGGGAATTAAGGTCTCGGTGGTCGAGGTGAAGAACGTGGATCTGCCGGAGAATATGCAAAGAGCCATCGCCCGCCAAGCTGAGGCAGAAAGAGAAAGAAGATCCAAGGTCATACATGCGGAGGGAGAGTACCAGGCGTCGGAGAAGCTGGCCGCCGCCGCCGCCGTGATCGGCAAAACACCGGTGGGAATTCAGTTGAGGTTCCTCTCCACCCTCGCGGAGGTGGCAGTGGAGAAGAACTCCACCATCATCTTCCCGGTGCCCATCGACCTTTTCGCACCTTTCCTGGAGAAGCACAAAAAGAGCGAAGGGGGAGGTAAGTAAGCACTGAATTTTGCTCTGGTTATCAATTGGGGTAACGATAACTAATTCCTTGTAGGTCAACCATACCCCGCCTTTGGCGGGGTTGGTTGACAAATCTGTTTTTTTCAAATAAAATCCAATAGGTCTTTAAGCAGGCATGATCCCAATTATTGTAGATCATATTTGATTTACTCCGAAGCAGGTGATAGAAACGAGAAAGTCATTTCGAAAAGAGATACTTTGGGCCTCGATATTAATCCTGTCCTTTTTGGCCAACAGCTGCACCACCAAGAAGACTACCGGCCCCGTCGAGCCTACGGTCTATCTAATCAAAGACTATTTCCCTCTAAATGAGGGAGACGAGTGGATCTGGGAGGTTGTCGTTGACTCCATTGCAGAACCTTTTGTAGACGGAGATATTAACGTGGGAGAACCTTTTCTCGACATGAACAACAACGGAATCTATGACGAGGGAATAGATTCCTTTGATGTTACTATGGATCTGAATGAAAACGGGAAGTACGATGGACCAAAAGATCCTTGGACACCGGGGATACCCTACGATGACAGAAACGGCAACGGCGAATACGATCCCCCTAACGGAAAATGGGACGAGGGGGAGTATTTTGTGGACCTGGATGGCAACGGCATATGGAATTGGATTCAGGACCATTATACTACTGGATGCAATGCGGCAATAGGTGGAACGACTTCTGTGTCTTCTGACGGGAGTGTGATTTTCGGTCGGTATTCGCGTGGACCAGGTGGTGATTTTGTGATTCGTCTTACCGACGATGGGTTCTCCAATGATACCTTAGGGTTAAGATGGCACTCGCATTCTGATGGTTGGTTTTTCTCTCGACAGGACGATTTAAAGGATCATGCACCCGTTACCATCGCCAAGGCAAACATCAAAGTGGGTGACTCAGAGGTGAGTGTAGATACCTCTTATACTGAAGACGAAATTTCTGGCATATATACCTGGATTTCAATTTTTGAAGGAGTCGAGGATGTTACCGTTCCTGCCGGGACTTTTCGAGATTGTCTGAAATTCAAAACCTTCGCCTCCGGGTGGAAAGGCAACATGAAACAATACAACGGGACCAGTCATCAATGGTACGCTATCCATGTTGGACTGGTGAAGTCGGAGGGACCAGATACGCGTGAGTTTTGGCGACTCCAAAGTGCAAAAGTCGGCGATGCAAGTTACCCCTAGTTGCAGGTTGACCGTCCGCCTCCTTTGGCGCGGGTGGTTGACAGATTAGTTTTTGTCAAAGAAGGTTAAGTAGGTTTTTGGACAGCCGCGATCCTGATGCTTGTAAATCATAATTGATATACTCAGAAGCGGGTGATAGAAACGAAGAGATTATTCCTCGAAAAGATACTTTGGGTATCGATACTGGTCCTATTCTGTTTAGTCGGCGGCTGCAATACCAGGAAGACCACCAGCCCCGTCGAGCCCACCGTTTATCTGATGAAAGACTATTTCCCTTTGAATGACGGAGACGAGTGGATCTGGGAGGTGGCTGTTGTAAAAGACAGCACCCCAGAGCCCTTCGTAGACGGAGACGTCAGCTTGGGAGAATTTTTTGTCGACATGAACGACAACGGAGTCTACGACTACGGAGATTACTGGGATGCCACGATGGACCTTAATAACAACGGAGCTTACGACGGGCCGGACGCTTTCTGGACTCCGGGTATTCCCTATTGGGACAGAAATGACAATGGTGAATTTGACTATCCTAACGGAAAATGGGATGAGGGGGAATACTTTGTGGATTTGGACGGAAGCGGCGCGTGGAACTGGATTCCGGATTTTCACAGGGGTCACTTAAAGGCAGAAATAGATTCAACCATCTCCTGGTCTCCGGATGGCAGCATTATTTCCTCGCGGCGCTCAGGCTTTCTTCAATCAGACGGCGATTCCGTAGATCATTATGCCCAAGATGGTTTTTCCAACGACAGCTTAGGATTGAGATGGCACTGGCGTACTGGTTACTGGTTTGACTGGGAAGTTACGGATTTGTTTGACCACGGCCCCATCCTCATCGCCAAATCAGAAACCAAAGTCGGTGACGTCGTGGTTTGTGCAGATACATCGTATTACGAGGACCAGATCGATCATATCTGGAGCTGGACCTCAGTTTTCGAAACTGTGGAGGACGTAAGCGTGCCGGCTGGCGACTTTCCAGATTGCCTGAAATTCAGAACGGTTGCCTCCGGATGGAAGGGCAACATGGCAAGATATAACGGAACCAGCTATCAGTGGTATGCCAAGGATGTCGGGTTGGTGAAATTGGAGGGTCCCAAAGCGGGGGAATATTGGAAGCTTGAAAGTGCGATAATCAGCGGTCAGAGTCACCCATAGTTTGTAATCCCGTTGGTCGAGGGTACCCCTACCCTCGACCTTGCATGTTCGAGGGTGAAGCATCGCGCACAAACTTACCAAAAGCATTCTTGAGTAGGAATCCCAATGGAATATTTAGTCTTCGGAAGTGCGGTCATTATCATTTTGATCCTCCTTTTCATCCTGATGCAAAAGCAGATGAGCAGTTTACGGGAGCAGCTTCGCAAAAGCATGGAGAATACGGATCAGGTCCTTTCACAAAGGATGGAGACCACCAGCAAAGTGATAAGCGACGTTCAGAAGGACCTGGTTCGTCTGGAGGAATCGAACAAAAGGATATATGAGGTGGGAAAAGACATCTCCAGCCTGCAGGAGATCCTGCGGGCGCCCAAGCTCAGAGGAATCGTGGGGGAATTCCTTCTCTCTGACCTTTTAGGACAGATTCTCCCTGAAAGACACTTCTCCTTATCCCATCAGTTCAAATCGGGAGAAAGGGTGGATGCGGTCATTCATCTGGGAAAAAGACTGGTTCCGGTCGATTCCAAATTTCCCTTGGACAATTTCAGAGAACTGATTGAAGCTAAAAGCGATAAAGACAAAAGATCTTTTAGAAAAAGATTTGAGAGAGACGTGAAAGGGCACATCGACTCAATTGCCCGAAAATATATTTTGCCGGATGAGGGAACGTATGACTTCGCCCTCATGTACATCCCTGCTGAAAATGTGTATTACGAAATCATGGTGAAATCGGACGCTCTGCCGGAAGAAAAAAACATCGTCGATTATTCCATGGAGAAAAGGGTGATTCCGGTCTCTCCCAATACGTTCTATGTCTATCTTCAGACCATCCTCTTTGGACTAAAGGGTTTGGAAATTGAGAGAAGCGCTCAGGAGATCATTGCCGCCTTAGCCAGACTCCGAGGCGATTTTTCAAGATTCAGAAGTGATTTTCATCTAATAGGCACCCACCTGCGTAATGCCTCAAGATGCTACGAATCAGCCGATCGAAAGCTTCATTGGTTCAAGGATAAGCTGGAGCAATTGGAAATCACCCCAAAGGAGGGGCTGGAATCCTCTTCATCTCAATCTGAGTCCGAGATGGCTTCAACAGAGAAAGAGATCAACACGGATCAGTAATGAGTTCGTGCGGAAATTGGGATTCCCGCACGAGCAGAGGTTGGGTTAATCGTGTGATGGGGCAGGGGCTTGCCCTGAAGGTTTATCTGAAGGGTTGAACCCCTGCCCCATTATTTTAGATATCAGAGCTAACAGCAACCCGGCGCCGATGTGCCTGTAAATAGATAGTTAATCAGGTACATGACATCACCGACATCAACCTCCCCACTGCAATTGACATCCCCAATACCCAAAGGATCAGGCGGAGATGTACCTGTGAAAAGGTAATTTATCAAAAACATGATGTCACCAATATCGACTACCTCATCACCGGTGCAATCGCCAGTGGGAAGACAGTTCCGAAGAACGGAGACACTATCAGCACCATAAGCTGCAGTTGCTAAGTCAAGGTCGCCGTCACCATCAAGATCGGCGGCAAAGATTGAGTAAGCATAATCAGCCACCGGATAGACCGAATCAGGGTCGAAGGTACCATTCCCCTCATTAAAAAGAACCCAGACGTCGCTGGAGAACTCATGTGAAGCTGTCAGGTCAAGGTCCCCGTCACCGTCAATGTCTGCGGGGAAAACCGCCCAGGGGCAGGTGCCGACGGGATAGACTGTGTGGGGGCCAAAGGTGCCGTCTCCATTATTGAATAGAATCGAGATGTTGGTGGAATAGCAATTCGAAGCTGCCAGATCAAGATCGCCGTCAGCATCAAGATCAGCTGCAAAAACGGACAAAGGAAGATCACCCACCGGATATAGCGTAGAGGAGCCGAAGGCCCCGTTCCCGTTGTTCAAAAGAACTGCCACATCGTAGGAACCATAATTCGAGGTGGCAAGGTCTAAATCACCGTCACCATCAAGATCAGCAGCAAAGACCGATGCCGGCATAGTCTCGTAACCCACCGGGTACGCCGATTGCATGGCGAAAGTGCCATCCCCATTGTTCAACAGAACGGATACGTTGTCGCTATATACGTTTGCAGTTGTCAAGTCTAGGTCGCCGTCACCGTCAAGATCGGCGGCAAATACCCAGCTGGGGCTATCACCGACCGGATAAAACGAGGGGGAACCAAAGGTGCCGTCTCCATTGTTCAGCAAAACCGAGACGTCGCTGTCATACATATTTGCGGTGATGAGGTCGGAGTAACCATCACCATCAAGATCGGCAGCAAAAACGGACCAGGGATCCTCACCGACTGCATAGTCGGAAGGAGAGGCAAAGGTAGCGTCGCCATTGTTCAGCAGAACCGAGACATTGTCGGAATGATAATTTGCGGTCATAAGGTCAATGTCTCCGTCAGCGTCAAGATCAGCAGCATAGATTGACCAGGGGCCTTCACCGGTCTTATAGTCTACGTGCGGGGCAAAGATGCCGCCGCTTTCTTCGCTCACCCGGGTGGTGAAGGACCAGACGTAGCTGCTCTCCATAGAACATCCGAAGGTTGATTTTATTCCGGTGGTGAGAACCACGGTTACGATTTCCCCTTCATCGAAATCGCTTGTGGGATCCAAGGTTGCGGTTTTAGTCAGACCGTTGTAAGTGATCGTGCCTTGATGTAACCCGGTAGACCATGCATTGACCACAAAAGTGGAATCGTTGATGGTGGTCGGGTCCATGTCGATATCGAAAGTCACCGATATGTTGGCTGAAACCAGAACATTCAACTGATTCTGTGTTGGTGAGGTGGAGACAATGTTGGGCACGGTGTCCAGCTGGACGCCTCCTTGAATGCAGTAGACTTTTCCGCCAGCCTTGGATAGCATTTGCGTTCCTGCCAGAACGTCCGGGGTGGTGTTTCCGTCCACATCCGGAAGACCTCTTACCGTAAAGACGCGATTGCCGGTATAGTAAGTCCAGAGGGTGTCGCAGGCTCTAAGGTCAACGCAATACACGTTGTAGTCGAACGAACCCCCCACAGCTTCAGGATACCCATCGCCATTTATGTCGTCCACTCCATCGACTGACCAGACGTCTCCTCCGTTCAATGTCCCCACAGTATAGCTGCAGATCAAATCCCCGTCGACTCCGGAGACGCATATTATGGCGTTCTTCCACGACCCGATCAAAACGTCCTGAATCCCGTCATCATCAACATCGTCAATGGGCACGACTCTCATCAGGTAATCGTACGTTCCGACCAGATAACTCCAGATGTGTGCTCCGTCAGTTCCGCTTCTGCAGTACACCGTTCCGTCCCACACTCCGGCCAAGGCATCCTGTATTCCGTCTCCGTTCACGTCCTCAATGGCAGCCACGTCGTGGACGGAGGCCCCAAATCCGTGTTCCCATATAACGCTGGCCGTTCCCGAGCTGGCACCTGAAACGCAGATGATTCGATCCTCATCATCTCCTGCACCAACTAAGGCATCGTTTTTTCCGTCCTCGTTGACGTCCTCAATCTCCGCCACAGCGTAAACCGCATCATCTGCCTGAAACTTCCAGATCAAGCTCCCGTCGGTGCCATCTACACAGAAGGCGGCGTCTGCGTCGGAGCCCGCTCCGAACAAGACTTCGGCCTTGCCGTCGTCATTCAGATCCTCGATGGGACAGATGCTGTAAATCCAGCCGGAAGGGAGATTGTCATAGGTATCATACGACCAGATCACGTATCCTGAATCTCCTTCGATAGCATAGGCGGTTCTTCCTCCCCAGGCAGTTGCCAGCAGAGCGTCCGCATAGCCGTCTCCATCCAGGTCTTCCGCGTATGAGACGCACTGGTCGCCATAGCCTCCGCTGTTGCTCGGTCCGCCCGGCGGACGGCAGGACCAGAGAACGGTGCCGTAACCAGGGCTGTTCCCTTTGATACAATAGAAATGATCTTCCACCGGGGCTCCGGAATCATAGCTCTCCGCAAGCACGTCCGGAAGCGCATCACCATCCACGTCCACGAACTTGGAGACGCACTCCACGTTCTCGATTCCCTGAAACCACCATAACAGATCTCCCCCATCTTTAAGCCCACCCTTTACTACCGGAACCACCTGCTCCACGGCCCGAACGCCCTCAGATAACCTCTGTTGGATTATCTGCCAATCCCGGTCAGGGCTCTCTGCCCATCCGATTTGGGATGAGAAAAGGATTGAAGCCATGAAAACAAGGGCCAAGAACCATCTAACTCTTGTCATGGGTGACTTCACCTCCTAAAGATTTGAAGTTTGGATTCAAAAGCATTTCTTTTTGTCGCGAAGAATCCCCCTCGATTCTCTTATCGTAACTTACAACAAATTCTGAATTTGTCAATGAAATTCTGTGAGTTTTCTGAGGAAAAGATTGTCCCGGGCCTGGTCATGCCTTAGGCAGATACTTCCGCTTTCCCGCAAATATGCGATTATTCAACAGTTTGTGGAGCGGGAATAGGCGAAAACCCCTCTCCCCTTGGCGGGGAGAGGGCCAATGTGAGGGGGATGGTGCTGTAAGGCCCAGCAGCGCAAGGCCTCTCACCTACGCGGCTGAGTCGAGCTTCACTCCCTGGTCTCATGCAACAGAGGGGTCATTCATCTCCATCATCACCGAGTTCGATTCTCAATAGAAAGAAAGTCACTCCTCCGCCAAAACAATCTCTCTTAAAAACCTTACCGGAGGTGAGCTCTGGGACAGAAGCTTATGGTTGAACTCTTTTTGGGAAAAACTCTCTCCTACTCTCTCCTTGTAAGCCTTTTCCAGATCCAAAACCTCCTGAATACCCACAAAATAGGTGGAAAGCTGGGTGGAGGTCAGGCAGGCCCGAACCCATTTACCTTCTGCCTCAGACCTTTCCTGGAATCCCTCCTCGATCATGAATTCGACAGCCTCCTCCTCACCCATGTCTCCGGCATGAATCTTGGCATCCAGAATCGAGTTGATCACCGCTCGCAGATACATTTTAAGCTGTTGAAGCTCATACCGGGGATCGAAATCCATGAATCCGGCATGGACCATCATCCGCTCGGAATAAAGGGCCCATCCTTCGATGAAAGCACCGTTGCCAAAAATAGCTCTCACCAAAGAGGGAAACCTATTGGCATAAAACAGCTGCACGTAATGTCCGGGCATGGCTTCATGAACTGAAAGATCAACGAGCATGAAGTTATTATATTCCCTTAGATACGATTCCACCCGGTCTTGGCTCCAATCGTCCGGGAGGGGCGAAACTCTATAGAAAGACTTCTGGTCATGATCCAGAGGTCCGGGAGCATCCAGCCCGGCCACCGCGATGCCCCGAGAGAATTCAGGTTCCCATTCCACCTCCAGCGGATTTATTCCGGTCAGATCCACCAGGTCCTTCTCTTTTACGAAAGCCTCTAAGTCCTTCATGATCTGGCGACAAACCGCCAGAAGCTCATCCTTTTTGCAGTGGTCCTTGGCGATTTCATCTAAGACCTCTCTGATGATGGCATTCTCCAACTCTTTTCCGGTCTCTTTATGCTTACGAGTCGGAAAAAGCTTCTGATGCAAGGGGAGGGAGATGTCAAACATTCTTTTGCGCACACTTTTCGCTTCTTGTTCCGCTCTTCTCACAATCTCATCGGATGGCAGATCCGATTGGAGGGTGTATCTCAGTTTCTTGTTGTAAAGCTCTTTCCCTAATCTGAAATTCCCCTTTGATCTGGGCAAGAGATCGTTTTCCAGAAACTTCTGATAGTCCTCCAGAGCGGCAACAGCCTTCTCACTTTCGGCGGCCAGGCTGTCCTTCAGATTCGGGGATTTGTCCAGCAGTTTCGATAGCTCGTTCTTGATCAGATTTATGGTTCCTCTATTCTGTCTTATGGCGGTTTTCGTATTGATCTCCGCGGGATCGTTCAGGTTAGATTTGGCTTGTTCCAAAAGGCGGGGAATCTGTTTCAACCTAGAAAGAACGTCTCTCATCCGCTCGCCCCAGGGAGCAAAGTCACGCGTGATCAGGGAGTTAATCGAGCCTCCCACCAGATAATTGTACATGAGCGGGCTCTTCTCCCAGGGCTTCAGCTCTTCTGATCGTAACAGCTGACTGTGAATTTCATTCTCCAGGATTTTGAAATCCACAGAATTGGTATCGTTAAGCTTGGCGGTGTCGACGGCCCTCATCCTCTCCTGAAAGGATCTCAATCGCCGCTGCTCTGCTGAAATTGCCTCTGGCGAGAAATCATCCAGGAGCCCATCGTATTTGTGTTCGCCGTTATAAGTTGCCCAGACCGGATGTGCCTTGAAATAACCCTCCACAAATTCATCCACCAGGACTTTGAATTTATGGTCCTCTGCCCCTTTTCTGACACAGCTGAAAAGAGTCAACCACATCAAACAACACAAAATCAATAAACCGCTGATCCTTCTGAACATCTCAAACCTCCTTTTTATGGATTATTCATCTTCTTAATCTGTTCAATCTGTTGGGAATTCAGCCGTTTCATCTCTTTCATCTGTTGATAATAAATCCCTTTCACGTGTTGTCGATCAATCCTACGCCTTTGTCTCTGATAAGAAGCTTATCCTCTTCCCTCTGGGGAGAGGAATAAGGTGAGGGGGGACTCAATCTTTGAAAAAGGGCCTCCATTTCTCTTCTTCAGGTTTGGGCGTCAGCAGACTTACGATAATTAGGCTCGAGACGGATAAGATAAGTGCCGGATAGATGGTGGGCACGTTAAAGGGCTTCTGCAAAAGTTCCCATCCTATGGTGGTCACCATGCCCAAAGCGATGGAACAAACCCCGCCGGCGGGTGTGGCTCTTTTCCAGAAAAAGGCGGCCAAGGTGGCTGGAGTTATGCCTACACCATACATGGTGTAAGCATACAGAGCCATAGCCAAAACCGTGGTGAAAAACTTTACCTGAACAAAAGCGATAATCCCTAATGCAATCACCACTAATCTTGAATAAAGCACTATCCTTTTTTGCGAGACGTCCGGATTTATGAATCTCTGATAGATATCTCTCATTATGTTGGTGGAAGGAACCAGAAGGAACGAATCCGCGGTGGAGACGATCACCGCCACGATGGCGGCAAGCAAGATCAATCCAATAACCGGTGATAATCCATGACGCACTGAATGCAAAAGCACCATTTCCGGATCTATATCCAAAAATACACTGCTTCCGATTATGGCCAAAACCACGATCAAGGTCTCGACAAAGATGGTGCCCGAAATCCAGCCAATCACGGACGCTTTTGCAGCTTTTTCGTCTCTCGCGGAGAAGAATCTCTGGTACATGTTGGATTCACCCAACAAAAGAAGCATGGTGGGGAGGGAATAGCTCAAAGCCTCCCAGATGCTCATGGTTCCCAAAACCTGAAATCTCTCCGCAGGCAGGTTATTCATTATATTTCCCCAGCCTCCGGCTAACTTCAACAAGAATGGAAAACCAATGATGAATCCCAACAGCAAAACCACCCCGTTCACCACGTCGGTATAGGCCACCGAGATCATCCCGGCCAGAGCGGTATAGGCGATGACAAAGACCGCGGTGAGAATTATCCCTTGATCGATAGGTATGCCTGCCACCATATTCAAAACCCAACCCCCGGCTTTGAACTGATAACTGACGATAGCGGTATAGGCAATGATGGTGGTGATGGTTCCCAGGATGCGGGCATATTTATTATATCGTGCTTCCAGGATGTCAGGAACCGTGAATTGAGCGAATCTTCTGGCACGACCGGCTATGAAATACAGGACAATAATCGCCACCCACACTCCCGCATCGAACCACAGGGCCGAAAAACCTTTCCTGTAGCTAAGCCCTGCTGAGGCAATGATGCTTCCCGACCCAATCCAGGTGGCTAAAAGCGTCCCCACCAATACCGGTGCGGAGAGTTTTCTTCCCGCCACCATGAAGTCCGTCTGCGTTTTAACCGCCCGGCTGCGTATAGCCCCCACGCCGATCAGGATTAAAAGATAAGCTAAAATTGCCCAGAAATAAATCATTATCTTTAAAAGGAGTGCACCAGCGTGCTGGTGCGGTTTTGCTGTCTGGCTCAAAGGGGATGTTATCATCCCCTTTATTTTTTCCTCGGGATGATAACGTCCCTCGCGTAGCGAGATGCTATCGTCCGTTTACTGCTCTCAGGCGGATGTCATCATCCGCTGGGCGCATCCGACTTTATGATGAAACTCCTGGTCTTTTATTTTTTGATCGATTCTTTCTCTTCGGGGATATTCGATTCTCTTGATTTTCGATATTTCAACGCTGCCTTCACCAGGTCTCTAAAAAGTGGGTGGGCTTCGGTCGGGCGGGATTTAAGCTCCGGATGAAACTGCACGGCCACGAACCAGGGATGACCCTCAAGCTCGATTATCTCCACCAACCTACCATCCGGAGAAAGCCCGGCTAACTTAAGTCCGGCTTTGGTCAAGACCTCCCTGAACTGATTATTGAATTCGTATCGGTGCCTGTGCCTTTCTGAGATTTCTTTTTTTCCGTAAGCTTTAAAGGAGAGACTTTCCTTTTCCAGAATACAGGGATAGGCCCCCAACCGCATGGTGCCACCCAAATCGGTGATCGTTTCCTGATCCGGCATCAGATGGATCACCGGATGTTTGGTTTCCTGATCAAACTCAAAGCTATTTGCTTTTTCCAGCTTACATACGTTTCGGGCAAACTCGATCACTGCGCACTGCATACCCAGGCAAATCCCCAGATAGGGAGTCTGATTCTCCCGCACGTATCTTAGCGCCTCGATTTTCCCCTCGATTCCTCTTTCACCGAAGCCACCGGGGATCAGCACCCCGTCCACATCACCCAGATCTGAATCTGCGCTCTTTTTGGTGACCTCCTCTGCGTCGATCCATTTTAACTCTACGCTGCAGTCGTTCTCCACTCCCGCATGCACGAAGGCTTCGATTATGCTTTTATAGGCATCCTTCAGATGGGTATACTTGCCGCAGATGCCGATTCTGACGCTATTCTTCGGGTTCTTGATCTTGTCCAGCATCCTGACCCAATCATCCATCTGAAGCTCCCCACACTTTAGATCAAGATGTTTGATGATTAGATCATCCAGGTTTTCCTGGTGAAACAGAAGCGGCACTTCATATATACAATCCACGTCGATGGCCTGAATGACTGCTTCGCTGGGCACGTTGCAAAAGAGCCCGATCTTTTCCTTCAACTGTCTGGTAAGGGCCTGTGCGGTCCGGCACAAAAGTATGCTGGGCTGGATTCCAATCTCCCTCAACTCTTTCACGCTGTGTTGGGTAGGCTTGGTCTTCACCTCCCCGGCAGACCGAACAAAGGGAACCAGGGTAAGGTGGATGAAAAGCGTATTATTAAGCCCACATTCCAACCCCATCTGTCTGATGGATTCTAAGAAAGGCAGACTTTCGATATCCCCTACTGTTCCCCCGATCTCGGTGATCACCACGTCCACCTTTCCGTTCATCCGGCCCACCTTCTTTATCCTGTCCTTGATCTCGTTGGTGATGTGAGGGATAACCTGTACGGTGGAGCCTAAATAATCTCCCTTTCTTTCCCGCGAGATGACCGCATCGTAGATCTGGCCAGAGGTGAGGTTGTTATCTCTGGACAGGTTTTCGCCGATGAACCTCTCGTAGTGCCCTAAATCCAGATCGGTCTCCGCCCCGTCATCCAGCACAAAGACCTCCCCGTGTTGAAAGGGGTTCATGGTTCCCGGATCAACATTTATGTAGGGATCAAGTTTCTGCAGATTGACTCTCAGGCCTCTTTTTTTCAACAAAAGTCCAATGGATGCGGAGGCAATGCCCTTTCCCAGGGAGGAAACCACTCCTCCGGTCACAAATATGTATTTCACATTCCCTGCGGACTTTTCTCTGGCGCTCACCTTGATTTCCCTTTCTTTTGTCTTTTCAGTTTTATCAAATCTGCCGGCGCATCCACGGTAAGAGATTTGTGTTTTGTGACACACACTTTGATTTTGTATCCGTTTTCCAACGCCCTCAACTGTTCCAATTTCTCATATCTCTCCAGCGGTGTCTGCTTCCAGGACGCAAACTTCAAAAGAGCATCCTTCCTGAATGCATACATTCCTATGTGTTCATAATATGGCGCCCTTTTCAGGTTCATTTCGGTAAAACCCTTGGCATACGGGGTGCGGTGTATGTCTCGCACGTAGGGTATGGGGAAACGCGAAAAATAGATGGCGAATCCTTTCTGGTCCAAGATTACTTTGACCACATTGGGATTTTTCAGCTCTTCAGGATCGGTTATTTTCCTGGCCAGGGTTCCCATCGCGAGGTTTCTCTCCGAAAGCATCGAAGAGACCAAATCATCGATCATTCTGGGATCAAGAAACGGCTGATCGCACTGGATATTCACCACCAGATCGCAGTGTAGGTTTCTGACCACCTCCGCGGCCCTATCGGTTCCGGTGGGATGTTTTCTGAGGCTCAAATATGCCTCTCCCCCGAACCCATAGACCTCATCTGAGACCCGGGCAGAATCTGTGGCCACGATTACCCTGTCCAGAAAGCCCGATTTCTTGGCGCACTCATATACCCTTTGCACCAAAGGCCTTCCATCAATTGGTATTAAAGGTTTTCCCGGAAGTCTCTTGGAGCCGTATCTGGCAGGAATGATCCCGATGATTTTTCGTTTCGCCATTTTTAATTTCGGAAAACGATTTTCAATTAAGCTGCAGTTTACAACACTACGCATCCTTTGTCAACAAAAAAATGTCCACTGTCAACGCAAGTCAAAAATGTCAGGTTTTCTGCAAATTAAAAATGTCAGTAATTTAAGGTTACAAGCTGGGTTTCCTTTTGTTGGATAACGCGGTTAAAGGATTTGATCTTCTCCTTTGATACCGGTTTATGTTTTAGCTTTTTGCCTTGGTAGAAGATGTTGACGGAACCATCCAGATACTCATGCACCTTCACCTTGGCCTTGCAGTAGCTTGACCGGTATCCATTAGACAGTATCTGAAAAGCCCTTCCATTGTAACTTATGGTGTTGTCCCCAGCCACAACCCTTTCCCCTTTAAAACAGAAGACACCCTTTAAGCTTGACTCTTTTGGTAAGGGTCTATAGGCAGTTCCACTTTCTTTAGCCGGACGAGAAAACATCCGATTGTGCCTGGGAATAAACTTCTCTTGCAGATAACGGTTAGCATCCTCTAAGATGGGGATGTTGTGTAAGCGGAGCTCCGAACAGAGTCTGTCTTAGAATACCCCAAACTTCCTCTCCATCCTCCCTTTGGCCTGGGGTGAATAGGCATAGATCATCCTTACCCCTAATTCCTCTAAAGCCCTGGCAAACTGTGTGGAGGGATATTCTCCTTTAAGCTGGTACTCCATACTCTGGTGGCGGGTGGTCTTAAAGTTGGAACCACGATCCACATACACCCTCAAAGGAATCCCTCTTTTCCGAACAATATCCCTAAATACTCCCATGTTCTGTTTTACCCCATCAGTCAACACAAACTGGGCTCCCGCCACCTTGCCGGTAGCATCATCCACACCCCCAATCAGATAAAGTCCAGGACCTCTCCCCTCCAGCCAATCGTGATCAGAGGTGTCAAATTGAACCATCTGACCCTCCCTGGAACAAGGTTCTCTCCTCTTTCGGTGTTTGGGATATCTTCTCTGCTTGACGTAAGAGCCCCTTTCCAATAAAATCTGTCTCACCGACTCCCGGGAAACCTTTATCCCTTCCTCCTCATTCAAATACTCCGTCATGTGGGTCAGGTTGAAACCTCCATATTCAGTCTTAGAAAAATGGCCTATCTTATCCTTTATCTTCTCCGTAAGCCAACGCAGCGTACGCTTACCTCTACTCTTGTGGATTATCCCTCCGGCTCCTTCCCTCTCCACCCGTGCCTTTATCCGATATACCTGCCGCTGACGCAATCCCAAAATCAAACCAGCCTCTTTGACCCTAAGATAACCCTCTTCAATCTCACAAATCGTCTTATACCTTGGTGCCTCTTTCATCGTCAGGCTTAACAAACTTATCACCTCCTCTTGAGAAGGGGATTATAACCTGACATTCTCTATTTGCAAACTACTGACATTATTATATTGCGAAGACACCTTTTCGTCAAGCTTCTGAGGAACTCAGGAATGTGGGGGTTGGGAGCCCGCCGGATGCAGTCAAGCCCTACGAGTTCTTAATCGAGTTTAAATCGGAGTGCGGAAGCAGAGCTTCCGCAGCGCAAGCAAGCTTGCGCACTCCTTTTCTTACCCTTTTCCAAATCATCAACATAATTAGTTGATAACTATAAGTTAGGTTCCGGCAAGGGGTCTTGGCTGCCCAACTTGCTTTCTTCTGAAATCTCCGAATTCTTTGTTGCAAATGGGTATTGACAACAAGCAGGCAAAGTTTATTTTAGTAATCTTTGGAGCGATTAACGTAATTAGAGTGTTTAAGGCTGTTGTCGAGATGAGATTCTATTTGATCATATTTCTATCCTTAATGTTCGTGTTTTCTGCTTCCCCTTGGGCAGTCTCCCAGGTCGATTCTGTTTATGGTAAGCAGAATCGGACCACGGAGACAAAAATCCAATTGGAAGCAGCAGTGGATCGCCCTGAACTCCCCTTTAATGAAAAATTGACCCTGACCGTGCAAGCAAGCTGGGATGGAGAACAGAGCAGATTCAAAATAACCCCGATTGCTCCGCCAGAATGTGAGAATTTTGAGATACTAGGAAGCTCATCGGTGAACGAGACCAAGATGGTGGAGGGAGAGGCAAAATCGACCAAGACCTTTAAGTTTATTCTGAAGCCCACTCAAACCGGGACCGGAGGCATCGGGCCGGTCTTGTTCAGCTATGTGGACAATGTGACCGAGGATAGTTCCTCTCTTTCCACTCAGCCCATAAGCGTAAAGATAAATCCACCAATGGAGAAAAAACAGCCGGATTACAAGATTTTCTTAATCATCGCCATCGTCTCGATTCTCATATATGTGGTTTATTCTGCCAGGAGAAAGACCAAAAGGATACAAATCTCTGACCAGACCAAAGAAGAAGTCAAGATTCCAGAAAAGACTCTGGAGGAAAAGAATCTGGAGAACCTATCTGTGTTGTCTTCACTCATTTCAGAGGGAAAGGCGGATGAATTTTCCTCTAAGGTTTATAAATTGATGACAAGTTATTTAGAAGAGAAATACCACATCTTTACCGCCGGGAAGACGACCAATGACATCATCGATTCCTTGGCGCCTCTAAACTTGTCCGAGGACCAGATAAGTTTAATAAAAGATACTCTCTCTAGTTGCGATCTGGTCAAATTCGCCAAAGAAGGGGCGGAGAAGGAAAGATGTGACGAGATATCCAGCCAAGTCAAGAAATTCTTGGAACAAAGTGTAAGGTGAGAGGTAAAATGGTTCAGTATGTGAAAGAACTTTGAAATAGTCGAGCAGATCTGTCTCCCTTTTTTTGAGAGTGTATCCGAAACATTTGGGTTTCGAAGGTCGAAGGCTGAAGCCTTCCGCTGCACTCTTTGGATTTGGAGAAGTAATTCTCAAACTCGCAACCGATAAACTTCAAATGACGTTCTTGGAGGAAGTATGCACACAGAAACGAACCGAACTGCACAGGATATTAAGGCCATTCAGGAGAAGGTGGAAAAGGAAAGCCTATTCGTTCAGGAGCTTTTGTCCGAGATAGGGAAGGTGATCGTTGGCCAGAAGTATCTGGTAGAGAGATTGTTGTTAGCTCTTTTGGCCAATGGCCATATTCTGATCGAAGGCGTTCCCGGGCTGGCCAAGTCTCTGTCGGTTAAGACCCTCTCCGATGCCATACAGACCAAATTTCAGAGGATTCAGTTTACCCCTGATCTTCTTCCGGCAGACCTGATTGGCACCATGATCTACAACCCCCAAAAGGGAAACTTCTCCACCAAAAAGGGTCCGATCTTTGCCAATCTGATACTGGCGGATGAGATAAACCGCGCACCGGCCAAGGTGCAGAGTGCGCTTTTAGAATCGATGCAGGAAAGACAGGTGACCATCGGGGACAATAGCTACAAATTGGACGAGCCCTTTCTGGTGTTGGCTACTCAAAATCCCATTGAGCAAGAGGGAACTTATCCTCTTCCAGAGGCGCAGGTGGACCGGTTCATGCTTAAGCTTTCCCTCACCTATCCCAGCAAAGACGAGGAGTGGGAGATCATCGATCGAAACGCCGAGGTGGGTTTCCCTCCGGTGAGGAAGGTGGTATCCCCTGATGCGATCCTGAAAGCCAGAGAGGTGGTTAACCATATCTACGTGGATGAAAAGATCAAGGATTACATTCTGAATATCGTCTTTGCCACTCGCAACCCGGAGGCATATAATCTGGATTTGAAGGATTTGATCGCCTATGGAGCCTCGCCGCGGGCCTCCATTTACTTGAATCTGGTGGCCAAAGCCCACGCCTTCTTGAGGGGACGAGGATACGTGACCCCGGAAGACATCAAAGCCATCGGCATGGACGTCTTGAGGCATCGGGTTATCGTCACCTACGAGGCTGAAGCGGAGGAGACCACCTCCGAGGATATTGTCAAAAAAGTATTCGATGAGGTGGAGGTTCCGTAAGTGAGGGAGTTATCAGGTTAGAAGGTTTGAAGGCTGTAAGGTTGGGAGATCAAAAGAATATCTTGGAGTGCATTAAGTTGCTGACCAGTCTTGCAGAGCAGGACATTTTTCGTATGAAGGCCAGAACCTAACTTAAGTTAGGTTCTGGTTAAGCATAAATCCGACAGACATGCTGCCAAAAGAGATCATAAGTAAAGTCAGACGAATCGAGATAAGGACCAAGAAGCTGGTGAACGACGTCTTTTCCGGAGAGTATCACTCCATCTTCAAAGGTCGGGGGATGGAGTTCGAGGAGGTGAGGGAATATCAACCGGGGGACGACATCCGGATTATAGACTGGAACGTTACCGCTCGCTACGGATATCCCTTTGTCAAGAAATTCACCGAGGAGAGGGAACTGACGGTCATGCTTCTGGTGGATGCATCCTCCTCGGGGGAGTTCGGAACCGCTCAAAGGATGAAGGGAGACATAGCGGCTGAATTATGCTCGGTTCTGGCTTTCTCCGCCATCAAGAATAACGATAAGGTGGGGATGATAATTTTCACCGACAGAATAGAAAAATACATAGCCCCCAAAAAGGGTAGTTCCCATGTGTTGAGATTGATCCGGGAAGTTCTTTACTTCAAACCGGAACATCAAAGAACCGACATAAACTGCGCATTGGATTTCTTGGGGCGAATCATAAAGAGAAGATGCGTGGTCTTCTTGGTCTCGGATTTCTTAAGCACCGGTTTTGAAAAAAAGCTCTGTGTTGCCAACAAAAGACATGATGTCGTCGCTATCAAGATAGTTGACCCCCGTGAGATAGAGTTGCCTAACGCGGGTTTCATAGAGCTGGAGGATACCGAGACCGGCGAACGGATACTGATCGACACCAAGGACTCAAGGGTGAGGAAGAGCTTTCGGGATTATGCGGTGGCCGAACAAACCAATCTGGATATGACCTTTCGTTCCATAGATTTGGACCACATCCAGATCGTGACCGATAAGTCGTACGTGGAACCTTTGATGGCTTTTTTCAGAGCCAGGGCCAAAAGATTCAGATAATTCGGACAACCCGATCGGAGCGTCGTTTGTCAATTAATGTTGCAATAATTTGTCATTGCGAGTCCCCCGCATCTGGCGGGGGACGAAGCAATCTCCGGGGAGTTGGAATATAATGAGATTGCTTCGTCGCTTCCGCTCCTCGCAAAGACGCGTTAGGATGTGTAGCGTTATTTGAGGGCCGTTTGGCCCGGGAGGAATTCATGTTGGGAGGAATCGGAGCCCAGGAGATTCTGTTAATACTTTTGATCATTGTGCTTCTTTTCGGAGCCAGAAGGATTCCGGAGATCGCTCGAGGATTGGGCAAAAGCATGAGCGAGTTCAAAAAGGGGCTCAAAGAAGTAGATGAGGAGATCAAAAAGGACGAGGAGCCCGAGAAGCGCAAGCCGCCGGAAAAAAAGAATTTGGCGGGGTAGTTGTCGACGGGCGGCAGCACGTTAACAGGCACTTGGGCCTGAGCGGGATCGGAGTTTGTGCCGATTCATCGGGGTTCGGCTATGACGAGTTCTGCCACTCCGGCAGACTCGGAGTAGCGAGACATGCCTAGTACCGAGGCTTCCTTCGACATTGAGTCTTCCCTCGACCCTGAGGTCTTCCTTCGACACTGAGTCTCAGGACGAAGTGCGGGACCGAAGGGCAGGACGAAGTGCGGCACCAGGTGTCTGGCGGTCACAAATCAATCTGAAAGTTGAACATGGCAGAAAAAGAGTCCAAAGCAAATCCATTTCCACTTGTGATTGTGACTTTGCTGGGGATATCACTTGTCCTCTCTACTTTGATTTACCTTCGATGGGGAGAGCTGTCCAAAGGCAAACTGGATGTTTCCCGGCAGCAGGATTTTGCCTCCCAGTTGGTGGACAACAAGCTGTATTCTCAGGCCATTGCAGAATACGACAAACTGCTCGATTCCGGCGAGTTGGAGGTAAAAAAACAAGCTAACATAAGCTACATCGTGGGGAACATCTATTTGAATTACCTAAGAGACTATGAAAATGCAGCAGCCAGGTTCGTTAAGGCAAGATTCTTAAATCCAGAGAGTGAACTGAAAGAGAAAATCAACAAGAACCTGGTGATCTGCTTTGAGAGGATGGGGCGCTCCCTGGAGGCTCAAAAGCAGTTGGAGAGAAGCACGGGGCTTGGTCAAAGCGAGACAAGAAAGGAAGGTGGGGTGGTGGTGGCCCGGATCGGAGAGAGGGAGATTTCCATGACCGATCTGGAAAACGAGATCGAGAAGCTTCCTCCTTCGGTTCAAACCGAATTTACGGATAAGAAAGGGAAGTTGGAATTCCTGCAGCAATACGTCGGGGCAGAGCTTCTGTATGACACCGCGCTCAGGCGCGGCTTTGATAAGGATAAGGACGTAATCGAAGGGGCCTTCCAGATGAAAAAGCAACTGATGATCAACAAGCTTTTGACTGAGGAGATTCCCCAAGATATTCAGATCAGTGAAACAGAGATGAAGCTTTACTACGATTCGCACAAGGGGGACTTCGAGGACAGGGAACTAAGCGAGGTGAAAGCTCAGATTGAGTCTGAGCTCAAAAGGGACAAACAACAGGAAGCATACAGTAAGCTGGTTCAAAGGATGATGGAAGCGGAAAAAGTCAAGATATATGATGATCAATTTTAGCGCCGAAGTAGCGACACTTGTGTCGCGTTGGATAAGATCAACCCGGAAGTACGCCTGCTAGGCCAAGGAAGAGAGTTTGCTTGATGAACCCAAAAACTGCTAAACTCCTGGTATGTCTCCTCATCCTGCTTCTGGTTTTTTCTCACCATGTGGATGCTGCTGAGCAGTCTTTAATCTCGGTGGAATCCCACGTGGATCGGGCAACCATCACCATAGGTGATAGAATCCTCTATACTCTGACCGTCAGAGCCGACTCTGCAGTGAAGCTGGAGCCGCTGGCTCTGGGATCAAACTTAGGAGCTTTTGAGGTTAAGGATTACAAAGTCCACGATCCGAAAAAAGCCAAAGATGGGAGAATCATAAACAAAAGCCAATATGTGATCACCACCTTCACCACGGGTGAGTATGTGATTCCGCCAATAACCATCAACTATACCGATCCGAACGGAGAGAAGAAACAGATCCAATCAGAGCCGCTCTTTGTTCTGGTAAAAAGCGTAGGAGCCACCCAAAGCGACAAAGAGGACATCAGGGGATTAAAGTCACCTATAGAGATACGAGGCGGATACGGGGGCTATTTTCTGATTCTCCCAATCCTGGTTTTGCTGGCAGCTTTTGGATTCTTGTATTACAGGCATAGAGCGAAAGCGGTTGCCCTTCCAAAAATCCCGGAGGAAATGAGAAAGCCGGCTTGGGAGGTGGCACTCTCAGAACTGGAGAACTTGAGAAGCTCGGGACTTTCCGAGAAAAAGGAGATCAAGAAGTATTATATTGTCCTATCCGATATAATGAGGAAGTATCTGGAGAGACGATATCAGATAACGGCTCTGGACCGCACCACCCAGGAGGTCAAGGCAGAGTTGAAGAGGAAAAAAGTGGGGGGAGAGGTGATAGAATCAGCATATGGTTTCCTATATTCGTGTGATTTGGTCAAGTTCGCCAAATACGTTCCTTCGAAGGAGGAAATCGAAAAGGATTGGAGTGAGGCATTCACCCTCGTCAATATGACCAAACAGGAGGAAGTCCAACCAGCTCCGGTATCCACTTAGTGCTTGACCGGCTAGACTCTTTGCCGTTTTGTCTGCTGGTTAGGCTTGATTTGGCCGGAGAAGATCAGGCTAGTTCGATTAAGAGACATGTTTAGATTCAGAGATCCCATATTCTTGCTTTTCATCGTAGTTGCTGTGGGTCTGTTGGTTTATTACTTCAGGGTCAAGAAGGCGAAGGCGGCAACCATTCGATATTCGGACGTGGGTCTGGTCAGAAGGGTGAAGCCCTCGTTTCGCATGAAGGAAAGACACGTTATCCCGGTCTTAAGAGCGGTGGCAATAATATTTCTGGCCCTGGCTTTGGCCCGGCCTCAGGCTGGCAGAAAGGGAGAGGAGATTTCGTCGGAGGGGATCGACATCATGTTGGTTTTGGATATTTCGGGGAGCATGCGAGCGGAAGATTTCAAGCCTCAAAACCGGCTGTACGTGGCAAAACAGGTGATAAAGGATTTCATCCAGGACAGGCACAGCGATCGGATGGGGCTGGTGGTTTTCTCCAGACAAAGTTTCACCCAGTGTCCCTTGACCTTGGATTATGGGGTCCTGCTCAATTTCTTAGATAGGGTCGATTTTGGGATGATCGAGGACGGTACTGCCATCGGACTCTCCATCGCCAACGCGCTCAATCGCCTTCGTGAGAGTGATGCCGAAAGCAAGGTGATTATTCTGCTTTCCGACGGCAGAAATAATGCCGGCGAGATAGATCCGCTCACCGCCGCCCAGGTGGCTAAGGCTATGAATGTCAAGATTTATACCGTTGGGGCGGGAAAGCCGGGGAATGCCCCATATCCTGTCGATGATCCGATCTTCGGCCGAAGATATATTTATGTGGAGAATGAAATCGACGAACCGACTCTGCTGCAGATTGCGCAGATCACCGGTGGAGAGTATTTCCGGGCCAAAGACGAGAAGGCTCTGGCCCGAATCTACAAGCAGATAAGTGAGATGGAGAAAACGGAGATTAAGGTTAAGGAATATCTGCAGTATAACGAACTCTTCACCAAATTTGCAGTTGTGGGATTGTTCTTTTTAGTCATGGAGATTGTCTTGGCAAATACCAGATACAGGAAGATCCCGTAGATCTTTATCTTAGAGACAGGCATGGGGACTACAAAAACCCAATGCAACTCAGGCAACTCAAGCTTCAGAAGCATAAGATGGTGATATGAGAATTGCTCAAATCGATTTCGTATATGTTCTTTTGATCCTGCTTCCTCTTTTGATCGTCTTCTACTGGTTCGTTTTCCGCTTGAAGCGAAAGGCCAAAGAGCGGTTTGGCAATTTAGCTTTGATTGAGAAGCTTTCGCTCTCATTCAGCCCGAAAAAGCAGAGATGGAAGGTGGTGCTCATACTTTTCGGCGTCTTCTTTCTTCTCTTTTCGCTGGCTCGACCGCAGCTGGGTACCAAACTAACGCTGATGAAGAGGGAAGGCGTGGACATAGTGATCGCCATTGACGTCTCGCTTTCCATGATGGCAGAGGATATCAAGCCCAGTCGTCTGGAGAAGGCCAAGCAGGAGGTGAACGGGCTGATCAGCCGCATGAAGGGAGATAGGGTGGGGTTGGTGGCTTTCGCCGGTGTGCCGTTCGTTCAGTGTCCGTTGACCCTGGACTATTCCGCAGCCAAGATGTTTCTGGACATAATCGAAGTCAACCTTATACCGCAACCAGGAACAGTCGTGGGAGACGCCATCCGAGCTTCCATTAAAGCTTTCGATCAGAAGGAGAGAAAGTACAAGGTGCTAATACTTTTGACCGATGGAGAGGATCACGATTCGGATCCTCTGGTTGCTGCGGAAGAGGCATCCAAGGAGGGAATCAGAATATACACCATCGGCATCGGCTCGGTGCAGGGTGAACCCATACCCTTAAGAGATGACCGAGGAGGAGTGGCTGGATTCAAAAAGGACAAAGAGGGAAGCGTGGTGGTCAGCCGACTGGATGAGACCACCTTACAGAAAATCGCCCTGACTACAGGCGGCAAATATTATCACGCCACCTCGGGTGAGATGGAACTGGACAAGATCTATGACGAGATATTCAAGATGGAAAAAAAGGAGCTGGAAGGAAAACTCATGACCCAGTATGAGGACCGATACCAGTATCTTCTTCTCATTTCCGTAATCCTGCTGTCCGTGGAGTTCCTTCTTTCCGACAGAAGGAGCAAAAAAGCGGTTGACAGACTAAAGAAAGAGACCGAAAACAGATGAAGACTCTTTAACCCTTGAACTATTGAACCTTCGAACTCAAATTGTCAGGATGAGTATGCTGAGAATGATGTTTGTCTGGATAACCGTTATCATGGCCGTCATCTGGGCCGGTTCTGGCCGGGCAGAGTCGTTTTCCTCCCTGAACAAGAAGGGGAACAAAGCCTACCAGGAAGCTGCCGAACTCCTAGAAAAGGAGAAGAAGAACGAAGCTTCGGAAGCTTACGAGCGCGCATTGAAATACTATCGGGACGCCGAGATCGAAAAGCCGGAGTCACCCCAGCTTTCCTACAACATTGGCAATGTAAACTACCACCAGGAGAAATACGAAGATGCCCTGGAGAAATATTATGGAGCCTTAAGCGTGGATGAACCGGAATACCAGTCGGCGACATATTACAACATGGGCAACGCCTTGTACCGCGCGGGCAAATATCCGGAAGCGATTCAGAGCTACCAGAAGTGCTTGGACATAAATCCGGACGACGAGGATGCCAAATACAACCTGGAGTTCGTAAGAAAGAAGATGAAAGAGATGCTGGACAAGGAGGCTCAGAGACAACAAAAACAGCAACAACAGCAGCAGGAACAGCAGACAGACCAGAAAAACCAAGAGCAGGAACAACAGGAGCAACAACAAAACGAACAGCAGCAGCAAGCCCCGTCTGAACAGCAGCAAGAGCAGCAGGAGCAACAGGAACAGAGCCAGGAGCAGATGCAGCCAAAAGAGGGGATGACCGAAGAGGATGCGGAAAGGATTCTGAATGCACTCAAGGACGATGAGAAGGACATATTGAAGAAACAGAAGAGATCTCCCCAATCGAGAGGGAAAAGAGGGGGAAAGGACTGGTAGGAGGATATGAAAGGCAAGAGCAGTCCCGGGTTTTCTGTGGTCAATGAGAATCCAGCACTCGTGAATAAAAAGCGGCCAGCGGCGTGCGGCCTCCTGGGGAGGCTATCCGTTATCTTAGCCATCAGCTTCATTTCACTTCTGCCTTTCAGTCAACCTTCCTTTTCACAAGATGTCAGTTTCAGCGCTTTGGTGGATAGGACTGAGGTGGGGCTGGATGATCAGATCACCCTAACCATCTCCGTATCGGGACAGGTGAAATCGATTCCTCAGCCAGAACTGCCGTCTATGGACGGTTTCACAGTTCATTCAGCCGGAAGATCCCAGAATTTCACCTATGCTGGGGGAAAGATCGCCTCTTCCGTAACTTTCAACTACATTCTGGTCCCCAGAAAGGCGGGGAAATTTACCATCGGTTCAGCCCAGATAGTTCTGGACGGAAACACCTACAAGACCGATCCGATAAATGTCATGGTTAGTGCCGGAGAGGAGCCGGAATCAGCTCTCACTCCTTCTGAAAAGAAATCCGTCCAGAAGAAAGCCATGGAAGGAAAGGATCTTTTCATAGAGACGGCGGTAGATAAGAAAAAAGCTTATGTGAACGAGCAGATCACGCTCACCTTTAGGTTTTACCAGGGGGTGAGATTATTCAATAACCCGGAATATGTCCCTCCTTCTCTGACCGGCTTTTGGACAGAGGATTTGCCTCCCCGAAAGCAATACTACAAGGTGGTTAATGGCAGACAATATTTTGTGCAGGAGCTGAAGACCGCCCTCTTCCCAACGGCGGCAGGAAAACATACAATCGGAGAAGCAGAACTTAGGTGCACGGTTGAGGATTTGGATCAGTTCTTCAAGAAAGACCCGTTCAGAATGCTCGATCGGGATCTGATGAGCCTTTTCCGACAGGGAAAGCCGCAGGTTTTGAAGTCAAAAGCGATCCAGATCGAGGTGCTGCCGCTTCCGGAGATGGGCAAACCTGAGAATTTCGCCGGCACGGTAGGCAGCTTTAGCATGAAGGCTGGCGTGGACAGAAAAGAGGTGGAGGTGGGAGAGCCCATCACTCTGAAGATGCAGATAAGCGGAACGGGGAACGTGAAATCGGTAGGGAAACCGGAAGTTCCGGAACTGAAGGATTTTCGTATCTACGATTCGGGCAGCTCGGAGAATATCTCCAAGAAAGACTATCTGGTTCAGGGGGTCAAGAGTTACGAGATGGTTCTGATTCCCAAGAAAGCGGGAAACTATAATTTCCCTTCCCTCGAATTCTCCTTTTTTGAGCCCAAGACGAAGACTTATAAAGTGCTAAGATCGAATCCCATCTTGATCAGCGCCCTCCCCGGAGCGCAGGTTTCTCCCACCCAGATGGCGGAGCTATCCAAACAGGAGATCGGATATGCGGTAAAGGATATTCGCTACATCAAACTATCTGCGAGTCAACTGAAGAATCAAGGAGGCCATCTATACAAAAATCCCCTGTTCCTATTTTTCCAGTTGATTCCCCTGCTGGTTCTTGTGGTTGCCTGGAGATACCAGAGACATCAGAACAAACTGAACTCCGATGTCGCTTATGCTCGCACGAGGCGAGCGGGTAAGTTGGCAAGAAAAAGATTAAAGGATGCCGGGAGGTTGATCTCTGCGGAGAAGTCCAAGGAGTTTTATAGTGAAGTAGCAAGAGCCATGATCGGCTATGTAGGAGATAAGCTCAATCTACCTGCCTACGGTCTAACCAAAGACAGAATCGAGTTGGAGCTTTCTTGCGGCGGAGTTGAGAAAGAGAAGATTGATAACCTTCTGAGGCTTTTGGATTCTTGTGATTATGCCCGATTTGCTCCGGGGTCGTCCGAAGTCGCAGAGATGAAGAGGTTTTTGAATTCGGTAGAAAAGGCGATTGTGGATCTGGAGGATTGAAGAATAGTTGACGTTTGCAGATCCAGCAGTAGGCCCGGGTTCCAATTCTGGCGGATGGGGAAGACCTTTGATGAAGATGAGGTTCACAATTCTGGGATTAGTTGGCATTCTGTTTTTCCTGCCCGAGGCCAAGGCCGATATCGAATCGGCCACCGCACTCTTCCATAGGGGGAATGAAAGCTACGAAGCAGGAGATTTCGACCAGGCCATCGGGGAATACCAGAGAATAGTTGATCTGGGGATAAAGAACTCCAGGGTATTCTACAATCTGGGGAACGTTTATTTTCGGAAGAATCAACTGGGAAAGGCCGTTTTGAATTACCGCAGGGCTTTGGCACTGGATCCCAGGGATGAGGACGGCATCGCCAACCTCAGATTCGCAAAGCTTTTCACCCTGGATAAGATTGAAGAGCAGAGGGTCAATCCCTTATCCAATCTGCTGCACTGGTTCCTTGATCTCTGGAGCACCGACGAGCTCACCATTCTTGTCTCCCTCTCTTACTGTCTGTCCATCCTTTTTGGGATCCTGATTCTTTTCACGCGGTCAAAAAGGGCCTTGCTTTGGGGGTTGACCGTATTTCTGGTAATCTTCGTTGTCTTTTCCTCCTCTCTTGGGACAAAGCTCTACTTCAATTCAATAAAAAGCGGCGTGGTGATCGCACCTCAGGCGGAGGTGAGAAGCGGACCGGGGAAGGATTATACTCTGCAGTTTACCGGCCACGAGGGTTTGGAATTTCAGATAAGCGGAGATTCAGAGGATTGGTATCGCATCCTTTTGCCCAATGGAGTGAGAGGTTGGGTACCCAAAGATGCAGTCGAGATAATTTGAAATAAGTAACGATTGATCGGTTAGCCGCTTCTCCTTTCCCCAAGCCAACGGGGCAGATCAACTCCCGCAACGGTTGTATACTCGATCCTATAAGCCAGCTGACCACAATTGCGCCGTCTCGTAAGCGAGGCTCCCAGCCTCACGAAAATTCCTTCGTTAGAATTCTGGATAGTATTTGACAACACACACTATTAGCATATCTTTGTTTCTGTGTGAATGCTAGCTAGTCAAATCCTTTTCATGAGAGGTGCAAAGTTGGCAAAATCGAACCGTCCGAAACTGGAGATATTGGGTGCAGAAGAAGTAAAGAAGATCGTGGAAGAGGGAGTTCAGGTTTTGGAGAAGGTGGGCGTTTTTGTGGAGAACGAGAGGGGTTTAGAGCTTCTGGATGCTGCCAGTGCCGTCGTTGATAAGAAGGAAAGGAAAGCTTACATAAAAGCCGAACTGGTTGAGAGGTGTTTGAAGACTGCCCCATCCCGAATAGAAGTCTTTGACCGGGACGAAAAACTTGCCTTAGACTTGCAGGGGGACCATATCCATTTCGATCCGGGTTCGGCTGCTTTGAGGATTTATGATCTGGACCTAAACCAATCCAGACCTCCGGTGACAAATGATCTGATTAATTTCTCTCGCTTGACAGATTCTTTGTTTTATCTCAAAGCTCAAAGCACCGCCCTTATCCCCTCGGACGTTCCTGAAGAGATCGCTGACCGCTATCGGCTCTTTATCGCTCTCCAACATTCCTCTAAGCCAATAGTTACCGGCACCTTCGCAAAAGACGCGTTCGGGGTGATGAAGGAAATGTTGGTTGCAGTCAGGGGAAGCGAGGAGGATCTGCAGGCCAAGCCATTGGCCATCTTCGATTGCTGCCCTTCTCCTCCTTTGAAGTGGAGTGATTTGACCTGCCACGATTTGATCTGCTGCGCGGAAAGCGGCATACCGGCGGAACTTGTCTCGATGCCTCTTTGCGGAGCCACCTCACCCGTGACCTTAGCCGGAGCGTTGGTACAGCACACTGCCGAGAATCTGAGTGGAATTGTGATTCATCAGATTGCCAGGCCCGGATCTCCCATAATCTATGGTGGATCGCCTTCCTTTTTCGACATGAGAAAGGGAACCACTCCCATGGGTGCCATAGAGACCATGATGATCGATTCGGCCTACGCTCAGATTGGCAAATACTTGAATCTTCCCACGCACGCATACATGGGACTGAGCGATGCCAAGATTTTGGATTATCAATCAGGTGTGGAGTCTGCAGTTGGCGCCGTGCTTGCCGCGCTTTCCGGGATAAACGTTATCTCCGGTCCAGGGATGCTTGATTTCGAAAGCTGCCAGAGCATGGAGAAGCTAGTGCTGGACAACGAAATTTGCGGGATGGCTTATCGCTTAATTCAGGGAATAGAGTTCAGGGATGCGGTTTTAGCTTTGGATCTGCTAAAGGAGGTTGCCTCCGACAAGCATTTTCTCACCTCTCCTCACACCTTGAAATGGTTCAAGAAAGAATCATTCTTTCCATCAGAGGTGGTTGACCGTTCCAGTCTGGGAGATTGGGAAAAGTCCGGTAAAAAGACAGCAGGGGAGAGAGCAAAAGAAAAGGTGGAAAGGATCTTATCCACTCACCAACCCAAGCCACTTGCCCCAGAGATCACTAAGGAATTAACCAAGATCATGCAATCCCAAGCCAAACTCCAAGACCCCGGATGACTTCCGGCATAGTAGAATTGCGGGCTCATCCTTTCATGAGTGACAGGTTCACTTCAAGAGGGTCATCCGCTTCGCTTGGTTGTTTCTCGTCATCCTGCATCCCTCCTATCGGCCGAACGGGGCAATTGACCGGAAGCTTAGCTGTCCGGGTCCAATTGCATGTTAGGAATCTTTTTGATGATCCTCTCTCTATCGGCAGCCGTAAAATCACTCCCATACATTCGCAAAAAGAGCTGTGCGCGTAATCGCGGTGTATCGAGATGTTGTCTTCCCTTTAGTATTCCTGATATCACAAGTTTTCTCCCCGAGTCATACATTCTGCTTGCCATCTTCAAGCGTTCTAAGGGGGAGCGAGACAATAACATTTCTTTGTAGCGTTGTTCTATAGTCGCTTGTGTGTCATCCATTTTCCTTTGCCTTTTCTAAGAGAGCGTCAATCCCAAGGACAAGGGCCCACTTCTTCATATATTCCCAGTCCAGTTCCGAAACAGTAGAGATCATCTGGCGAACATCTCGAAGCTGAAAATCTGATTGGGACTTTTTTCCCCAGACCAACTTCGATAAGATAAGGTCCTCGACAGAGACAACAAAGATAGTCATATTTTCAATGACCACCTTTTGCCTCCGGGCGAATTCCTCTCTGCGGTACTCCTCGTCTTTTTTTATGATAAAATCAGCTTTGACCACCCATTTGTTATGGATGATGTTGAACATGGAGTGCGCATCGACTGCCTGTCTGACGCTATCCCGATCAATATAACAGTCTTTTGAAAAAAGGCTGACGATTTTGTCGACCTCGACGGGTTTAACCTCAACAACCAGATCAATATCCCGGGTCATTCTAGGTACAGAGTATATCGCCATCGCCATCGAGCCTGTCATCATATAGGGTATGCCAACGGAATCAAGCCGTGATGCGATTAATTTTACAAATTCCAACTGTTCGTCCATTTTGTAATTAGATCCCTAACGCCTAAATCAGTTGCAGGTTTACGAGTCCACTGAATTCATTTGTTATGAGATTTGCCCTGGCCTGACATACATCGATTCCTCAGATTCACCAGTTCCGAATTGCGTTTGGAAAGTTTTATCCTTACATCATCCCAATCTAGGAGAAGCGATACACTTTCAACTGTTTTTTTCATCCAAGCAAATCGGATGAAGCTCAACAACTTCCTTCATTCACAACATTCTTTCCATTCAGTTTTGTTTCCTTCCAATAGTCTTCCTTCCCTCAATTGACATTTCCCCTTAACACCTCCAATAATCTACGGTCTCGAAACAACTTGGTCAAGATGTTTTCGTCCGACACGATGGTCGGACGCTACAGTTCAACGCCGAGTTTTTCGTTTGACGCCCTTGAACTGTGTTCAGGATAAACAAAGGTCGGACGCTATTTCTCTGCTACAGGTCTGCTATTTTGTTGATAATCTTCAATTCCCAGGTTTGCTGAGGTTCCAAGGAGAGCTTCCAGTTGGGAAAAAGGACCGAGCTTTGATGGACCTTCTCGAATCCCTCTTCGGATAGGGAGACGGTGTAGATGGGAAAACGCCATAGCTGGCAGGGTTGGTCTAACTTGAAGTTTATGTCCAGTTTTAGCTGATCGTCTGTGATTCCAAAGTCAGATGCCTTTCCGGAATTAGCCACGGTGGCAAGTGTTTTACCTTTGGGCTGTCGATCTTCCATACAATAGAATCTTTTCCGATCGTCCCCGGAGGATGTGGCAATATTGAATTCCACGCCGAACCATAAGTTCACCCTCTCGATGTGATTATTCACTATCAGGTAAGAGATATCTAGTTCGGAACTGTCTGGTCTCATAAAAATCTTTTTGGCCACCGTAACGGGGACTCTCTTCTCACCAATCCAGACAAAGCCATCCCGATACAAGGTTACCTTCAAACCACCCTTCACCTTTTCAATCTTGTGAAGATAAGGCTGATTCACGAAGTCACCCTTCTCTGAGTATTGGCAGCGGGAGAAATCCTCCAGTTTGGTTTGCTCACCCAAGAAATGATCGATCAAAGAGCCTCGCCGGTACCAGTCGTAGGTCAAATACTCCTCCAGGCCCTCCTCTTTGGTCAGAACCAGATCATGAATACTTGCCACCTGATCGTTTTTTTGCCCTTTGGATTTTTCGCCAAGCTCCCGGAGCTTTTTGTGATAGCCCTCCTCCCTTCTGGTTAAAGTATCCAGGAGATTCTGGGATTTGGGCTTAAAATCGACTTCGAATAAGTTTCCCCCCGATGCTAAGGAAAAGTAGAGACCCAAGATAGGAGTGTGAAGCACCAGCTCATCTTGACCGTCTTTGTCAAAGTCGAAAACTTGGTGGTCTATCCAATTCTTTTTAGGATGAGCAAGCTCATCCACTACTTTTTCTGCCTGAATAAGATGTTCATAGATGGCTGAGCGGAGATGCGGCAGATACAGTCCTCCGAAGACACCATGCCAGTAAGGGCAGTTGCATTGTCCCTTCCACAATTCGTCCTTCGCTTTGCTCAGGACAAGCTGTTTGGCTTTACTTCTCTTTTCTTTCTGGGGTGATTCTGCTTCCGCTATTCTATCAGATACCAGAAGCATCTTCTTATGCATGTTGTTTGCCTCAGGATATTTTGCCAGAAAGCTCCGCCAAAAGCCACCCCGAACAAAGATGCCAAATCGCTCATACAGATTTTGTTCTTTCAGAATATGCTCAAATTCCTCATATTCCTGAGAGGCTTTGGCAGGCAATGACCACTGGCTCATCTCATAATAGGATGCGGTGGGCAGATAAACCCTTCCCTTGGCAGGCAGAAGGTCCAGAGCGTCCTTGAGATGGATCATCTCGATCCAATCCCTGTTCTTCTCAATCTCCCCGAAGAATCTTTCAATCCATCTATCTTGGTAACAATGCTTATGAGTCTCAGGCCAGACGCCGAATTTCTCACCATCGTCGCCATACACAATGAGGTTGTTCCCGTCCTCCGATGCAATCTTCCTGAAATACTTGATGGTGTCCTCCGGCTCTTGGAAGGGAATTGAGTATCGAAGGAATTTAGAGGAGGAGAAAAGATTCAAGGTGTGTCCCTGCTCTTCGGTGAGGAAGTAGCCCAGAAGTTCCTCCTCGGTCAAACCGGAATATTTGAAATGCGAATCGTCCACGATGGTGTATTTGACTCCAGCTTCGGAAATGGGTTTGGGAAGGTGAGGTTCCCATACTCTCTCCGCCAGCCACATCCCCACCGGCTGAGTGTCGAACTCCTTGTTGATAAAGTGAGACAACTTCTTAATCTGACCCAGTTTGTCTCGGTCGGGAATGGCGGGCAGAATTGGCTCATAATACCCGCCGGTCATCATCTCCACCTGCTTTCTGCCCACCAGGGCCTTCACCTTATCCAAACTCTCAGGATGACGATCCTTCATCCATTCAAGAAGGATTCCGGAAAAATGCAGGGATATCTTGAAATGCGGATGCCTTTCCAAAAGCTCCAGGAAAGGAATATAGCCCTGCGTGTAGGCGGACTCGAAAACGTGCTCAAAATTGCCGATGGGCTGATGATTGTGAATGGCGAAGGCGAATTTGAGTTTCTTCATAGGATCAGAGAATCGCTTTTTTTCGGTCTAAAGAAAGCAATGAACAAAGAACTAAGAATTCAAACAGAAGAATTTAGAATTGCAACTCAAAATTCAAAATCGCTTTTTTGACAGCTGCCTCTCAATTTCAAACTTTGAATTAAAATTTTGATTTTTGAACTTTTAGTTTCCCCTGACCACGATCCATGTGAAGATAAGGATCAAAACACGGTGACTTTCAGATACTTCTTTGGATTCTTCCTGATATCCAATATTAAATCATCGACATGTTGGGTGGTTTCCTTAATCTGTTCATATAAGGTGGTGTCGCTGATCAGCTGTCCCAAAGTCCCTTCCCCACTTTCGATTTTGGAGGTAAGTTGTTTAAGGGAAATTGAGATGGTATCCAGAGCGGTGACGATGTTGTCCAGTTTTGCCGAAGCCTCTCCGAAATTGTCCACCGTGGTCTGGAGCTTTCCCTTGTTGTCATCGACGAATCGTTTCAGTTCAGCGGAGCTGGAGGATAGATTGTCCATGGTCTGATTGAGTTTTCCTTTGTTTCTATCCAGAAGCGCACTCATGTCGCGGGAGATTTCCTCTAAATTCTTTATGGTCTGGATCATGGACTCGCGCGACCATTTGGTCCCCAGCACGCCTTCCAAATTTGCCACCAGGCGGCCTAGCTGATCCATTATCTCCCCCATTTTTCCCATCACCTCCGAAACGCCACTGTCATAATGTCCCCGGGCGGGACCGGACAGGTCCAGAAGGGTATCTGAGTAACCAGTCTGTACGGCCACAAATCTTTCTCCCATCAACCCGACATTCTTCACCGTGAATTTGGCATCCTTTTTGAGAATCACATCGGACTCCAGATCCAGGGTCACCAAAGCGTCCCCTCCATAGAGCCGGATCTTTTTGACTTTGCCTTTATCTACCCCGGAAACAGAGACGGGGTCTCCAACCTTTAGGGTTCCCACGTCGGGGAAGATTACCGAGCATGTATATCTGGTCTGGCCAAATCTGATCCCCTTAATCCAAATCACGCCCACCACCAAAATGGCAACGGCCAATACCACCACCAATCCAACTCTCAACTGAACCGTTTTGCTGGTCATCTTAATTCCCCGTAAATCTTTTTTCCGTCAGCGGATTACGAACCCAGGACAAATCTGGCAGCTCCACACTCAGCTTTGAGGCGTCCCAGCTTAGTCAAAGTGAATGTTACCGGAGATTACAACCCTAGTTTTTCCAACAGCACCGAAAGATCCTTCTTTTCAGCCAAAGGGACGTCCCTGCATTCGCATCTGATTCCCAAAAGGAACAGTTTTTTGAAGGCAAAGACCTCCTCGGGAGATAGATACAAATAGGGCAAGATTCTCCTCCGTCCCCGTCTGGAGTGAAGTCCTCCCACGTTGACCCAGTCCATGGGCACCCCCCCCTCGACCATTCTCAAAATGTCAAAGGGAGAATCGACCAGAAGGACCGTTTTTTCTTTCTTGAATCCATCTCGATGAATCAGATTGATTACCTCATCCACCGAGTCGATGGTGACCTTCATCTCCGGTGGAACGCAGGCCAAGCAGAGTTCACGTTCCCATGGGTTGGCGGCAACTTTATCGTTTGCCAGAACGATCCGATCCAATCCTAAGCTATTCCCCCAACCTACCACCACCTGTCCATGAATCAGTCTTTCGTCGATTCTATACAATACGATGGGCATCTCCTATGGACCCAGAATTCGGACAGTATCTCAGTTTCTTATTCCTCTTTCCCCCCCTTCTTTCACCAAAGAGACAAGCTTTTCAAAAGGGAATCCTTTTCTTTTGGAAAAGAATTTCACCAGCATGGGGAGATTGACCCCACTGAGCACGGCGACGTTTTTATCATGGGATGCAACTACTTTGGATATCTGCCAACAGCTGGAGCCGAAGAGATCCACGAATATCACCACCCCTTCTTCAAACCCGTCCTCATTTACGGCCTTCCTTAATCTCAAACTGATTTGGTCCTTACCGACTCCCAAGTTGGAGATGGCTATAAGTCCCTCCTGTTTACCCATCATCTCCTCTAAGGTATCTTTCAAGCCGAAGCAAAGATCTCCATGTGTGAAAACGACGCAACCGACCATATTGAAATCTCTTTTTCTCTTCCCCGATTCACCTCCTAAAAAGGGGGCAACGGATCAGGCCAGCTCAGGTCGAACGGACTGAAAGGTATGACTTTTCTCTGCTTCATCTGTTTTGCCCGTTTCCCGAAACCATGGACGAGTTGAATCACTATTCGATGTCGCTTTCTAAATACTCGTCAGTGACCTTTCTTCTGTAGATTTCTTCGGAGAGCCTTTTGGAGAATTCCTTAGCTGAGTCCTGTCCATACACTTTGAGCATATGGTTCATGGCGATGACCTCGGAGATGACGGTGATGTTTTTGCCCGGCGATAGAGGAAGCAGAACCACCGGTATCTCCACCCCCAGGATGGTGGTATACTTGTCCTCAATTCCCAGTCTCTCGAATTCTGTCTGATCATCCCAATATACCAAGTTTACCTGTACCTCAATCCTCTTCTGCATCCTTATGCCGCGGATGCCGAACAGTTTCTCGATGTCGATGATTCCCATGCCCCGCACCTCCATATGATGTCCCAAAAGCTCTGATCCCGTGCCTACCAATACCTCCGGGGCTTTCCTGATGATCTGCACCATGTCATCCGCCACCAATCTGTGCCCTCTTTCCACCAGATCCAAGGCACACTCGCTTTTCCCCACACCGCTTTTTCCCGTGTACAAAAGACCCACACCATATACGTCCACCAAGGTCCCGTGTATGGTAGTATGGGGAGCAAAGAGAGAGTCCAGATAGACACTTAGGCGATTGATGAACTGCGTGGTGGAAAGCCTGGTGGAAAGGACCGGAACGCCTCTTTGGTTTGCTTTCTCCAAGAGCTCAGGAGGAGAATTTATCCCCTTGGTGATGACGACACAAGGAAGCTCGAATCTGAAGATATTCTCGATGATTCTTCTTCTCCCGTCCTGATCACTTCCGGAGATGAAAGCCATCTCGGTCTCGCCCAAAACCTGGGTCCTTTTATTGGCAAATCTTTCGGTGAATCCGGCCAGAGCCAGACCCGGGCGATGGACTTCATTATTCAGTATCCTTCTTTTAAGACCGTTTTCATCGGTGAGTAAAGTGAGTTCAAAAACCTCTTTCCTCTCCTTGAACATTTTCTCTACGGTCACAACTTCCACTTAAGAAACACTCCCTTCGCGCCTGGGCCTCAAGTGCACCTGGCCTCCGTCCTTGGTAGAACTGGGCACCATTTCTTTTCCTCTTCAGACTCCTTGGTCGGCCTCTTCTGAGACCATTTTCTCCTTTATGGCAGTAACCTTCTTGGCTTTTTTGTCCGTAAGTTTGGCTTTGTATTTCTTGATCTGCGCCTCCATCTTGTCTATAACCTTTTCGACAGAATCATACATGTCAAATGACCTGTACCTGCTGCTCAGAACTGTTCCGTAAACCTTCACCTTCAGTTCCGCAGTCATCCTCGATTTTTCCATGTCCAGGATCAAATGGGAATCTATGATATTACTGAAATACCTTCCCAGTTTGCCGATCTGCTTTTCGGCAAAGCTCTTCAAGTCCTCGGTGAGGTCGAAATGACGAGCAGTGATTCTGATCTGCATCGGTGGCTCCTTTCATTTTTGCCTACGCCTTAGGAAATATCGGTTGGCTGGGTGAGCAAACAAACTCCGCTAGAAAAGGGGAGAACGGAACTTTTCTTCACCTCCTTTTTGATGAGCGTTTTGAGTTCGGCTTAAAGAAGAGAAAGAGACCCATCTCGGGTTGAAAAGGAAATCTAAGCACCTTTAACCTTCGTCAACGAATTGCTGGAAGATGGACAAAACTCGCCAAAATAGGATATATTCTTAGAATCTATGGCTTCGGATAAGGATTTTGTTTCCCTTTTGATCTTAAGGCTGCTAATCCGTTAAACAGCGTTCAGACTCAATCCGAGAGGTGAGTGGCGGTGACCCCTTCGGTGGAGTCGTCTGAGTTTGCCTTTACTATCCTTTTTCGAAAACGGGCGGGCAGAATCTTAAGCTCCTCTCGGTATTTGCTTACCGTCCTGCGGGCGATATTTATCCCCTCTTTCTTCAGAAGATTAAAAAGCTCCTGATCAGATAAGGGCTTGGCTGGATTTTCTTCCCTGATTATTTCCTCAATTATTCTCTTGACGTTGCGCTTAGATAGCTCCTCCCCATTTTCTTTCGAAACGCCGGTGTTGAAGAAGTACCTGATCTCGAACACTCCTTGCGGAGTCTGCACGTATTTGGAATTTGAAACTCGAGATATGGTGGCTACGTGCATTCCCACCTTATCTGCAATGGCCTCCATGGTCAGAGGTTTCAAAAGAGAGGGCCCATGTTCCAAGAACTCTTTTTGCTCCTCCACGATCTTCTCCATCACCCTGATCATGGTCGAGCGCCTCTGATTTATGGAATTTAGGAGCCACTTGGCCTGCTCCAATTTTCCCTTGATGTAGTCCTTGGTCTCCGGTGAATTCCCCTTATCCCCCTTTAAAAGCTTCTTGTAGGCGGGACTGATCCTCAACCTGGGGACATTCTTGTCATTGTGGTATACCACGAATTCATCTCCGATCTTTTCCACAATCAAATCCGGCATCACTGGAGTCGCTGCGCGGGTGAATTTCCCCATGGCAGGACTGGGATTTAGAGTCTTTATGAAGTCCATGGCTTTCTGGACCTCCTCGAAACTTGTTCCCATGACCCTGGAGAGTTGGGACAGACTTTTCCTCTCCAGCTCATTCAGGTGATCTCGGACAATCCGGTAAGCTAAGGTGTCCTCAAAACCCTTCTCCTTCAGCTGAGTCAGAAGTGATTCCCTGAGATCTCTTGCTCCCACTCCGGACGGGTCGAAAGTCTGGATGAGGGTCAGTACCTTTGAGACCTTCTCTGGCGGCACATCCAGAGCGCTGGCAATCTCTTCGGCAGAACAGACAAGATACCCTCTTTCGTCTATGTTTCCGATGATGTATTCACCGATTTTGAGTTCTTCCTCATCTAGCTTGGAGAAGTGAAGTTGTTCTATGAGGTGGTCATAAAGCGTTCTCTCCAGGATGGGAGTCTTCTCCCATCTTTCTTCCCCTTTATCCTTCTCTTCTCTGAAGGGGATTTGGTTCTCGTCGCCCAAGTAATCTTCCCAGTCGATCTTGTCCAGCTGGGGATCGACCTGGACCTCTTCCTCGTTTTCTGAATCGCTCGCGGTCTCTTCTGTCGCCTCGACCTCCTCTAACAAGGGATTGGTAGAGAGCTCCTGTCTTATCACCTGCTCCAGCTTTAACAGGGGCATCTGCAGAAGTCGCAGGGACTGAATAAGTTGCGGAGCCAGAACCTGCTTAAGCTTCATTTGAAGATCGAGTTTCATAATCCTTTCACCTGCTGGAACTTATGAGCACAACCCTAATTCTCAACACTGCCCCACCACCAATCTTCCCTTCACCTTAAAGATAATACAAAAGTGAGATTTTGTCAAAGTTTCTTTTCTATTTTCTTTATCGGTATTTCAAGATTCTTAGTTTAATTTGAATCTCTCGCCCAAGTATATCTTTCTTGCCTCCGGGTCGGAAGCCAGGAACTCGGCTGTCCCGGATTTCAATATTTCCCCATCGCACATGATATAAGCTCTGTCGGTTATGGAGAGGGTTTCCCTGACATTGTGATCAGTGATGAGGATACCTAACTTTTTCTCTTTCAGGCGATAAATGATCTTCTGGATGTCTTCCACTGCTATGGGATCAATCCCCGAAAACGGTTCATCCAAGAGCATGAATTTCGGCTCGGTGGCCAGGGCCCGGGTTATCTCGACTCTTCTCCTCTCACCTCCTGACAGGGTATAAGCTTTGTTTTTAGCCAAATGAGATATGTCCAGCTCACCCAGCAAGGCATTCAGCCTTTCCTTTCTCTCCTCGGTGCCAAGTTGCTGCATCTCCAAGATGGCCAAGATGTTCTGCTCCACACTTAATTTACGAAAAATCGAGGGCTCCTGAGAGAGATACCCGATCCCCTTTCTGGCCCTTCGGTACATGGGAAGATTGGTGACATCCTCCTCGCCTATGAGGACCCTGCCGTTTTCTGGTTTTATGAACCCGATGATCATGTAGAAGGTGGTGGTCTTTCCCGCTCCATTGGGACCCAAAAGCCCCACTACCTCCCCTTGTTCTACCTCAATGGAGACATCGTTGACTACCCTTCGTTTCTTATAAATCTTGACTAGGTTCCTCGACCTCAAAGTCAACTTGTTGTTGTTCAGGATCATTTTCTGATATAACTTTGGGCGGTGTTGAGCAGCCCATCATGACAGAAACGCTAAATGTTCGGCGTCATAGACTATCTCTTAAATCTTCCTCTGGAATCTCGGTGACCTTTCCCTTCACACTCTTCTTGATCACAAAATGCTTCAGCTCTTCATCCGCTTCCAAGCCCTGTCCGGTGATCACATCTTCTCTCTTGGTGATTTTGACGAAATCGTCGGTTACGATTTTTCTTTCTTGGGGATCCCATCTTAAGCTTTGGGTCTCTAACTTAATCCCTTCCTGGGTGGTGACCACCACATTTCCCAGGGCTTCTAAATTCTGTCTTTTCTCTTGAATAAGTCCGCTGTCCGCCACCAGAACCGAGGTATGATTCCCCTCGGAATCGTAGAAGTCCACCCGTACTCCTTTGGCCTTTTTTAGATCCAGTTTTTCATACACCGCAAGATGCACAGCGTTAATCACCGCTGATTTTACTCCCTGTTCGGTGAAAGTGATGGTGGAGTTCTCCATCACCTGATCCGGAACGTCCAGCGCGAACTCGGGCACCTTGGGCTCTTCTCTGGTGCACCCAGAGACGACGAGCAGGACTATTAAGCTTACCCCTATGAGTATACTCTTCTTCATAGCTTCCCTGATCTCAAAATACAAAAACATTTCGAGTCGTCAAGAGATTTTCCAGAGAATCGGAAGGAGACCAATGGCAAAAGAAGCTCAACCGTTCCGCTTTGCAGTGCGCCCAAGGGTCGCTTTTGCATGTGAAAAAACCACAGCCCTGGCTGAGATGGTCTTTGCTCCTAAATCACGGCGCGCACTCTGCGGGGTCAATCCGTCGATCAGTTGATCTAATCAAATGATCCGGTCAGCTCAGCTTTTCCAACTCACACAACAATTCGTCCACTTCCGCTTTTTCGGTGGGATGGGTACAGACTTTTCTGAAGCGTATTATTCCGCCTTTGTCTATGATGAAAATGGCGGGATAGGAGTGCGGTCCTCGGGCACCTGACATTTGCACTCCATACTGCTCGCTTACCTTTGGTGCCTGTGATCCCCCCTTTGTATCCCTGTCATCCTTCAAAATCGGGAATTCGATTTTCTTTTCCTTTCTTAGCTTTTCAGACATCCACAGATCATCCGGGCTTATGCCGATCATTTGCGCATTTTTCGATCTGATGAGATCGTAGGCACTGGCAAGCTCGTTTGCCCACTCACAGCAAAACCGGCATCGCATTCCCTGATGAAAGAACAGAAGCACGTTCGTCTTTCCAAGGAGATCAGAAAGAGCGATTCTTCTGCCACCTGAATCCTTTAAGGTAAAGTCAGGCGCAAGAAATCCAACCCTGATTCGGTTTACATTGTCCACGGCACTATCCTGATAATGAGGCCTTTGCGCAGGCCGGGAACCTTGAGATGGTATCCAACAGGTCCACAGCGATAAGAATTCAAGTCAATCAGATCCAGAAATCTGAATGAAATCACATATAGGTGAAAAAGAGCGCTAATCGTACTCGCTTTGCATGCCCAATTTCTCAAAGAGCATCACCACTGACTTGTTTTTGGCTTTGGACTTGTGCCAGGTCTTCTTCTTCACCAAAACGCCCTCTCCCTCCTTCAAAGATACCGACTCTTTGTCCATCTCGATTGTCACTTCACCGGAGACCACGTAGAAGAATTCGTCGTAGGGATGCCTATGTTTCTTGTAGTCTCCCTCGAAGAGACCCAGGAAGACATGGAAGTTGTCCACATTGACAAGATGATAAGGGGTGTAAGGCTTTTTGACCTTCTCCGCCTCTTTCAGAATGTTGATTTTGGGCATGTTTTCCTCCCTTTGGAACATGGTTTTTCTTCTCTCACCCATAAGCGCAGCCCTCACCTAAGAGTATGGAGTATTGCATCCACCCTCATGGGCGGGAGCAGTTTCCGCCAAACTCACAATTTTCTACCAATACGCAGTCATGACATAGGGGGTTTGCGGCTTTGCAGACCATTCTGCCATGAGCAATTAGATTCAAGTGAAATTGATAGATCGAACTTCCGGGAATCACTTTTTCCAATACTACTTCAGCTCTGGCGGCATTTAGATTCTGCGGAACCAACCCCAATCTCTTGGAAACTCTGAGTACGTGGGTGTCCACCGGCATAGCGGGTCTTTTCAGGGAGAAAAGCAGGACGCAGGCGATGGTCTTGTCCCCCACTCCTTTGAATCTTCCCAACCAGCTTTTGATCTTCTCAGTTCTCCACCTCTTCAAGAGGGATAAATCCAAATTGCCGTTTTCTTCTAATATTTGGCTCAGGATATCTTTAATCCTCAAAGCTTTGATGTCAGCCAATCCGCCCGATCTTATCGCATCCGCAATTCTTTTCACCCTTGCCTTTCGGACCTCTTCCCAATTCTTGAATTCGGCTTTTAAATTGGCGAATGCTCTGTGGCTGTTGTTATCCGAAGTATTCTGAGACAGTATGGTTGCGACAAGCACTGAAAGAGGATCACCGTCCGTTTTCCAGACCCTCTTACCATGCTCTCCCTCCAAGAGCTTCGACAGTCTTCTTACTTTCCTTTCCATGCTCTCTGTTTTCCTGTTTTTATCTTTTAAACTAAAAACTTGAAGAGAAAAAATGAAAACTACAACTTAAAGATAAAAATTAGAAGCGGGAGTTGCAATGTAATCATTCATATTCACTTCGACTCAATTGAGAGTCTAAATGGCCTCTGCCGATGTCATCATCTGCAACGGAAATCCGGGGATGATAACATCCCCGAAGAGCAAAGGGCAAGCTCTGTTTTTAATCTGCCTTTTGGGCTTTGAGTTGTCGTTTTTCACTTTCATCTTTTAGTTTTTAGCTTATCAACTCCACCAACTGATGCGCTTTGGTGAAATATCCTCCTTGGGCCAAGCGGGCGGTGATCACGGCAGTGATGGTCACCGCAGAGATCAGCATATAGACCACGATGATCTGGATCATTATGGCGGAAATAGGGGAAGCGCCGGCTAAGATCATGCCGGTCATAGCTCCGGGAAGCTGAACCAATCCCACCACCTTCATCATGTTCAAGACCGGAATCATAGATGCCTTTACAGCGGTCCGGTAGGATTTGGACATGGCCTGAACGGCGGTTGCCCCCAAAGCCAATGCCTGTTCGATCTCAGCTTTTTTGTTTTTTACCTCCGAGTCGATCCTCTCTAAAGCCAGAGCCGATGCGTTCATTGAATTTCCGATGATCATTCCTCCCAGGGGGATCACGTATTTAGGGTCGATGGTGATTATCCCCAGCGCCAGCATGCTCCCCAAAGTGAAAAAGGTTCCTGCGCCGATGGAGAGTGCGGAGATTCTCATTCCCGGGAGGATGGTCTTGGTTCTCCTCCCTGCAGTATGGGCACCCACGATCACCATCAGCAGGATGGTCAGCAGAATCAACCATAATTGGTTTAAGTCAAAGATGAATTCCAAAGCATACCCGATGGCAACCAGTTGGATGAAGGCTCTCAGGGTGCCGATGGCAATATCTTTCTCCACCTTGATTTTTTCATACCAGGAGATTCCGAAAGCCACCGCCACCAAAGCCAAAGAAATCAAGACATGATAGAAATTCTGAGTCATCTTTTCTTTATCCTTTGAAAATTTCGCCTTTTTGTTAAGTGTAGGGGTGAATCTTGAGATTCACCCTTTTGGGTTTGGCCTTGGGTGGAGCTGAAGCTCCGCCCCTACGGCCTTCGGAAAAGACATTAGGCCAGAATCCCGTCAACGAATTTTTGAGTTATTGCATTACGGGGATTTTCAAGAAGATCAGGAATTTTCCCTTCCTCTATTTTTTCCCCGTTCACCAATACCATTCCCCGCTGTCCCACTCTTTTGGCTTGCTCTATATGGTGCGTGACGAAAACGATGGTAAGACCCATCTGAGACTGCAAATTCAAAACAAGATTTTCGATATTACAGGTGGCGGTGGGGTCCAAAGCGGAGGTGGGTTCATCCATAAGCAGGACCTCGGGCTGGGAGGTCAATGCTCTGGCTATGGAAATTCTCTGCTTTTGTCCTACTGAAAGTTCATTTGAGTTTCGGCCTAAGAAGCTTCTGTCCAAGCTCACCAGGTTCAAATACTTCTCCGCTACGCCCTCCAGATTTGCTTCCTTTCTTGCTTTTAAACCATAAAGTATGTTTCTCTCCGCTGTGTCAGCAAAGAGAATTGGCACCTGAAAAACCAGCCCCACCTTTCTTCTCAGGCTTATCACGTCGAGGTCTTTTATGTCCTGACCATCCAGAAAGATGGAACCCTCTGAGAAATCCTCCAATCGATTCAGAAGCCTTAGAAACGTAGATTTCCCGCTGCCCGAGGGGCCCACAACCGCAAAGACCTCATTCGAGTTTATATTCACGCTGAGATTCTTTAAAACGGTGATCTCTTCTGTGTCTTGGTTTTGTCGGATTAATTTCTTCTTGGTGACTTGGTCCAATCTTAATTTCACTTCACCCATTTTGATTTCCCGAAAGACGCTCGGAAGGAAAATAGCATAGAGCAGAATCATTGTCAATTCAATTTTCGATTAGACGCATCTTGACAGGTGTCCGGTTTGTTTTTGAACACCTTCCTCGGCACAAAAAAAGAGCCACCCGCTGGGGTGGCTCGTGGTAAGCCATGACCTTGGATGCCCATTATTTGAGATATAACATCTTCTTTGTCCGGACGAACTCTTCGGTCTCCATCCGGTAAAAGTAGATTCCGCTTGAAATAGTTTTTCCTTTTTCGTTCTTTCCATCCCAGGTCACCCTCTTGTGACCAGCGCTTTCTTTTCCGTCAAGCAAAGTTCTCACCTTTTGCCCCAGGATATTGTAGACAGCGATCTTCACCTGGCTTTCTCCGGGAAGGGAGTATCTTATTACTGTTTCGGAGTTGAAGGGATTGGGGTGATTCTGGCTCAAAGAGAATGAGGCTGGAACCTCTATCTCCTCTTCCCCTGCAACGTCAGTAGATACCTCCAGGTCATCCAAAGCCTGGTGGAGAAGCTGAGTCGCTTGTGCCTCCTGGATAAAATAGAGAGGGAAGTCGAAGAAGATGACTTTGTAATCATCTCCGAAATAACGAAAGGCGACCGGTTTGCCGTCAGAAGACGAGGTGTCATAGTCTGAATGGAAAGTGTAGATGATCTCTCCATCCATCAGGCTGTCAATGTATCCCACTCCCGGCACGTTGCCAGCGAATTGGAAGTCGCTGCCACATTGATCTATTCTTAAGCTATCGGCCTGGAGATCCGGATATCCGGGGATTTGGCTGGTTGCCCCGATGAACTCCTCAGAACGGATGCCAGGAGTCCACGGGGGCACATATGCTGATTTCACCTTGAGATTGTCGTAAGGGACATCCCCCGGGAGAAACTCCCGGATTTCATAATCACCGTCGTTCCCTTCGGACAGATTTCTCCTGCCTTCGATTATCGCCTTGCCGCCAAATCTCAAATATTGTTCTAAAACCAGGTAGGTGGAATCTCCATAAGCGCCCATAGAGCGACTTCCCCTGTGATCCTCGGAGTGTATTATCACCACGGAATAACGACCCAGTTCCTTCAAGTCTATCTGATTTGAGGGACCGCAGATCGGGCAGCTGTGATCTGAGTACGCATAGGTGTAGCCCTGCAGGGCTCTGTTATAAAAGGCGTCTATGCTGTCGCCGTCTACCATATTATAATTAGTGTTATCATAGGTCTCATCCACCAGCAAGATACCCTGATTGAGGCTGACCACAAAGGAGCTTTCCTCGTCCGACATCCCGCTTTGGTTTCCCAGGGTATCGACTGCGGTCAAAGTGTAGTAATAATATTCCACATCACCCTGCACGGTTGAATCCACAAAGGTCGTGTCTTTATATTCGGAAGAGAGAGGCTGGTAACCCGATCCGGATTCCTCGCTTCTATGTATGTTGTAATAATCAAAATCAGCTTCCTGATTGGGACTCCAGCTTAGTTTGATCTTGAACGATCCAGCCGGACTAGCTGTCAAACCCGTGGGAGGCAAGGGAGCCACCCGGGGCGCTAAGGAGACCTCCGTCTTAAGCAAGCTTTCGAAACTATCGGAATTAACTGCCGTCACGGCTGTGAAGTAAGTGGTATCCTCCGCCAGGTTGAATAGAGTATCATAGGCAGCATAGACCTGGTGCAAGCTATCGTAATTTCCGCTGGCGGTCCCAAAATAGACGTTATAATGGTCAACTGCCTCGGCGGGATGATTTGCCGACCAACTCAGGTAGATTCTCTGTCCGTCTCCGGCATCCACAGCCTTCAAATCCTCAACCGGTGAGGGGGAAAAGCCCACGTTCAGTGCAGTGGCCAGGCACATCTTCGCCACTTCTCTCATGTAAGAGAAGTCCAAGCTGTCGACTAAATCGTAGTTGGTGTGCCATCCGGCGTAGTGGAAGTCGCCTTCAATGGCAAAGACGGCATCGTATCCCTGTTGGTAAAAGGAAAAGTGATCGCTGCCTGAGGATTGACCGTCATAGTGTGGGTTCAGATAGGTATAGGTGTCAGCCATATCCATCATGACGTTCACAAACTCCATAGCGCTGGAGTGGGCGTAGATGGTGACGTCCGTATCTGCATCCACGCTGTGCCCGATCATGTCCGCATTGATCATCAGGTACACGTTGGTTCCCTGATTATACAAATACTCTGCGAAATGATCGCTTCCGATCAGTCCTTGCTCCTCCTGGGCAAAGGGTACGAACATCACCGTCACTGGCAGGGGGTTCTGAGCGATTATCCTGGCCATCTCCAGGGTGGCAACCGCCCCTGAGCCATTGTCGTCCGCACCTGGCGCCCAGGTGTAAGGATCTCCAGTTCCGGATACCACCGAATCATAGTGGCCTCCGACCACTATCACCTTGTCCGGCCTGGCCGTCCCCACCACAGTTGCTACTACGTTGTACTGATCAGAATCATAATAATAATGATGAAACCAGACCGAATCTATACCGAAGCTTTCCAGCTTGTCAAAAATCCACTGCCTTGCAGCATGTACCGAATCCGAATAGGAATATCTGGTCTGGAAATTCTGCAGACGCAAATCCCAGGTGTAAAGGGAATCCTCCGAGATGAGATTTACCAGGCTGTCTATGTCTACAGAATACTTCACCGCCCCTTTGGTCAATTTAGGCCGGGGTTTATATTGTAGGGGTATAGCCCTGCGACGAACCGGATTTACCTTATACCCCAGAGGCGCAAGCTCAAATGCTTTTTCTCGTGTGGTCTTAATCAACTGCCCCGTCGGGTCCTGCAAGAGAACCTCGCCATAAGGCTGTAAGTTGATTTCCGCAATTCCCTTCACAATGGATACCCAGAAGTATTCCTCTGACCAAGGATTCTCGTCCATGATCTGATACTCTAAGTCGATCTTGTCTAATTCTCGCAATCTCCCGCTCTCTAATTCAGCTATGACGAAATTATCGAATCTTTGGTAAGCGACTACACCTAACGATCTCGCGTTTGACCAGTCGCTTTGTTTTTCCAGGGTAAGCTTTATCAGCACCGGCTGGGCGAAGGCCTGTCCAAAGGTCAAGATCATGGTTGAAACCAGAAAAACCACACAGAAAACAATTCGTCTATGGTTCATAATCTCCTCCATATTTGAATTCAATTCGTTCCTTCCGTTTCTCAAATGACGCAAGACCCATGCCCACTTTGGTGATCTCCGAGGGTGAAGGCAATTCGTTGTTTCCAAAGAGGATGAGGGTTGTCAGATTTCAATTGTGATTGCACGGGCACGCCAGATTTTGCGATAATGTGTCGTAAGAAATTACGAATTCTGATTGCATTTGTTTATACCGTGGAGAGTTCTGCGATCGGTCAAAAAAGAGGGGCAAACGAAGTTTCTTACTTCCGGTAGGGACAGTCTTTCAGATTACATGTTTCGCAGATTTTCCTCTTTCTTAAGCTCCGAAATTCCTCCCCGATCCTGATGGCAAAGGAGACGGATTTTCTTGGAATCATCATGCATGATTGATTCAATTTTACTCTTATCCTCTCTGCTGGAAGAAGGGCAAAGATGAACCTCTGCCCTTCCAGAGACCAATTGCCATAGCCGGGGCTGAATCTTTCACTGCAGCCCCAGCTTTTCTTTTTACACAGCTCACAGATGTGCAAGTTGAGAAAGTCAGCTGCGCTTTCGGCTGCCACTGATCCCATGGCATCTAATGTGATCGCCCGGGCAAGCTCTCCTTTTTGGCTGAGTTGACCAACCTTGTTCTCCAGTTCCTCTCCTATGGTGCAGAGCCCCAAGGCAATCTTATCTTCTCCCTTGAAGTATGGGTCCCCTTGCAGAGTTTTCCCATCCACAATCTTGAACATCCCCTGTGGATGAAGCACATCTGCCAAGAGTGCTTTGGTTTCTTCAATGAGGTTCGACATCCTGGCTTCATTGGCTTTTTCTTTTCTCCTCTGGTTAGCCAGAAGCCTCAGTATCTCTTTCTCATCGATAGTCAGGTCGATTTTTTTGAAGATCTTCAGCATTTTGATTGTTTACGAAGTCCGTGCCCCAATGCAGGAGCAGAAAGAGGTCAGGCAAACAGCGTGTCGACGTTTCGTTTCACGTGAAAGAACGTGGCGCCAGCGTTCTCACTTTCACGGAATATCTACCCAAAGAGTCTTTGATGGATTGCGCGGGTAAATTCGTGAGTGGTACCACAGCATCCTCCCACGAAGTTGGCGCCAGCTTCTGCAATTATCTTCATGTCCTCTGCGAAACTCTCGGAATCCTGAGAATAGAACGGTTTTCCCTCATTGAGCTTCGGCTTGCCCGCGTTAGGCTGAATAATTATGGGCAGGTCCGTGCCTTTTCTTAACTCCTCTGCCAGCCCGATCATCCCGTCACTTCCCAAGGTACAGTTGGCTCCAACTACGTCTGCTCCAGCTTTTTCGAGTTCCGCTGCGCATTCCGATACAGTATTGCCCATCATGGTTAGGTATCCTTTGGACTTCTTGTCAAAGGTCATAGAGGCGAATACGGGAAGATCAGAGACGGTCCTCACAGCCTTAATGGCTGCCACCGCTTCTCTTAGATCATACATGGTCTCGATGGAGAAGAGATCGACTTGAGCACGAGCCAGAGCTTTTGCCTGTTCTAAGAAAGATTCCTCCAATTCATCAATCGAGGATTTTCCCACCGGTTTCAAAAAAACGCCGCACGGACCGACATCACCCGCAACAAACCTGTCTTCCGGACATACCTTCTTGGCTATCTGGACGGCGCGCGCATTTATCTCTTCCACTCGACTTTCGTAACCGAAGGAGGCAAGTCTCAAACGGTTGGCTCCAAAAGTGTTCGTCTCAATGATGTCCGCCCCAGCCTCAAGATTTTTCCGGTGTATCTTTGCAATTGCTTCCGAATGGGTTAGATTCCAGCTCTCGGGGCATTCACCTTCGGGCAAACCTAAAGAGACAATGGTGGAACCCATCCCACCATCAAACAACACTACCCTATTCTTGGCCAGATCCAAAATCGATTTCTTATTTGTGCCCACAATGAATCGAGATTACGCTCGTGTTCTAAACTAAAAACTGAAAGAGAAAAACAAAAAACCACAACTCAAAGATGAAAACTATTTTTTCTTTCCCTTCAAGGTTACAAGGCTGGACGCGAGGATTCTTGCTAACTCTCAGGATAGGTCATTTTTTGGCAGCTTGTCCAAGAACCTTATGACCTCTAAAGCATACCAATAAGCTCTCTTCTTGGTTTCAGTTTTAGGCTTTGAGTTGTGGTTTTTCACTTTTATTTCTTAGTTTTTATCTCATAGTTTCCGCTAATTGATCGCTACCCCGGCAGAACGCTTTTGGCAGCTTTCACGGCTTCCACTGCGTTTCCCGCATACAAATCCGCGCCGATCTGTTTGGCCCACTGTCGGCTGGTGGGCGCTCCTCCCACCATTACCTTGAGATTCTCCCTTAACTTTGCCTTAACCAGCTCCTCAATCACCTTCGCCTGGTTTTGCATGGTGGTGGTCAGAAGGGAAGACATGCAAAGAAAATCGACCTTTTGCTCTTTGGCCTTTTCCACAAATAGTTGATTGGGAACGTCGGCTCCCAGATCAAGCACCTCAAATCCGTGGGCCGAGAGCATGGTGGTGACTATGGTTTTGCCGATGTCATGGATGTCGCCCTGGACCGTCCCTATGATCACCTTTCCCGAATTTCTTCTTTGAACGCCCTTTTGAAGAAGAATCGGCTGCAGAACCAAAAGGGCGGCCTTCATTGCCTCCGCCCCTAAAACCAGCTCAGGAAGAAAATAGGTCCCCTCCTCCCACAACTCTCCTACCTTCTTCACGCCTTTTATAAACCCCTCTTCAATAATCTTGAGAGGGTCATATTGAAGTTTGATCGATTCGTTGGCAAGCTGGACCGCCTTTTCCCTGTCGCCGTGTAGAATCGATTCAAAACAGTTTTCCAAGAAATCTTGCATGTTTTCCTCTCATATGACAGAGACCTGTACTCACTGCGAAATCAAAGTCCATACTTTTCCACTATCTCTTTTTTCTTCTTTCCCAATATATCGTATTTCGCGCCAATCTTGGTGAACGCCTCAATAGCTTTATCCAGATGTTCCAGATCGTGATCTGCCGAGACCTGCACTCTTATGCGGGCCTGGCCTCGGGCTACCACAGGATAGAAGAAACCGATGACATAGATGCCCTCGTAATAAAGGTCTCGGGCAAAATCCTGGGCCAGCTTGGCATTGTAAAGCATGATGGGAACTATAGGATGAATGCCCTCTCTGATATCAAATCCTGCTTCCGTCATCTTCTTTCTGAAATATAGAGTATTCTCTTCCAGCTTGTCTCGCCTTTCCGTGGTCTCGGAGATGAGGTCCAAGACCCTGTTGGAGGCTGCAACGATGACCGGTGCCACGGTATTGGAGAAAAGATATGGTCTGCCGCGCTGCCTGAGCATCTCCACGATCTCCTTTCGACCGCTCACGCAGCCACCCGAAGCTCCTCCCAGAGCCTTGCCCAACGTAGTGGTTATGATATCCACTTTGCCGATCACTCCGCACAGCTCATGGGTTCCCCTCCCCGTTTTCCCGATGAATCCCGTGGCATGAGAATCGTCCACCAACACCATGGCATCATATTTTTCCGCCAGGGCACAGATCTCGTCCAGCTTGGCTATGTCACCGTCCATGGAGAAGACTCCATCCGTGGCTATCATCCGAAAACGGGCATCTTTCGCTTCCTGCAACTTCTCTTCAAGATGTCCCATGTCCGAGTGCTTGTAGTTGTATTGCTGCGCATTACACAGCTTCATACCGTCCACAACGGATGCGTGAACCAGTCTGTCGGCGATGATGGCATCCTGTTTGTCCAGAAGCACCTCAAAGACTGCGGCGTTGGCATCCATGCAGGATGCGAAAAGAACGGTGTCTTCTGTCCCCAAAAACTTGGTCAATTTCTGTTCTAACTCTTTGTGTATATCCTGGGTGCCGCAGATGAACCTAACTGAGGACATGCCATAACCCCGATTGTCCAGTCCTTTTCGGGCCGCCTCCATCACCTCGGGATGACTGGATAGGCCCAGATAGTTATTAGCGCAGAAATTGATGACCTTCTTGGGCGGAGACCCCTCCGGATACTCTACTTTCACATCGGCACCTTGTGGAGTGTGGATATAGCGTTCCTCCTTATGCAGCCCTCCTTCTTTGATGTTTTTTAATTCATTTTGATAAAATTCTTTAGCTTTACCGTAAGTCATAATCACCTCCTGATTCGCCACGACTTCACTTTTTAGTTCCTCTCCGTCCGAGAGCATAAGGAACGGGTCTTGCTGTTCGAACGGATGTCTGCCTGAGCTGGTTTATCATTCAAATGACCGGTTAGTTGGTATCCAAGCCCCATGTGCCAGCTCACTCGCAGTCCAGAGAGTAAATCTCTTATTTCTTGCATTCGTTGATTGTTTCGATGATTTTGTTTGCCGTTTCGAAATTTTCAACCGTTCCTTTCTCGTCCGGGATTTTGACACCGAATTTCTTATCTATAAATGCTACCAATGAGACGATGGAGAGGGAATCGATCAATCCTGAGGACATCAGGGGAGTAGTCTCATTGATTTCCTCGTCCGGGTCTTCCACAAACTCCTTTTTTATGTATGCGATCAGTTCCTCTTTCATCTAAATCCTCCTTCTGAGATTCTTGGGAAGTTCAGGGTTCGTTTGCCATAAGAACGTACATGACTTCCTCATGTCATTCTGACCCCGCCTTTGGCGGGGGGAAAATATCTGCGTTGATTAATAGGCAAATGATTTGAATGGGGATGCTCTGAGATGTTTCGCTTCGCCCGCCTTAGGCGAGGCTTCGCTCAACATGACACTTTGGATAGCAAACATCTTTCTAGTCATTCTCCAAAGTGGATAGGTCCCCTACTGGTTCTCCTCTTTCCTGGGCGCGCAAGACCCTTCTCATGATCTTGCCGCTTCGAGTTTTTGGCAAGGAGTCGACGAATTCGATCTCCTGCGGCATGGCGATGGACGACAACTTTTTACGAATGAAGTTCATGATCTCAAGCTCCAGGTCATCACTCGACTCGAATCCTGGTTTTAATGCCACAAAAGCTTTGACCACCTCCATGTTTATGGGATCCGGCTTTCCTATGGCCGCCGATTCTGCTACGGCTTCGTGTTCCAAGAGTGCGGACTCTATTTCAAAGGGACCCACCAGGTGTCCGGCAGCGTTGATCACGTCATCGTCCCGTCCCATGAACCAGAAATATCCGTCCTCATCGATGCTTGATCTGTCGCCGGTTACATACCAACCGTTCTTGAATTTGCTCTCATAACCCGTGGGATTATTCCAGTAAGTTCTGAATATCGAGGGCCAGGGTGGTTTCAAGGCCAGAAGTCCGGGTTGGTTTTTCTCGGTAATGGGCTCGAATTCGTGACTCAAGACTGCCGCCTTTATGCCGGGAAAGGGCTTTCCCATTGATCCCGGCTTGATTTCCATTCCGGGATAGTTTGAGATCAAAATGCATCCGGTTTCTGTCTGCCACCAGGTATCATGAAAAGGCAGACCATAGACCTCCTCTGACCAGATAACCGCTTCCGGATTCAGAGGTTCGCCCACAGAACATAGGTGGCGGAGCGACGAAAGGTCGTACTTCATGACTATCTCCTTACCGGCTTTCATCAACATACGGATAGCCGTGGGGGCGGAATACCAAACCGTTATCCTGTGTCTTTGGATCAACTCGTACCATTTCTCGGGAACAAAGCCCCCGTCCAAGACCACCTGGGTTATGCCCAAACTCCAGGGCCCAATAATCCCGTACGACGTGCCGGTCACCCATCCCGGATCCGCCGTGCACCAGTAGACATCATCCGGTCCTAAGTCCAGAACCCATTTTGTGGTCAAATATTGAGAGAAAACCGAAGAATGAACATGCAGTGCACCTTTGGGCTGGCCGGTCGTGCCGGAGGTGTAGTGGAGAACCGAGGGTGTCTCCGCAGTGGAAGGAAAAGCTTCAAACGATTCGGTCCTGGGGGCCTTCTGGAAGGAAAAGGCCATTTCCCGCTCCTTAACCGGAATGCCCTCATCTTCCGACATCACCACAACGTGTCTTAAGTCCGGCAGTTTATCCTTGATCTTTCTTATTCTGGGCACCAGCTTTCTGGTGGTCAGGACGGCCGAGGCTTTGCAGTCCTGAAGTCTGGTTAGAAGCGATTCCTCTCCAAAAGCCGAGAAGAGAGGGACAACAATTCCTCCCATTTTCAAAATCCCTAAGAACGAAAAATAGAGTTCGGGGATTTTATCCATGAAAATCACGATGCGCTCGCCGCTTTTCATTCCTAGCCTATTGCTCAATAAGTGGGCGAATGAATTCGAGTGTATCTTCAAGTCCTCAAAAGTGTATTTCCTCACTTCGCCTGAGAAGCTTTCCCAGATTAAGGCCAACTTTTTGCCCAGACCCAAATCGCAGTTTCTGTCCGCACAGAAGTAGCCGATATTGAGGGGATCGCCCTCTTTGTACGAAAGCTCCTTTCTGGCTGTGGACCAATCGAAATCTTTGGATCTTTGCTCGTAGGAACCGATGTTGCTCATGTCAGACTACTCCTCCGTTCTTGAATCCTGCTGCCATAGAAATCTATAACCTTCTTCTTATCCTGTACATTATATGGAGCCGTTGAGGCGCGACGACGAATCTCTCAGCCGTGAAAGGTCTTGCCTGCTCTGGGTTTTGTAATTCTCTGCTAAAGATTCTTCTAGTTCAGTATCCATTTTCAGATATTCTCTTGTTGGCATCAGACGCTTTCATCGAATAGGGGTGTCATGCATTACTAGTTCCGTGAACAATATCTTGATAGAGTGAGCGTTTTGCACACTGGAATCAGATCATTTTGCTCATGTCATTTCGAGTTACCTGCTCAACGATAGACATCCCTACGATGAGCGAGAGAGACTATTTCTGTTTTCTTCTCTTTTTCGTTGATTGAATAGAGGATTCGATGATCGCCTACTCTTATCCGATATCCTTCTCGACTCTGAAGTTCTTTCATCCCAGAAGGTCGAGGATTATCTCTGAGGGAAAGGAGCCGCTTTATTATTCTGTCATGAATATTTCTGGGCAAACGGTCTAATTCCTTCTCTGCCGACCTCTTTAAATAGACTGAATAGGTCATTATTTATCTTTGCTTTTCCGATCAGCTAAATAATCCTCTAAGGGTCGTGAGGGCTCATTCCGACGTTGCCGGAAGATGGCTATGTCGATTAAGTCTTCCATGAATTCACTGTCCTTTAGCAGTCTTTCAATAACGGACTGTTTTTCCTTTTTGGGCAGACCTCTAAAAGCCATCCAGAATACCTCCGCTTTTGCCTGAACAGCGCTCATTTTCAACCTCCTTATTATAGAGCAGATCGATACTTTTCCTCTTTTTGTTATAGGACGCCTTGGTCGCCTGCCATCATCATTGGCCTCGCGGGCGACGTGTCCGTGATGAACAGGCTGCTCAAGAGTCAAAAAGACCGACTGAATAATAAGGATTGTCCCTTTTTTTTGCAAGTGTTTTCTTGAATTCGTCCCCAATGTCCTCACACAATCGTATGGTACGTTATGCTCCTGAAGGCAAGAGCGATACAGTCACAGATACTGTCTGGACGATCAGTTGAGTTCGGCACCTCACGATCAGCCCACTTCCGGAACCCGGTCACTGCATCATGGCAGGGATAAATCAGTGGTAGTGTGCATAACCAGGCGAATGCAATCCTGTGTATGAGATTGTCTTTTTCTGGGTTTTGGGGGAAGTTCGAGGGGAAGGCAGGTTCAGGAGGGATTTTTGCGACCAGGCACCGGCTATTTCCGGCGCTCTCCGGTTTCCTCGATGTGGTGGCGGATGTCCTTGCCCTGCACCAGATAAATGACGTCCTCTGCGATGTTGGTGGCGTGATCGCCTATCCTTTCCAGATGTCGGGAAACCAAAACTATCTGCAAAGCCCGGGGTATGGTGGAGGTGTCACTTATCATAAAAGTAACCAGCTCTCTTAGGATTTGGGCCTTCAGTTCGTCTATCTCGTCGTCGCGAGTCAAGACCGACCGAGCCAAATCCACGTCTTGTCTTATGAAGGAATCCAGACTATCCCTGACCAGCCTCTGCGCCAAATCCGCCATGCGAGGGATGTCTATATAGGGTTTCAGCGGGGGACGCTTAATCAACACCGAAGCACACTCGGCAATGTTCACCGCCATGTCGCCGATCCTTTCCAACTCGCTGTTGATCTTCATGGCGGAGGTGATGAATCTCAGATCAGTGGCCATTGGCTGTTTCAACGCCAAAAGTTTCAAGCATAAATCGTCGATTTCTATCTCCAAGAGATTCACCTTTTTTTCTTCGGCGTACACTTCCTTGAAGAGGGATTCGTCCCTTTTGGTCAGAGATTCGATCGCTTTGTGGATCATGGATTCAGCCAGGCCGGCCATGGTAATGAGCTTTTGCTTAAGTGTACTCAACTCCTCATCAAAATGCCTGTGAACAACCATTTTTTTCTCCCTTCGAACTCTTATCCGAAACGTCCGGTGACGTAATCTTCGGTCTTTTTGTCGGTGGGATTGGTGAAGATATCCGAAGTCCGGTCGAACTCCACCAGCTCGCCCAAAAAGAAGAATCCAGTGTAATCGGAACATCGGGCTGCCTGCTGCATGTTGTGAGTGACGATTACGATGGTGTATTTCTTTTTTAAATCCTGGATCAGCTCCTCGATTTTCGCGGTGGAGATGGGGTCCAAAGCGGAAGCAGGTTCGTCCATCAATACCACCTCCGGCTGTATGGCTAAAGCCCTGGCGATGCAGACCCTCTGCTGTTGCCCTCCGGAAAGGTCTAAAGCCGATGTGTGAAGCTTGTCTTTCACCTCATCCCATAATGCGGCGTCCTTCAAAGCCTTTTCTACCACCCCGTCCAGGGTGCTTTTGTCCCGGAGCCCTCCGATCCTTAAACCATAAGCAACGTTTTCCAGAATAGATTTGGGAAAGGGATTTGATTTCTGGAAGACCATTCCTACCCTTCGGCGAAGTGTGGATAAGTCGATGTTGCTCCTATAGATGTCCATCCCATCCAGAAGAACCTTGCCTTCGATTCTTGTGTTGGGAATGATGTCGTTCATTCTGTTCAGAGTCCTGAGGAAAGTGGATTTCCCGCATCCTGAGGGGCCGATAAGGGCGGTAATATGGTGTTCTCGAATAGGTAAGCTCACGTCTTTCAAGGCCAGAGTAGTCCCGTAATAGAAGCTCAAATTCTCGGTTGACATCTTTATCTTGTCTGAACTCGAGCTCCTTTCCTCAACGGATAGAGTATTAGGTTTCTTCTCGGTGATTGTTTCGGTATTGCCGTTTTTTAAGTCCGGTTCGGACAATTCCAGCTCCTCTTGGTTTTCTGCCAGCTTCATATTTACGCTCAATATCTTACAAAGTTTAACGACCCCTCCTTTGAGCACTTCTGATCTTGCTGCGGATCAGAACGGCCAATAGATTCAAAGCAAAAGTCAACATCAAAAGCACCAGAACCGTGCCGTAAAGTATGGGCTTGGTTGCCTCCACGTCGGGGGATTGAGTGGACATGACGAATATATGATAACCCAATTCCATGAATTGATCGTTCAATTTGTGAGGCAGGTAAGGCAGAAAGTAGGCGGCTCCGGTGAACATGATGGGAGCCACCTCTCCGGCTCCCCGGCTGATGGCTAAGATGCTTCCTGTCAGAATTCCGGGTACCGAATGAGGTAAGACTATCCTACGAATGGTCTGCCACTTGGTTCCCCCCAGAGCGTAACTGGCTTCCCGATATTCATCGGGAACTGCCCGCAAAGCCTCTTCCGTTGATACGATCACCACCGGCAGGGTAAGAACCGCTAAGGTTAAGGAAGCCCAGATAATGGCCGGCTGACCCCAGGCAACTTCACCTCCTAAGAAGATTTTGTCGATTCCCCCGCCGATGAAACTGACGAAGAACCCCAGTCCGAACAGACCGAACACAATGGAAGGGACTCCTGCCAGGTTACTCACCGCCACTCTGATGAGCCGAGCCGTCTTTGAATCCGGTTTAGCGTACTCGTGCAGGTGCACTGCGGTCAAAACGCCCAAAGGTACCACAGCTATGGTCATCAGTATCACCAGTGCCACCGTTCCGAAGATGGCCGGAAAAATTCCTCCAGCAGTCATCCCTTGCTCTGGAGCCTTGGTGAGAAATTCGCGAGAGATCCGACCATGTCCGTTTACCACGACATTTCCAACGATCAGTGCTAACATAGCAACGATTATCAGGCTGGCCAGAATGGTTAGTCCCTTGAAGGCGAATCCCTGGATTTTTACCGTGTTTTTGGGCATTCAAGGAAATCCCTTATCTTTTCTCTCCGGTGAGCTTGGCTTTCAGTTTTTCCACAAACATGGCTCCCGAGAGATTCATTATGAAAGTGACAACGAAAAGGAGCGCCCCGATGAAAAAGAGCGCATGATAGTGAGCGCTTCCGAAGACGACCTCACCTAGCTCTGCAGCAATGGTGGCAGAAAGCGTCCTGATCGACTCTCCGAAATTCCAGGAGATTATGGCGGCATTTCCGGATGCCATCAAGACTATCATGGTTTCTCCTACCGCCCGACCAAATCCTAACACCATCCCGGCGAAGATTCCCGGCAAGGCGGCTGGCAAAGCCACTGTCCAGGCGGTCTGCCAGGACGTTGCCCCCAAAGCCAGGGAAGCCTCTCTGTACCGTTTGGGAACTGCGTTCAAGGCGTCCTCCGACACCGTGTAGATTATGGGTATGACCGCCAGACCCAGTGCCATTCCAGCATTTACGGCATTCAATCGAAAGGTGAAATGAAAAATGCTGTGAATGATGCTTGCCAGAACAATCAGAGCAAAAAAGCCCAATACCACCGAGGGTATGCCCGCCAGAAGTTCTATTATGGGCTTGATGATCTCTTTTACCCAATTGGGAGCAAACTCCGAAGTGAAGATAGCTGCCGCAATAGCCAAAGGAGCGGCGAAAAGCAAGGCGATAAAGGTCGCTTTGAGAGTGCCCACCACCAAAGGAATGATGCTGTATTTCGGCCTTTCCGAAACCGGCTGCCAGATGAAATCAGGTGAGCTATCCGCAGTATACCTGTGAGGGAGGAAAAACTCAGAGAGGCTGGCCTCCTCGTGGACCTCAGCGCTGGTCAGAACCGGCAGAGCTTCCCTGCCCACGAAGATGAAAATAAGAATTATGGCACCAATCGCCATGGTGGCATTTAGAAGAATAAATCTCTCTATCAGCCATTCTCTTATGCGCCCTCTGCGCCTATGACCAAACTCGATTCTTTGGGTTTTTTCTTCTTTAACAAATGCGGTATCGCTTTGCTTCACCATTCAGCTTGTACCTCAAGAAAAGGGGTTAGCCAATTCCTTCATTCAGTTGGCTAACCCCTTAGCTGAGACAAAATCTACTTCTTTTCTGGCGTAACCTCTTTCTTGCTTTCTTTCTCGGTCTCTTTCTTGGCAGGTAATGGGAAGTATCCGACCTCCTCCACCATCTTCTGTCCTTCGGGGCTCAATATCCAATTCACCAACTCCTTGATATCACCTTTGGGAGAGCCAGCCGTATACCAGAATAGATACCGGCTGATGGGATACTTGCCCGAGACGATATTCTCCATGGTTGGCGGGTAATAACCGGACTTTTCGTCACAGGCCACCTGTAATTCTTTCACACCTTTGGCGTAAGCTGCGCCGCCGTATCCAATCCCGTTCTCGTCTTTGGCCACAGCATTGACTATGGCTGCCGTGCCCGGTAGAGGTTGCACTCTGACCGCGTAGTCCTCCTTGTTTAAAACATGCTCTTTGAAGAAGACGTGAGTGCCGGAGCTGTTCTCCCTTCCGTAGAGGACCATCTTTGCGTCTTTACCGCCAACTTCATTCCAGTTCTTGATCTTAGCCTGAAAAATGCCTTTCAGTTGAGCAAAGTTCAGCTTTTCCACCGGGTTCTTTTCGTTGACATATAGAGTTATTCCATCCAACGCCACCGGAATCTCGTAGGGACCAACCCCTCGTCTCTCCAACATCTTATCTTTCTCTTTGTCTTTCATCGCACGAGAGGCTTGAGCGATATCGGTGGTGCCGTTTATCAAAGCGGAAATACCGACACCACTTCCGCCACCGGTTACCTGGATCACGGTTCCTGGGTGTTTCTTCATATACACTTCCGCCCACCTCTGACCCAGGATCAGAAGCGTATCCGAGCCTTTGAGCGTAATGGACTTGGCTGCAAAGACCAAACTACCTAAGAAAGCCAATCCAATCATTAGGAAAGTCACCTTTTTCATGATTCTTTACCTCCTTTGGTATGAATCCTTCGGATCATACTTTTGACATCCTTCTTATGTCTCATTTGTGTTAAATCTGTATTAAGTTTATGTTAAGTTTGTGTTAACTTTTAGAACTTGAACAGAGCGTTTAACACGAACATATCCTGGGCATCCTCGGTTTTCGTTTTCTCTCTCTGGAAGTTGGGCATGAGGTTGAAGCCCTCGACAATTTCCCACTCCACTCCGGCAATCAGATATTCCTTCTCGTTATCAGCGGTGTCAGTGTCCTTGTCGTAGAGGTCATATCTTCCCACCAGAGCCATTTTCCTTAGGAATGGGCTCTTAGCCATCGGGAACTTGACATCACCATAAAGAGAGATACCATCCTTCTTCAAGTCTTCAGTATCCCCAGGGTCAGGACGATCCCACGAAATGAAATATTCGCCGGAGAGCTTGACAATTCCACCATAGGCAAGGCTTGCCAGGCCCGCCACCCTGTCCTTCTTGTTGTCTGAGGTTATGTCCGGCTCATCAGAGAATCCCTTGTAATAGTATCCACCAACCAGGCTGGCAGCCAGATCAGGAACCTCCATCAAGGGTCTGAAGAAGACAAAGGCCGAAATATCCTTGTACCGGTTTTCCTCACTGCCTTTGTAGCCGGGACCTTGAAGCAACTGAACGGAGCCGTGCCCGTAACCTTTGGGAAATTTGACGACGTAGGATATACCATAGTCTGCTGAAGGGAGAGCCTTGCACTCATCCATCAGGGTCTTAGCCACGTATCTTCGCCCCCAGACTTTGTTCATGTAATCTATCCATCCGGTCTGCTGTAAACCAAACCTTATGGTGGAATGAGGAATAACCTTTTCTATATTCCAATCCAGGTAGGCATATTTGAGATAGATCTCTCTTGCGTCGCCGTGCATTTTGGCGACGTCCGCGGTTATTCGCACCGAGACTTCTTTGCTCAGATTACTCTTCAGTGTAACATAAGCTCTGCTCAGATCAAATTTATTATACCCCTTCCCGCGACCGTTGTCAGTCAAGTCTGTTGTATGAAAAACATAAACTCTCCCCCCTACCTTGGTATCCGCTGACCAGATACGAGTTGCATGAAATCCTATCACACCCACCAGCAGTATAAGAATTAGCTTACTCTTCATCTTTTCTCCTCATAGGATTTTGAGATTTCACCTAACCTCCGAACGCCGGGAACCTCTAACTTTGGTTCCTAAGCAATCTGATTACAATCCCTTACGAAAATCTTTGTCTATAGGAACCGTTTCTCATTTCAACCTCCTTTCTCTTGTTTTGCCAATAACAACGAAAGCTGTGTTTGGAGAATATTAGGTTTCTGTTAAATTTGGGTTAAATGTGGGGCCCTGGTTCGCACTTCTCTTGGGTGCGGAAAGAACCTAACTCCAATAAAAAAGGCGGAAAAGCTTCCGCCTTCAAGAATCGACGACATATTGTACTGAGAAGGAGCGAGAAGAGGCTAACAGACCTCGTTGCGACTGCAAATTTGATGCTCTATGCCTTTTTCAAGGTAAAGCTGAACCTGCTTCCCTTGCCCAATTCGCTTTCTACATTTACTTCCCCTCCGTGGGCTTCGATGATATGTTTTACGATGGAGAGTCCCAACCCGGTTCCTCCCAATTCTCTGGAGCGCCCCTTATCTACGGTATAGAATCTTTCAAATATTCGGGGCATGTCATTTCGGGAAATTCCGATGCCATTGTCGATTACTGTTATCTCTACAAACTCGCCTTTATCCTGACTCTGTATCTTTATAGTGGCTTTTTCCGGACCATATTTGATGGCATTATCTACAAGATCAGTAAGAGCCTGACTGATTCGATATTTATCTCCCAGCACTTCTTGGTCTTCCGAGCAAAGAGTGACCTCCAGGCTTTGTGACTTTTCGTCTGCGGACCGCTGAAGAGTATAAACCACCTCCTCAACCAGCTCTTTGATCGAGAAAGGCTCAATTTTTAATTCGAAATCTCTGGATTCGATCCGGGAGAGCTGCAAAAGGTCGGAAATGATTTTGTTCATTCGATCGGAGTGTCGGGAGATTATAGAAAGGAATCGGGCGCCCTTTTCTGGATCGCTTATTGCTCCATCCTGTAGTGCTTCGACGAAACCCTTTATGGAGGTCAAAGGTGTTCTTAATTCATGGGAAACATTGGCCACCAAGTCGGCCTTCACTCTTTCTAACCGCTTAATCTCGGTGATATCATGTAACACCACTATCATCCTTTTGTCGCGGTCTCTGGAAACCAGAATTCCATGACCCCAGTAGATCTTTTCGCCAATACGAATTTCCCCGCTTTGAGGTGTATCAGTTTCAAACGCTGATTTGACCAGTTCATTGAAGTCCGTGCTTTGCAGGACCTCCCAATAGCGTTTTCCAGTGATGGGCGTATCGGGAGAAATGCCAAGTGTATCGACGAAACTCTTGTTCGATAGAACCACCTTCCCATTTCTCTCAAGAACAACCAAGCACTCGTCCATTGCTGAAATGATTCCTTGAAGTTCCTCTCTTTCCGATTCCAGGTTGAGAAATGACTTCTGTAGTTCGCGAGCCATCTCATTGAGCGTATCCGATAGCTCACCTAATTCATCTTTTCTCTCTGTAAATATTCTTGCTCCCAAATCGCCATCTTTTATTTTCCCGGCAGCGAGTGCCATCTCTTTGATGGGTTTTGTAAAAACCCTCGAAGATAGAAAGGAAAACAATAGGGCGAGGACCACCAGGGCGACAGCCGAGTAGATTATTTTTTGATTAATCGCCCACACGTTCTCTTCTATTTTCTTGAGGTAGGAACTTGTCCTGACGACGCCTATTATTTCACCTTTGTCTATTATGGGGATGGCCACATACAGCATCTCCTTTTCCAATGTCGTACTATATCGTATCTTTTTCCCGATTTCACCGTGTAAAGCCTGTCTTATCTCAATTCTTGAAGCATGGTCTCCCATCTTGGCTGGGTCCTCTTCAGAATCTCCCAGAACCAACCCATCTTTCCTTATCACCGTGATTCTAACACCTATCTTATTGCCCACCTCCTTAGCCAAATCATCGATCCCCTCGGCATCCCCGGAAATCACCAAATCCATGACCATCCTCTGGACCAATTCAGCATGATGTTCAAGAGAGGATTCCAAGGTGGCAATATGGTGTCTTTTTATGGTTCGTGAGGAGAAAAAGACGAGCAAGGAAAAAGTCAGAGCAATGATTAAAAAGTAAGAAAAAAAATGTTTCCATATAATCCTGGGTGGTCTCATTTTTTATTCCCCAAATTTATAGCCAATTCCCCTTACTGCTTTAATCGACCCTCCCAGCTTGCCCAATTTCTTCCGCAGTTGTGTGATGTGAACGTCAATGGTTCTTCCCAGGACTATCTTATCCTCACCCCATAATCTATCCAGGAGTTGATCCCTGGTGAAGACCCATCCCCGTCTTTCAGCAAGGTGGGAGAGGATTCTGAATTCAGTGGTGGTCAACTCGATTCTTCTACCTTTGATCGTCACCTCAAACTTATCTGAATCTATCACCAAATCGTCTATCCTGATTAGCTTTGGTTTTTCTGCTCTTGTTTCGACTCTTCTTAATACCGCTTTCACTCTGGCCAGGAGCTCTCTTGGGCTGAAGGGTTTCACCATGTAGTCATCAGCTCCCAATTCCAACCCCACCACCTTATCGGTCTCCTCTCCTTTGGCAGTAAGCATAATAATGGGAATAGAAGCAGTTCTCTCATCTCTTTTAAGTAACCGGCAAACCTCCAACCCGTCTATTTCCGGTAACATCAGGTCCAGAATTATCAGGTCAGGAAGAGTGGTGTCAAGATAAGACAGAAGGCTGGCGCCATCATAAAACTCTTTTACTCTGAATTTCTCTTTCTTCAAATTATGCGCTATAAGCTCGACTATATCGGGTTCATCATCCACAACTGCGATTAGCTTGCTCATTTTGTTTTTCCTTTGTGCTGCATCATTTATTTGATGTCTACGGATCCGATTCGCCAACTTACAGGATTGCACTTCGGTGCATCTTACTCTTGAGTAAACCTTCCGACTGTAGAATGAGTTGGGTGTAAATATTTCTGAGGTGTACGAAAAAGATCAGCAACACGTTTACGGTGAGCCTCTCCGGACCAAATCGTTTTAGAGTTAACTGTTCGGTCTGCAGATTCGGATACGCCTTTGCATCAGATTTTGTTCATTTCGCTTCGGGAAAGAAAACTACCTTTCCCACCTCTTTTCGTTTGGAGATCACCGCCTCCATACCCTTGTGAAAATCCTTAAGAGGCATCCTATGAGTTATCACCGGAGAAATGTCCACCTTCTTGTATTTCAAAAGATTGCTCAATTCGAACCAGGTCTTAAACATCAATCTCCCGTTTATGCCGATGATCTTTGCGCCCTTGAAAACAACGTTGTTGGAGAGATCAAACTCTATTTTGGAGGAGGGGATGCCGAAAGCGGTGAAAGTGCCGCCTTTTTTCAAAATCTTGAAGCCGTCATCGATTGCCTTTTGCGCTCCGGTCATCTCTAAAAGCACGTCCACTCCCTCGCCAGAGGTGGCATCCATGATCTCCTTCACCGGATCGTGGGTGAGAATGCTCAGATTGATGTCCGCGCCCATCTTTTTCAAAAGGTTGACCCGGTAGGGGAATTCCCCCACAGCAAAGATCTTTGCCGCGCCCACTGCTTTCGCAATTCCCACAGCAAAGCAGGCAATCGGACCATCACCCATTATGGCGATGATTTTGGCGGAGACTCCGCTTTCCATAACCGTATAGGTGGCATTGCCGAAGGGCTCCTGGACTGAGGCTACATCCGCAGGCAGATTCTCGTCGTTTTTCCAGGCGCAAACCTCCGGGATCGCCACGTATTCAGCAAAGCAGCCGTCAGTATCGACTCCCAATATTATCAGATTCTGACAGATGTGCTGCTGCCCGGTTAGGCATTGAAAACAATGCCCACAAGGTATATGCGTCTCGGCGGAGATTGAGTCTCCGGCCTTAATTCTTTTGACCAGATTCCCCACCTCTACCACCTCACCGGCGCATTCATGCCCGAAGATCATGGGTGGCATGATACGGCTTTGCGCCCACTCGTCCCAATTATATATGTGAGCATCGGTTCCGCAAATCGAGGTGGCTTTGACCTTAACCAAGACTTCGTCCGGTTTGATCTTCGGAATATCCACCTCCACCAACTCTGCGCCGGGCGCCCTCTCCTTCTTCATCACTGCAAGCATCTTTTCAGGCATCAGTTTTTCCTTTTCTCTAAATGAAAAAAGCAGAGCCTTGTTTTTGAAGCTCTGCTTTTGCGTGCTTAGACTGAAGTTCTAGTTTCCTCTTCTTTGTTAGGACTTCTGTCAAACGTTTTTTCTTTTCTCATTCTTCGCACTGAATTCATGCCAACTGCGCATAATTTGTGGTAATCTTCACAATCGAAAATATAAAAACAACTTGGGGTTTGTCAAGAAAATAGTGGTTGAACTTCCGGAGGCTCAAGCTTGCGGCTACCGATTTCTTCGTTTCTGTCCTCGTGGAGTGGCCTAGCCCCGCTAGATTTTTCGTATGGCTTCGGTGTTTTGAAATCCCAGAGAGACAATCAGAGTAGGAAGAGATCGGACGAAAACAAAATTGCCTGCAAAATCCAAGAATCTCGGCTGGACAGCAACGCACGCAATCTTATAACACCTTCTTGAAAGATATTGAGAGAGTGTGCTTCCCTGATTCCACATCCCAATCACTATACCACTGTTTGAATTTCTTGAAGGAATAACGATAGGAAAGGTCAAAACTCAAATTCCATTCATGCGGTTCGTATCCGAATCCCAGAGTTAAGGCGTTCTCCCAGGTATAACTCAGGCCAGGGTAGCCTCGCACAGGGTTCTGGTTCGTCGCTGTTCTGATATAGCCTCCCCTGACAGACAAGGCTTCGGAAGGCTTTGCCTCCACACCGAGGTTCAAAGCCTCATGCATCAGAGCTGGATCAGGATAGCCGGGGTCAGGCTCAGACGAATTTCTGAAATGGTATTCGAGTCCAACCAACGTGTTATGAGTAAACTTATATGAGCAGCCTATCCCCCAATGTCCGACGGCAAAAGCCTCTGGCCGAGCAGGTCGAAAAAACTGCTCAAGAGGATAGTAAAAGCCTGAGAACAGTTCGTTATGAAAGAAAAGGAGACCCATCCGAAGTTTGGATGTCAGATCATAGATTGCCCTGAGGCTCAAACAAGCGAAGTAGTATTTCTCATTTCCGGGAAGACTATACCGAAAATCGGCTCTTCTGAGATTGAAGATAGTCTTGAATCCAAGTTTGAGTCTTTGCTCAATCTCGACTATACTGTGCACTGAAACCCAAAAGGTGTGAAAATCTGAAAGATAGAATTTCTCGTCCGAGTCGACGGACTCACATCCCAGAGTTGCTGCCAGAGTTACCTCTGATGAAAGCCTTCTTCCGGCTCCGATTTCTGCCCGAAAGTACTTGGTCTTAAAACGTGTCACGGACCGGCTCGGTTTGTAGCTCGATTGTAAGGTGTATTCCACGTACCCCAAATCTGCCCCGACAGCGGTCAGAGCATTCAGACTCTTGGAAAAAACCATAAAGATTTCCGGATATGTTAACTCGCTTTTTTGATTTTGGAAATCGCTTTGGCGAAAGAAGTGGTTGCCTTCTGCAGCTAACGCAAAGTCACCCTGTCTGCGAAAACTCGAAGAAATTCGGCTGTTGAATACATTTCCATCAGCGTTATATCTAGAGTAGGTATGATAATGATAATCGTAATAGCGCAGGTTTGTTATCCTGTATCTATCCCAAAGGAAATCACCTTTTATCACCGATCCCTTTTCATCTGCCAAGAAACCGGCTGGATTGCCAGCAAAGTCCCACAGGTTGATCATATTGGATTCATCCTCGATCACAATGGATAGCTCTCCCATGCCGGAGAGCCTGCTGCGCGTAGCATAAGTATACGGACTGAAAAAGAGAGGAAAAATGATAGAGAAGATGAACAAAAATATAAAGTTTTCTTTCCGCATTTTTATCCTCGATTCTTTCAGTTAAGCTTTTCAGTTTTTCAACCCTATGATGACTTGCCTTTATTGCAGCCCATCTCTGCTCAGCAACATCCGCGATTGGGTTGAAGGTACCACGAAGCAGCCTTGGAGGGTTTTTCTTCAGGTATCAATCGTTAGTTTCATTTTCGCTTAGTCCTTTTCAGTCCACTACCAGAGCTTTTTCACAGATATCGCGACGATATTACGCTGGGACTCTCCGGGTGCAAAAGGCGGATAGTAGTCCCAGATCTCGATGGTTCCCCACGTATAACGATACACAAAGTCCAGCAACAACTTCAAGCTGGAAGATTCGTGACCGACTCCAAATGATAGAATATTGCGCCAGCCGTGTCTGCTTTCCTCATCGACCGGATTCTCTCGTATTTCTTTTCTGATGTATCCTCCTCTGAGAGCAATCCATTCTCTTGGCAGCACCTCCAGGCCGAGATTGACGGATTTTTTTGTGAGGCGGTGGTGGTCAAGCATCCCTCTTTCCTGAGCAGTATCGATGAAGTGGTACTCTACGCCAACGACTGCCTTTTGCTTAAATTTATACATTCCTCCGAGGCCCGAGTGTCTGATCATGAAGTCGTACTCTGGAAAACGAAAGAAATCGTAGAATGGGTGGAAGAAGCTCACAAAATGGCCGTTGTCGTTGTAATACAGACCAGCACTGAAGCTCGACGAGAACTCATAAATGCCTCTCAACCTCAAAGAAGTTGAGTAGTACTCATTATGTTCCGTGCGAACGTAGTGGTCATAAAGACCCCACCCCCGTCCCGCCTTTCTATAGGCCAAAACTGTTTCAAGGCCCATTTTCACTCTATTGTGTATCAGCAAGAAACTTTGCAGCGAGAATTCCAACGAGCGCACATCGGTAATATCATGGAAATTCGCGCTGGGGTTAAATTTGCCATATGCCAAAGTGCCACCCAACTGGATCAGATCAGGTAACTCAGTGGCCAGGCCTACCTTGACGCTAAAATCGTCAGCATTGTTCTTCTCATAACCATGCTCATATTCGGAGTATTCCAAACTAAGACCCACAGAGGTTTTTGTAGCCAAGCTTTTACTTAAGGACATAGAGAAATCAGATGTTTCAATTTCGAATTCATAGATCTGACCTCTAATAGTCCTCTTGCAATAGCCTGCTTCAAAACCAAACGCAAAGTCGTCCTTCTTACGGATAGCTCCAGAGATTCTATTGTTTGAGATGTCTGCCTTCTGCACCTGAAACAAGCCATAAGGGTATAGATATCGAATTGCAGAAAAACGCTTCGGTTCTTCCGTACTCAAAAGGAAATCTCCTCTCACTACTGAACTACTCTCGTCATTCAGAAGCCCCGCTGGATTGCCACCAAAATCCCAGAGATTGATCATATTGGATTCATCCTCGATCACAATGGATAGGTCTCCCATACCAGAAAGCCTGCTTTTGGTGGCAAGACTGGGCGGACAGAGAAAGAGGAACGATGTCAGGGAGAAGACCGACCCGAATATCAGGATTCTTTGTCGCATTTCAACCTCCTATCATTTAGGTTTTGCGCGACACTACAATCCTTTCTATCCCCCCCAAATCTCTCTTTATCTCGGTATCTTTGAAATCTTTCCGATCACGAATCAAATCAGCAACTCTATCTGCCTGACCCAACCCCACCTCCAGAGCCAATATACCCCCTTTGTTGAGGAAGCCAAGCGAATCTTCGATTATTCTGCTATGAAAGGACGTGCCCTCCTCGTCGGTTTTCAAAGCCACAACGGGCTCATAGTCCTTGACTTCTCTTGGAAGATCGTCGAATTCGTTTTTGCTCACGTAAGGAGGGTTTGAAACCACGCAGTCTATTCGGCCTTCAAGGCTTCTCTTTTTCAAAGCTTCAAACAGATCACCGCAGAGGAATTCGATTTGACCCTCCACATTATTTCTTGACGCATTCTCTTTGGCTAACTCCAAAGCATCCCCGGAAACGTCAGTTGCATAGATAAAGGAATTCCTTACATTCGATGCCAGACTGACAGCGATGGCTCCCGACCCTGTTCCGAGGTCTATTATCCTTGGGTTCTCTTTGACTGCCGGTTGTTCGATCACCACTTCGACTAAAGTCTCCGTCTCAGGTCGTGGAATCAAGACCCTTTCGTCCACCTTAAATTCCAATCCGAAAAATTCAACCGTGCCCACGATATATTGAACTGGTTTGTGGGAGATTCTCTCTTTTATGAACCGATTGAACTTCTGAATTTCATCAGGACTTAAGACTCTATCCTTATCGAGGTAGATATCGACCTTGCTTTTGTTCAGAACAGCTCCCAACAAAAGCTCGGCATTGGTGCGAGGTCTGTCAATTCCTGCAGGCCTCAACTTGTCCACGGCTTGATTCAGGATTTCAAGACAGGTATTGCCCATGAGGGAATTCACTGCTAAATCCGGCAGGGATACGGAAATTCAAAAGATCATCTAAACCATCTTCCAGAGATCCGTGATAATCTAAAGCGACTCTGGATGTGGAACAGCCTTTTCGGGAAGAGCCGTGAAGCCAATTCGTCACTCCTGGGACTGGTGCTTTTTCCTTGAGAGGTGAAGAAATAGACTTCCTCAAGAAAAGCGTGGGCAGAAATGAGAAGGCCACACCGGCTAGGCCAAAAACCTTGAGGAATCTTCTGCGACTTAACATATCAGCGTTCTTTTTGTAGGGGCTCGATTCATGGTTCGACAAGCTCACCATCCTATCTTCGACCCTGAGGCTCAGACCCGAAGGGAGCCTGTCGAAGGACCAAGCCCGGTGGTTTTTGATTCGAATAAGGCTTCTTCAAGAAACGGCTAAGTCGTTTCCGCAGCGGGCAGGATGGATCCTGCCCAACAGGTCTGGATGCCTGATGAACAAGGCAACTACACGGTCCTTTGAACTAACCTCCTATAAAGGCAAAATCCTTTATCTTCATCGCCGGCACATACATTACTACCCCGAACTGGGGACACAATTTCCTATCTTCGCTCATCATCTCCGCGTTGGAAAAAGCCTCCAGTATGCTTTGGCCGATTCGCATGTTCTTAACTGCGGATTTGATCTTTCCGTCTTCTATAAGGAAAGTTCCGTCCCTGGTGGTCCCGGTGACCTGGGTTATCATGGGATTCATGTAATTAATATACCAAAAGTGCGTTATCAAAATTCCTTTCTCGGTAGAGGAGATCATCTCGTCTAAGTTCGAATTTCCGGGAGACATAACCATGTTTTTGGGATACGGGCCAAACGTGTTGTTGGGAGGAAGCGCATGACCGGTTGACTCCACGCCCGCTTGGCTGGCGTAATAAGAATTATAGACCACCCCTTGGGCAACTCCGTTTTCAATCAAGGGCACTTTCTTCTTGACCACGCCCTCATAATCAAAGGGCATGGCATTCATCCTCGGATGGTAAGGATCCTCAACAATCGTGATATTGCCTCCGGTTATCTTCTCTCCGATTTTTCGTGCCATGAAGCTGCGGCCCTGGATAAACGTCTTTGCCCCGAATCCCAAAAAGCCCAGGAAGAGAAGAAGTGAGGCAACTGCCGCCTCTTCCAAGATTACGGTGTACTTTCCGGGAGGAAGCTCGATCGGGTCAGAAGACAGGATCGCCTTGAGAACCGCACGTTGTGCGATATTCTCAATATCGACGTTGTTCACGTCATGGTCATATCCCTGAGCCCATCCGGAAACCGTATCGCCTGCACTGGCAGTCAGGGAAAAGTGAGCTTTGGTCTCAGGAAAATACTGTCTTGTGCCCAAAGAGTTCACCACGCACGTGACATCGGTTTCGGTCTGAAACGCTCCCGTGGCAGCCAGGTCTTGGCTGCTGCATCTTCTCACCGCAGCCTCTACTCCCTTTGCCCTTTGTGAAGGCGAATATTCGGAGGTTCTTGAAAAGAAACCTTTGACCTCGGGAGCAGGGGAGGAGGTGGGCAAGGAGACAAAATCCGGGTCGGCTTGTTGATACCTGGCGATCTCTTCTGCGTCTTTGACAACCTTTTTTACGTCTTCATCTTTTATGCTGTTCGTCACAGCTACGCCAACCTTTTTCCCCGAGACCACCCTGGCCATCAAGGTGTGATCGGCACGGGACATATTCTGAGCAACCACATTCTCCGCAAAGCGGGTAAGAGAAAAATCCTCGCCCATAAAGACCAACTCAGCCTGGTCAGCTTCAGAATGAGTCAATCCCTTTTCTAAAATCTCAAGAACTTTTTCTTTTTCCATCCGCTTTTCTTGTTTTCAACGAATAATAGCTGTGTTGTTAACTGCCAACCTTCACATTTCTGAACCTTGCCGGTGAGGCGCCTTGTCCCACCCGGGCGTTTTGAGCGGGCTGTCCTTTGGCACAGTTGGGAGTTCCCCAAACCTTCCAGTATTTCTCGTTGGCAATAGCATCACAGGAGTTCCAGAATTCCACGCTGTTACCGGAATACGACGGGTTCTTTATCATCTCTCCCAACCTGCCATTCTTTATCTCCCAACCGATCTCGCATCCCATCTGAAAATCTTCCCTGTTATCATCGATGGACCAGGTTCTTACCGTCTTCATTAAGATTCCATCATCTACTTCAGAAATCATCTCTTCTAAGGTCTTGTCGCCAGGTAGAAGATTGGTGTTGGTCATGCGACAGATGGGCGGATATCCCCAGCTTTCTGACCTGGCGGCTGCAGAGCTTTCCCTGTTAATTCTGGCAGCAGTCTCTCTGGAACTTAGGTATCCGGTCAGAACTCCGCTCTTGATCAGATAACTTTTGTGGGCTTTCACTCCCTCGTCATCATAGCCAAAAGTTCCCAAGCCAGATGGAGAAGTGGGATCGTTGGTTACGTTGACGATCTCGGAGGCGTACTTGAGTTTATCCAGCTTATCCGTGGTGGCGAAGCTGGTTCCGGAGAAGTTTCTTTCAACACCAAATACACGATCCAATTCCAAAGGATGTCCGATAGACTCATGTATCTGAAGAGATAGCTGGGGCCCATCCAGGATGATGGTGGTAGTCTTAGAGGGGCATTCTCTGGCTGAAAGCAATGCCGCCGCTTCCTCGGCGATCATTCTGGCATTCCCCTCAAAGTCCTGCTCTCCGATCAATTCGTATCCTTTGGTCTCGTATTGTCCGCTGGAATTCGGATATGACCTTTGTCCCATCTCCCTATGACTTTTCATGGCTGCGGCTGAGATTCCGGCTCCGCTTTGAATTATCTCCTGGTCAATTACCGAACCTTCGGAGCTGGCAAAAAACTTGTTCCATCTTCTGAAGCCCATCCAGGCCTCAGTCGTGTTGATCCCCGAGACTTTTCTCATCAGACCATCCAGGAATAAGAGATAATCCGATTTTTCCTTTAGGGAAATGGTGAAGGGATCCTGAAGAATGGGGGTTTTATATGAATCGACGACTCTCTCGGTGGGAGCCTGTGCCACATCTTTTTTCTTCAAACGAGAGCTGGCCTCGGCAATATCTAGTGCCTGAAGGCTGACTCTTTTGATATCCTCCTCACTTAAGTCTGCACTGGCGGCAAAGCCCCAGGCGCCATTCACAATTACTCTTATCCCGAAGCCAAAATCGGAGGATCTCTTTATAAGCTCCGGGGTTTGATTCTTTACGCTGAGGTTCTCATCCTCGATTCTCTCGATTCTGATGTCCGCATAAGAGGCCCCTTTATCTTTGGTCAGGTCTAATGCGAGCTCAGAGAGCTTTTTGTAGTCTTCCATGTGCTTTTTTATTCCTATGGAAGTCCTATAGAATCAAACTATGAGGTATCAAATACATGACTATGGTTATCACAAAGCTGATTATCACCGCCGTGGAAAAACCTTTTTCCGAGACCCAGTTTTTGGACGGATCCTTCCGGAAGATCGTCCCTTTGACCAAAAGCAGGATCACCAGCCAGGAGAGAAAGGCAACTTGACCCTTGTTGTCGGTTACGTCACTGCCAAAAGGAAACGCCTCCCACAGAACTCCATAAGCATAGTAGTTAAGCGCCCATCCTAAAGGAAAGAATCCCATAAATAGAAAAATAAAAGTGAAAATCGAAAAAGCAACAGTTTTCTTTAAGGTTCCCTTTCCTCTCTTCAGATCAACCGCCGATAATGTTGCTAACACCGAGAAGAAAATGGCTGCAAACAGACAAAAAATGTGAGAAAGGATGATATGTGACGGCACGTTACCCTGAAACTTGAGTAATAAGGGATCAAAGTCTGTGGAGCTTTTATGCGGCAAAGTCACAACAGCCTCGTTGTCTTCCATTTGCTTCTGTGCTTCAATGTAATACCACACCCTGGTGCTCTTTTTCTGATGAGGGACGGAAACGGCAAAGAGATCACCCTCTCCCTCTTTCATATCCATTCGGACCGCCTGGAATTCTCCTTCTCCAATCCGATAGAAAAGCTTTACCTCATCTGCTCCGATCACTTTCGCGGAAATGACCGCATTCCCTTCGCCTCTCCTTTTGGGTACGGTATCGTGCTCAATAAGGATTCCCCCCCTTTCCACCGTTTTGTGAATTGACTTCACTGTGGTGGTTTTCCGGGCAGCGACCAGAAGAGCAAGAGTAAAAATGAAGGCAAACAAGATTTTCCAGAATTTCATCTTTGTTCTTTTTAGCAACGTAGCCAAGCCTTCACGGCTTGGCTTCTTTGGATTAAGACGGAAGTGAAGGAGAACAGGTTTCGTAATATTTTGAAGTCAGTCTCCCCGCAAAGATCACTAAGACATTAACTTATCCTGGAGTTCTCCAATTTCTCATCTTGTTCTTTCTTCTTTAAGGCTTCCACAAATTCGCCAATGTCTCCGGCCAAAATATTGTCAAGTTTATACAGGGTCAAGCCGATTCTGTGGTCTGTGACCCGGCCTTGCGGGAAATTGTAAGTTCTGATCTTCTCCGACCTGTCTCCCGATCCCACCATGCTTTTTCTTTCCTGTGCAATCTTTTTGTTCTGTTCTCCCTGAGCTTTATCAAGAAGGCGGGCTCTGAGCACCTTCATGGCTTTATTTTTGTTTTTCAGCTGGGATTTTTCATCCTGGCAGGTGACCACGGTGTTGGTGGGAAGATGAGTGATCCTGACAGCCGAATCGGTGGTATTGACCGATTGTCCTCCCGGTCCCGACGATCTGAAGACGTCGACCTTCAGATGCTCGGGGTCGATCTGCACCTCCACGTCTTCCGCCTCAGGCAGAACCGCCACCGATGCCGCGGAGGTGTGGATCCTTCCCGAAGCTTCGGTTAGCGGCACCCTCTGCACCCGGTGCACGCCGCTCTCATATTTCAGCTTGCCGTAAACGTCGTTCCCTTCCACCAAAAGGATTATCTCCTTGAAGCCTCCAATTCCAGTAGGATTGGAGTTCATCATCTCCACCTTCCACCTCTGTTTTTCAGCATGCTTCAAATACATCTTGTACAGGTCGGCGACAAATAAGGCTGCCTCTTCGCCGCCCGTTCCCGCCCTTATCTCCACAATGGTATTACGGCTATCCTTGGGGTCTTTGGGCAAAAGCAAGATTTTGAGCTTGTCTTCGTAGTCCTTCTTCTGGGAATAAATATCCTCCAATTCAGATTTAGCCAGATCCGCTAAATCCTTATCTTCAGATTCCTTGCTCAGCTTTTCATCTTCCTCGATCGATTTCAAGACCTTCCTGTATTTGCTGGAGAGGCCCACTATCTCAGCAAGGGCATTTTGTTCTTTGGCAATCTTCTTGTATCTGTTTTTGTCCGAAAGCACGGAAGGATCGGACAAGAGTGTGGTCAACTCCTCGTGCTTTTTTTCGATTTTTTCCAAGAGATCAAGCATAAGCATACCCTAAAAAAAGATCATGTCCATTTAATCGTTTGTTGTCTAACCTCAAATTTCGGTTCTTCACACGAACCTTCTGGTCCCAAGCCAGCATCCGGAATGCGTGATTTTATTAGTTAGCCCTACTTCAGCAACAACCCAGAGTTGGTTGTCTGAGTTGCCCTAACACTAAGAGCCGCCTGAAGACTCTGGTTGAGGCACAGGCCGCGGTTTTTCGATACCTAAAGCATTTTGCAATGCTACGATGGCCACCTCCAGTTGATCATCCGAAGGCTCCCGCGTGGTAATTCTTTGTATCCACAAACCCGGAGCAATCAGAAATTTGACGATCTTGTTGTGGCTTGCTTTTGCTGATAGCTTCAAAAGCTCATATCCTACTCCTGCCACCAAAGGGAGAAGACAGAAATGAATCAGAAATCTCTTAGCAAGAGTGGGAGGAACGCCAGTCGCAAGGAAATAAATGGTATCGGAAATAGAATAAACCAAAATGGCAAAGACAGCTACAATCAATATAAAACTGGTTCCGCAGCGGGGATGCCTGGTCCCGTACTCTCTTACATTCTCAACAGTCAGATCCTTTCCGGACTCGTAAGTATAGATCGATTTATGTTCGGCCCCATGGTACTGGAAAATCTTCTTAAACTCTCCAATTCTGGAAATGCCCCAGACATACAAAACAAACAGACCCACCCGGAAAACTCCGGCCACCAGATTAAAGGCCACAGCCTGTCGTTTCACCTGCAGAAGTTGGGAGAACCAGAGGGGCAAGAAGAAAAATATCCCTACCCCCAGCGCCAGAGCAAAGACGACGGTGAAACCCAGATATAGGTTCTTGAAAGTGTCCGAGTTGAAAAAGGTATCCTTTTTCTCTTTGCCTTCCAATCTTTCGGCCTCCTCAACCGCAACTTCAGCCGAATAGTTTAGGCTCTTTATTCCGATGACCAGCATCTCCCCAAAAGAGACCACACCCCGGAGCAGGGGAAATCCCAGGATTTTGTATCTTTTGGTCAGGGATATGAATTCCTGGTTTTTGACCACTATATCCCCGCCAGCTTTTCTGACTGCGGTGGAGACCCTTTCCGGAGAGCGCATCATCACCCCCTCGATCACCGCCTGTCCACCGACGTTTATGTTAGGCAAATTGATCTCCTTCTTGCATCCGATTTCGGAGCTACAACTTGTCTTGCGTTCCAATATCAACGCAGACCGAGGTCTGCTACTCCGAATAAGAGATATAAAAAAGCGACTGTTGTCTTAAAGAACTCTCGTGTTCTCCTAGACAACAGACGCTTCTTATAAAGAACCTACTTATCCGCGGTTGGACTTTGCCCTTCGGTCTGAGCCTTCGGAGTCGAAGACTCACCGCCCTGCTTTTCGACTGATTTGGCTTCTTTCTTCTCTTCTTTTGCTTCTTGCTTTTCTTTCTTTTCTTCCAGAGCTCTATACTTCCTTCTGAAACGCTCCACTCTTCCTGCAGTGTCCACGAGTTTCTGCTTTCCGGTGAAAAAGGGATGGCAGGAAGAACATATCTCCACGCGTATGTCCTTCACCGTGGCGCGCGTATGAATCACGTTCCCGCAGGCACAGGTGATGGTGGTCTCGAAATACTTGGGATGAATCTTCTCTTTCAAACTGTCTACCTCCTTTACGTTCAATTCTTCGAACCGCCTTCATTCTTGATACGAGAATATAAGCGAATCTATCAAAAAAGCAAGATAAATATACTTAAAATAAGACCACCGGTTAACAGACCCTTAGCAATCGTGTCCTCCTATTTTTCTATCCCGAACAAATCAAAAATAAAAGCATATTCAAAAGCAATGTCCTTTAGATAATCATACCGGCCAGAAGCGCCCATATGCCCCTCGCCCATTTTTGTCTTGAGCAGCAGTATGTTTTTATCGGTTCTCAGGGCTCTCAATTTCGCGGTCCATTTAGCTGGCTCCCAATACTGCACCCTTGGATCATTCAGGCCAGCAGTAATCAACATATGGGGATAATCGTTGGCTTCGACATTGTCGTATGGAGAATAGGATTTCATGTAATCGTAATATTCTTTTTCGTTGGGGTTGCCCCACTCTTCATACTCTATAACGGTCAACGGTATGGAGGGATCGAGCATGGTATTGAGAGCGTCCACAAAAGGCACATCTGCGATAGCAGCCTTAAATAAATCTGGGCGCATGTTGGTAACAGCTCCCACAAGTAGCCCGCCCGCACTGCCACCATATATGACTAACTTATCGCTGGAGCTGTAATTTTCGGCAATCAAGTGTTCAGCACAAGCAATAAAATCAGTAAAGGTATTCTTTTTCTTCAAGAGTTTCCCTTCGTCATACCAATATCTGCCCATTTCGCCACCACCACGAACGTGAGCGATGGCATAAATGAAACCCCGGTCCAGAAGGCTCAGCCGATTTGAGGAAAACGTGGGTTCTCGACTTATTCCATAGGCTCCGTAGCCATACAAATACAGGGGATTATTGCCGTCTTTAACCATGCCTTTTTTGTAAACTAATGATATGGAAATCATAGTGCCGTCCGAGGCTTTGGCAAAAATTCTCTCTGATTGGTAAAGAGAGGGATCATACCCGCCAAGAACCTCATATTGCTTTTTCAACTCACGGGTTTTGGTATCCATATCGTAATCAAAAACAGATCTCGGCGTAACCAGGGATGTATAGTTAAAGCGAAGTATGTTGGTGTTAAAATCGGGATTCCGACTTCTCCAGTATGTATAAACCGGTTCAGGGAAATCGACATAATGAACTTGGCCATCCACCAGATTGGTGATGCGGATTTTTCTAAGCCCTTTTTCCCGTTCGTAAACGACCAGGTGATTTCTAAAAACATCCATTCCATCGATTTTCACCGAATCGCTATGCGGTATTACTTCCTTCCAATTCTTTCTAGAGGGATCAGTTACAGAAACCTCCATCAATTTAAAATTCTTTGCCTCATCGTTCGTCATTACGTAAAACTTGTCGCTATGGTGCGCCACATAATACTCCATTTCGTGTTGACGAGGGTGTATCACCTTGAAGTTATCTTTGGGGAGATCAGCTTTTAGGTACCGAACTTCCGTGGTAGTAATGCTTCCCAAAATCATGATTAAGTATTCTTTATTTCTGGTTTTGAAAATAGATAGGTAAAACGCCTCATCCGATTCGTGATAGACCATCTCATCCTCTTTTTGGGCGGTGCCTAAGATGTGTCGATATAGCTTGTGAGGACGCTTTGCCTCATCCAAAGTAGTATAAAGAATCGTCTTATTATCATTTCCCCACTCCACATGATAATATATATTCTTAATTTCATCCTTGAGCAGTTCGCCGGCATTTAAATCTTTAACATAAAGCGTGAAGGTCTCTGAACCGGTTGTGTCAACAGAATAAGCCAGAAGCTGATGATTAGCACTTATTTCAAAAGCACCAATATCGAAGTAATCACATCCTTCCGCAAGTGTATTCTGATCCAAAAGTATTTCCTCTTCCGCATCCAGACTTTCCTTTTTTCTGCAGTAAATTGAATATTGCTTTCCCTCTTCTGTGCGTGAATAATAGTAATAATCATCTATTTTTTCCGGGACGGAAAGATCTGTTTCTTTGATTCTCCCCAGAAGTTCTTCATACAAGCGCTCTTGGAATTTTTTTGTATGTTTCATCATGGCTTCAGTGTATTCATTTTCAACTTCCAGATATTTGATCACTTCCGGATTGGATTTTTCCCTTAACCAAAAATAATTATCGATGCGAACGTCTCCATGTAGCGTATCTGGTTTGGATATAACCTTGGCGACAGGGGGAGGGACGTCTTGTTCAGCAGTAAATCCGGGAATCCATAAAAGGATAAGATTGAATAGAACAATAACAAAAAAGGCAACAATGACTCTTTTCTTGGGTAACATTTGAGAACCTCTTTTGAATAATTATGTTGAGTATTTATTCAGACACAATTTTGGGGTAACTTCTACCAAGGGACTCAGGTCTCCGAAGAGGCCAAGTCGTAATAGCAGCCGCGCAACATTGGAAAATCTTTATCCTACCTTCGCCAAGGGCAAATCAAAACTTATTTGTCCTAATTCTTTGATAGACATTCTCTCCGATAACCCGATGATCTCGATGCCAAAGATTTTTCCGGGATCGTCTAGATCAATCAGGATACCCTCCTCCACTTTCCTTGTTTTTCCCACCTTTCCTTCTTGAAATTCAACGTAAAGAGCGTCCGCCTTAGGATCATAGCTGATTTGCATTTTATTCCACCGTTACGCTTTTTGCCAGATTTCGAGGCTGATCCACGTTGCAGTCGCGCAGCACCGCCATGTGATATGCCAGAAGCTGCAAGGGGATGGTGGAGAGAATGGGTGTTAGCATTTCCAGGGTTTCGGGAATATAAATGACGTGGTCGACCCTATCGGCAATTTGATCATCCCCCTCGGTGGCGACGGCGATGACTTTGCCCTTGCGTGCCTTTATCTCCGCAATGTTGGAAAGAACCTTATCGTGAACTTTGTCTTTAAGTGCAATCACCACCACAGGCATGTTTTCGTCTATCAGAGCTATGGGACCGTGCTTCATCTCCGCAGCGGGATAACCCTCGGCATGAATATAGGAGATCTCCTTCAGCTTCAAAGCCCCTTCCAGAGCTATGGGGAAATTAAGGCCTCTCCCGAGGTACAGAAAATTGTTCTTCTGGTAATACTGTTCAGCGACGTCTTTCACATAAGAGTCGTTCTTGAGAATCTTCTCCATCTGGCCAGGCAACTTCATGAGACCATCAATTATCTTTCTTCCCCTTTCCAAAGACATGGTTCTCATCCGGCCCAAGAGCAGTGAGATTGAAGCCAGAACCGTCATCTGAGAGGTAAAAGCCTTGGTGGAAGCCACCCCGATCTCAGGACCAGCGTGGATGTAAACTCCTCCATCGGTCTCCCGGGCGATGGTGCTTCCCACCACGTTGCAGATGCCCAGGACGGTGGCACCCTTTCTCTTGGCCTCTCTTAAAGCGGCCTGGGTATCGGTGGTCTCTCCGGATTGGCTTATCACCAAAACGATGGTGCCTTCGTTGACTATCGGGCTTCGATATCGGAATTCGGAAGCATATTCCACCTCCACCGGAATGGAGGCGGCATCCTCTATCATGTATTCCCCCACCAAAGCCGCATGCCAGGCAGTTCCACAGGCGGTGATGATGACTCGGTCGATCAGGTGCAATTCCTCGTACTGTAGATTGAGCCCGTTCAAACGGGCAGCACCCTCCTCATAATTCAGCCTTCCCCGGATGGCATTCCGTAATGTGGTGGGCTGCTCGAATATCTCCTTGAGCATGAAATGAGGGAATCCTCCCTTTTCGATCTGGTCCAGAGTCCAGGAGATTTCCTGCACGTGGGGCGTGACCTCGGTCCTATCTACAGTGGAGATGGAAAATTCATCCGCATCCACCAAAGCCACCTCCTTATCCTCCAAATAGACCACCCGATTGGTGTGCCTCAAAATGGCGGCGACATCCGAAGCCACGAAATTTTCTCCCTTCCCGCTTCCGATGACTAAGGGACTGCCATGTCGAGCCGCCACTATCTGGTGAGGGTTGTTCTTACACAGGACGGCGATGCCGTAAGTTCCTTCGACCTGTGATAGCGCAGACCTAACCGCCTCCAACAGGTTCCCCTCGTAATACTCCTCAATCAAATGCGCCAGAATCTCGGTGTCGGTGTCGGAGGTGAAGCGGTGCCCCTTTTGGATCAGAAACTCTTTTAAACTACGATAGTTCTCTATGATCCCGTTATGAACCACCGCGATGTTCTCTTCGCAGTCCAGATGTGGATGGGCGTTCAAATTAGTGGGCTCTCCATGAGTTGCCCAGCGGGTATGAGCAATTCCCACCGAGCTTTCAAATTCCCGATCCTTGATTAAACTCTCCAGGTTATTGATCTTGCCCGCACATTTCTCGTAGATTAAGCCCTTGTTTTCCAGAACTGCTATTCCCGCTGAATCATAACCCCTGTATTCCAGCCTTTTTAGACCCTCCAGCAATATGGGGACGGCTTTCTGCTTGCCTACATAGCCGATTATTCCGCACATTTTCCCTCCTCACGTCAGCGGTCCGCAGTCCGCAGACGGCCGCTCTGATTTTTAGACATCGGGACAATTCTCTCAGACACCTGAACCACAACCTGAGTTAAACTTCTATGGCTTCTTTTATTAAGAATACTCAATTTCTCAAAGAAAGTGAAGAGAATTTTGTGGCAAATTTGAGTTCAGTGTCAAGCTTGTGGAGCCTTCAGACACCGACTCCCCAATTTTTTCTTTAGATTCGGTGTTACCCAAGAATCCCACAGACCGGTATATCCCCTGTGTCATTTTGAGCCCGAAGAGCAAATCGTCCGAAAACCCAGTTGAAAATCCCGCCCTTCGGTCCCGCACTTCGTCCTGCCCTTCGGTCCCGCGCTTCGTCCTGCATTTCGTCCTGAGACTCAATGTCGAAGGAAGACCTCAGGGTCGAGGGAAGACTCAGTGTCGAAGGAAACCCTCGGGGTCGAAGACCAAAGGTGGGGGATGCTCTGCTTCGTAGACGCTTCGCTCGGCATGACAGTTGCCTGGGCCGGGGTTTGTCGCTCGCTTAGTTCTGAATCTGGAGTCTACTTTGAGCTCAAAACCTGTAAAGACTGCGAAACTAACTCCTCCGCCGTCTTCATAGATTTAGCTTCAGCAATAATTCTGAAGATTGGCTCGGTATTGGATTTTCTTATGTGAATCCAGGAATCCTTGAAATCGATCTTAACACCGTCGATCAAAGCGGTTTTTTCTTGTGCATATTTCCTTCTTAACCTGGCCAAATTCCTTTCAAAATCCTTTTTCAGCTCTCCTCTCTCTTTAATCATGAAATACCTGGGGAGTTCCGAAGCCAGGTCAGTTATGGTTTTCTTCGATTCGGCCAAATACTCCAGGATCAATGCCATTCCCACCGGGGCATCGCGTCCGCAGTGCAGTTCCGGCAGGATGACTCCGCCGTTGCCTTCTCCCCCGATTATTCCCTTTACCGCTTTTAAACGACTGACCACGTGAGCCTCGCCAACTTTGGTCCGGGATACTCTTGAACCGAATTCTTTGGCGATATCGTCTATCATGCGAGAGGTGGAGACGTTGGTCACTACCTTGGATTTTGGCCTCTTACTTAAGATGAATTTTGTCGCCAAAGCCAAAGTTGCCTCCTCCCCCAGAGGAGTGCCGTGATCGGAGACGATGGCCAATCTATCCACATCCGGGTCGTTGGCGAAACCGATATCGGCTCTGTTTTTCTTCACTGCCCGGCAGAGCGAAGCCAAGTTTTCGGGCCGAGGTTCGGGATTGTGAGCGAAATTTCCATCGGGGGTACAGTTAAGCTCTATCACCCGACAGCCCAGAGCTTTCAGCAGAGCGGGGGAGATTGTTCCGCCTGCGCCATTGCAGCAATCCAAAACCACCTTCAGTTTTCTTCTCCTTATCTTCTTCGTATCAATGTATCTCAGTCTGAGTATTTTTTGAACGTGTCTTTGTATCCAGCGGTGGTCGGATCTAACCTTTCCCAATCCGCTCCACGATTGGTAAGCGATCCTATCGTTCCTAACCAAATCGAAGAGCTTTTCCGCCTCCCTTTGGGCAAGAAAGGTTCCATCCGGGCCGATGAATTTGAGGGCGTTCCAATGTATGGGATTATGGCTGGCAGTGATGACCATCCCACCGCTCGCCCCAAGCCCCTCCACAGCTATCTGGACGGTAGGGGTGGGACAGATTCCGATATCAATTACCTCACATCCGGTGGCCAGGAGTCCGGAGAGGACGGCCAATCTGCACATCTCCCCGGATATTCTCGAGTCTCTTCCCAGAACTACTTTGGGGGATAGGTTCTGACGGCGAGATTTGCAGAGGTTGGCGAAAGCAGCGGAGTATTTTATCAAAACCTCAGGGGTCAGACTCTTTCCTACCACTCCCCTCACCCCCGAGATTCCTACCATCAAATCTTCTTGCATCTTATTAGTTCCGTCCTGGTGGAAGTCTGAGACACACGTCTGTGAACCCAGTCGACCAACCCTCCAACTATTCTGTCCACCACCTCGTCGGGGATGCCATCGAAATGTGCCGACTTCTTTCGGAGGTCCACCTGGTCGTTGACATGGTCTATCACCAGAAGCTTCTTAGAAGGATCCAGGGCAATCTCGGTGGAAAACAGATCCAATTCGCAGATGGAGGCAATCTTTCGTGTGATCCGTTCAATCTCAGAATAGATACTTTGATTTATCTGAGACGAACTCAGAAGATCTGCAATCTTGGTCTGATCATCCCACCAGCAAGGGAGGACGTCTCCGCACACATAAAAGACCCTGAACCAGGCTCTTCGTCCTCCCATCTGATCCGGGATGATCTTCTCCTGCACCAGGTATTTATCATCCGAGAATTCCGCTCGGGCCTTTTGGACATCCTCGATACTCTGAGCATCCAATATCACGCCATCGCCGCAACCTCCATAGGCCGGCTTGATCACAAAGGGCTTACCCAGTCGGTCTAAGAAAGCGGAATCCAGATCGGGATTCTCATCGTAAGGAGGGAGGATCACGGTATAGGGGACATTTATCCCATGAGTCAAAAACTCCAGATGCATGGTGGCCTTATCGCAGGCCCAGGACGTCATCTCGCTGTCGTTTATCATCTTGACACCATAAGATTTCATTAAGTCCACCAGTCCATCGAAATCCTCTTCCTGATCTGAGGCGCGATCGAAAAACACTCTAAATCCCAGTTCTCCGGCGTCCATCTTGTGCATGGTCTCAAACAGATTGTGGGGGTGAATCAGATAGGAAAAGACCCCCCTCCTTCCACATTCTCTGTCTATTTGAACGACAAAGTCGGCGTCGTATTTCCAGCACCAGGCTATGGCTAAGTCGAAGATTTGCAAAAAGGTTACCTCCGTAAAGGCAAGGAATTCGTCGTCTGACTAATATACCCTAATCCCTTTGGATAGTTTCAGGTCCCTTCTAAAGAGCAGCAGAAAAGCCTCCCAAAAGGACCTGCAATCTACGTGGAGGGGTTTTGCCCTTTGCCCAATTATCTAATCGGTAACAAACACATACAATTTACCAAAAACGAATCCTACAATAACAAAAACAAATCTAAAAACGACAGCGTTTGGTCAACTATTGTACAATAATCTTGTCTTAGGCCCTCAAGCCGCAAAGTCCCCAGCGGTTTTGGCGAGATCTTCGCCAAGATTGCTCCGAAAAGAGAGGCTGCTCTATTTCTCACCACCTAAAATCAAGGGCAGTCCCGATTCCCCGCTTCCTATTACAACAACCTTACTATTGGAACTTTCCGCCAGCTTCTCGGTTGCCTCTATCCCCTTCCATAATAGAAGATTTTTACTTAATCCCTGGGTAATGATTCGCTGGAAATCTGCTATTCCCTTAGCTTCGATCCTTTTCCTTTCTGCCTCCTGTGTTTCTTTCATCAGCACAAACTGCATCTTCTGTTGTGCCTGATCTGCGGCTAATTTCTCGTTGATGGCA
>CAZPOP010000002.1:116610-195897 GCA_964588305.1 uncultured Ignavibacteria bacterium
ATCGGTGACATTTTTAGGCAGGATCACATTTCGGATTATGATGTTTTGCACCTCTATATATTTATCTTTTAAAAGATTCTGAATAGCGGTCAAAATCTCAGAGGCTATTATCTCCCTTTTGGTGCTATAAATCTCATCCGGCTTATACCTGCCCACAATGCTTCGCGCCTCTCCTCTCAATGCAGGACCAATCACCACCTCATAATAGTTAAGACCTATAGTAATCTGAAGGCTGTCGAGTTTGTTGACTATGGGCCTGAACCAAATTGAGGCCTCCAGCCCAATGGAGGCTCCATCAGCCGAGAGAACGTGCAAATCCTCCCTTCTTTCGTCCGTCTGGGTTTTGAATACAAAGAAAGAGTTCCAGGGCAAGTGCCATTGGAGTCCCTCTCCGTAAATTCTACCCATCTGGGTTCCGTCGCGAAACTTATAATACTTCACTCCGTTGTGACCAGAGGGAATGCTGGTCCCGCAGCCGACCACCAGAAGGGAAAAACAAATCACCACTAACCATAGGCGTTTCTTCATCATTCCACCTCCTTACAGATTAAAGGGTTAGATTTTCATTTGAATTAGCTTCATCACGGCATTCTCCTGCTCGCAGGGGAGCATCAACGTGATCAGATAACAACGGCACATGAGGAGATTCCGGACCTCTCCTGTCTGTGGAACTCTACTCCCCTTGTCTGTTGTGTGAAGAATTGACTTTTCCCCTCCTCTAACTTTCCTTGCACTTTCAAAAACTCAAAGGGCGAATCGATCCAGACTCGCCCACGGTGAAATTGAAAACGAATAAGTTAAAATGGTTTTCAAATTCCCCCTGAAATCGTGATCTTGTTTACTCCTCCCAAATCTCCGTAAGAGGAATAGGCATAATCGAAGCGGTAGACTTTCCACCTTACCCCAAAACCTCCCGCAAATCCAGCCAAATTGTCTTTGTCGGAATCAGTCTTGAAGTTTTCGCCAAAGGAACTCCATCCAAATCTCAGGTATAGTGGTTTTAAGGCGGTGAATTCGCCACCCAGGTTGAAGAAAATATCGTTGTCGAGAGGTTTGGCCGCGTCCAATGCTACGATGAGAGGAAGCTCTCGCACCTGATGAGACATTCCTAGCTTGACGGCAGCAGGCAGATCATCCTTATGGCTTTTGGTGAAGCCCTTAAGCTGAACTCCCAGATTCTGACCCACCAGGCCAAATCGGGTGCGTGCATCTTTCGAGATGTGAATGATCCCTAAATCGAGGGCCAGAGCATCGGAGGAATAACTCTCGATCTTTTCATAAATGAACTTGCCTGTTGCTCCCACGCTGATTTGAGAGTTTAGGCTTCGCACGAAGGATAAGGCCAAGGCAAAATCTGTTGCCCCAAAGGTACCCAAGAGATTTCCTTGTTTGTCAGTTTTATCCAATGACCCATAGTTAAAGTAATGGATTGAGGCGCCTAATCGTGTGTTTTCGTTATAAGGATGCACGTATCCCAAGAATCCCGACTGGATGTCGGCAATGTAATTGTTATAGGTGGTAAAGAACCTTTTCTGCTCTATCTGGATTAATCCGGCCGGATTAAAATAGAGAGCGGATTCATCATCGGAGAGTCCCACGAAGGCTCCCCCCATCGCAGTTGACCTAGCGCTGACGTCGATCTTCAAGAACGGATAACCTGTGGTGCCAACTTTTGAGTTGATGGCGAATGATTCAGACCAAAACAGGAGGAAAACCCCAATTACGATTATTCCAAACGAGATCGTTTTTTTCATTTTTCATTCCTTTTTAATAGGCCGAACTTTCGCCGATGCCTCTGCTCACCAAAGATATTATTATCACTGCGAAGCACAAACAAATTTACAACCTCATCTCCAAAATGTCAATACGTTTTCCAGCCAAGAACCTTTGCCCAAAACCTCACCATCCCTTGACCGTCCTGTTCACTATGTCCTCGGCCAATTTCTCTATGGCCCTTTTTTTTCCATCGTCCTCGGTCTCTTCGGGCTTTGGATTTCCGCTTTCGTCGACGCAATCCGTGACACAGTAGATTCCCCACCCCTGCATATTATCCTCTTGCCAGATGATCTTCTTGCTAGTCCTTTCCTCAAACTTGAGGTTCACCCAAATCCGGACTATGTACTCCTTGATGTTCTCCTGCTCATCGAAGGTATGACTTTCCCTTTTATAATTGGTTATCACGCCGCGCAGGATCGAATCCGCCTGTTTCTCGTTGACTACCTTCAGGGTGTTGTCTTTGACGAACCTGTCGGCAACGGCTTCGGTTACGCTTTCCCTTACCCCGTATTCTTCGGTCTGGTTGTCGAAAAGCGGCACCGCTATGGTTTTTACTCCGGAGACGCTTGAGCCGGAAAAGGAATAATAACCGCATGCACAAATGAGTAATGGAACCAAAGTTAGGAATTTCCAGATTCTGATTTTGAATTTCGATTTGCAATTTTGCATTTTGCTTTTTTAGTCTCTAATTTCTACTCCCCTCACCCTTTATCCCTCTCCCCAGTGGGGAGAGGGAATGGCTATCGACATACAAGATTAATGAGTTTTCCTCAGCTTCCATCGAATTAACCTGGTTTTCCTTGACGAACATCTAACCATGAATTCGTTCATCTGACGAAGCCACTCCAGCTTTTTCTTGGGTGGTATCTTCATGAATCTCAAAAGGCGTTCCTCTTCGCTCTCCCATTGGAAAATCACGAAGTCTCCCTCAACTTTTTTATCTTCTTCAATTCCTCTATATCCAATTTATCAACTGCGCGCCCTGTTTTGCGTTTCATCTTGATCAGATTATCTATGGAAATTACCGGTAATGTCAAATCATCGACTTTGATGCGAGCGACGCTATTTTCTGCTTCCTTGAAAGATACGGGCGATTCCATGATGATGTCAACTTCTTTTAGCTCGTCCTCTTTGTAGAAGTTGAAAGCCTTCATGTGTTTTTTCCCGATCCAGTCTTTTCTTGTCTTTGGATCTGCAATTTTCATCGGATCAATGGTTCGACTTCGCTCACCATTTACCGGTTGTTTTACCTTATAACCTTGCTTTTTTAGAATCTCTACAATCTTTTTGAGATTATCATCGCTCATTTCGACAAGGATATCTAAATCAGCGGTGTTTCTCATCGCTCCAAGAAGATTAACCGCGATCCCACCTACCAGCACATATTTTACGTTTTGTTTTTGGAATGCCCGGAATATCTCTTCATAAAAAATCATTTTTCGCCTATTTCCCTATTTGCTGGTTCATACACATTATATTTGCGGCTGTTTCGCCATCGGCGAAAAAGCTATCTTCCGTTTCCTTCAGGATAAATTCCGCGAACCGCATGCCTGCTGTTCTATGATTAAGTCTGGCGGTGGCAAAGCCAGCGACATCGGAAGCGCAAAAAAGCGAGCCGGGTCCGGTGCATCGTCTTGTTAGACTTCATTTGCTTTGACTATCGTTACTGCATGGCATGCAAAAAATATTTTGTTTTGTCGGTAGCCACCATTTACCCATTCTGGATGTTCATTTATCACTTTCTTAACTTCTGGATACCGCGAAAGCAGCTCTTTCTGGGGAAACATTCCAGAAATTCTAGACATTGCGCTTGGGGATGGTAACCATAGTTTTGTGTGTTTCCATGAACCTAGTTTTACCTTTTCAATTACTCCGTGCGCAATATTACCACTCGTAACGATGTGTTTTGGATTAATAAGTGAAAGTAATTCTTGCCAGAATCCGGAGGAAAGTTCTAGCAGGACTCCAGATGGATTAGCATTATCACCTTCGTGATTGACTTGGGACCAAACTACAGAATTTGAAACGGCAGTTCTCATTGCTCTGGCACTAAATGCAGATTCTATTGCTAATTTAAGTGATCCATCATCCCAAGGTTGAATGCCTAAATCATCTGGATGATTTAACCGAAAAAATCTTCGTGTATCCGAAAAAGCCTTTAAGTTAGCTACATAATCGGCATTCGTCTTTGAAAGATTCTGAGATTCAGCTAGTACGAGAACCCCGTTCCAATTACCAGGAACAAACGGTACGTAGGGCTCTCTTATTACTACATCAATGTCCGGTGGCAGAACATGATTTCTGCAGACTTCAATAAGTTGTTCTTTGTTCATGGCAGCCCATAACAAGGGAAAATCAGTAAGTCGGGTTGGAAGCCATATATGGCGAGCTAACCGACAAAATGGATTCAGGGGTTGGCTACAGATTTTCCTTCTCTTACAACCTTCCCCTCTTTTATCACCCGATCAACTAGATTCACTCCGAAATGATATGGGATTTCCTTGTAATTCTGAACGTTCCAGATGACCAGATCTGCCTTTTTGCCCACCTCTATGCTTCCAATGTCGTTCCTTTTATCTACGGCATAGGCTGAGTTTATAGTTGATGCGGCTATAGCCTCGGCTGGGGTCATTCGCATCATCAGACAGGCCAAGCTCAAGATCATGGGCACAGATTCGGTCATGGAACTGCCCGGATTGAAGTCGGTGGCTAATGCCAAGGGGAGTCCCCTGTCGATCATCTTTCGCGCCGGGGGATACTCCTTGATTCCTAGTCCAAAACAAGCCCCCGGTAGCAAAACCCCAATGACGCCTGCCTCCTTCATCTTTTCGATTCCATCATCATCGACGAACTCCAGATGATCGGCGGAAATCGCCCCGAGTTCAGCAGCTAATTTTGATCCGCCCAAAGCTGAAAGCTGATCCGCGTGAAGCTTCAACTTGAATCCATGAGCTTTAGCCGCCTTGAGAATTTCTCTTGATTCCTCAATGTCGAAAACCCCTGTTTCGCAAAAGATGTCGCAAAAAACGGCCAGTTTTCCCTTTGCCACCTCCGGGATCATCTTTTCCGTGATCAATTTGATATATTCTGTTCGATTATTTTTATACTCTTCAGGAATCTCGTGCGCCCCCAAAAAGGTTGGTATCAAGTCAATGGGATGGATTCTGTTTAGTTCCTTTATCACCTCCAGCATCTTGATCTCATCTTCCAAAGAGAGACCGTATCCGCTTTTTGCCTCAATGGTTGTGGTTCCGTAGGATAGCATTCTATCCAGACGTGGTAAGGCTAACTGGATTAGTTCCTCTTTGCTCTTTGATCTTAGAGTCTTGACGCTGGATTTTATTCCTCCTCCGGCTGCGGCAATCTCGTGATAACTTTTTCCCTTTATCCTCATCTCGAATTCATCTTCTCTGGTTCCAGCAAAAACCGGATGGGTGTGACAATCCACGAAGCCAGGCAAAACTACTTTGTCTTTCGCATCAATGACTCTTGCTTTATCAGTGGTTCTAATCTCGCCTAGAATATCTTTGGTCTTTCCCACCCCAACGATCTTATTACCAGAGATTGCTACCGCTCCGTCTTCAATGATTCCCAGATCCTCCATTGCATCTTTTGTCCGAGGACCTTCTTGCACAGACCTCAGGGTCAAAAGCTGTCGTGCATTCTTGATTATCAGGTCAACAGTTCTCATAATCTCTTGGAAAATGAATGTAGGGGCGAATCCCGAGATTCGCCCGATTGTAGGGTGGAGCTGAAGATCCACCCCTACGTTTTTGTCGCCTTGAGTGAGAACATCAGTGGAATAATCTCTTTGTTCCCCTTCAATCTCCACTTTTTATCTTCACCCTGTTCCAAAAATGGAAAAATATCGTAATTGCAAAAAGGGAACTCGTGCAAGAATTCAATTCTTAGACCAGCGGAAAGGAGCGCATTAATAATGTCACCAAGACCATGCGTCCATTCATACGAGGGATTGACCACCTTAGCAGTTCTATCGGCATAAGAGCCATCTGGTTCGTATCTGGTCGGTTCTGCAGAATAGAAATATGTATGATACAGTTTCAACTCTTTGATATAGCTTTCATTCTCAAAGATATTACAGAAAGGGTGAGCTTCAATTATGTAGAAAACCCCTCCTGGCTTGAGAAAATGGGCGATCACCTTTGCCCATCCCTGAATATCCGGCAACCAGCACAAAACTCCATATGAAGTGAACACAATATCGAACCTGCCGGATAATACCTTGGGAAGGTCATAGACGTTCGAGCAGACGAAGTCTGCTTCTATATTGAGTTCCTTGGATAGAGATTCTGCCAGTTTGATCGCCTTGTCAGAAAAGTCTGCGCCGGTCGCTTTGGCACCCATCCTGGCCCAGGACATGGTGTCCATTCCAAAATGGCATTGTAGATGAAGTAATGACTTCCCTGAGACGTCTTCTAACTCCTCAAGCTCATTTGAATGAAGCGTGCATCTGCCGGATGTGAATCCCTCCACGTCGTAGGATTTTGATTTCTGGTGGATCGGGGTCCATTCATTCCAGAGATCTAAGTTGATTTTCATATAGTCGTCCATTATTCTCCAAATGAAAACGTAGGGGCGAATCTATAGATTCGCCCGATTATAGGGTCGAGCTGAAGCTCCACCCCTACATTTTTTCTTTTTCCTCTTTCTTCGCCATCGGGATTTTTATGCCTTTTTCTTGGGCGGATTTCATTGCCTCCTCATAACCTGCGTCGGCGTGGCGGGCAATCCCGGTTCCGGGATCGTTGGTCAAGACTCTCTCCAGCCTGACCTTCATTTCTTTAGACCCGTCTGCCACTGTCACCATGCCCGCATGAATGGAATTGCCAATACCCACTCCTCCGCCGTGGTGAACCGAAACCCAGGATGCACCGGAAACGGCGTTCAGGAGACCGTTCAAAATCGGCCAGTCGGCTATGGCATCGGAATGGTCTTTCATTTCTTCGGTTTCCCGATATGGCGATGCCACCGATCCACAATCCAGATGATCCCGACCAATGACGATGGGTGCTTTCAGCCTTTTCCTTTTGACCATTCGATTGATGATGTCTCCGAAATGCGCTCTCTCACCGTATCCCAACCAGCAGATCCGGGCGGGCAGACCCTGGAACTGGACTTTTTTGCTGGCGAGCTTAATCCAGCGCGTCAGAGGCTCATCCTGCTTGAATTCCCTCAAAACCACTTTGTCCGTCAAACGGATATCCTCGGGATCGCCTGAGAGCGCGGCCCAGCGGAAGGGTCCCTTGCCCTCGAAGAACAAAGGTCTGATATAAGCGGGGATGAAGCCGGGATATTCAAAAGCGTCCTTCACTCCCGCCTTTTGAGCCTGACCCCTAATGTTATTGCCGTAGTCAAAAACCACCGCCCCCTGCCTTAAGAATCCCAACATCGCCTGCACATGGACAGCAATCGACTCCATCGATCTTTTGATATGCTCTTGAGGATTCTCCTTTCTTAAGCGCAATGCCTCTTCATAGGAGATCCCTGCGGGCACATAGCCGTTAAGCTCGTCATGGGCGCTGGTCTGGTCGGTAACCACGTCAGGGATTATTCCTCTTTTCAAAATCTCCGGGTGAGTCTCCGCACAATTCCCCAGCAAACCGACCGAAAGGGGCTTTCCCTTCTTCTTGGCTTTCAGAACCCAGTCCAAAGCTTCATCCAAGCTGTCGGTCATTTTCTCACAATATCCGGTTTTCAATCTTCTTTCTATTCTGTTCTTGTCCACCTCCACGTCCAGGATCGCTCCCCCGTTCATGGTGACAGCCAAAGGCTGGGCACCACCCATGCCACCCATGCCTCCGGTGAGGACGAACCGGCCGGAAAGATCTCCGCCGAAATGTTTCTTGGCTACACTAGCTAAGGTCTCATATGTCCCCTGCAAAATACCCTGAGTGCCGATGTAAATCCAGCTTCCGGCAGTCATCTGGCCGAACATGATCAGTCCTAATCTTTCTAGCTCCCTGAACTTTTCCCAGGTTGCCCAGGCCGGGACTAAGAGCGAGTTGGCAATCAGAACCCGGGGTGCATAAGTATGGGTCTTGAATATTCCCACAGGTTTGCCCGATTGAACCAAAAGGGTCTCATCATTCTCTAAATTCTTAAGGCTCTCGACAATAGCATGGTAGCACTCCCAGTTTCTGGCGGCTTTTCCGGAACCGCCATATATTATCAGTTCCTGGGGTTTTTCCGCCACCTCTTCGTCTAGATTGTTTTGTAACATTCTTAGAGCCGCCTCCTGATGCCATCCTTTGCAGGAAATGGCGTTACCTCTGGGCGCTTTGATCCGTGTGTATTCCATTCTAACCTCCAAGTCTTTTCTGACTCTTTGTTGCGTCATGACAGGAAATGTTGAATCGCTTAATCCTCCAGTGCTTCCGTAACTCGCGTTTCCGGAATATCAGAATTCAAAGATTATACCATTTCTTCAGAGTGATTTTGCGTCTGGTTATGAGCTCGACTTCCCGAATCATCATCCTTAATTGTGGCACGGAATACTCCTTGTTAGAAGGGATAGCCAAACGGTTTTCGCCATAGATCATGAAGTGATGACGGGTACCCGCAAAAGGTCCATCAAAGCCAAGCTTTCGGAGACGACGAACAAACTCCTTTCGCTTACATGGCGCCCACTGACTCACGCTTTGGCCTCCGATTCAGGTTTATTCCGTTAATCACAGGGAGACGATGACCTAACTTGAGTCCCACAATGATCCAGTCCTCTAAAGTTGACCGCAGGCGGTTTTCGCATTGCCGCAAAGATTTTGCAAAAGCGATTACCCCCTTACATTTGGGTATCCGTCCGGCAAAGGAACCGTCCTCAAGCTTGTCATACTGAGCGTGCGACATGGCGCTGTCAATATAATCAGTCAAAGAGAAATTCATGTGTTTTCCTCCTACTCAATATAGCATAACAATTTCTTTGACACATAAGCATTAGGAAGTGTAGATGCTCCCAGTCCACTCGTGTCTTCTGGAATAGCGACCCTCAAGCCCCAATCCCTTCCAGACTCAGACTTTTCAAAATAACGTATCTAATCCAGCTTGCTTGCACAACTCATTGGCTGTTATTCGATCGAGAGTCCTGTGTCTTTTTATTGGTATCGTTTTTGTCCCGTTGGTATAAATCGAATGTTTACCCCCTTCCCGTAAGAGGTAAAATCCATTCTTTTCAAGATATTTTACCAGATCCCTTCGTGTCACAGACACTCTATACCTCTATGGGTAATTGTTCAATAAGACCTCCCCCAATTGGAATCTCCTTTCCCTGCTGCCGGTATGCCAGGATCATCTCACGTAAGGCATCTTTGAGCATTTCTCTACATTCTTCTAACGTTTTCCCCTCCGTGATGACCTCAGGCCATTCCACTAATTGCCCCATGTAGCCGGACTTGACTTTTGTATACTTAGCGGTATAGTTTTTTAACATCTAATTTCACCTCCAGAAGAGTTTCTTTAAGGCATTAGCTTTGGTACATGCCGATACCCTTAATCGACCAGTGCTCCGGGAATTCGCATTCCTGAAGCATCAATGGCTGGGCAGTCATTCGTCAAGTTACAGAATTTTGCGCAAAAAAGCAACAGTTCTTGCTTCTTGGAAGAAGTTTCTTGTTTTGGAAGAGGTTGCTCCAGCGGAGTACGGGTGCTAGCTCAAGCGCCTCGATGCAGTACGAGTTCCTACGATCTGCTCAGATGCTCTGCAGGTTCTGGGAGGACTCTACGACTAATCTGGTAACTGATCCTTCCAGGGAGAGAGTTATCTTTCTGGCTGCCTGCTCAAAGTTGGAGGTTTTGTAGATATTATCATGTTTAAGAATAGAGAGATCGGAGAAGCTGGTGGACGTCAATTGGCTGTGGTTTTCGATCTTAAGACCTGTGCCCTCAGGTATCAAGATATGAAGCCTGGAGGCGTCGGAATCTATGGTTCCGTTTATCTGGTCGACCAAATCGCCCAGTTTAATGTCGAAGTTGCCCGCCTTGGTCTCAAGGTTCAGATTCGTGATTCTTAAATCGCAAAGATCCAACTCCACCTCCGTGGCCTGGGCATAAATCCTGAGATTGACGGGAATTCGATTGGTTAATCGAATGTCCCAATCCTTGGCACCCCATGCTCTCCACGACCATCCCCTCCACTCTCTGTCCCTGTCCCTGATCTCTACGGTGGTTGAGCTGTCGAAGCCTGAGTATTCAGACGTGGTGACGGGTCTTCTTTTCCAATAATCTAAATCCGCAGAGACCAATCCGCCGCTCTCCGATGTAACTTTCAGATTTCCGGCCCGGAGTTGAATTATGGCGGTGACCTTTGTCACAGAGGTGTCCAAATCCTCGGCATACTGGTATGTTTCTGTAGCACGATAGACCCGGGTCAATTCCACGTTTTGAAAATAGCTTGGACCCAAGATTGCGGCCATGAAGAGAAGTGGCGAGAAAACGGTCAAAAAGGACAAGCGACTTTTTTTGAAGATTATTTCAATGCCCAAGGCGACTAGGACGACCGGCCAAAGGGATAATATCCTGAACCAGACAGCCCAGGGCACATAACCCAGATTGTTCAAAAGGAAAACGACCCCCACCGATATAAGTATTACCCCATTCCTGATTCTTGCGATCTTCATGCTTAACCCTCCTTGATAAGACCGAGACCCGCCCCGGATCAAGGCTAAGACGGAACGCTCTGTCTTTTGGCTTTGGCCAAGATGACAATTCCCAAAACTATCAAAACCAAAGGCCACAGATGGCCGAAGTGAAACCAGGGAATGACGTTGTTCAACAGGAAAATCAGTCCCACTATTATCAGGGCCAGACCGGGCAGGAGCCGGTTGAGCTCGGATCTTTCGGGAGCGACAACCTCAGCTTCCCTTTCCGGATTACGGGGAACTATTATCCAGGCGATTATGTACGCGATCAGTCCGATGCCGTCGGCGAAGACCAGAAGAACCGCCGCCAGTCGCATTATGGTCGGATCCACGCCAAGATATTCGCCCAGTCCTCCACATATACCCGCAATCATCGAATTTCTTCGGGAACGATAGAGTTTCTTCGCCATAAGTTCTCCTTTTTCTTATTCTGTACCTCTTAATATACGAGATTGCGGTTCCTCAGGATTCAGCTAAGTAGATCAAAGACTCAAAAAACAAAGTCATAGCTGCCCTCTGCCTCACTTCTCTGTTTCAGTCTCCATCCAGTCCGTAGGGAGCAGGGGTGAGGTTTCGGGAGTTTTCACTTTGGATCTTTTGATTTTGCGTCTTGAGAACCGTTCGCTTTCTCCCCTTCTTCCTCCTTTTTGGGCTCAGCTTCTTTTCTCACTTCTTCCTTTTCTTTTTCCTTGTTCACTTCGTCCACATAGTTCATCCGCAGTTCATAGAGAACGTGGTCTAAGAACTTTTTTTCGTTCTGGGATAAATTACCTTTAGTCTTTTGCTGGATCATCTCCAGCATATCGATGGAGAATTCTGCCTGATTCAGATCGCGTTCCACCTTTTTGGTGATGGGATTTTGTATCTTTCCCATCTGATGCATGGCTGCTGTTTGAAACATTAACACCAATTGAATGAAGTGATATTCGCTAACCTTTTCAGATTCATCCTTAGCCATCTTTTCCTCTCTTGGTTTATGTTGTTTGTCAACTGAACCCGGTACAACGACCTCCAAAGGTATCATGAAAAACACAGGGCAGAAGGCTGGTACGGAACGTCAAGGTTCCGGGCTCGGCTTGACCGCAAAATGTGGTGAAACGGGAAGGAGGTTTTCAGATGTTTCACCTAAAGGTTAACACTCCCGGATTCTTCCATCCGACCGCTTTGTCCAGAGATAACTCCAAATTGTGAGTGGCTCTCAAAGGCAAGCTATTTGGCCTTCTTCTTTCTCTTCGGAGCAGTTCCTTCTGCCAACCTTTTAGCCAAAACCAAATTATGCTGAACGTCCATCAGCTCGGCATCGATTTTTTTCAAAATCCTTTCCAGATCGTAATCTTCGATTTGGCGCAGGAGCTGTTTGGTGAGTTTCTCCAGTTTGCCTGCCTCTTTCAAGAGCTGATTCAGTCTATTCTCCTGTTTCATGCTCTCCCCAATTTCTGATTCCGAATTGCCATTTTGATTTCTTGTCTCAAATTTGTGGCCTCTACTTATTCGATCCTTCTGGTCCTACAGAGCTTCTGGGAGATCAGCCGCATGTCCAGCCGATACTGATTCATCACCGCCTGAGCGATTTCGTGAGGATCGATGTGGTAGTCTTCCAACCCCTTGGTCTTGACCGGGGTATTCCGGCTGGAGATGTTGACTCCCAGATGAATCTTGGTGGAGACCGAGGTCCTGACCGTGGCGGACACGGTGAGCTTATAATCCGTATCGAACAGATCGTCGCCCCACCTTTGCAGGATGTTCCCTTTGAGACGATGATCCAATTTGTCCTTTAGTATATCCACCAGAAGCTTCTGTCTGAGAATCGCCCTTTCTAAATCCATGTCGAAATGCTCCACCAAAAAATGGAGCATCCGCTCGCTTTTGATCTTGGTCTTCTTCTTGAAATGGTCTATTCCGATGATGAATTTCTCGTCGATCTCGCACGGTCCGATGAAAGCTAAGATGTTATCGCCCAGAATATCGTAATCCTTGTAAGCCCAGAAGGAGGTAAGCTGTTCACCGGTGAACAAGATCTCTTCCTGAATGAGAAGTGATTTCATGACCTTCGCCTTTCGACTAAGGTTAAATTATGTCTGCCTTCAAAAAAAATATATAATTCCTTTTAAAAACGCAAAAGGAAAAGTTCCACCGAAAGTTGGAAACTACGTTTTTTCCGCCCTCTCGGTAGGATCGGATTCGATGGCATTCTGTTTTATTTCTCAATTTTGCTCTTTTAATTTTGAGTTTAGTTACCCTATGTCCACCAAAGAAAACCTCCTTTTGTATTTTCGGAGGAAATTTGATCTTATACAAAGGTTTTCCTTTTGTGTCAGGTTGGGATCCTCTTCTATTATCTGAAAAGCCCAATTTCGGGCTTGATATAACAGTCGTGCATCGGTTACGATGTCCGCAATCTTGAGCTCAGGCAGGCCGTGCTGGCGAGTTCCGAAGAACTCACCAGGCCCGCGAAGCTTCAGGTCGATCTCGGAGATTTTGAAGCCGTCGGTGATGGAGCTCATGGCTTTCAACCTTTTTTTCGCCTCTTCGGACAGAGGCGGATCTGCCACCAGCAGACAGAAGGATTGGTCTTCCCCTCTTCCGATTCTTCCTCTCAGTTGGTGTAGCTGGGACAGTCCGAATCGTTCCGCGTGCTCAATTACCATTACCGTGGCATTAGGGACGTCCACCCCTACCTCGATCACTGTGGTGCAGATCAAGATATCAAAACCTCCGTCGCGAAAGGTTTGCATGATGCTCTCCCTTTCCTTGCTCTTGATTCGTCCGTGAAGCAAGGCCAATCTCCGATTAGGGAAGATCTCTTTTTTCAGGAACTCATAGCTTTGAGTGGCGGCGTTCAGGTCGGCCTTTTGGGATTCTTCCACCAAGGGGTAAACAACATAGGCCTGATGCCCTTTCTGCAGCTCTTTCTCCAGAAATCCGTAGACATCAGATTTCGAATTCCCGCCATGCAATGAAGTTTTTACTCTCTTTCTTCCGGGGGGAAGGGTGTCTATGATCGAGACATCCAGATCGCCATAAAGGGTCAAAGCCAAACTGCGGGGAATGGGGGTGGCGGTCATGACCAAAACGTCCGGGGATATTCCCTTCTGTTTCAACTTGGCCCTCTGCATTACCCCGAAACGATGCTGTTCGTCTATCACCACCAGGCCCAGCTTGAAAAAATCGACCTTCTTCTGGATCAAAGCATGGGTGCCGATGATGATTTTGGCTTTCCCTCTGGCTATAGCCTCCAAGACGGTCTCCCTTTCGGGGCCGGCCACCGAACTGGTCAACAAGGCTGTTTTGACCCCCAAAGACTCCAGCATCCGATGAACGGTGATGTGGTGTTGTTCTGCCAGGATCTCGGTAGGTGCCATAAGGGCCGCCTGATAGCCACTTTCCACCGCCATGAGCAGAGCTACGAAAGCTACGACCGTTTTTCCGGAGCCCACATCGCCTTGAAGAAGTCGGTGCATGCTATCCTGCGACATCATATCGGACGCGATCTCCCTCAACACCTTTTTCTGAGCAGGGGTCAGCTCAAAAGGAAACATCTCCACGGCTGATCTAACCAAGCTCCCCGGTTTGCGAAAGGCAACTCCCTTTTCCTTATGTATCCTTTTTTTTCTCAAGGCTAGCATCAGTTCCAAATAGAAAAGCTCGTCAAAGGCAAGCCGAGATCGGGCCAGATTTGTCATCTGAAGGTCTTCCGGAAAATGGATGTTCCTCAACGCCTCCGGCAGGGACAAAAGATCTGAATCCGAGATGATCTTTTGCGGCAGCGTCTCGGGCACCAAATCAGGGAGTTTGTTTAACAAGGGTTTTAACACTCTTCTTAATCCCCGACTATGCAAACGGAGCTTTTTCAGTTCTCCGGTGGAAGGATACAGAGGAATGACCCTTCCGGTGTGAATCAACTCCTCATCGCTTCCCTCGCCATCGGATCTGGATACTATCTCGAACTCCGGATGGACCATCTGCAGACCACGATAAAATGTCACCGGTCCTGAGGCAACCACCAGATCGTTTTCCTCAAAAAAATCCTTAACCCACCTCAATTTGGAAAACCAGGTCAGGCGAAGAAAACCGCTTTCGTCCCTTAAGATTACCTGGAATTGGGGTTTTCTCCCCCTTTTGACTCCAAAGGCTTCCACCCTTCCCATCACGGTGACGGTTGATCCCGTTTTCAATCTGTTTACAGGGAGGATGGTGCTTCGATCCAAATACCGGCGGGGGATGTAATACAAGAGGTCCTCTACGGTTTTTATTCCCACCGAAGCCAAAACCTTTGCCTTCTCCGGGCCTATCCCTTTCAGATACTGGACCGAATTCTCTAATCTCGTCCTCGTGGGGCTGCCAGTCGCGACTGCCGGAGATGACACAAATTGCTCCTTCTTATGTTCCTTGCTTTAGGTCGTCTCTAATATAAGAACCATTTCGAATTGATGTCAAGCGAACTTTTGGAGCTTACGGAAAAAGTTGAGCTGGAAGGCGGCAGGTGAAGTCTTAATTGTGGATTGACCTCTCATCAAGGAGAACTCAGCACCTATCCGGCGAAAGTCCAGTCCTGGATAAAACATGACCGGTACTGGTTGGGCTTTTTTCTGATTGCCTTCGCAGTTTTTGGCGAATCTGGATGACCCCTTCAAGTGAATACAAATAAAACGAAGAGAGACTCCATTCAGACTTTGACCTCGCCACGATTGGCGAATGTAGAGTCAAAAGAAGGACCCAACCGAATCGAAAAGGGAAAAACCCTCACAAACATTTTGTTATCTCTTGACCGTTTGCGAGAAAGCAAATCGTTGATTGTTTTTGAGCAGGACGATTGGCATAATTCTTGTTATGATCTTGAGCGGCTTACTGATCGGGTCTCTCTTGCAGAGTCTGAGATTTCGCTCAAAGAAACCCAAGCAGGAGCAGCTCAGGCGAAATTAAAAGAAAAAGGATCGAATGGTGGGTGACAGATCTTGAGCGTTTTCTTTGCCTCCTAAGTGCCGAAAACAGATTGAAAAGATAGGGCTGGTTGCCCACGCTTACTCTTAAAAAAAAAATCTAAAAGTTCTTGACATTTCGAATTGGGGTCGTTATAATTACCAGGCTAAATTTGAAGAGGAGATTCTTCTCCTCCAAAGATGACATCAAACCATATAAGTGAGGGAGAGTTTCTATGAGAAAAGCAACTCTATTTTCCCTGATATTTCTTTTTGTGGGTTTCAGTTGGTTTTTAAATCCCGGCATGAAACAGGCAGAAGCCATCACCTCGGTTTACCTGGTTTCGCCTTCGGACTCGGTCAAGCTCACGACTGCCGCGCCCATTTTCAAGTGGGGGGCAATCAGGGATCCGGGTTTGAAGGAATTGATCAGGAAGTATCGCATAGTCGTGGCCCGGGATTATGACCTAACTGACCGGGTTTGGGACGATTCCAGCACACTTCATCCGACTGACACCATAACCTATAAAGGGCCTGATTTTGAAGAGTGGGAAACCTACTACTGGAGCGTCAGGGTGCAGGTAGATTCGATAACCAGTATAGATACGACGGTGGACACGACTGGTGCAGTAATTGCCATTGATACCACATTCGTCAAGTTATGGTATAAGTTTGTGAGGCCGTTCACCCTGCTGTATTCGACCGCGACATTGATTGAGATTCCCGATAGTCTCAACGGATTTCCTCAGGATCTGCAGACCATTCAGACGGGAATTAAATGGTCTACTGCTGGGGATACGGTTTTGGTCAATCCAGGAACCTACTATGAAAATATATGGTTGTACAAAAAGGGCGTGATGCTGGCAAGCCGGTTTACCCGCGACGGAGATACGGCCACCATCAGAAGCACCATAATCGACGGCAGTAAATCTACTCGAGGGCAGGGTAAGGGGAGCGTGGTCTACTTCACCTCAAAGGCAGATTCCAGTTCCGGGGTGATCGGGTTTACCATAACAAACGGCACCGGGACGGAAGCCGAGGTGGGGACGGAGCTTAAGGTCAACGGGGGAGGGATATTCTGCGAGCCGAGATCCACCCCCACTATTGCCTATAACGTGATCACCCGGAACCAAGCAGCGGATGATGGCGGCGGGATCTTCTGTAACTACGCAGCACCAAATATACTCAGAAATATCTTCATCGGAAATTCAGCTGGAGGATCAGGCGGGGCAATCCAGTGTTACTATTCCATCAAAACACTTCCCCCCGCCGTCTCAAGCCCACCCGGAAGAGAGGGAGAGGAAGATGAAGGAATCGAGGTCATGCCACAAACGACGCTTCCATCCTCCGCCGAGTCCAATTCAGAAGCGGAAGCGGGTGATTTGGAGAATTCCCTTTATCCGCGAGATGCTACCGAAGTTCTGCCGGCACTATCCTCCGATCCTTTGGCCAAGCCGGCAGTCGGTAATCCTCCGGTGGCGATACTGGAATGGTTCGTCAGAAGAGATACCGTGGTTCAAAGGGACAAAATCCTTGTGGGCGATACCATCGTCCTTGATGGGTCCGCTTCCTATGATCCCGACAGCTTGGATGGCGATTCAATATGGCGTTATGAATGGAGAGCTGACAGGTGGCAGAGATGTGAGAATGCGGATGACTGGAGGACTTACACTATTACATCATTCACTAATCAGAGAACGGTTGAGAAACCTGTCACGGCCGATATGGGCGGGCGCTATAAGATCTGGCTGAGGGCTGTGGATACCGAAAGATTGAATGCTACCTCGGATACAGTTTATCTGCACGTTGAGCGTCCTCCAACAGCGGAGGCGGGGGACGGCTTCGGGATTTCTCCGGGTGATACTGCCTGGCTGGACGGCTCGGGGAGCTGTGATATCAATCCGGGAGAGGATACCTTACTCGCTTTTGTTTGGACCCAGATTGAAGGACCGGTGAGCGTTACCATTGAGAATCCAGACAGTACAAGGGCATTTTTCGTTGCCCTTGATAACTCATATCTGGGGATATACTACTTCCAACTTGAGGTAACCGGTCCTGACGGGTTCAGCTTTGATACCGTTAGAGTAGCTTGCTCCAACCAGCCTGAGGCCCTCACTTTTGACAGCCTAGCTGGATTCCAGGTTGAGGACCTCCTTCCTCTGGACGCCTCCCAATCTTCCGATCCTGACTCCGGCGATTACGTGGAAAGCTTTGAATGGAAGGGAATAAGCCATATCACCTGTCAAGACACGACGCTTCTAACCATAAACGCCGATCCGACTGAAGAAGTGCAGTATATTCCTGCCAGCAGGGGAGGGGGAATTTACAGACTCGAGCTGCGTGTGAGAGATTCATTCGGAGTGATAAGCGAACCCGATACTCTGGTAATCTCAGTCCAGCTTATTCCGACCGCTAACGCTGGGCCGGATACGGTGATCAGGCCCAGCACAAATGCTTATTTGCACGGCTCTGCCTGCGAGGTCAACTGGGATCAGCGGGACTCCTTGCGCTACTGGTGGCAGCAGAATCCTAAGGACAGCATCATAGTGGGTTTATATGACAGCCTGGGCGCTCCAAACTCGAGAGTGGCCAACGTGAGGTTAATCACTTCAGTCTCCGGGATATTGCGCTTTGCGCTTAGAGTGACTGATCCTTACGACAGCGGCCGACCAGAGGATACGGTAAGGGTCATCGTCAATCGGTTTCCTAAAATCGACAGCATAACCCCGAACCTGGCGCAGGTCAAGTTTTCCGAAGGGGATAGCGTGGGATTAAGAGTGTTTGCTCATGACGATGACGCCGCGTTTTTCGGTGGAGAGTTGATTTACAGCTGGACCATCAAGAACTGGCCCAACTCTCCGGACCTCACCTATAAGCCTGAGGTCATAGGCTCTGACACTACTATTGCGAAGTTCGTTCCCTTGAAGCATGGCCAATATCAGTTTGAGTTAGTGGTGCATGACACTATCTCCAAGAATTACCAAGATCCTTCCGTGGATCCCAGTTTCAATATCAGGACGGTTACGGTCAGGGTCGACACCACTGTGGCCTATCCTTTGATAATGGAAAACTTGATCTCGTCCAACACCGCCGGCTTAAAGGGTGGGGGTATCGACTGTTTCCAAAGTTCACCGGATATAGTCAACAACATTTTTTACAGCAATAGGAGCGCTTCCTCAGGCGGGGCCATATGTTCCCGATTCCTCTCCTACCCCTATATCGAGCGTAACATCTTCTTCGGCAATACGTCCAGTGATTCTACGGGCGGCGGTATTGCCGATTTGCAGGCGGAGTTCTCTCCGGCGGCCAGCATTGGATTCAGGTCGAAAACCGAGGCTTTAACCAATGATTTTTGGGACAATGCGGGAGGAGATTTCTATCAACGTCCGGCAAACACTTCTGACAATATTTATCTGTATCCTCGTCTGATCGATCCTGAATATGGAGACTTTACGCTGGATTGCAGCTCACCCTGCCTTGGCGATTCCATAGGATTATTGCTGTGGTTATATCCCGGATCGTGCGAGACGGCTCCGCCGGTAACCATGATTTCATTATCTTTGTTTCAGAACCCGGTAGCCACTGCCGTGGCAGACTTTTTGATCAATACGGATGCTCCTTTGAAAGCTCCACCGGCGGGATACGTCACCATGGGAGTCAATTCGCCGGCTCCGGTCAATTTCGCCAGCATCTCCCCCACCACCTTCAGGGGGAGTTTTGTCTTCACCGGGAGCGATACGGCGCACATATCCGTTTTTGCCAGCTCAGTTCAGGAGCAGGATACTTCCATTGTCCGTGACTTTGCGGTCCAGCTGATCGGGGCGGGCAAGATCGGCAAACTGACGAGCCACGATAACCAGCTTGCCGTTTTGTTCCCGCGAGAGGCGGTAAAGGGCGACATCTATGCAACCTGCATACCGGTCTCAGACGATGTGCGATACAGTTTTGCCGATGATCAAGACAAGGTGGCTTTAGGAGAGGCCTATCAATTGGGTCCGCTCCTAGACTTCCAGAAAGAATTGACCGTCAGCTTTCCCCTTGGTGGCCAAGATTTGGCCGAAAGGGATAAAAGCTTATTCTCCATCTACCGATATGAAAAAGACGGTTGGGAGAAGCAGTCATGCTTTCTGGATGGAAACTCAGTGTGTGCCAGGGTAAGCAGGTTAGGAGTTTTCAGATTGATTTATGATGCCGACCAGGAACAGCTCGCCGCAATTCCAAGAACCTACCAGCTTTTCCAGAACTATCCCAACCCCTTCAACCCTCAGACCTTGATAAAATATGATCTGCCTCACCCGGGCCACGTCAATATAACGGTTTACAACATCCTGGGTCAAAAGGTAAAGGTCTTGGTGGATGAGGATCAAAGGGCAGGCCACAGGTCCGTGAATTGGGATGGAACAGATGATAGAGGAGAAGATGCGGCCTCAGGCATTTACTTTTATAAGATAGACACTGCCGAATTTGAAAAGACCAATAAGATGGTCCTTTTGAAATAGATCAAGGGTCAACGGATTAAGTAAAGGAGATTAAAATGCAAAAGAGATGGTTTATTCTGATTGCGCTTTTGACGGGAACACTCCTTTTTTCCTTAAGCTGTGAGGAAAAGGGAGTAGAAAGGGTTACCGCAAGTGAATTGATTGAGAAGGGATGGCAGAAATTCGAGGCTGGTAACTTTGTCAGTGCGGAATCAGACTTCACCGCGGCGTTGAGCATTTCCACCAATGCCACCGATTCCAGCGGTACCTTCCTGGGATTGGGCTGGACGCAGCTGAGGCAAATCCAGGCGGGGCTGGCGGAAAACAGCTTCGTTGAATATCTCAGCCGTGGCCCTGGGAGAAATGATGGCAGAGCGGGGCTTGCCTTAGCCTATTGGGCGCAAGGAAAGTTCCAGAGCGCAATTGATACCGCCAATGCGGTGCTATCCTCCGATGCTTCGTGGGCCTTTGGTCATGACGGCTCCATAAACTGCTTAGACCTGGGTCTTCTCTTGGCACAAAGTTACTATTCTCTGGCCGATTACAGCGCAAGTTTGAATGCCGTCCGGCAATACTTCGACTCTGGCTTCAATGCCGATACCGATACCGCTGAGGGAAGAACAGAGTTGGCAGACAAGATAGAGAGCTTGTGGACAGGTTGAGAGACTAGTTCTGTCACTTGCAGAAAAGATGGATAGGGGTTTTGGGTTTTGAGTCTTGACTCTTGCCCCTATTTTTTTGATCCTGAGAAGATAACCCCCTCCTGACGAGAGCGTCAGTGCGCTACATAAGAAAGATGCATCCGAGACAAAGTTTCAGATTCCTCCGGTATGGCGAATCATCGGCTTCCTCCATCCGTCAACCTTAAAACTCCCATGAACGGAACAACCGGATTCCGGCTCCCCGGCGCAGTTGCCTGATGTTTCGTCTTCATTTTGGAATAATACTTCAATCATATCTACACCAGTTCCAAGAATATCAAGGATTCATACTCATTGGGGGCGAATCAGGATACCAACGGAAAAACCGCCTGTGAGATGGTGAATCCACGGTCGTTTCATCCCCAACAGGTGCTGCTTGCTGAAAAGGTGTAACAAATTCGGACGCTCGTAGCAATATTGTTACCAGGCTTGAATTGTGATTTTTACAACGCTTGACAAACAAAAGACTTAGTCGCTGTAACATCAGCGTTACGCTTTTTCGGAGCGTTTTTCACTCAAATCGTGGCCCAGTCCATAATCCCTTATAAACAAAGGGGATTCAGCGAAGCAGGAGACAACGGGAAATTGGGCATGGGAATTGCTGTTCAAATCCTGAGCAAGGAATGAGCGAAGAATGTAACAAATCTATGACAGGAAAAGCATTGCTCGAAGAGGCTTTGAACGAAGATGACAATAAAGGAGTTGCAGGACCAGATTGTGGAGGCTGCACTTGAAGTCCACAAGAACATGGGTTTGGGTTTTCAGGAGTCTGCCTATAGTCAGGCTTTAGCAGTTGAACTTGACTTAAGAAAAATCGCATATGAGAGAAAAAAGAACATAAAGTTGTCATATAAGGGGAGTGTGGCTGGGGAATACACCTTGGAATTTGTGGTAGACGGAAAAATCATCGCAATGGTCAAAGCGGGTGAGCCTCTAAATGATGTGGACGAATCCAAGATGCGAAGCTTTCTGAAGGCTACAAAACTCAACATGGGAATGATCTTGGATTTCGGGAAGGAAACTCTGGAGATAAAGAATGTGATGAGGTAGAAGGTACGGGCACACCTGATGCAAACCCTAACCCAATGAGTGGAAGGAGGTGAACAAGTTGCCAGCCAAGAAGAAGAAAACAGTTAAGAAGACAGCCAAGAAAAAGACAACTAAGAAGAAAACCACAAAGAAGAAGAAGAAAAAGTAGAAGTAGACATCCAAGCTTGTCTTTTGCAGTAAAAGAGATCCCTTCACTTATGGTGAGGGGATTTTCTTTTTTCCGGACATTGCCAAAAAAGTCCAGGAAAGAGACTTGCAGGGTGATAACACAGAATAACAAAGCAGAAGTGGAAAGCCGCCTTCCGCCGTACCTATGCTCCGCGATTCTATGAAGGAATCAGCTCGAGAGTAAAAGTGCGGGATCCTGGTGCCATCCGTGGAGCGGGTGCAAGGAGGTCAGAATTCTAAATGCTCAAATCCGTGGTTCATAGGTTCTGGTTCGAACTGGGAATCATTGGACAAGCGCTGCGCCCCCGAGGAGGCTGACAAATCGCCAGTCCCCTCTATACTTTTTTTGGTTGACAAACCTGTGAGAATACTTATCCTTCACTTGATTTTTTGTGAGCGCATGAAGTGTCCGGATCGCACGGAAGGCTGCTGCCCATGGTAGAAGGGATCATCTTGGTGACTATATTCGGGGGGCTGGCTGCTTTGGACAGGACCGAGGCTTACCAGACGATGCTCTCCCAGCCCCTGGTCATCGGGTTGATAGTGGGTTTGATTCTGAAGGATATTCAGGCAGGCATAAAGATCGGAATCCTACTCCAGCTTATCTACCTGTGGGTCCTGCCCATTGGAAGCGCTGTTTTCCCGGATCCTGCTATAGGGGGAACCGTGGGCACCTTTGGCTTCATTGCTCTTCTAAGATCCTTCCCTGATAGATCCTCCACGGTTTTGTTTTTCACCCTCGTTTACACCGCAGCCTTCACGTTGTTTGCCGGCTGGACTCTGATAAAACAAAGGGAGCTTAACCTGAAACTGATCCGAAAAGCCGATTTCTATGCTAAAGAAGCCCAAACTTCAAAGATCAAGACCCTCTTCCGGTGGGGGCTTCTTGGTTCCTTCGCCAGGGGGATCATCCTGACCGGTTTGGGAATCCTGGGTGTTTTCATTTTGATTAAACCGGTTATAGGACTCTCTGCCTTTCTCCCGGATCGTTATCTTGACGGCCTTGAGATTCCTCTCCTGGGATTTGGGATTGGGACCATGTTTCACTTTTTCGGGAAAAGAAAGAACCTTGCGTGGTTGGGTGTGGGTTTAGCTTTGGGAGTCGTTTTCATTTTTGTTTAGGGGTTTACTGCACGGACAATGTTGGATAGAAGTCCGCTCTGAGTGAGGATTTTCACGTATGGAGAAAATCTCAAGACTTGATCTTTTAAGATTGTACCTACGATCCTTTTTCGTCCAGACTGGTTGGAATTTCGAGAGAATGATGGCCTTCGGATTCACCTGGATTCTTCTTCCTCTTATGGAAAAGTTGTGTCCAGCCAAAGAGGAAAAGGAAAAGTTCTTAAGGAGGCATCTTTCCTCCTTCAATGCCAATCCCTATCTGGCTACCTATGCTGTGGGAGCAGTAGCCAAGTTGGAAGAGACCCGGGTTTCCTCGGAAAAGATCAGCAGATTCAGGGATTCCCTGAGGGGTCCTCTGGGGGCTCTGGGGGATAATCTGATATGGGTGAACGTAAGATCGGCTCTTCTGATCTTGGGAATAATCCTGGCCTCAACCGTTGGCGCGCTTGGAGTCGTTGTCTTCTGGCTTCTCTACAACATTTATCAGGTCTATCTTCGGGGGCGGGGGCTTACTAAGGGATATGCTCTGGGCTCAAACGTAGCCTCTGACCTTCGATCCCGGTACTATCCCCAGATGATCAAATGGATCAGCCGGATGGGTGCAGTTTTTCTGGGACTCTTTTTTCTGTTGAAATTGAATGACAGGATTTCGGAAGGGGCGGAGAATCCAATTGTTTTTGTCGTCATAGTTTTTCTCTCAATCTTAGGATTCAGAAAAAACATCAATCCCAATTACGTATTATTAGCCGGCGTTTTGTTTTATCTTTTGGCAAGATGGACAATCCTTTTGGTCTGACCTGTCTTCCTTGTTATGCCAATTTCGATCCAGAACCGAAAAGAACATATGCTTAGGCAAACCATACAGAAGCTATTCTCTTTCAAATTAATTGCCCTGCTTTATGCGGCCCTGATTGTCGTGATTTCCAGTCTACCCAAGATTACCCCTCCTCCTCTGGGATTTCGGTTTGAGGACAAGGTCTATCATTTTGCAGAATACTCAATATTCTCCTTTCTCTTGTTCTTAGCCTTTTTCAAAGCCAAAACGGATTTCTTCAGAAGGAACGTATTTATTTTCTCCTCCTTAATCGGGATAATTTTCGCCTACTCAGATGAATTCCATCAGAGGTTCGTGCCTGGAAGGTTCTACGATCTTTACGATTTCTTGGCAGACTGCCTGGGCGTGGTCCTGATTCAAGCCGTCCTGTGGATTTATCTTGAATGGAAGAGTCCTAGGGCCGTTACGAAAGATGGGCGTTGATCCTGAAGCCTGTTTTCCAGAGGTGTTGGAGTGAATCATTCGAACGATCGATCCTCAGGCTACTTCAACAGTCGGGCGGTGGTCCCTCTATAAAAACATAATTGATCAGATACATCACATCGGCTATATCGACCGCCCCATCACAATTGGCATCCCCAGCCTCCAAAGGATCAGGTGGGGATCCCTCTATGAAGAGATAGTTGATCAGATGCATAACGTCTGCCACGTCTATCACCCCATCCCCGGTCGCGTCGCCGACGATAAAGTGAATTGCGGTAAACTGGAACGGACGTTCCTGCCAGACGCTTTCGTGCCCGGCTTCATCTTTCGCTTTTGTCCTCCAGTAATAGACTGTGGAATCGGTCAATGTCTCCGGCAGGGCAAAACTGGTGTCATAAATGTCGGTGTACTCATAAAACTCAGGACCGGCGGGAAACAAACTGTCGTCTGCCACCTGAAGAGTGTAGAAGACCGGGGAACCCTTGCTCTCTTCCGTCCACCTGAAATCTGGACTAAAAGCGGTTACAATCGAACTGTCGGCTGGTGATAACAGCGTTGGAACGTCCGGTGCGGTAACGTCCGCAGTAAAACTCCAGACCTCCGAATAATCACTCAGCGTGTCGTCCGGAATCCTGTGCGCCTTGACCCGCCAGAAGTACGTCACCTCATCCACAGGTGTGCCTGCCGTGAAGATGTTTGTGTCTATATCAGTGTATTCGAAGTCGATGGTGGCAAAGGTGCTGTCTGTGGAGATCTCTAAATTATAGGTGACCTCGTCGAAATGGCCACAGGCAGCCCATTTGAAGGTAGGGTAAAGCGTCAATTGGTAAGTTTCATCCTGGGGGAGAAACAGTCGGGGCGGCAGCAAGGGAATTCCGAAATTGGAATAGTAGACGTTCTGATTGCCGTCCCGGGTATCGGTCCAGGTGCAGTGAACCTGATCATAGTAAGCAGCGACCCCGATGTAGTTACACAGAATCATGCCCTCGGAGTTCTCCGATTCCAGGGTTGAGACAAAGGTGTGATTTGTTCTCTTGGGGAGATCCGCTGTGCTGCTTCCGGTTAACCCATACTCCGGATCAGAAGAAACGTCGGAGACCCTGAAGTTGGAGGTAAAGGTCTCTCCGCCATCAAAGGAGAAAGCGATATAGCTGTCGAATTTCTCATAAAGGGGAGGGTCGTTTCGCTGGTCATAGAAAAAAATGATAATCACCCCTTCTTCATTAACTACCAGCCAGGGATGAAATTGATATACCGGTGGACCTTCCGGATCATCGTTGACTCTTGTAGGACTGCTCCAGCTACCACCCCCGTCAGTTGATTTGAGGAAGATTATATCCGAGGGGGAATTATGCTCCACATCCACTCCGGCGGGAACTGCCAGGTAAATATTCCCCCTGTAGGGTCCATTGGTGATATCAGCATCCAGACACGGCGCATTGTAAATTCTGATTCCGCCCGGAGCTTCTTCCACATAGTTGGTCATAAAGATTACTTCGGGGTCTGTGAAGTTTTGACCCCCATCGGTGGATTTGACCATTTTCTGGCAAGAGTAATATTCCTCTTCAATTAGCAGCCAGCCGTTCCAGGCAACATAGACATTGCCGTCGGCATCTACAACTGGGAAGGCGTAATGCCCTGCTCCCCCGCCACTTGTGTCTGGACTCGCAACTACCTGGGGATCCTCCCAGCTTGTCCCTCCTGTGGTCGAACGCGTAAACATCATGATTGTGGGATTGGGAAAACGAGTCCAGGCCACATACATGTTGCCATCATAGATCCCGCCGGTTCTGTCAATGGCAAGAAACTCTTTGTCTTCTTCATATCCGGTTGAGTCATCCAAAACGAAAAAAGGCCCTGACCAACTGGCTCCGTTGTCGGTGGTTTTCCATATATTGAAATCGAAGTAATCGTAACCCCAACGATTGAAGACCATGGTCATTGGATAGGCATTACCCAGACGGTCACCACGGATAATCGGATCGGAATGCCGACAATCAGGCGGCACTGTCAAGAGACTGTCAAGCCAGGTGTGTCCATCATCATAGGAGACGCCCAACCCCACCCTTCTGTAGCCCAGGCGGAAGTCTCGCCACACGATCATCACCACATTGGAATCGTTCGGGGATACCCAGATCTGCGACATGTTGTGTATCTCGGTTGTCCCGTCCGAGTTGATCATCATATCACCGACGTCAGCCCGCGCCGGGCTGAAGAGACACACTGCAAAGAGAAAGGCAAAAAATGCGGGCAGGGAATACCCGTTCCGAGAAAATCCAGAGAAAGACATAACTTCCTCCTTTCAAGCAAGAGCCCTATAACCTACTTGTGAACTAATGGAAATATAACTGATTTTCCCTTTTCCGCAAGACCTTTTCTGAAGCGGAAACGCATCCGATTCCTTCCCAAGAGATATCAGATACATCCCCTATCTGATGTCGCATCCGACCTTGAAACAGGTTGACCCATTCCTGATTTTGACTTATCTTAGTTGCGGATGGTCGTTTGCAGAGTCACTCTCGCTGATATCAGGGTGGGATAAGCAGGAGAGAGAAAGGGACCCTCTTTGTATGAATTTCAGAATATTCGATAGCAGGAAGGTTCTCTTAATTCTGGTTTTGGCCTTAGTAATAAGGTTATACATCTCCTGGAGGCCACTTTCTTACATAGACAATCTCTTTATCCCGGATGACACATACTTAGCTCTGAAGATTGCCAAGAACATCGCTTCCGGAGCAGGCATAACCTTTGATGGCATTCATCCCACCAACGGCTTCCAGCCCCTGTATGTTCTCTTGGTATCTCCAATCTATCTAATCTGCAAGGGGGACTTGATAACTCCGGTGCACATCTGTCTGAGCCTTCTGGCCATTTTCAATGTACTGACGGGTCTTCTCATCTATAAAATCCTGAAGTATTTGACCGATGCCCGCAAGGGCATCATTGCCTTGATATTGTGGTCTTTCTCCCCTCGGATAATATCCAACGGAATAAACGGGCTGGAGACCTCTCTGAGCCTTTTTTTGGTGGCGCTTTCGATCTTCTATTATTTAACCCGGATCCGGGAACGGCAGGATTTCGCCCACTCTCGTTTCTTTATTCTGGGAATCCTTCTGGGACTCTCCATCTTCGCCCGAATAGATTCGGTCTTTCTCTTGTTAGCAATAACCATAGATTTCTGCCTTAAGTCCCGGCAGAAACTGAGAGAGGTTGGCATTAAATGGCTCATGGGAAAGCTGGCTGAAGTCTATGTTTTTGCTTTCTTAGTTCTTCTGCCCTGGTGGATCTTCCAGATTATACACTTCAAAACCCTGATACCGGTGAGCGGCGAGGCGGTGAGATTCCAGGCGCTGGCCTTCGCTGATCATAACCTCACATTCAGTTTCCTCAAAGACAAGTTTATCTGGTCGCTGACTCAGTGGAACAACTCACCTTTCCCCTTCTATCACGTTTCTGTCTTTTCATCCGTACCTGAACTGTTGATCCTAATCTGCGTATTAGCGGGCCTGTTCGTTCTTCTGGTCACAAAAAAGAGGATCTCAAAGATTATCTCTCCCCTCAATTTCCTGTGGATATTCTGTTTGGGGCTTCTGTTATTTTACAGCTTGTATGTCCCGGCTTTTTGGTTCTTCAAAAGATACTACTATCCGGTCATATTCGTCCTGATTTTGTATTGGGGCATTTTTCTGGATCTGATAATTAGTCTCAATATTCCCAGGTTCAAATTGCATAAGCCCTTGATCGCTGTGGCGTTGGTGATCCTCTGTGGCTGGCTTTTCTATCCCGGCTTGAGGGAATTTCTTTTTTCGAAACCCGAATCGCCCTCAAGATGCGACATAGACAGCTGTTCCGGGTATTACAAAGCGGCCCTGTGGGTGAAAGAACATGTGAAGAAGGGGGAGAGGATCGGAAGCTATCAAAGCGGCGCCCTGGGATATTTCCTGGAAGATAACACGGTTATCAATCTGGATGGAGTGGTCAACGGGGACGCATTCAATGCTTTGAGAAACAATGATTCTTTTGGCTATGTCAAATCCGAGAATATCGCTTTCATAACGGATTGGAAACTGAACATAAGAAAGCTTCTGATCGCTCACAGTCGTAGAACGATAACCCCTCAAGATTTGGTACTGATTGGCGTCGGCCCGCCGCAGGAGGAAAAGGCATATCATCTCTTCAAAGTGCAGAAGTGATTCCTGTATCTTCGCACAGGATGGTGAGGTTCCGCTTGCAGGCAGAACTTGATTCTAGGAATGGATTCCTTTTGGATTGACTGATTCCCGCCGGGTAATAAGCTTGGCCGGCCAGATGAAGTCACAATCCAGGCTCGTATTTGGATTGAGAATCTATCCTGACTTCGTCCTGTCCTCGGCTGGGAGATCGCTCAAACTCAAGAAGAGATTCGGTGTCGAGGGACGGGCCTCACCTGTGCCGATGCCCGATGCTTGGGGACGATAACAACGCAGCCAGAGCAAAATGGTTTTCTCAACCACCAGGTGGAGATCCTGCTATGAACAGACAGTTGATGAAACACACGACATCGGCAATATCGACGATACCATCGCAATTGATGTCCCCCCCATGGTAAGGGCAAGGTGGAGTATCGTATGCGAACAGATAGTTAATGAGGAAGATCATGTCTCCCATGCCTATCGCGGAATCACTGTCTGCATCGCCTAGAATGTAAGGATATTCGCCTGTCCCCAGATCGATCCTGCATCCGCCGGAATCCGGAGAAACAAAGTAACTTGGGTCACCCGCATCAACACATGGCGAGTTGCAGGAAAGCTTGAAATTGACGGTATCGGCGAATAAGGGATCCTGAATGATGTTGTAGAAAGTGTCGCTGGGCGTGCAATTGAAATTATCTCCCCAGGAGGTATCCCCCACCCCGGCCGGGCAGCCAAAGAAATTGCCTGAGGCGTTGTCCCAAAGATCGTTGTAGGAAATGTAAGGGCTGGAATTGCCTTCGCACCTGATTCCCTCTCCGGAGGGACTGAAGCCGATTATGTTATTTGTGATGGAGGGGTGGTATACTGAGCCCCCACAAAGAATTCCCCCGCCGCCCTGACTGGATGAGTTGCCGACCACGGTGTTGTTTGATATAAGAGCGGAGCAGTTGTGGATATACATCCCGCCGCCATTTTCAGCACTGTTTTGGTAGAAAAGATTGTAGCCCAGGGCCGAAGAGTCCAAAGCGGCGCAGTAAAGCCCCCCTCCTTTGGTCAGGCAGCTATTTTGAACAATCCTGTTTCCCATCAAGGTCACAGAGCCGGAGTGACCGCAAATGCCACCTCCGTTCCCATCCGTAGTGTTTGTTTCCACATGATTGCCAATTATGACGGGGGAACATATTTTGAAAAAGATCGCTCCTCCTTTGTTATCAGCACGGTTATCAAAGAATTCATTGTCGGTTACAAGCGGCGAGGATCCTTCGCAGATGATGGCTCCGCCGACGGCTGCATAATTTTCAAGGAAGCGATTTTTTGTTATCAAGGGAGGAAAATCTGTGTATGAGCAACAGATTCCACCGCCATAAAAGGCAGTATTATTCGATATCCTGTTATGGCTTATCTGTGGAGAGCTGGAAAAGCAAACGATCCCGCCGCCGGAGCTCCACTCGGTGCTCATCAACCCACGTCCATTCCGAAGGGTAAATCCCGTAATCTTTGATGCCGAATCCTCTCCGGACACGAAGCAGACCACGCTTCCGGTATCACTGGTCCCGATGACCTCCGTATCCGCATCTATGATGGTAGAATCGATGGTGTTGGTGTCCTGATCAAGAATGAAGCTGCTGGCAACCAAAATTCCCTTACCCAGAAAGTTTATCCGTTCATAATAAAGCCCTTTGGAAACCAAAACCGTATCCCCATCCGAAGCTCCATCGATTCCGGCTTGAATGGTTGAGGAGTCATCAGGGACACAGATGATGGTGGCATGGCAGCTTTGAAAATGAAGACCACAAGAGATAGCCAAAAAGAGTATGATAGAAAAGCTTCGCATGGGGACGTCTGGTTTGCGAATGCCCGAGACGCAAATGGCCTCGGCCTTTCCTTGAGGACCAGCCCTTTTATTTGATCCTACCCCGTACTCAGCTGGAGGCAGGATGAGGTGCAGGACCAAAGAGCAGGATACCCGTTTTGGCCGACAGGCCACCAGATCATAGGCGCCTGGTGATTATTTTTTTCAAATAATTAAGTCTCTTAATACTATTATACTAAATTTTCTTGGATTGTCAAGACTGCTTTTATTAGTGTATATCGGCAAAATCGTTGTCAGGCATTCCCCACCAAGGACTATAAACCCCTTGTTGGAAAAAGGGGTCAGTCCACCACCCCAAACAGGCAGATGCTTCGCTCCGCCCTTCGGTCTGTCTTCGACTCCGAGGTCGCTCAGACTCGAGGAGAGCTCAGGGTCGAAGACTCAGCATGATAAGGGGCGTTCCGCTGTTTTTTTGATGCCTTTAGGGGAAGTCATTCGAAAGAAAAGCCCCAGCTTCGTGGCAGCTGGGGCTTCAATATATCCAGTAGGACGGTTTTGCAGGCTGGGACTAACAGCCTGGGGGCGATCCCCCCGCAAAAAGGTAGTTGATAATATAGATGACGTCGGCAATATCAACCTCCTCATCGCAGTTGGCATCTCCGGCCTCAAAGGGACTGGGCGGAGTTCCTTCCATGAAGAGATAATTGATCAGATGCACAACGTCAGCTACGTCCACCAACCCGTCAGCATTGGCATCCCCCGGGAGATAGGAGACCTCCACCTGCCGCTGATGAGGAATGTAGTTGTGTTTAGTCACGGTCACATACATGCTTCCTTGCGTAGCTGGGGACGGATTCAAGGTTAAGTCTCCACCAGCATCGGTGTATCCCGTCACATAGACATCATTTGCCTTCCACAAACAGACGTAGGCTGACTCTACGGAAGCGTGGGTGGTTGAATCCTCAACGTGTACCGGAAATGAGGAGCCTCCTCCCGGAATTACAGAAGGGCAGGTCACGGCGAAGCTATCCGGCTCGTCCGTCCATACGGGCATGCCCGGCTCACCTAAGAGGTTGAAGGTCCATTCGCAGTGTTTCTCGATTGCTTGTCCATTAGGGGAATAATGTTTGCTGTCCACAAGAATTTGGCCCAGGTCGAGCTTGTCTCGATCGAAGAGCGCTTTCCACCACTCCCAATCCAACTTACCTGATAAGCTGTATGGATTGCCAACGTATCCCCAACCACTACGGGTGTTGCCGGTGAAGGCCACGCCCGCTTGATTAGGGTTGTAAATGACGAAATGTTCGGAAATGCAGTCGCTGGCGTCCATTCGGTTGGGATCGCAGCCTAAGGATACCACCACGGACAACTGATCGTTATTCGTCAGAGCATCCACGTCGGAGGAGGATATGCCCCAACCGTGGTTGCGATCCCCTGTGCCCATGTAATCGATCCAGGAATGGTCTGCGTGATTCACCAGGTTTTGTCCGGCATTCAACGCGTTGATGGTAGCTGTTCGGTGGTTGGTACTGTGACTGTCGTATACTTTGGTCACATTGAAGTTAGAAGGAATGGAATTATCAATAGCTTCCTTCAGATATTCGGCATGGGTCTCAGGGCTGAGGTCCATTCCTATGAGCAGAGCATCCAGAGGATAGTCCGTGCGGGGAGGATCCTTTTCGTATCTGAAGACCTTGTCGACGAATCTATCGGCTTCCGTCGAACTCTGTATGGTAACCCGGCCCACAAAAACCTCATGGGTCCAGTCGTTGTCGTAGTCGGAATAGCATTGATCACTGGGGGTGCTTTCTTCGTAGTAGGTCTTATATTCAAAAGGAACTGTCCCGTTTTCACCCCCCAGAAGAAAATAGGTCGTTCCCCAAGTCGAATGGGCGTCGCTCACAAAGCTGCGAATTTTGTCTTTGCTGGTGCTTCCGCTGTAGTTTGCGTAAATCCAGCTGGTGCTAACTGTTGTATCTTTCAGTCCCCTTTGGTTGTGCCACTCTACCAGCGGCTCGAAGTAGGATTCGTAGGCGATCGAGGTTATGATCACGTGGTCAAAGGGACCGCCTTCAACCATGGTTGAGGTGTTCATGATAACGGCCGCGTTCAACTGAACATCCTGCGGGTTTACCACCATATCTTCAACCATCCGCTGATACGTCCTTCTTCCTCTCTCCGAGATATTCGGCGAGAGGTGATCACCATATTCATATCCGCCGACCCCTTCGATAACGAAAGTGATAGACGTGGTGAGATTGAGCTTCTTCTCGGAAGGGACATACTGCAGAGGATAGAGCAAGACGACAGCTATACCCTGCCCGGCCAAATCAGTCTGATGGGAAAAGTGCAGGAGTTCTGAAGGATACGGCTCAGTGGACGCATAAACCTGGTCGTCAGGTTCGACAAAATCTGCATCGCTCGGCGAAACCCCGATTTTTATCGGTGGTTGAGCAGGAAAGATATTGTACTCACCGGGAATCTCCTCCTGCGTGGTGCTCACGATCTGCACGGTCTTCACCATCATGCCGTAGGGCAAGGCGACCTTCAGCTCCCTGGATGGCAGCATCGGTTTTCCCAGATCACTCAGGCATCCTCCGCCTTCCAGCATGACCAAGTCATATCCCATCAGCTTATCAAATGAGAGATCGTCTGTGGAGAAGTCAGCCGTATAGCTGACTTCGTATCCCTCATCTGATAGAATCGGGCTGGCGAGAAGCATAATGGATCCCGCGATCAGCAATGAAATCATTAGCTTTGAGTTGCTCATTCTCCTCTCCTTGTAGTTTTGGATTATTGATTTACAGGAAAAGCGCTTTAATGAAGTTTTCATCCATTCTTAGCTCAACTGCGGCTGCGAAGGGAAATCATTCGCCTCGGCAGGCAGTATTAACATGCTGAAGCTCAGAGACTTCTCTCTTGCAGCCTAAAGCCCCTCAGCCGCATAACACACCCTATATTCAATTTACGTAAAACCCTTGATTTGTCAATGGGTTTTTTTGCATTCCTGCAAACAAAAAAGGCCATTCCCGAAGTCTTGGGGCAAGAATCAAGCCCCAATCCCGGTAAAAAGGGACCGGGGCTTCTCGTTTTAGAGGTTTGTTTTTCGCGCCCGGCTTGATTCTGAGGAGGTGGCACGATCCACTTCCGCCACTCCATAAACCGTTCTTACCTCACAGCCCGTCCCCCTTTCCATGAAATGGAGAGGGGGAAAAAGGGGGAGAGGTTTTCTATCAACACCCTGGCGGCGACGTGCCAAGAAACAGGTAGTTGATCAGGAAGAGGACGTCTGCAACGTCCACTATCCCATCGCAGGTGGCATCGCCGGCTTCCATGGGGCAGGGTGCAGATGTGGCCAGGAACAGATAGTTTATAAGATACAGAACGTCCGCCACGTCAATCAACCCATCTCCGGTGGCATCTCCGCGCATGACATGAGAGGAATGAACATAACCCGCCTTGATCTGGTAATTGTCGCTTTCGGAAATCCCGCCGGCTGAAGGCTGTCCTCCGGAGTTGACCGGAATTCTGTAATTATCCGATTCCGATGCTCCGCCAAAGCCGTCCAGAACGTCCGTTACCAGTTGGTATCCTTGCCTGGAGCCGGTGAGCGCCGACGTCTGCGGAATGGTTTGCGGAACTGGTTGGATCTCAGTGATCGCCTTTGGCTTGATTTTCACCGGCCGGACTTGCTTATCTGATCCCGCCTGCACAACCACGACCGCAAATAGCGCCGCAGCCACGAGGAATATCGTCAGTAATCTGATTTTTCTCATTCTTGCCTTCTCCTTCTAACTCATCTTCCTTTTTCCATCTCGGCCATTTCCTGTTCCATCTTATCTGTTTCTTCTTCCATCCTCTTTCTTTCCAATTCCCTCTGCGCTTGCTCTTCCTGATGCTCCCTTTTCATTTCTTCCCACAGCTCCGGATACAAGTTGGGGTCTCCTTTTCCTACGTCCGTCCGTCTCATGCGTTCGTTCTCGTAACCTTTTCTTTTGGCTACCGCCCGATAGGAAAAAGAAGCATCGCTGGTTCCACCCTGAAGCTCGATGACGTCAAAACTGGTGGTTTGAGTCTTCACATAGGTTCCCCTACAATCATCCTTTAGCTGGATGAACACCTTCATCGGGTGGGACGCATCGATGGCAACAGTCTCCAAGAACAGCGGGTCAAGTTCTATGTGAGCTTCACCGTTTCTCAGTTTTCCTTCTCCAAAATCCTCAAACCAGACCTCTGGGGATTCCATGGCATAAAGCAAAACCTCTCCCTGGGAGGTTCTCACCACTGCAGGTTTTGCGCCGGAGGCTACCATATCGCCGGCGGCGTAGACGGCTGCTCCAGACCCGCCAGCTTTTTCAGATACATAGACGCCGTAATGGATTCCTGTACCGGTATCGGAAACCGAAAAATACCCACCGTAAGCATACCCTGATGAGGTATTTTCTGCTCTACCCCGGCAACCATAAGTGTAACCGTAGGACGAACCATAGGCTGATCCATTAACACCATAATGGGCTCCTGTTCCGGAATAAGAGGTGTAAAAATCTCCACCATAGGCATATCCCGAGGAACTGTTGTCAGCAAAACCCGTAACACCCTTGGTCCAAGCAGAAGAGGAACCCCAGGCCTGCACACTGACTCCATAATGATCTCCTGTTCCGGAAGAATACGTCTGGAAAACTCCGCCATAAGCAGAGCCCGAGGAACTGTTTTCGGCACGATTATAGGAACCATAGGTTGAAGCTGAGGAGGAGCCATAACCGTACGCGCCCACCCCACAATGGGTCCCGGTGCCGGAGCTGGAGGTTACGAATTGACCTCCCCGAGCAGAGCCGTCGGAAGTATTTTCGGAGAAACCGTAGGAACCGTAGGTATCGTCAGAAGAGGAACCTTGGCCCCGGGCATAGACCCCAAAATGAGGTCCCGTTCCCGAAGACGACGTTTCGAAGAATCCGCCGTAGGTGTACCCAAAAGAGGTATTCTCCGCCCAACCATGGCAGCCGTAAGTATCGCCGGTTGAGGCTCCGAGTGCGATACCGCTGACCCCGGATCGCTTTCCTGAACCCACGGAAGAGCCAGTAAAGATTCCGCCGTAAACCGGCCCTGTGGCACTGCTTTCTCCGTAACCCTCGATACCGATAGACGGTCCGTCACTTCCCGAGCATTTGACCAGAAGAGCCGTGCCGGAATTTGCGACGACGGAATCCGGGCCCTGAACGTTCACGAATCTGTCGTCACAGTCTTCGCAGTCTACGCCGCCGTCCGCAGTGCCTGCCCGGTAAGCATACGGTACGCTCACCATGAGCTTAAGGGGTCTCATCTCCGGATCAGATTCCACCTGAACTCCCAAGTATTTGATGGTTCCATCAAAGACAGAGGCAGGTATGGGAAACTCGCTTCCCAAGAGAACATTGAATATCCCGTTTTCCACCTCCACGCTATCCTGGTCTTCAGTCCATTCTGCAGGGGAACCCAGAGTGTCAGGATAAATGGAGAAGGTCATCTGGACCGTGTCATTAAGAGCGGCACCAGTGGTTGTGGTTAGCTTCCCCTGATAATTGATCTTATCGGGGACGACGGCAGATGAAAGGGAGCAAAGGAATAATGTCATGATTCCCGCCACCAGAAAAACAAAACTTTTGCGTAACATTACGCAACTCCTTTCGTTTATCCGCCGAAGGCGGATCCGCCTGTGGCGGAAAGGTTAACTTTTCAGTGAACAGAATATGTGCAGGGGTGAATCTTCTCCGCCAGAGGCGCCCGCCTGCCGGACGGGCAGGAATCCGCCTTTGGTGGAAGACTGGCCCTTTTTTGGGTGGAGCTGAAGCTCCACCCCTACGTTTTTATTGTCCCCCTCTCTTCAGAAGAATGTGATCGAATTTTCTGTCTTTTCCACTTCCTTGAGAAAAGGTGTAATGCCCGTGCCGATCTGTCACAGGTGGCTCTGGCTATGACGTGAATGTAGGGACAAAGAGGGGTCTTTGCGCCATCTTGTGGTTCTCAAGCATAACGGCTTAAGGTTTAATTCAGAACTCCGGCAGCATTAGCCCGATTCACCTGACGTCTCAGAACGCTTTTATAACGAAGCTTCAGGCAGTAAGGAAGCCTGAGAGCATTCATGTCGTGGCAAGGTTCAACAGCCCGGTCCCCTATGGGAGCGAACCTATGTGTTCAATATAACCAAACCCCTCACCAAGTCAACAAGAAACTCCAACGCCCGTGCAAATACCGAGGGGAAATCCCAGTCCCTACGCAAAAAAAGCCCCGATCCCGATAGATCGGGATCGAGGCTTTTCGGGGAATTCCCTGTTTATTGTCTCTACTAACAACCCGGCGCTGATCCTCCTATAAACAGATAATTGATGAGATACATCACGTCAGCAACGTCGACCTCACCGTCACAGTTGGCGTCCCCGGCCCACATGGGATCAGGGGCAGTTCCACCGATGAAGAGGTAATTTGCCAGATACATGACGTCGGCTATGTCTATCTCGCCGTCTCCATTGGCGTCCCCACGAGAGGCGGCGGGTTTGTTTATTCCAAACCAGGCCATGATCCTGCCCATGACCGAGTTGGCATTGTTGGGATCGTCTCCACTCTGGGGAACAGCCTCAAAGGGAAAGCCGAAGAAGACCACCTGATAGTCCGCCGTCCCGGTGGCAGGATAACGCAGAGCACAATAATTGGTGACATCCGGACCTCCCACCGGGAAGCTCGGTACAGCCGATAATCCTTCGCGGGATACAGGCGAAGACTTGCCGGTGCGGTAGAATATCCCGGCGGCGTCAGGATGGGGAACCACGTAATCCGCCAGACCGGTAAAGGGATAGCTCAAAGAGATGCTTATCCCATCAGAGACGGCATCTCCTGACACTCCCTCCACCGAGTTTATCCCTGGATCGTCGGTATGCCCTGCCACGTGCAGGTAATCGGTGATGAAGGTGTTAGGATCATTATCATACAAAAGGTCCTGGCTGGAGAGAAACAGTCGACCGTTATTGTCCAGATAGGTTTGCAGACCAGCCTGATCTTCAGGGGTGAGGGTGGAAGGATTGCCCACAGAACCATAATCATCTCCCGTGGTCCACACCACGGCCTTATACGAGCCGAATATGGAGTCCGAAGGCAGACCCAACAAATCATATTCCCAAAGATCAAACGATATTCCCAGAGAATTCAAGGCGGAGACGAAGTAAGTCTCATATTCTTCCCCGTCATCGTCGTCCACCAGTAGAACCGGCTTCCTCCCGATCTTAACCTCAAAAGTATCGGACGCAGAATAGGGTCCTGCTCCGCTCATCTGCAGGATGAAGGTGGTCACGTGACCTAAAGAACAATCAGCCGCTACCTCAAACTGGTACGGAACCACAGAAGACCCCGTGCCGCCCGAGGAAATCTCCGGATAGCTTGAGCTTGACACCGTCACCGTGACGTAAGGATCATCACAGATCAGATCGGCAGTGACTCCAACTGCTCCCTGGCTCCCTTCGTTCTTCAGCACCACCGTCATGTCGCAGGTTTCTCCGGGATCAGGCTCACCATCCCCGTTGCCACCGACGTCCTGGATAGTTTTCGACTCATAAACCAGAACCGGAGCATGCGCCAGAAGACTTAGATCCGAGTGACTCCAGCTCCCGTTATCCGCAGTTATATCCAACTGGAAGACGATAGCTTCACCATCCGCTATCTCTGCAGAAACCACAAAATCGAAATCTTCCGGGCAGGAAATGGTTTCGTGCGCTCCTATGTCTCCGTACACCTCATGGTCGTCGGTTATGGTAATCAATGGATGGATGGTGCTCAAGGTGGCTTGTACGTTAAAGGCGGTGGAATCTCCCATGTTCTCAAGCACTATGGGAAGCTCAATGGTCTCTCCTAAATCGACGTCCCCGTCACTGTTTCCCAAACTCTCGCCCAAACTGTCATCATCCACGTACCAATTCTCAAAGCTTACATAGGCTCCGCCGGTTGCCAGGACCGTAGACCGATAGGGAAAGGCATTATGAGCAGTGACGGTGATCTCCACATCTCCGGGAGAGAGAGGAGACGGATAAAGAGTTACCTCTCCTGAGGCGTCGGTTCGACCGACCTCGTAAACCTCCCCCTCTTTAATCAAACAGACCAGAGCATCCTCAACTGGCTGACCGTCCAGGTACACGCTCACCGGGAAAGGTGCTCCTCCCAGTACCACCGCGTCAGGATGGGTCACATCCAGGCTCTCGGGCATGCTGGTCCAAATCTGCATGCTGGGGTCTCCAAACCAGTGCCCCATTTCGAATGTCGCTTTGGTCACGGTCATGTCCGGAGTCCAGGGATAACCAGCACCACCGGTGAGATAGTATTTATCGTACATCCAAAACTTCCCGAAGTTGAGCACGGGTCCCATCATAAATATGGGATCGTAGATGGGATGCGTGGATCCAACACCCGGATAAGAGGGATCGAAATCCGTCCACATGGCATCGTAGAATCCCTTGCAGAGCTCGTCATTATAGCCACTAAAGCTGACCCGCGTGTGCCCGAATATGCCCACTGCTCCGCCATTTGCGTTCCTCTGGAAGGCTTCGCAGAAGTAGACTTCTCCGCTGGGTGTACCATTACCTGCAGCATCGGTTTCGTTGTCGAAGTGACCGGTCTCACAGTTTATGCTGAGCACAACCGGCAATCTGTCTTGATTGGCAAGATCATTAACATCCGGCACCAGATATTGTGGGTCTCCCCACCCGTCCACGTCGCCATGATCCCGATGGTTGACTAAGAAAACTCCGTCGTTTATGGCATTGTTGATCTGAGTGGCGCTGCCTGTCCAGGACAATCCGGGCGGGATGGGATCTCCGTAGTAGTAATACTGAGGATTGCTGCCTGACGTTTTGGTATAGCATCTCTCCGCATCATATCCGTGTGAAAGCACGAAATCCCTGACCGCCTCGCTGGTTTGGAGAAAGAATCTATCAGCATAGCCGTCCTGGGGCCACTCATCCTGATAATAGCCAGCCACCAAAACGTTGTCGTAAAAGCTCGAAGGTGTGGTGATCGGCTCTCTTTGATAGTTTATGATCTTACTCATGACCACCCCAGCTTCTTCGGGAGAATCCACGGAAATCCTTCCAGGATACATGTCCGGAAAGAAATCCGATCCATCCACCGTGACATAATATAAATCTGTGCCGGTCTTGTAACCGTCGTACGGATGAGTGCTTCGGTAAAACAGGGGAACGAACTCGGCATCTCCCACCAGAAGGAGGAAGGAGGGTGGTGGAGTCCAGGTATCGTATGCATTTTGAATATAAGTTCTTATGGATCCGGTATCAGAGCCGGTCTCGGTGGTATTCTTCACCCAGGTGGAGATTCCGGTCAGATTCTTCCATAGAGCTAATGATTCCGCCCAGGCCTGAAAATCGGGATGGGTGATGATCAGAAAGTCGCAACCGGTGTCGCTCTTTCCGCCTAACGGAGCCGGAGTTCCCAGGGAGGGATAATTCAAAAGAAGATTCTGATACAAAGGCTCAAAATATGGCGAGCGGTGGATCGGGTCAACAAAAAGACCGCTTCCTCCCACAAAGCTGATCTTCACTTTCATATGAGAGCAAACCTTCAACTCCTGGGTAGCAGGGTTGTATTGTACCGGAAAGAGAATGAATAAAGAAACCGGACAGCCTCGAATGATCTTGGGCTCCTCCACAAATACCATCCTGTCCGGATAAAACTCGTTTCGCTGATAGAAATCCTCGTCCTTGACAAACTCGGGTTCCGGGGCTCCCGCCTTGTCAACCGGCTGTTCCTGTACTGGATAGACGTTGTAGCCGGAGAGAGTCTGGGCGGTATATTCCAAAACCTCAATTTGAGGTTCAGCATCCAAAGGTACTGCAATGAATCGCCCAAAAGTGGGAACCTCCGCCCATCCCAAATTAGAAGTCCTTCCCCCACCGGAAATGAGAAGACTCTGATACGTCATTCCTTCCTTAACAATTTCATTGATTACCATCCCGGGAAAATTGACGTCAAGTATTACCTCGTTTGCGTCAGAAGCCAAAAGATTGGCCTCCGGATAAGCGGAGACGTCACCTGACTGGCCGGAGCCAAAGGCAATCCAACCGCTGGCAGCAAGGGAGACCGAGCCGCTCAACAAAACAAAAAAGAAAACAGAAAGAAACAGATCACGTTTCTTCATATACAACTCCCTTCTGAAAGGTTAGAAATAACAACACATTTTGATCATTTCGAAGCCTATGAACCCAGCCCCCTAAATGCGTCACAATTTCAATATAACCCAATATCTCCTTTTGGCAACAGGAATTCCTACATGAGACTCTCAAGTTGCCAAGATAACCCTTTTGGGCGAACGAAAAGCCCCAGCACTCACAAAAGACTGGGGCTTTTACACTTGTAGTGAAACAGCTGGCCAACCGAAAACTAACAACCCGGCGCTGATCCTCCTATAAACAGATAATTGATGAGATACATCACGTCAGCAACGTCGACCTCACCGTCACAGTTGGCGTCCCCGGCCCACATGGGATCAGGGGCAGTTCCACCGATGAAGAGGTAATTTGCCAGATACATGACGTCGGCTATGTCTATCTCGCCGTCTCCATTGGCGTCCCCACGAGAGGCGGCGGGTTTGTTTATTCCAAACCAGGCCATGATCCTGCCCATGACCGAGTTGGCATTGTTGGGATCGTCTCCACTCTGGGGAACAGCCTCAAAGGGAAAGCCGAAGAAGACCACCTGATAGTCCGCCGTCCCGGTGGCAGGATAACGCAGAGCACAATAATTGGTGACATCCGGACCTCCCACCGGGAAGCTCGGTACAGCCGATAATCCTTCGCGGGATACAGGCGAAGACTTGCCGGTGCGGTAGAATATCCCGGCGGCGTCAGGATGGGGAACCACGTAATCCGCCAGACCGGTAAAGGGATAGCTCAAAGAGATGCTTATCCCATCAGAGACGGCATCTCCTGACACTCCCTCCACCGAGTTTATCCCTGGATCGTCGGTATGCCCTGCCACGTGCAGGTAATCGGTGATGAAGGTGTTAGGATCATTATCATACAAAAGGTCCTGGCTGGAGAGAAACAGTCGACCGTTATTGTCCAGATAGGTTTGCAGACCAGCCTGATCTTCAGGGGTGAGGGTGGAAGGATTGCCCACAGAACCATAATCATTTCCGGTGGTCCACACCACCGCCTTATACGAACCGAAGACCGAGTCGGAAGGCAGACCCAACAAATCATACTCCCAAAGGTCAAAGGATATGCCCAGAGAGTTCAAAGCCGAGACGAAGTAAGCCTCATAGCTTTCCCCGTCATCGTCGTCCACCAAAAGAACCGGCTTCCTCCCGATCTTAACCTCAAAAGTATCCGACGCGGAATAGGGTCCTGCTCCACTTATCTGTAGAACAAAAGTGGCTACCTGACCTAAAGGACAATCAGCTGCGGCCTCAAACCGGTAAGGAACAACCGAAGCGCCCGTGCCTCCGGGAGAGATGTCCGGATAGGCGGAACTGGACGTGGTTATGATGATATGAGGATCATCACAGATCAGGTTGGCGGTAACTCCAACTGCTCCCTGGCTTCCATCATTCCTCAGCACCACAGTCATGTCGCAGGTTTCTCCCGGATCAGGCTCACCATCCCCGTTGCCATTGATGTCGTTGACGACCCTGGACTGGTAAGCCAGAACCGGCGCGTGTACCACAAGACTCAGATCCGACCGAGTCCCGCTTCCGTTGTCTGCGGTTACGTCCAGCTGAAAGACTACGACCTCGCCATCCGCTATCTCCGGAGAAACTTCAAAGCCAAAGTCATCCGGGCACGACACGGTCTGGTGTGCTCCTATGTCGCCGTAAACCTCATGGTCGTCGGTTATGGTGATCGATGGATGGGTGGTACTCAAGGTGGCTTGCACGTTAAAGGCGGTGGAATCTCCTATGTTCTCAAGCACTACGGGAAGCTCGATGGTCTCTCCCAAATCAACGTCCCCGTCGCTGTTTCCCAGACTCTCGCCCAGGCTGTCATCATCCACAGACCACTCCTCAAGGACGACAAAGGCACCCGGGACCACCATGATGATCTCCTCAAAGGGCAGGACATTGTGACCGGTTATGGTGAGTTCTACGTCGCCGGGGGTCAAAGGTGAAGGATAGAGGGTCACTTGGCCGTTCTCATCCGTATATCCGGTTTCAAAGATCTCATCCCCTTTTCTCAGACACACCAAAGCACCAAAAAATGGTCCACCCGAAGTTTCCACCGTTATGGTGACCTCGGACGGCGCCAGAGAAATGGTGGCGGGGTAATCCACCAGTAGCTCCTCTGCAATATAGGTCCAGATGTCCACGGATGGATCGCCATTTACATTGTACATGTCGAAATACGTTCTCACGTCGGCGGTGTTCCCCCAGAACTGGTAAAGATACCATAAGGCCCTATCGGTCATGGAGACAACCGAATAGCAGGTCTCCTCGAAAGCAGCCCTAAACATTCTCCTTTCCAGAGAGTCATCCTGCACCCAGTAGCTGGAGGCGGAAGCACCCCAGAAGGCTATCCCGCCCTTGTCGGCCTCCTTAACAAAGGTCTCCCCAAAACACTCGCTCTGATCGAAAGGATTAGTGGAACAAGCATGAGAAAGAACTAAAGGATATTCGTTTTCATTGCTCAGATCTTCCACATCATTTTGGTCAAAGGGCACACAGCCCCAGCCCCCGCTGTATCCATGTCCCGAGTAACAGAGAACCGCAGTTCCCCCATTTACACAATCAGAAATATCCTGGGTGTTGCCCCCCAAACGTTCCCAGATGCTGTCGCATATCACGCCATTCGGAGCCAGAAAGTTGTTGATCACAAACCTGTGCGTCTTTTCCGCAGTAAGACTGGCGTCGGACGACGCGATGAAACATTCGTGTCTCATCCATTCCAGGTCAGGCGATGTGGGATTTTCATAGTAGAGCAGTTTGTCTACCATAGTGGCGGCTTCGCCTGTGTTCCGAACCGGGAACCTGGCCCGGCCAATGTCGGCAAAAATGTCTCCGTCCATCTGAACATAATACAGATCGGTAGCGCTGTAACTTGAGGTCCCGGAATAGGTGGGAATCCAACCCACGTCCCCAAAAAGAAGGACATAGGTGGGAGGAATGGGCCAGTTGTAATAGGCAGACTCGATGGAATCCTTTATGGCAGACGTAGTCGATCCTATCTGCGGTACCTGAAGCACGGTGACGTGAAATCCTTTCTTGGTCTTCCAGTCCACCAGCGGAGCCAGGTTGCCATAAAAATCCTGATGCACGATTATCAGGTAGCCGATGGGCAAAGGAGGCATTCCTTTGAGCAAATCCGCATAGCTGGAGTAGTTGATGAATAAATCCTTGCAAATCTCCTCATATGGCCGCGAGGCGTAGCGGGAAAGCATGGCTTCGGTGGTCCTCATGTCAGAGCCACTTAGATTCACCCTGATCTTTATGTCAGAGTACAGCCTCAACCCCCCGCTCAGGGGATTGTAACTTACCGGACGAACCTCAACCGTTACGAATCTATGCCCACGGATGGCGGCAATCTCTGTTTTCTGTGCGATTTGAGCAGGAAAGAATTGATCGTTTCGATAAAAACCCTCATGGATCACAAACTCAGCTTTCTCCCAAGCGCCTTCGATCTTCAGGATAGGGGGTTGAACCGGCATTATCCGATTGGTGATCCCCAACTCCTCCAGACTGGTTTCGGAAACCTCCGAAGCTATCACCTCCACGTCCACCTCAGCACCATAAGGAATCTGAACCATCTTCCTGATTACGGGAAGCCTGGGTTGGCCAGCCACGTTGGTGATCCCGCATTCGGGAATCGACAACTGGTTGAAGACTCCTCCTTTTGTCTGCAACTCCTCTGACCACATGCCGAAGACTTTGACCTCAAACTCAACCCGATTCTGATCAGATTGGGTGAGGTTGATCTGTGGTATCTTCTCGTCTCCCAGGGTGAACTGAATCCATCTGGGAGAAGAATCAGCTCCCAAAACTGTGGGGCCGAGCACAAACAAAAATGCCAATACGGCCAAAACAAAAGCAGTCCCTAACCGATTTAAGCCTTTAACTATCATGGCATTAAACCTCCTTTACTTATAGGTGCGATTTAACTGAAACGAGAAAACGGGTTTTCGGAAGCACTCCAAAAAGATAAAGCCAACGTTGCATTTGAAAATCTCTGTGAATCAGACAGACCTTTCCTTCCTTTCCAAGCAGTCTAATGTCAAGATAATACAAAACTTACCATTGTCAACCCTTTTAACCGGCCCCTCCAAGAAAAACTCGCCCCGGGGAGAACACAAGACATCGGCCTTTGAAGGGAGTAATTCCACTATCAATGGATTATCGGAAGAATAGGGGAGTCGTTTTAGAATTCAAAGAGCAATCTCAAAGCAGGGATGGCAAAGTCAATAGCAAAGGCAAAGGAGACTATATACATCAACCAATGGACCTCTTTTCCCTTGCCGGTCAGGAGCTTGATCAAGGTGAAGGTTATGAAGCCGAAACCGATGCCATTGGAGATGGAATAGGTTAAGGGCATCACGATCATGATAAGAAACGCGGGAAAGGCCTCGTCGAATTTGGCAAAGGGAAGGTCCTTGACGATGGAGAGCATCAGAAAGCCCACGATGATCAGGGCGGGAGCGGTCGCTTCTTTGGGAACGATCCCGGCGACAGGTGATAAGAATATGGCAAGCAGAAATAAGATTCCTACGACCACCGTTGTCAGACCGGATCTTCCGCCGGCAGATATTCCCGCAGCGCTTTCGATGTAGGTGGTCACAGAACTGGCAGAGGAGGCGCCTCCTGCCACCGCAGAAATCGAATCGACGAGAAGAACCCGATTGATCCGGGGCAATCTTCCCTGCTGATCCAGAAACTTAGCCTCACTTCCCAGACCGATCACCGTCCCCAGGGTGTCGAAGAAGTCAGACAACATCACGGAGAATACCAAAACCAAAGCCGTCAACACGCCCAACTTGGAGATGGCGCCGAAATCAAACCTCCCCACGGTGGAAAAGTCAGGCATGGAAAAAAGAGAGGGGGGGAGTTTGGCTATGTTGGGATCAGGGAAAGCCTGAAAACCGGAGGCGTAATTTACGAAGATCGCCAGAACGGTGGAGGTGAGAATTCCGATCAACAAAGCTCCTTTCACCCTCGCCTTCAGCAATATGGCGGTCAACAAAAGTCCGAAAACAGCGACCACCACCTGAAGATTGTCGAATGCTCCCAGGGTGACTAAGGTGGTTTGGCTTTCCTGCACGAAACCAGCCTGAATTAGTCCGATGAAGGCTATGAACAACCCGATCCCCACGGAGATTGCCTGCTTCAGAGACAGGGGTATGGAGTTCATCACCGCCTCTCTGAAGCCGGTGAGGACTAAGATGGTGATTATTATCCCTTCCATCACAATCACGCCCATGGCTGACGGCCAGGAGAGCCCCATGCCTAAGACCATCTGATAGGAGACGATGGCATTCAGCCCCATTCCCGGAGCCAGGGCAAAGGGATAGTTGGTCCACATTCCCATGATGATACACATCACTGCCGCAGACAGGCAGGTGGCGGTCATGGAGGCGGAAAATGGCAGGGCCAGATCTTTCAAGCTGGGATCGCCGAAGAAACTCAAGAAAAGGGGATTGACGAAGATTATGTAGGACATGGTGAGAAAAGTGGTCACCCCCGCCAAAACCTCAGTTCTCACGTTGGTCTTTAATTCGTCCAATTTAAAGTAATCTTTTAACATATACTTTTTTTACTGGCTTCTTGGCTAGGACAGAAACTCCTGCTTCAGGCCCCCGTTTTTCTCCAGCCATTCATTACCGTTGGCGAACAGAGCCAACGACAAGCAAAAACGTCTCTTTTATCGACCCTATTTTATCCTATCTCCTTCCAAGAGTCAAGACTTTTTTGAGCTTATGGAAGAAGCAGGCCTCAAACGCTCTTTGCCTTTCTTCCCTTGATTATGTAGAAGTCAGTGGAACCGCAGGCGAAATACTTGCCGTCATCAATTTGCTGCCTCAAAATGGACATGACTCTGTCATTTATTTCTCGATAGTGCTCAAACTCTTTGGGATCCCCACCTCCGGCCAGAAATTCCTTTTTCCCCCGGTCCATAAAAATTTCGCGCCGCTTTTCGTCTAACAATTCTTTCTTTACAGACTCCAGCGAGTGCTTCTGGAGAGGATCCGGGTAAGGCGGCTCAACGTAAAAGACCCGATCATTTAACCTGACACCGATATCCGTAAGACCCAGTTCCTTCATCATCCTGGGAACCCTGGTGCCGATGCTGTTGTCTCCCTGACCCAGCTTAATACGGCCTTTGTTGCTGATTATGACTATCTTTGCCAGTAACAGCTGCTCCTCAATATCCAGCTCCGGCAGAGACCAGTGGCGCTTTGCCAACATGGGTGAGAGGTTATCGGGTTCATTGCACATAATAAGCCCTCCCGGTTTGGCCACACGCGCCATCTCGGCTAAAGCGAGTTCTGGCTTTTCCAGATGCATCAACAAAGCCTGGCACATGACCAGATCGGCGAAACTGTCGGGAAACGGCAATTTGTATACGTCGCCTTCGGTGAAACAGGCTTCCCCACCAACGGCCCACTCTTTAGCGACCTTTGCCGCATCCCGGAGCAGTTCGGGTGACACGTCGACGCCTAAGTACTGTCCACCTTTGCCGAAATAGGGCCAGTAGGTATAGCCTAAATAACCCAACCCACAGCCTACATCGACCGCGGTCATGCCGGGCTTCAGTCCCAACCACGCGGCAAACTTATCCAACGTATCGTCGAACCACGCATATTTGCGCTGGTAGACTAACATTTCTTTCCAGCACTCCTCCGACCAATCTATTCTCTTCTTATTCTGGTTCATACCCACTCCGGATTTTGGAATTGAAAAGCATCTGATTATTTTGGTTTTCTCGCCTTTATTACATATAAATCGCCGGAGCCGCATTCGAAATACTCGCCGTCCTCAATTTGCCGCCGAATAATGGATCTGATTCTATCGTGTATTTCTCTATAGCGCTCATACTCTCCGAGCTTGCCCCCTCCCGCCAGAAACTCCTTTTTTTCCCTATCCATAAACACTTCATACTTTTTCTCATCTAACCATCGCTTTTTCACCCACTCCAGATGATACTGCTGGAGGGGACCCTCATAGGGTGGCTCCACCCAATAGGCGCGATCATTTATCCGAACGCCGATATCGGTTAAGCCTAACTCTTTCATCATCCTGGGAATCTTTCGGCCAAGGCTGTTGTCGCCCTGACCCCGCTTGATACGCCCTTTGTTACAAATCATGGCGATCTTTGCGAACAACAGTTGCTCCTCTATATCAAGTTCCGGTATCGAGGGGTAGCGCAGAGTCAATATTGTGGACAGATTGTCTGGTTCCTTGCACACAATAAGCCCACCTGGCTTGGCCACGCGTACCATCTCGGCTAAGGCCAGTTGAGGTTTCTCCAGGTGAATCAACAGGATGTGACACATAACCAGATCGGCGAAATCGTCGGGAAAGGGCAGTCTGCACGCGTCGCCTGCGACGAAGTGGGCTTCTCCGTTCACGGCCCACTCGGTGGCCGCCTTTGTTGCATCCTGGAGCAGCTTCGATGATATGTCGACGCCGAGGTAACTTCCGCCCTCCCCGAAATAGGGCCAATACGTATAACCTAAGTAGCCCAACCCACAGCCTACATCGACCGCGGTCATTGGAGGCTTCAAGCCCAGCCAGACGGCTAACTTGTCTAGCGTATCCTCAAGCCAAAGGAATTTACGTTGGTATACCAACATTTCTTTCCAGCACTTCTCCGACCAATCAATCATCTTCTTCATATCGCGCAAGTGAGGTTATCGGCTATCGGTGTCTACTAACCATCCGCACGCAATCCTCCGGGCTGTGCTCAGATGAAAACACACTCCTGGGTGCCAAAACTTTCTCGTGCAGGAGATCACCTCAGGAGAATATCTCAAGCATGCTTCACCGTTTCAGAGTGCGAATAGATAAGATATGTACTGTTACGCCGATGGCAACCAGAATCAAGATTATCTTCACCAGAACAAGGTGAACCACCAAAAGAGCCGACACCATTATTGCGATCCATAGCAGTAACACCGAACTAACCTTGACTGCCAACGGAACCTGCTTTTTCTCTCGATAGTCTCTGATGTAATTCCCAAACCATCTGTTATTCAGAAGCCAGTCGTAAAATCTCTTTGAGCCTCTGGCATAGCATGCAGCGGCAAGAAGAAGAAAAGGGGTTGTAGGCAAGACGGGCAAGAAGATTCCGAGTACTCCCAGCCCCAGAGACAACGTGCCAGCGATAATCAACAATCCCCTAACCAGTGCATTCGGGGAGTTCTTGGGGGGGAGTTTGTCTTCCATGCATTTCCCCTTGCCATTTCTTTCTAAGATAACTCCGGTGTTGGACTTAATGCCTTGCTTCATGGTTGTGCAGGTCGGGACGGCTTTCCTTCTCTGGCTCAATTCGCAGTCGCGCGGACTCTTTTGGCTGCGGTTTTCGGACATCTCCTCTATCACGAATTATGCTGCTCTTACAGGATTTTGATTCTATTTGTAGTAACCCGCCAGTTCGACTTTCTCACGGAAACCCATCTTCTTGTAGATATCGCATGAGGCAAACGTTTTGGGGGCCACTATGATAATGTTCTCAGCGTCTCTTTTTTCTGCAGCATCTATCAGCGCTGCCATAAGAGTGGAAGCAACATGCTGCTTTCTGTATTCGGGCATGGTATATACTTCATCGATCTGGCAGGTCCTCCGGGAAGTAAACAGAGCCATCATGCCGGCAGGCTGGGCATCAAATTTGGCAACATACATCTCCACCCTGGGATCCGAGAATCTCCTTCGGCTGCGCTCCACAAGCCTGGGGATTTCGGAGGGGACAAGATCAGGGTCGTGACTGTATAGCGCGCTTTGTACCTGTTCCCAGTCTTTGGGCGGTTGGGAGCCGCCTTCGATTTTCACGCGTGGGTTGGTGGTCAGCGAAATCGTCGGACCCAAGACCATTCCAATCTCCAGATTGAATTTGAAACCCCCAGAAAGCAGGAATGCCTCAAGTTGTTCGTTTCTGTAAGAAGGATGAATTGCCCAATACCTCAAATCCTCCAATTTAGCCTTCTTTTTCTCAACGAAGGACTCGACTTCCTGCATAAGACAAGATGGGTGCACGTCACCCGGCAGTCGAATCCGCCGTACATTTCCATCTGCTAAGGCGATACAACAATATTTCAAATCCTCTAGTGGCTCCAGCAGAGAATACCATTCATCCTGGCATCTTAGAATTTCGGTTGAGATTTTATGCATCTAAAATAACCTTCGCCCCTGCAGGCAATTTCGTCTCGCTGGTCCATTAACGAAAAGTCAATGATTGGCCAGAGTCTTAACGGACACCGAAGAAGCTTCATCTTCGCCAGAATGATGCTTTTATGTGTGCACCAGGTCCAAGGATTAAAAGTCTCGGTGTTCTGTTCTTCTTATGATTTCATCCTGCAATTCTTTGCCCACATCGGTGAAATAATCGCTGTAACCTGCCACCCGGACGATAAGATCCCTGTATTTCTCCGGATATTCCTGCGCCTTCCGGAGCGTTTCCGCATCAACCACGTTAAATTGAATGTGGTGTCCACCCAGCTTGAAATAGGTTCGCACCAAATGTCCCAACTTGTCTATGCCTGCCTCGTCTGCCAACATCTGGGGCATAAACTTCTGATTAAGAAGGGTTCCACCGGTTCTGGCGTGGTCTATTCTGGCAGCCGATTTGATGACTGCGGTGGGGCCATTCTTGTCTGCCCCTTGACTCGGAGAGATGCCATCGGAAAGCGGTTCTCCGGTTTTTCGCCCGTCCGGCAGTGCACCTGTAACCCGCCCGAAGTAGATGTGGACTGTGGTAGGCAGCAGGTTGACTCGATACTCTCCCCCTTTCGTATTCGGCCTCCCGTCCAGCAGGTCGAAGTAGGCGTCAAATACCAACTGAGCAATGCTGTCCGCATAATCGTCATCGTTGCCGTATTTTGGAGTCCGGTTCAACAGCATCCTCCGGGTTTTCTCCGACCCCTCGAAGTTGCTTTTCAGCAGGTCAAGTAATTCTTCCACGGCTAAGGTCTTTTTGTCAAAGACGTGATATTTGACTGCAGAAAGCGAGTCAGTCAAAGTACCAATCCCGACACCTTGAATGTAAGTCGAATTATATCGAGGCCCCCCATCGTGGTAATCCTTTCCCTTTGCTATGCAGTCGTCAAACAAGAGCGACATAAAGGGCGCAGGCATAGAGTCAGCATAGAGTTTTTCAATGACGTTATTGCCTTTGACCTTAAGGTCGACAAAATATCGAAGTTGTTTTTTGTACGCTGCCACCAACTCGTCAAAGGTCGCGAAGCTGGCGGGATTTCCTGTTCGAGGGCCGATCTGCTTTCCGGTTTGCGGATCAACCCCGTTATTCAGGGTAAGCTCGAAGATCTTGGGCCAATTGCAGTAACCCGTCAAAATGCAGCTTTCCTTTCCGAAGGCGCTGATGGTGACACAGCCGCTGGGTCCTCCGGCTCTGGCATCATCCATTGATTTTCCAGCGCGCAAAAATTCTTGGATGATAACGTCAGTATTGAAGATGGAGGGCTGCCCGAAGCCAGCTTTGACGACCTGCAGCGCTCTCTTAAGAAACCGGCCCAGGTTCCTGCTGCTGAGTTGAATACACGTGCTCGGCTGGATTATGCGCATCTCTTCCAATACATCCAGTATCAGGTAAGAGAGCTCGTTGACGCCGTCTGACCCGTCTTGCTTCAGGCCGCCAACATTGATCAAGGCGAAATCCTGATAGGTGCTGCTCTGTTCCTCGGTGACGTCCACCTTAGGGGGAGCCGGTTGATTGTTGAACTTAATCCAGAAGCACTGCAACAATTCCCTTGCCAACTCCTCGGTCAGCCTCCCTTCTTTCAAGTCTCTTCTATAAAATGGATACAGATGCTGATCAAGACGGCCCGGATTGAAGGAATCCCATACATTGAGTTCGGTTATGACGCCCAGGTGGACAAACCAGTACATCTGCAACGCTTCCCAGAAATCGGCGGGGGGATGGGCCGGGACGCGCGAGCAAATATCGGCGATTCTCTCGAGTTCCTTTTTTCGCAGTGGGTTTTTCTCCGCTTGGGCAAGCTTTTTTGCCTTTTCAGCGTGGCGCCGGGCAAAAAGGATCAGGGCCTCGGCAGTTATCTCCATCGCCTTAAGTTCCTGTTCCTTACCGTAGGCTTCAGGATCGCTGAAATAATCCAAGTCATTCAAGCTGTACTTGATCTCCTGTTTAAAATCGAGCAGGCCCTTGTGATAGATCTTGTCGTCCAAAATGGCATGTCCCGGCGCCCTCTGCTCCATGAATTCGGTGAACACGCCCGAATTAAACACATCCATCCACTCGGAGGACATGGCCGCAAAGACTCGCTCGCGCATGGTCTTGCCTTTCCAGAAGGGGATAATCTTGTCACGGTAGATTCTTTTGGCATCCTCGCTTACCACAAAAGGCGTGATTCTTCTCGAATTCAAGATTGCCAGATCCTCGATTGTATGACAACACAATTCCGGATAGGTGGAGGTGGCTTTTGGCCCCGGTCCTCGCTCCCCCACGATTAGTTCGCCTTCGTCGATACCGATGATCTTGTTTTCCAGCAGATATTTGAAAGCCAACGCGCGAGCTACGGGAATCGAGACCGCATCTGCAGCGCCGCTCTGATAGAAGTCGGTGAGCAGTTCGGCTCTTTCCGCGGAAAGAAAGGGCTTTGTGTTAACGCTCGTCTCTCTTAAGCGCCGGACTCTTTGCGACATCACGTCACTATCCTCCTATCTGCACTTGCAATCCAAAGCCTTTTAATATCTCCTCAATTTCCTTTAACCTTTCGGTAGAGGGGGAATAGTTGACAAAACTTGAATCCGCTGGTCTGCCCAGACGTCTGGACTTTTCAACTCCGGCTTTATGGTAGGGAAGGATACTTAGTTCTTTTACGTTATTCAGCGAGGAGACAAGTTCTCCCAGTTCCAGGATGTCTTTTTCATCGTCATTCACACCGGGGACGAGAGGAAAACGCGCAACCACTTTCTGCCCACTATCCGAGAGTTTTTTTAAGTTCTCCAAGATAAGCTGGTTTGATACGCCGGTGAACTTCATGTGTTTCTCGTCGTTAATCACTTTCAGATCGTACAAAAACAGATCTGTATGTTCGCAGATTCTTGCCAGGACCTCGGAGCCTACGTGTCCACAGGTGTCAACAGCTGTATGGATTCCGATTTCCTTGCAGGCTTTCAGAAGGCTACTTGAGAAATCCGGCTGCAAAAGCGGCTCTCCGCCGGAAAGGCTCACTCCGCCTCCTGATTCGTCGTAAAAGGCCATGTCCTTTTCTATCTCTTTCATTACCTGGGCTACGCTCATCTTCCTGCCAGCCAACTTCAACGCATCTGAATGGCAGGCGTCCACACAAGCTCCACACAGGTCGCATTTCGCTTTGTCCAGGATCAAAAGATCGTCTGGAAACGAAATAGCGTCTTTACTGCAGGCGGTCTGACAATCTCTGCATCCGATGCATCTTTCCTTCCACCACATAAGCTCCTGTTCCCTTGCCTTTCCCTCCGGATTATGACACCAGGGGCAGTTCAGCAGGCATCCTTTTAAGAAGACGGTTGTGCGAATGCCGGGTCCATCGTGGATGGCATATCTTTTGATGTCAAAAACCACTCCTGTGCTACCTACGTCCGCTTCTTTGGATTTGAACCTTTTCATATTATGGAAGTTTTGCTCGCGGTAACCATAATCTCCATCTCGTCTAAGTCTATTTGCCGTCGTCCCCATTTGCCTGCAGTCCCGCCCCAGATATTTTTTACCTCGAATCCGGTTTGACGAAACATCATAACCAGCTCTGTCGGGACGAACCCGCGTTCCCTTAGAAGCAGGCTCTTCTTGCCTTCGCTTGTGTCATACTCCATGGGACAAACCTCGGCCATGGTGGTGGGATCAAATCGTCCCTTTTCCACATCTTCCTGCTTGGACCTCCGAATCAAAGCTAGTCCGTTCACAACAGTAAAGACTACCTTTGCATTCGGCTTGAGAGCTTTATTAATGTTTCGCAGAATGGACAACCCGTGTTCAAAAGGATCGCCATCCTTACCCAATAGCCCGAAGGCACCCTCACATAAACATATGGCGGCATCGAACGTGTTGTTTGATTCAAACTGTGTGGCATCAGCGTGTATCCATTCGATTTCGACGTCAGCTTCCTTGGCAGCCTTTCGGGCCTCATTCAGCATACCAGAAGATATATCCACGCCGGTCATCAGGTGTCCTCGCCTGGCTAGTTCAACCGAGTGCCTTCCGGTTCCACAGCCAACGTCCAAGATTCGGCTGCCCGCCGGAAGCTTTAGCTCTTCGATTATAAAATCAACCTCGGCCAAGGTATTCTTGGTGAAGGAATTCTCCATATAGACCGGGGCGTGTCCGTCAAAAAACTCCTCCCATTCGCTTTTTTTTGCCATTTTTTTATTCTCCGGTGAAAACCTGTGGTTCCATTCTCAATCGCTATCCTGTGTCAGGCGCTCCAGTTCGTCCAGGCTGAAAACCGAAGCAAGTGAACAACCTATCTCTTTGAGATTTTCGGGACCGCCTTGCTGTCGATCTATCACACACACGACATGCTCGACCCTAAGACCCAGTTCCCGCATCTGCCTGACCGACGCACAAACCTGCCCGGCAATGGTGATTACGTCCTCCACGACCACCGCAGTTTGACCTGCCTGGAACCCGCCCTCCACCAGGTTGCAGGTGCCATAAGTCTTGGCGGTCTTGCGGACGTACAGGCAGGGCTTTCCGATCTTCAGCGAAAGTACCATCGCTAGCGGAATGCCACCCAACTCCAATCCAGCCAATCTGTCGAAAGATGGGGGCAGAAGCTTCTTCAACTCTTCCACGACCGCGCTCAGCAATGCCGGATCGCTTTCGAATTGATACTTGTCCCAGTAGAACGAACTGGTTTTTCCGGAGCGCAGCGTAAACTGCCCGGTCAAGAATGAAGAGTTTTTTATCCGTTTTGCGAGATCTGCCTTTGTCATTAGGGTTCTCGTGTGGTTGGGATTGCGGTGACCATTTGGTACGTTTTCGAAGTGCCACTCTTAGCCTCATTCCCGAGCCACGGCTATCAGCAAATTGCTCGTCTTTTTGTCATAGGGATCGAAATGATAACTTCCATGAAAATCTACCTCGCCAAAGGCAGAAGCTTTCAACAGCCGTTCCTGATCGTCTCTCAGCAGAACGTAGGGGTACTCAGTGCTCCACACCTTGAAATCCCCAGGCTCCTCGCTGTGAAAGATGTCTAAGACATTGTACCGTGCTCTTTGATCGAAATAATCAATCACAAAGAGCCTCGAAAAATCTTTCCTGTTGACGGCAAGGATGAATCTTGGCTTTTCTTTCCACATTTTGTCCGTGGTGCCTTGACTTAGAACTAATATTCCCCCCTCGCGCAACACCTCGTGCATGCTTTTTAAGGCACGAAGCACCTCCGTTTCATTGGGCATATGAAGGATTGAAGTCGACAGGCACACGACTGCGTCGAACTGTCCATCAAAGTGTCGGCGCAACTCACGGTAATCGGCCTTCCTCAAAGGGATTTCCAAGCCACATTCAGACAGGTTCTTCCGGGCCTGGGCCAGCATGGAATCCGAGATATCGGAGCCGATAACCTCGCATCCCAGCGAGTGAAACAGATGGAGATCATTTCCCGTGCCACAGGCACAGTCCAGAACCTTGCGAACCTCGTTTTCCGCAAAGAGCTTGGAAAAAAACTCGACGACCACGGGGTCGTGCTCCCCAAACTTAGCGAAAAACAGATCGTACCTCTCAGCAAAACCTTCATACAGGTCAGAAGTCACGTTCTTGTTCTCCCAGGTATCTCAGGTGACGTTCGGTTTGCGAGGAGTCCTCAAACAGGAACATGGCAATCTCACAGCTTTCTGCAGACCAGTTCACCGCTTCCGATGGGGACAATCAGAGCATCCACACGTTCATCGTTTAATGCTCTTTCCAACATTACTTTCAGTTCATCCTTGTGGCTTATTGCATTATCAGCGATCAGCAGGCCTCCTTGTACCATGTTAGGAATGATCGCCTCGTAGCAGTCAAGGTACACCTCTTTCTCCGGGTCGAGAAAACAGAAAGAGATATTGTTATAATCTCCCAGATGTTCCCGGGCGTCCCCTTTCACAAGTTTTACAACCTCCTCAACCGCCGCTACTTTAAACGTCTCGGTCGCCAAACTGGTTTTTTCTTCAAGCACCTCAAAGGTCACCAGCTTCCTTCCGAGTTCCCTGCATGCCAATGCCAGCCAAAGGGTGGAATAACCGGCACTTGTGCCTATTTCCAGATAGGTTCCTTCCGGGGCAGTAGCAGCAAGCAGAGCTATGAATTTACCTGTCTCAGGCGGTATTTGCCGAAGTCTTTGCAGGCGTCGTGTACCATTCAGTTTATCTTTCTTATTCATGATCTCCAAATAGCGCATTCTTACTTCCACTGTTCTTGGTATATTGTGAAACATTCAATCGCCTCTTCATTTTGGTTAGGTTTATTCCGGCCTTGAGAATGACACAATGACGATTCTTCCTGCCGTGCGTGGCACGTGCCCGCCCTTATCGCACACTGCCACAAACAAGGTGCCGGACAACAAACTATGGATTTGTTCCCATATTTCCTTCATTCTGAGACCAACTCTTGATCTACCCTACCTGAGTGTCCAAAGAATTAACATCCGCTAATTCATCTTAGGCAAATAAGTTACTCGCGTTCGCCTCCTCTCATAAACAAAAGTTTTCGGTTGGCAAAACATTTGCGGATAAGGCTGAAGCGGAAAGCAAAGTAACTTTTCCGGATTGGGGGGTAACCGTGAAAGTCAAATTCACCCTTAACATGGAAAATCTCGAGGTCGAGGAGAAGCACATCGACCGCCTTTGTATCTCCTGGATACATGAGACCAGCGAAGAAGAGGTCCTGTCTATGTCCGGGCAATGGATCAACTCAAAAAACCTTTTGACGCAGAGGATGATCGGGCTGAACAAGGTAGGAGAATCCAGTTTGACCATCGAGCCCCTGTAAAAACCGTCCCGGAGTAAAACAAGCTCATGTTGCCCAAACTCGCTCATATTGCAAACTCAGTCGTTCAGAGTTTCACAGTTTTGCTTGACTGGTTCGAGGAAACCAACGTTTACTTACACGATCATTTCGGTCTGACAGGTCAGGTGACCTTCAACCTGGCTCTTTTCGGCCTTCTTTTCCTGACGTTTTTCAAGATATCCAAGGCCGTCTTCAATCTTCTGATTTACTTTGTCCTACCATCTCTGGCTCTGTCTTTTTTAGCTTCCTTTGTTTTACCCTATACTTTCCTAATGGTTTTGCCTTTCTGCGCGGGGTTCTTTATCGCGGTTAACATCGTCAAGTCTTAGTCATTGCCAAAAGTAAGCTAAAACTCTCTTCCTTGTCAATACGAAAAGCTTTATGCTTTGCCAACACTTCTCTGGCTTGAGGACGGATGAACGAGGTTTTGTGCTCTCGTCGGAATCTTTCGAATAAGACCGCCATGCATGCAGCGCGTAAGGCTGGCTACCAGCCCGCCCCATTTGGAGACTTGTCCCGCGACAATTCAAATAAACGTTGACAAAGGAATGATCGGATATGATCTTTACTTCATGAAGAAAAAGAAGACCAGAAAGGTGTGGGTGGGGAAGGTGGCCATAGGTGGAGGTGCGCCCATTTTGGTTCAATCCATGACCAAGACCGATACTCGTGATGTCGCCTCAACTGTTCGTCAGATCAAAAAGCTGGAAAGAGCAGGCTGCGAGATCATAAGGGTGGCAGTGCCGGATATGGAGGCGGCCAACGTTCTGGCCCAGATCAAGCAGAAGATAAGAATTCCTTTGGTGGCTGATATTCACTTCGATTACAGGCTGGCTCTGAAGGCAATTGACTCTGGGGTGGACAAACTAAGGATCAACCCAGGGAATATTGGAGCAAAATGGAAGGTCAAAGAGATTGTCAAGGTCGCCTCGGAGCGAAAAATCCCAATACGGATCGGCGTGAATGCCGGTTCGCTTCCGCGTGACATTCTGAAAAAGCATAAAAAAGCTTCCCCCCAGGCCCTGGTTGAAGCAGCCATAAGGCAGGCACGCGTCCTGGAAAGTCTGAACTTCGAGAGCATCGTTGTTTCCGTGAAGGCATTTGACGTGCCCACCACCATCAAAGCCTATGAACTGATGTCCAAGAAAACTGACTACCCTCTACATTTGGGAATTACCGAAGCAGGATTGCCCCAGAGCGGCGCGATAAGATCAGCCTTGGGAATCGGGCTTCTGTTAGCCAAAGGAATTGGTGATACCATTCGCGTCTCCCTGACCGGAGACCCGGTGGAAGAGGTGAGGGTCGGACAAGAGATACTGAGGTCTTTGAACCTGAGGGAATTCGGCCCCACGATAATATCCTGCCCCACCTGCGGAAGATGTGAGATAGACATAATCTCCATGACAAAAAAAGTGGAGCGGGCGGTAAGAAATGTTAAAGCACCAATACACATAGCCGTCATGGGATGCGTGGTCAACGGACCTGGAGAAGCAAGATATGCTGATGTGGGCATTGCCGGTGGTAAGGGTTACGGTCTCTTGTTCCGCAAAGGGGAAATCATTGGAAAAGTCAAAGAAAAAGATTTGATAAAAGCACTCCTGAATGAAGTGAAGGGTTTGTTAGAAACATAAATGCTTTTCCCGCGCCAGCCTCGGGAAGAGCCATGCCCGAATTATCATAGATGTCACAACTCAGGGGACGATGGGACTATCTGGAATCTTAATTACTATCCTTATCACCGTGTTTGGGGGTTGGTTTGTATTAAAGTATAGGCCAAAGCATGTTATTGCCTTTTGCAAAAAATGCGCGGCCGCAGTTTATTATGCCCTCAAAACACCTGCCTTTTGTATCAGTTTCCTTGTTGTAGTACTTGTAACAGCCGCCTATCTAATGGTGTTTAGAGATCTTATCTCGCCGGAAGATAAACTGGTAGTCGCGATCGCTAATTTCTATCAAATGAGTGGCACGGAAAGGGAAGAAAACAACCGTTTGCTTAATCGCTTAAGTCTCGAATTAAAAAAGCACCGAGAGGAGATAAATCTAATAGACACGCTTTGTGCAACGAACGACTCTTCGGAAGCAAGAGAGATGGGCAAAAAGATGGGGGCACACGTTGTGATCTGGGGCATGATAGAGAAAACGCGAGTGGAAGCAGAAATCGAACCACACATAGCCATATGCCGACCGTTCAAACAGGTCCAGTTAAAAGCAAGGGAACTGAGCACTGAATCTAGAGTATCAATTGGGGAGTTGGAGAAAATTGACTTTGCGAAGAGAAAGGCTGCCGAGATTGCAGATGTTGTCATGTTTATATTAGGATTTGCGAAGTACAAACTCGAAGATTATAAAAGTGCGCTAAAAATATTTCAAGAAAGAATTGCTGAGAAAGATGCCGATGTCTGGTTCGGTATTGGGAATTGTTGTTACTATCTTTACCGTCCCAAGTACGAAAAAGCGTTAGCGGCCTATTGCAAGGCCATCGAGCTTGATTCTGCTTGCGCCAAAGCGTACTGTAATATTGGTAACATTTTTTTAGAATCCAAAAAGTTCACTGAAGCAATGGAGAAGTTCAAAGAAGGGATAGAAGCAGACTCTAACTTCAGCAATGCTTATTGCAGCTGGGGCGTGGCCCTTGAGAAAACAGGTCTATTAGACCAAGCCATAGAGAAGTATGAAAAAGCTATTCAGATTGATTCCACCAATGCCGAGGCTTACAACAACTGGGGGGTAGTGCTGGGCAAGTTAGATAGCCTTGACGCAGCAGTAGAAAAATATAAAAAAGCAATACAAGTTGACCCAAAAAATGTGATCGCTTATTTCAACTTGGGCAATACTCTTCTCCACCAGGAAAAATTCGAGAAGGCTGAGGAGAACTATAAAAAAGCTACGGACATTGAGCCAGATTACGCTGGCGCATATTGCAACTGGGGTGTGACGCTTGCGAAACAGAACATGACAAACAAAGCTATAGGAAAGTATAGAAAAGCGATTCAGGCGGATTCGACGCTGGCCACAGCTTACCTTAACTTGGGCATAGAGTTCGCCGGTGAGCAGAGATATCAGGAGGCAGTTGCCATATACCGAAAGGCTGCACGCACGGATAGCACGCTTGCCGCCATTCCGATGCATTGGGGCGTGGCGCTCGCAGGCCTAAATCAAGACGAAGAAGCTATTCAGAAGTTCCGCGACGCTATTGCCCTTGACTCGACGGACGCCGATGCTTACTCCAATTTGGCTGTGGCTCTTGCACGCTTGGGGCGCGACCAGGAGGCGATTGCTAAACACGAGGTGGCAATCAGCATAGAACCCGACGACTATCACATACGGTACAACTATGGAATGTTGCTCACAAAATTGGGAAGGTACGAGGACGCCGCGGCTCAGTTCCGTGAGGGCGTCCATGGGAGCCGCGGTAGTCGCGACAGTTCGGGTGTATTCTCAATGCTCGGTGTAATTCATTACAAAACCGGAAATCCTGATGCTGCTATTAGCAGTTTTCGCACCGCGACTGCTCTTGATCCGGATAATGTTGAGGCTTATCACAATTGGGGCGTGATATTGGGGGATCTTGGTGAACACGAGGAAGCGATCCAGAAGTTCAAACACACGATCCGCTTAAGGCCTCAGTATCCAGGCGTCTACACCAATTTGGGAGCCGCCCTTGAGAAGACGGGAAGGCCCCGGCGGGCACAAAAGGCGTTTCGAAAGGCCACGAAAATCGATCCGGATGATGCCGACGCGTACCACAATTGGGGGGCCACATTGGTGAGAATGGGGGAGTTTGACAAAGCTGCTGAAAAGCTGGAAAAGGCAATCGTCCTTGATTCCACAAATGCTGTGGCGTATTGTCTTCTGGGGACGACGCTTAAGAAACTAGGTAGAGGCACTGAAGCCATTAGAATGTTCGAATATGCGATCAGGGCTGATTCCAACTACGCAGAAGCTTTCTATAACTTGGGGGTGGGGCTTGGGGAAATAGGTGAACACGAGAAAGAGATACAGAACTACAACAAAGCACTCGAGATTAACCCACTTTTGCCTGAAGCTTATTACGCGTGGGGTGGGGCTCTCGCGCGGTCGGGTAGGTCCCTTGATGCAATTGACAAGTACAGAATCGGTATCCAGCTAAGGCCCGACTATGCCGAGGCATACCTGAATTGGGGTATCGTACTTAGGAATCTCAAGAGATACGAAGAGGCTATCCAGAAATGTGAAAAAGCAACTGAGATCCAGCCCACCTTTGCGGAAGCATATACTGAGTGGGGTATGGAATTGGGCTGCTTGGGGAAGTCAGACCAAGAAATAGAGAAGTACAAGAAGGCAATTGCGCTGAAACCCGATCTTGTTGAGCCACATGCTAACTTGGCTCTTGCATACCAGAGGATCGGCGACAAACGGGGGGCAGCGAGGGAGTATCGGATAGCTTTTAAGTTGTTTACTAAGCAAGGTAGGTACGCTGATGCGAAAAGATGCGAACGCATTTTGAAAGAATTGGTAAACTGATGTGTCCTGTCAGCTGTTGATGCACCGGTATTAGGAAATGCCGGTGCTGTTCCCGGGTTTGCTTCGGGAATTCTTCCGCCTCCGGCATGAACCATGCGGTTCATACCTTTGACGCGGTCTTGAGACCATTCCCGAAGCATCATAAATTCCGACGGTTTCGACGTATAACCGTTTAAGCAACTGGATATGCGTTGATCACCAACATACAAGAAAAGGGATAATGAATAGAGGGCTTCAATTATGCTGAAAGATATTGAAAAGCATTACACTTTTGTCGACCTGAATGGAGAAAAGCTAGACGTGGCCGGGAGGAAAGGTACAGATCAACATAAAAAGGTCTACGAAGATTTCTCCTTCGATTTCACTTCCATAATCCTGATCTCCGCGGAGAGGGGAGAGGATACCAGAAAATGCGTCGAAAGCATATTCGATCATACCCCTGAGCCTTTTGAGATTATAATATCCGATGTAGGATCGTCGGAGGACACAAAGACAATCTTGACAGAGTTAAAAGGATCGAATTCAAATATTCATGTGATATGCAACACCTCAAGTACCGGGACCACGGGACAGAGAAATCAAGGAATTCATGTTTCTAAGGGAGGGCTCCTGGTATTTATGGATAACGACGTCTTAGCTCTGCCCCGTTGGTTAGAATCCCTTAAGAAGGTGATTCTAAACGATGAAAAGATTGGAGCAGTAGGAGCCAAGCTTTTGAAACCGGACGGGCTTTCTGTTTACTACTGCGGAGCCCATGCTGTTACTTTGGAAAAAGACGGGAAGATATATGGCATTGGATTGGATAAAGGAAAAGAACTCTCTGAGCTGAGAAAAGATGACCCCATCGCCCAAGTGGAGGGTGAAGTACCGTGGTATTCGACTACCACCCTTCTTCTTAGAAGGGACGCGGTCTATAAATGTGGTGGATTCGATGATATCAGAGGGGGAAAAGGGATATTCATTGCCAATGAGGACAAGGACCTTTCTCTGGCCTTGAGAAAAGAAGGTTTCAAAATCTGGTATTGTCCTCAGGCCGAAACGATTCACAACCATGACTATTCCAAGATTGACAGGGGCGACAAATATCACAAGGCTTACAGATTGAGGATGGATCAGATTGAGAAGGATACCTTGTATTTTATGAGAAAGTGGGATATAACTTATCTTTTGGAAGAACTTCCACATGAGGATAATACAAAGAAATTGGTGGATGACAAGTTGACTCCTGCCACGCTCGATCTCTCATCCCTTCCTTATTCGGATGACCTTGTTACACTGAAATAGTCTCTAGAGTAAAGGGGGCGAATCTGTAGATTCGCCCCTACGGTCTCAATCCTTGCTATGACTCTAACTTGCGCGTGCTTATGTAGTCATCAACTACGTCTTCCAACAAATCCAAAGGCAAACTGCCATTCTCCAGCAATGTCATGTGGAAGTCTTTTAAATCGAAATTTGGCCCAAGCTCATTTTTGGCTTTATCCCGGAGTTCTTGAATTTTGAGTCTGCCTATGGTGTACGAGCAAGCCTGGCCCGGCCATACTATGTACCGGTCGATTTCGTTGACAGAGCTCCACCCCAGATTATCCTGCATGTATTTTGCCGCCTGCTGTTTGGTCCATCTTTTGTGGTGAATGCCCGCATCTACCACAATCCGCACTGCCCGGAAAAGCTGCGAATTGAGTTCTGCTATCCGGGAATAGACGTCCGGCAGCCAGCCCAGTTCCATCGCCAGGTTCTGGACATACATGGCCCATCCTTCGCCGAACCCTGATATGAAGTACAGGTTCTTGAACATCCGATTCTGGGTTAACTCCTGCTGAAGTGCGATTTGATAATGATGCCCGGGAACGGTTTCATGATAGGTTAGAGAACGCATACCGGGCTTGGCCATGGTATACGTCATGTTGACATAAAACGTCGCCTTTCTCTTTCCATCCACAGATGCCGGCTCGTAATAGGTCAATCCTGTCTGCTCCTTGTATTCAGGAACAGGCTGGACCGTAACCTCGGTTTTCGGTATGTATTTGAATGCTTGGGGCAGCCGCAAAAGAGCGCTGTCGAGCAGAGACTGATAATCGCTTAAGACCATCTCCCTTTTCTCTTCGCCGTCGGGATAATAGAACCTGTCCTGATTCTCGGGAGCGTCCCAGGTCGCCCGGTACTGATTCATCAACGCTCCAAAGGTGGTATCTCCGCTGACTCCCAGTGAGTCCAGAAGGACTCTGGCTTTATCCTGAAGTGATTTTGCCTCCTTCAGTCCGAGTTGAAAAACCTCCTCTGGTGTCATCCTTGCCGATGTATGAAGTTTCAGAGTGTAAGCGTAATATTCGTCTCCATCCGGCAACTTCCATACCCCGGCCAGACTGTCGGCCTCTTGCGCGGAGATCTTCACTTGATCTAGGAACTCCTGGTACGCCGGATAAATCTTGGCTTCGGTGGTCGATGCAGCCTTGCGGCATAAATCTTCTGCAGTCGCGGAGTCGACGTCGCTCAGCGATGCAAGTTTGTCTTTAAAGCCGGAATACAATATATTTGCCTCCGGCTCCGGCATTGTAAAATCATCCATGTCTGTGATGACCCTGTCGATTATGAAGGCCGGTGGTAATACGCCCTTCTTTTCCTGAACCTTGATCCGCTCTTTGACCTGATGAACTCGAATCGGAATCTTCTCCAGACGCCGTATGTAATCCTGGGCGTCCTGCAGATCTTCGATGATGTGGTATTCTGTCATCAGGTTGGCCATCTGGTTGTGCACCCCAAAGAGGTGGTCGATCTGATATCTGTGGTCGGCGAACTTCTCACCTTCAAGCTGTACCTCCAGAAACCAGGTCAGTATCTTGGCATCGATGTTCTGGGATCGGGTAATTTTCGTAGTATCAATCGCCTTCAACTGCCCCAGATATTTCCTTGCCAGATCGTTATTGGCCCTCATGCCGTCACCTGAGGCATCGTCGAGCCCGGCTCGATCGAAGGAATATCCGCTTTTCTTAGACAGGCCCAGCTCGGAGCCCTTCTCGGGATTAAGCATCAAATATTCCCGAAAATAATCATCGAACAGCTTCTCGATTTTGGCCGACTCCCGATTTGCAGATTGCTGGCATGCCGGAATGATGATGGCGGCCAGAAGCAGCAATGCTAAAGCTACCCGTTTCATGATCTCTCCCTTGTTTGAATGATACATAGATCGTTTCCGAAATTCTCCTGTTTCCCTCAACTGCGAAAGATGAGAAGGGCGAATCTGAAGATTCACCCCTACAACGATTCTGGCTGGTTCAATTCATCGTCGTGTCTATTTGAGTAACGTCATCTTCTTGGTCTGTTTGTAATTTCCGGCAGTCAACTGATAAAAATAGATTCCGCTGACAAGATTCTTTCCCTTGTCATCGTTCCCATCCCAGGTGACTTTATAGTTGCCTGCCTGTTTCGGCTCATCCACCAGAGTCCTGACGTGTTGTCCCAGGATGTTGTATATTTTGAGAGTGACATGGGTAAAGGGACCGTCCGCAGTGGGCAGCCCTTCGACTTCGCTCAGGACAAGTCCGCGGTCCGCTGCTTTTGTCTGCCCACTGCCTATTGTATACTGGATAATGGTGGCCGCGTTAAAGGGATTTGGATAATTCTGGAAAAGAACAAAGGTTATCGGCCTTTGGTCTTCCTCAGAATCGACCCAGGTGGTGGTATCAATGCAAAGAGTCAGCGGGATTTCGACCGGATCAAGCAGGTGACTTTTGTCCGAACTGCTTATGGTTAGGTCGGCATGATAGACTCCCTGAGGATAAGAGAGCCGATCAAAGGTGAGGTTCAGGATTTTGCCTTCTCCTGGTTGAATTGTTCCCTTCATCGAGTCGACCGAAGCCCAGCTTGGTCTGATTTTCACCCACAAGGAATCCTCCAGATAATCTTCATTCCAGATCACTTCAAGCCCGACAGTGCCATCCTGATTTTGAGTCCCTACGGTGGCGGAAAGGGTATCGCCGAGTGCATGATATTGAAAAGCTATTTCACCATTGTCGGTAAGGATGGTTTGAAAAGTGTAGCGACCACCAGTGGCACAACGACGCATATTCAGGAAGGATATTACCGCTGAGTCGGACTCGTTTGAATAGAAGTATATTCTGGAGCCATCGGAGAGGATCAAATCGTCCCAAAACGGAGCGACGAGATTGTAAGGTCCCCAAAGCCAGGGCAACGGTTTGTTGACATAGCAGCCGGGAACTGAATCCATTGCATCGGTAAAGCTAATCCAGCCATTTGAGGAGATACACAGGCTGTCAAAGAGGCTTCCATAAAACGGGAAAGGAAAGCCCAGTGGGAAAAATCCGTAGTTTTCATCGTTATCGCCGGAGTCTCCAATCTCTTCCCCAAAACCTGTGATGTCTACCCAGGAATAGCCAGACCCATCCTGTAGGTTTTTGTCCGTCCAGGTATATCCGAATTTATCCGAGCCTCCCATCCAGGTTTGCTCCTGTATATCCATCTCAATATCAAAATCCAATGGCAATCCCCCGGAATTTGTCAGAGTCAATTCCCCAAAGGCCTTGCCTTCCGAAATCAAGGTTACATCAAAGAAATTCGGGTTTATGATAAGCTCGGCCGCCTTTTTGGGAGTCGCCCAAGCCTGGTTGGATCCGTCGCTTTCGTCCTCAAGATGCCAGGAAGTAATCGTGTAAAAGTAAGTTTGGTTGTTGAGCACATTAGTATCGGCGTAATGAAACTCAGAAGAGGAAACAGAAGCGATCAAAGAGGCGTCTGATATGTAAACGCCTGAGTCGGAACGATAGATCCTGAAGCTATCCACTTCGCAGAGTTCATCTCCGTTTGTCACAATCACGGCTCGGATCATTATGTTGTAATCGTTAGGGTGCCATTCAAAATGCGGGGATTCTCTCATTCCCCAAAAAGAGTTTCCCACGTTTGAGAAACCATCAGTCCCGACCAAAGGAGACAAAGGGGTTTCCTCCAGCCAGTGAAAAACAACCCAGAAGCCCACAGAGTCGTCCATCAACAGACTGTGCTCGACTTCCACCCACTGTCCTCCAACTCCAACGCTGTCCTCGCCGGTGGCTTGAGCCGGCACCGAATCGAGGAAGGTATTTCGCGGAATTCCTCCGCTGTCCAAATTGACCGTGATGCAAAAAGGTGCTTGGTAGTCATAGCTTGAATCGAGATCAGCACCCTGGTAGCTTATGAAGATCTTGGATTTCAGAAGGTAGCATGGAACATCAGGCGGGATCATCTTGACCGCCAGACAATTATGATGCCACTGGGAAGATACATACATAGGATGATCCATTGAACCAGAATCATAAGAAATCTCGGAGGTGTCGGGATCCGGCTTAAACCAGAAAAGTGGAACCTGTGCATCCTGGTCGCTGACTGCGGTTAAAAAAGAAGGAGGGAGAAGCTCGTCGGCATGTGCGTGCCAGGCAAATGATAGAATGCAAAGAAGGGCCAAGAGAAGAGGGGGTGCGAACGATTTTACTTTCACCATCCACCCAAATGAAAGTCAGACTACCCGATCCATGGTTCCCTGCCAATGGGATTGATTTCATGATATCATGCAAGCGCTAAAGAGTCAAGACATTTTCAAAAAAACATGCGCCCCGAATGCAAACCATGTTCCTTTGAGAAGGAGTATCAGAAAATATTGGAGAGAAGATGACGGGATGATTCAAAGAAGAAAGGAGGATCGGTTTAAACAATCTCTAACATTCTGTCTATGGATTTTTTTGCCCGTTTGGCAATATTGGCGGGAACCTCCACCTGGTACACCATATCCTCCAGAGACCATAAGATTTTTTCTAAATTATTCAATTTCATGTTAGAACAGTCAGACAGGATACTGGCGGGGTAAAACTTCCTATTTGGGTTCTCTTTCCGCAGCCGATGGAGTATGCCGATCTCCGTCCCGATGATGAATTCCTCTGAATCGCTTTCCTTGGCGTGTCTGCAGATTCCAGAAGTGGAAAGCACCTTATCTGCCATGGCGATGACGTCCGGCGTACATTCGGGATGGACCAAGACCTCAGCCTTAGGATAGAGAGCTTTCTTCTTCAATATGTCCTCGGCTAGGATGCGCCTGTGCGTGGGACAATAACCTTCCCACAGAATCATCTTGCGATTGGCCTCTTTGGAAGTGTAGTCTCCCAGGTATTTATCCGGGATAAAAAGAATCTCCTTCTCTTTGGGGATGGCTTGAACCACCTTGACTGCGTTGGCGGAGGTACAGCAATAGTCCGTCTCTGCTTTTATTTCTGCAGTGGTATTGATGTAGGAAACCACCACGGCACCGGGATGTTTCTTCTTCATTTCGTTTAATTGTCTCAAGGTGATCATGTTTGCCATGGCACATCCGGCATTCTTGTCCGGCATCAAGACGATTTTATTGGGAGACAGAATCTTGGCGGTTTCGGCCATGAAGTGTACTCCACAGAAGAGTATAACCTCTGCCTCGGTCGTAGCGGCCTTTTGGCTTAGATCCAAAGAGTCCCCCACGAAATCGGCAATATCCTGAACCTCTCCGATCTGGTAGTTGTGTGCCAAGAAGATGGCGTTTCGTTCTTCTTTGAGCTTCAGGATGTCATTTACCAGTTTTTCGTCTTTTGCTTCCGGACTACTCATTGTAAATCACCCCAAAAATGAGTCTTTGACCCAGACAGGCTCATGCGAGAGCTCGTCGGCTGAGACTTCCATCTGAATGCCCCGAGGAGATTGAGACGAAGCTGAAGCCTAGAATGCTGCTTCTCACTTCGTATCTGCGGGTTTGTCGGGATCGGCTACAACTGCAGATGAGACTGTTTTGTTCAAGGATTCGATCAGCTCATCCACGGAAACGCCGTGCGCTAAAGCTCCCTGTTCGATTGTCTCCGACACGGCAAGGTGACAGCCAAAACAATGCATTCCGTATTCAAAAAACGTCTTGACCGTCTCCGGATACTTCTTCAAGACCTCGCCAAAAGTCATATCCTTGTTTATCTTGTTGTCCTCAGTCACGAAACTCACCTCCTGAATTATTCTGTTTATGCTTGCCGCTGCTTACGCAATCTCACAATCACAAGATCAACGTGTAAATGAAGCCAGAAATTAACTTCGTGCTTCTGCTTGTGAAGCTGCAACTCTCCCAAGCCAATTCGCTTCTCTAAAAACTACTCTGGTCACACGCAAAATATTGGACTCTTGACTCTGTTTTTGCATTGAAAACTCTGCACATCCAAAAAGCCCAGACTTTCGGCCTCAAGATAGCCAAATTGGGCACGAAGTCAAGTACATAGATCAAAAGAGTTGACGTAAAATCACGCTTAGAGGATCCGCTGATTGAGCCTTTCCTTCTAATGCTTGATCCAGCTCTTGAATCAGAATGAGGAAGTTTTTCAGGCAGGCAAAATCCTCTTTTTGGTCATTTCAGGGAAACCGAAAGTGCCCCCTTTTTGCTGGGCTTGCTGTGAAATAGGTATTGATTTATTTCTTTGCTGTTCTCTTCGAGGCATGTTGAAAGCTATCTATAATGCTTTCTCCACCAATTCAGCCACATCGAAGGCGGAAATCAATTGCTCCATTTCTTTTTCCTTGATCCCGTCTCCCAGCATGGTAAGACAATATGGACACGCAGTTGCCAGGACCGAGGCATTGGTCTCGACGGCTTGCTCCACTCGCATCTGGTTTATTCTTTTGCCCAAAGTTTCCTCCATCCACATCCTTCCTCCGCCTGCTCCGCAACAAAAGCTTCTATCTCTATTTCGCTTCATCTCAGACACTCTGGTATCCTCTATGGATTCCAGAAGCTTCCTAGGAGCATCATATATATCGTTATATCGACCCAGGTAGCAGGAATCATGATAGACCACGCTCATTTCCACGCCGGTGCTCAATTTCAATTTCTTCTTTTGAATCAGGTCCCAGAGGAATTCGGTATGATGGAACACCTCATATTTCCCCCCGAACTGGGGATACTCGTTCTTGAAGGTGTTGAAGCAGTGGGGGCAATAGGTGATGATCTTTTTTATCCCATATTTGTTGAACACCTCGATCTGCTGCTGCATCAAAATCTGAGCCAGATATTCATTTCCCATGCGCCGCGCGGTTTCACCGCAGCACATCTCCTCGGCTCCCAGGATTCCAAAATTCACGCCAGCTTTTTCCAGAAGATTGACCAGAGTTCTGCTCACCTTTTTGTTTCGCTCATCAAAAGAGCCGGCACACCCCACCCAGAAGAGGTAATCGACATCTCTGTCTTCCGCAACAATCTTGACCTTCAGGTCTTTGGCCCAGTCCCCGCGTGTGGCAAAGCCGATGGCCCAGGGATTATAGTTGGTCTCCATGTTTTTGAAAAAGAGCTTAACTTCCGGGGCGAACTTGCTTTCCATTAACACCAAATGTCGTCTCAGGTCCACCACCTTATCCACCACCTCCACAAAAACCGGGCAGACTTCCTGGCAGGCACCGCAGGTGGTGCAGGCCCACAATTCGTCCTCGGTGATTACACTGCCAGATATTGATGGGCTTTGATCTTCAGAAGTCTCCTTTTGTGAAGAAGTCTTTCCTTGTAACACCAAATGATCTTTCAAGTCCTGAATCACTTTCTTGGGTGATAGGGGCTTCTCACTCAAGTAAGCAGGGCAGTTATCCTGACATCTGCCGCATCGGGTGCAGGCATCGGTGTCAAAGAGCTGCTTCCACGTGAATTCTGAGAGCTTTGCCACCCCAAAAGTCTCTGCGTTTTCAATATCCAGAATGGGCGCAACCTCGCCCTTGGGAGAAAAGGACCTGAAAAACTGATTCAAAGGTGAGGAGATCAGATGCAGGAGTCTTGAATAAGAGATATACCCGATAAATCCGAAAGCTAAGATTATATGAATCCACCAGGAGACCAGATGAAGGCTCTCAGCAGAACCTCCGCTTGATCCCAATGCCACGAAGAGTTTACTGAACTGCCAGCCCACAAAAGACCAACGTTCGAATTCGGGGGAATTGGATGCGATTCGCAGCCCCTCATTGGTGAATCCGGTGAGCAGGATGACCAGCAATACAATTAAGACCAGGGCATCCTCAAACTTGTTGTCCAGTCTCTCCGGCTTGAGAACATATCTTCTGAATAACGCCAAAAGCACGCCGATTATGGCCAGGAGGCCGAAGAGGTCCAAAAGAAAGGAGAAGATAAGGTAGAAGTTGCCAGAGATGAAGATTTTGTCAAAGAGAAGTTTGGTGAAGTCTTCCTGGACAAAGATGAGAACGGTTCCGATGAAAAGAACCAGAAATCCCGAGAACAGAAAAAGATGCATTATTCCCGGATAAGGCTCCTTCAGAATGCGTTTATGGCCCAAGCCAAAAAGGAGAAATGAAACGATTCTTTTGAAGGGTTTGTCAATCCGGTTCTCAGGTTTTCCAATTCGCCAGAGCCGGATGTGCCTGACCAATCCGTAGATCAAGATTACCAGGACGATCAAGCCCAAGAGATAAACCGGGATGCGAACTCCCGATCCCACGTTCCAAAATATCTCACGAGTGATTTCCATAGCTTCTAACCTTTGAACCTCGCATTTTTACTCTGAAATTTAAACTCTTCAGTCTTTTCCCTCGCCGGGTAGGCAAGCCTTTATGGCTTGCCAGCCAAGGCGTAAAGCCTTGGCTACGCGCTTCAAACTTTGAACTCTAAACTTTAGCTTTGTTCCTTTACCTTCCTAATCTCCTCTGCCAGCAGAGGAACCGCGGCAAACAGATCGGCCACGATGCCAAAATCTGCAACTTCAAAAATGGGAGCTTCGGGGTCTTTGTTAATGGCCACAATGCACTTTGCCGTACGCATGCCGGCAAGATGCTGAATGGCCCCGGAGATGCCGCAGGCAACATAAAGAGAAGGATTCACAACCTTTCCGGTTTGCCCCACCTGTATATCGTGCGGGGCAAAGCCGGAGTCCACCGCCGACCTGGAGGCCCCTACCGCCGCTCCTTCGCCCAACACGGAGGCGAGCTCCTCCAGAATTTTGAAGCTCTCGGTATTCTTCATCCCCCTTCCTCCGGAAACGATCACGCTGGCCTCCGTCAAATCGACCTTCTCTCCCGCGGTCTTCACCAGCTCTTTTATTACCGCCCTCAGATCATCGGGTTTGACCTCGACTTTAACCTTCTCGATCTCAGCCTTCTTGGACTCTTGGGGTTTCTCAACCTCCACAACGTTAGGTCTTAAAGCAGCCATCTGCGGTCTGGCTTCTGGTGTCATTGTGTCGACCAGAACTTTTCCCGCATACATTGGTCTTTTTGCTATCAAGTGACCGTCGTGGTTGATCTCAAGCCCGACACAGTCTGATGCTAAACCGGTTTGCAGCCGCGCCGCCACCCTGGGCAAAAGGTCCTTTCCCTGGGCAGTGGCCCCACCTAAGAGAATGGATGGCTGGTGAGCTTTAGCTAGATTGGCTATCACCTTTGTATAGCCTTCGCTTGAATAGTTTTTCAATATCTCATCATCGAAGACGAATATCTTCTCTGCCCCGAAAGCCTCAAGCTCTGCTGCCAGTTTTTCTACCTCATGCCCTAAGAGAATTGCGGCTAATGGCTGACCGATTTTTGAAGCCAATTGTCTGCCGATGGTCAGGAGTTCAAGTGAGACCTTTTTTAGCTTCGCTTCCCTCTGTTCTGCAATGATCCATACTCCGTTAGACATCTTTTTATTCCTTTCTGGATTTCATAGCTTTTGTCTGTCGTTGCGGTAGCCGCAGGCTCTAGCCTGTGATCAATTCCGCGGAGCTACCAAACAGACCATCAGATCGATTTCGCCTCGGTGTGAAGCCAGGCCACCAGTTGGGCCACGATCTCCTTAGGTTCTCCTTCAATCTTCTTTCCCGCTTTTCTTTCCGGGGGAAGCGAATAATTCATGGTTTTCAGCTTGGATCCTTTCTCCCCGACCTCATCTGCACTAATCCCCAAAGTAGCCAAATTGACTTCTTTGATCGGTTTCTTCTTTGCCTTCATGATTCCCGGCAAGGATGCGTATCTTGGCTCATTCAGACCTTTCTGAGCCGCAATAACTGCTGGCAGCTTGATCTCAATGATCTCCTGGATGCCTCCTTCGGTTTCCCTTTTTACGGTGGCACTCTTCTGGTCCTCTGCCACTTCTAATCCTGTCACCACCGATGCATAGGGCAAATCCGAGGTCTCAGCCAGACAGGCAAATACCTGGCTGCAATCAAAATCGACCGCTTGTTTTCCGGCCAGAATCAGATCATATTTCAATTCCTTTATGCCTCCGGCTAAAATCTTGGCGGTGGTCAAACTGTCCGAACCCTCAAAGGCGGGATCGTTCAAGTGAATGGCATCGTCGGCGCCCATAGCCAATGCGGTGCGTATGGCTTCGGTGGCTTTTTGCGGACCCATACAGACGATAGTCACCGTCCCCCCGAATTTCTCCTTGAGTTTTAAGGCTTCCTCCACCGCATATTCGTCAAATGGATTCATCACGTACTTTATCCCCTGGGCCTCGATTCCGGTTCCTTCCGGGTTTATCTTTATCTTGCTCTCGGTATCCGGAACCTGCTTCATGCAAACCACAATATTCATGGTATAACCTCCTTCAAGCTTGAGAAAACTTTCACAAAAATAACCAAAGATCGCGCTGTTGTCAAACAAAAAACTGCCAGAAGCGCTACTGCTCTGGCAGCTTTGGCAAAATCTCCACAGCTGTTTGTTGTCTCCGGGGTACTCTTACTCCGATCCAGCATCGTAGGTCTGTCATTGCGAGGAGTGGAGCGACGAAGCAATCCCACTTAACTTCAACTATTCGGAGATTGCTTCGTTCCGATTTCATCGGAACTCGCAATGACGATTATGGCAGGGTTATTTTTGAAACAGCGGTGCTATTTGCTCTTACAAAAACCCCTTCTCCTTCATCCACTCATCATTGAAAATCTTGCTCAAGTACCTTGCTCCCGCGTCGGCAAGGACTGCCACGACAATTTGATCTTCGCTCAAATTCTGGGCCACCTTCAGAGCTGCCCAAGCTACGCCTCCGCTTGAACCCCCGGCGAAGATTCCCTCTTCACGGGCCAGTCGCCTGGCCATCAGGAAGCAATCCTTGTCGGTTACCTGGATCACATCGTCCATTACGTCAAAATGCATGGTGGGAACGACCATGTCTTCCCCGATTCCTTCCACCATATAAACATGAGGCTCAATCAACTTCTTGGTCTTGAAATAGTCATGAAAAACCGAACCCACAGGGTCGACACCGATGGCTTTGATCTTAGGATTTCTCTCCTTCAGGAAGCGAGCCGTCCCGGACATGGTTCCTCCTGTCCCTATTCCTATCACCACATAATCCAGTTTCCCTTCTGTCTGTTCCCAGATCTCGGGACCGGTGGTTTTGTAGTGTGCCTCGGGATTTTTCTGGTTGAAATACTGCTCCAGGATAACGCTGCCGGGAGTCTCGGAATGGATTCTTCTGGCCACCTCATAGTAACTCTCCGGAGAATCGGGAGGAACGTCGGTAGGAGTAACTATCACCTCAGCCCCGAAAGCTTTGAGCAGGTCGATCTTCTCCTGGCTCATCTTATCCGGTATGGTGAAGATCGCCTTGTATCCTTTGGCTGCCGCATACATGGCAATCCCTACTCCGGTATTTCCCGAGGTGGCCTCCACTATGGTTCCACCCTGTTTTAACTCTCCCTTTTTCTCCTTCTCCTCAAGCATATAAAAGGCCATACGGTCTTTCACGCTTCCACCGGGGTTCAAAAACTCCAGTTTGGCCAAAACCAAGGCTTTGATTCCTTTGGTGACTCGATTCAATTTAACTAAAGGAGTGTCTCCTACTAAGTCTGGAACGTTCTCATAATACATGTCTTCCTCCCACAGAAGAATTGCGCAAAATGCGTGTAATTGTTACTGTCAGAAAAAACTCCACCTGCAATCAGCTAAATCGTGGATGATAGACATAATAGCTAACTCTAAATATAGAAGTAAGAAGAGAGGCGTCAAGGAGTTTTTGGTGGATTTCTGAAAAGGTCATTGTGAGACCAGTAATAAGGCGGTTTGAGCCACCCAAACTGAGAAAACAATTGACAATAGGAGAAGTTTTCGTATCTTAGTGTAAGAAAGGTATTCTGATCGGGCTGAGAAATTAGAAGATTTTCACATAAACCTGTCGATACAGAGCATAGTATTTTTGTTCAATCGTCATTGCTGAAGGAGAGTCAGATGAAGCTGAGAATCGCTTTACTTTTCGCTTTTGTTCTGTCTTTTGTGTTTCTGTCGCAAGCGTCTTTTGCCGCCAGGAATTTTGAAGAGATCTATGCCCGGGTATGGGTCAGCTCGATTGAGGAGAAGGGAAGTCTTTTGGGAGAGAGAGGCTTAGACGTGGATGGGGCCGGACCGAACTGGGTGGATGTGGTGATCGATTCCGAAAGATTGGAGGATCTGGAAGCCAAAGGATATAACGTGGAGGTCATCTACTGGACTCCGGAAGAGAGAAACATTGATCTGTTCGGGAAGGATTGGAGTCTCCAATTCACCACCTATACAGCAATGGTAACCCAAATGCAGCAAGCTGCGGCGGATCATCCCGACATCCTGATTCTGGATACCCTGGGTTACTCAGTTCAGAATCGGATGATTTTGGGAGTCAAGATCAGCGGGAATCCGGACCAGGAGGAGAACGAGCCGGAATTCCGGATCATCGGATGCCACCATGGAAACGAATACATGTCCGTGGAGATGGCACTTCTTATGATGGATTATCTCACCGACAACTACGGATCGGACCCTCAGGCAACGCATCTGGTAGACGATCTGGAGATCTGGATCATCCCCATGATGAATCCGGATGGGCGCACTGCCGGCAGCAGGGTTAATGCCAATGGTGTGGACCTTAACAGAGACTATGGCTACATGTGGAAAGGTTTAACGCCAGATATTTTCTCTCAGATAGAGACGAGAGTCATAAGGGAACATGGCATGAAAAACAACTTTTCTATTTCTCTGTCTTTTCATACTTCCGGCGACATAGTGAACTATGTGTGGAACTACAAAGATTTCCCGGTAGCCGACAGCGCCTTCATAGTGGATATCTCTATGGAATATGGCTCCTACAATGGTTATTGGGTGGTGGAAGGATATAACTGGTACGTGACTAACGGAGATTGTAATGACTGGAGCTACGGCTCCAGGGGCGACATAGATGCCACCATCGAGACCGACAACTACGATATCCCCAATGTCTGGAACCAAAACGGAGACGCCATGCTGGCGATGATGGAAAGGACCGACGATGGAGTCAGAGGGATAATCACCGACGCAGGCACCGGCGAGCCTCTGGAGGGTATGGTCAGATGCATGGAATTGGGGCTTCCCGTCTATGCTGATCCATTTGTTGGGGATTATCAGAAGAATCTTTTGCCCGGCACATACAGCTTTAAGTTCTCCGCCAACGGGTATCGAGATACCACCGTCTCCGGGGTGGTGGTAGGCGAAGGATCGCCCACCATTCTGGACGTATCGTTGAGCCGGAGCACAGAGCTTTTTGCGGTGCACGTGGTCTCCTGCTATTTCTACGATCCTTACTCCTGGCCCAATCAATACCCCAATAATCCGACCAATGCCTCAGCCGCATTGGGGCTGCCGGACGATGTCTTTGCCTCGTTGGGCAGGGGTGGGGAGATTGTCATGGACATGGGGGAGATGACGTGGATCCATGACAGGGATGGAGACGATTTCACGGTCCACGAGACAGGTCCCACTTCCGACGGGTACTTAGTCTATTGGAGTGACGAGCCGTATGGGGGTATCTGGCACTACATTGCGACTGGAGAGGGTACCGCCTCCTTCGACATCTCCTCTCAGCCCAGGGACAGTGTCAGATACTTGAAGATAGTAGATGATAATGACGGAAGCGCCACGGAATTTTATCCGGGTTGCGATATCGATGCCATCACTCATCCCCGCCTGGCCAGCGGTCCGGAGTTGACGCTTTACAATTATTATACAGATGACGACAGCCTGGGCCAAAGCCTGGGCAACAATGATGGGGACGTCGATTTTGGAGAGACCATCGAGCTTCCCATCGTTTTGGAAAACGTGGGAGACTCCACCGCCTTTGACGTGGAAGCGACCTTGAGCACTGCCCATCCATTGGTAAGCCTGATCGATAGCCAGGAGGTCTTCGGCGACATAGCCGGTGGGGATACCATGGCAAGCACCGATGATTTCGTTTTCTCAGTATCCCCCGAGATGGAGGATGGTGAACTTGTCACTTTCCAGCTGGACATGACCGCGGCCAACGGCAGCTGGACCCATCCGGGGTTGAATATCCTGGTTCATGCGCCGGTTTTGGTCTACGAGTCCAACGTTATCGACGACGCTGCAGGGAATGGAAACGGTGAGCCCGACCCCGGGGAGAGCTGCGACATGACCGTGGTATTGAAGAATGAGGGGAGCCAGAAAGCGGTTCAGGTAGCTGCGGAACTTTTCTGCGGTGACCCTTATGTGACGGTAACGGCCTCCAACTCGACCTATCCCGATATCTCTCCCGACAGCTCGGCCAGTTGCCTGGCTCCTTACCAGTTCAGCGTGGACAGCACCTGCCCGCCGGGTTACATGGCAGAGTTCACCCTGGAGATCACCGGGCTGGGTCCTTACTCCGCTTCCGATACTTTCCCGATGATGCTCGGCAGGAGAGCTGTCCTTCTGGTGGACGACGATGATGGAGAAAGCTATGATACCTTCTTTGTGTCGGCTTTGAACTCCCTGGGGATATTATACGATTTATGGAAATATGATTCCCTGGGTTCGCCCTCGGACTCGGCCCTTAGCTCCCATAAGGCAGTGGTGTGGACCACGGGAGACGATTTCGGCTCCGCGGGCAATCCTTCCACTTTGACCGCCGAAGATCAAGCCAAGCTGCAGGCATATCTGGATGGCGGTGGCAAGCTCTTCTTATCCAGCCAGGACTTCTTATACGACAACGATCCCAACGATTTCATCATCGATTATCTGCATGTGGCGGGGCACAGCGATGATCAGGGGATAAATTCAGTAGCCGGGGTCTCAGGCGATACCATATCTGATGGCATGAGCATCTCTTTGAGCTATCCTTTCACCAATCTCTCCGATTACATAGTCCCGGGTGCGGGGGCGACTGGCATATTCTATCGTGCTGGAAAGGCTTCGCCTGTATCTCGAGAAGGAGAACTCGCTTCGCCTAACTTGTTGGAAGGAGAAAGCTCGGATAAGACCGATTGTTGTGCCTTGCGTTATCCTGCTGTCGGAACAGAGGATTATCAAGTGGTGTTTTTTGCCTTCTCCTTTGAGGCTGTTCCTCAGGTCGGAGGCAGTCCCAATAACAGTTGGACCGTGATGGAAAGGATCATGAATTGGTTCGGGATAAGCAAAGCTTTTGCTCGCGGGGACGTCAATGCGGATGGGGAAATAGATGCGGCGGACGTGGTCTACCTGATAAACTATCTGTTCTTGGGAGGTTCCGAGCCTCAGCCCTGGGAATCCGGTGACGCAAACTGCGATGGCGAGGTGGATGTTTCTGACGTGCTCTATTTGATCAACTATCTTTTCTTGGGTGGATCACCGCCGTCTTAGCACCGGGACCGATGAAGAATGACCAGCGAAGAAAAGCGAAAAGAATTCCTCTTTTCGCTTTTCTTTATGCACAAATGACCATAACTTAACGAAAGTCTGCCAAGAGGAATCTTCCCCTGAAAGGAGAAGGAATGTTGACCCGTAGCGCAACGAAGGGAAGGGGTCTTTGCATCTGAGTTTTCAGATGTTCGGTAAATTTAGGCTGAATCGTGTACCGATCCGAGGGTGCGCTCGCGGAGGTTCGAAATCTCCTCTGAATTGGAGCGGGGGTCTTGAAAAACGGGAAAATCGTCTTCATAATAATCGGGTTGGTGATCGTGGCAGCCGTTGTTCTGTCCAGATCGTCACGGGACAGGTATCCTTCAGTTCAAGGGAGAGAATTTCTTCTTCTTTCTTTTGAGGATTTTGACAATCTGGCTGGCGGCAAAGATCGGATGGATACGAAGCAGAGAAAACACATTTTTGAGAAATACAAAGGCAGATACGTTAGATGGTCAGGCGAGGTGGAGGGGGTTGTCAAAGAGATTTCTGGAGATTACATTTTGCGCGTCAGGCACTCTCAGACTGCTGAAGATTTCGATGTAAGCGTCAGTTTTGACAAATCAAAACGACAGAAGCTTCTGACGTTAAAAAAAGGAGACCCGGTCAATTATATGGGGAAGTTGACCGGCTTTGATTCCTCCTCGGGGTACTATCTTGAAGACGGAGACGTGGAATGATTGAATGGGGGGAGAAAGCTCTGAATTTTCTCCGGTCTGTTACCCAAATAAAAAGCCCCGCCTAGGCGGGGCTTTCTGCTTGCTGTTAATTGGAGACCGGGATCATTTAACCAAGGCCATTTTTCGGGTCTGATTGAGCTCTCCGGCTTGCAGACGGTAGAAGTAGACGCCGCTGCTTAGTTGTCTCCCTTCATCGTCTCTTCCACCCCAGACCAGGGAGTGCATTCCTGCGTTCTGATAACCCTCAAACAGACTCTTCACTCTCCGTCCCAGGATGTCGTAAATGGTTAGCCTGACCTCACAACCCTGGGGTAGGTTATAACTGATCTTGGTCTCCGGGTTGAATGGATTGGGCTGATTCTGGAATAGAGCGAATCTATCCGGAACATTCAACTGGTCGCCCTCGTCCTCCACATCCGTGGCTTCCTCAACTATCAGCGTCACGTAAGTCGTGTCTGACTGCTTTTTGTTGGCCACAGCTATAATGGGAAGATAATACTCGCCTGTTGGACTTGTCACCAGAGTGTTTATGGTCAAGGTAGAGGTGTCGTTGGGCGGAATCGGATTAGGAGCGAAATCCGCCGTTGCTCCGGCCGGCAACGAGTCCTCGACAATGTACAGAGTGCAGGCAGCGCTAAACCCGGCATTGGGAATAATGGTTACATCATAGGTGGTAGGGTTCCCTTGCGTGACTATTTGTGTGTCTGGAGATGCATCCACTAAAAAGTCCCAAGTTTGCAGGAGGACGATCAATACCACCGTGTCGCTTCGAACTATTCCTTTATCGATCTCAGTTGCGGTGATGGCCAAATCGAAGGTGTCGGAACTCGTGGTATCCGGAATCTCAATAGTCAAGATGGAACTGCCCGTGGGAACAACCACAGGGGGGTCGAATGTGGGCGTTGATCCATCGGGATGACCGGAGACCTCCAGAGTGCAATCGGAAGCAAAGCCGTTTACGCTGGTCAGAACGACATCGTATTCGGCAGAATCTCCCCGCACTACCCTTAGAGTTTCTGGAGTGGCATCAATGGTGAAGTCTGACTCCAAAACGGTGAAGGTCGCCTCGTTGGAATCACACAATCCGCCCGGATCACAGGCTCTGAACCAGATGGTTTCGGAACCATCCCAGTCGGGATTGGGGACGCTTATGGTAGCCACTCGATCAGTTATATCAACCAATAGGTCGGTTTCGCCCGAATAACTCCAGA
>CAZPOP010000003.1:0-115614 GCA_964588305.1 uncultured Ignavibacteria bacterium
GCAGATGATAATCATCGCCACCAACAAACATGGGAACTGAATAGATGTTCCCGCCGAAAGAGGTGTCGATGCTTGCCCCGTCAAGCACATAATAATTCTGCTCATTATTCCACAGACAGTTGTACGAAACTTGGGGGTTGCACTCATATTCACTGATTTTCACCGCCTCAACCCCATAAGCTCCCCCGGATATAATGTTATTCTTTATCTCGTTACTCAACCCACCGACGTAAATTACCCAATAAGCGCCGTTGCTAATCAGCGTGTTATTCCTTATGGGAGCTGTCTTGAACTGTCCATCTCCCCAAGTCCAAAGAGCAACAGTTCCATCGTATCCTGCAACTAAATTATTCTCAACAAAAATGGAATCACTAAAGTCACCATCTACTCCATAGATGCCATCCGAGCTAGCAATTATCAGGTTCTTCACGATTGTAGGACCACCAGAAACCCATAAACTTATTCCCGCGTGATTGTTAGTCAAGGTGTTACCAATGATCACACTATTGTCCCCGAAACCTGAAGAAATCCCAGTTCGGTTATCCTCAATTATGTTATTGAAAACCTCGGTGTTTGCGTCCTGAATAATACCTCCGTCGCAGTCCGATATTTTGTTATTGCTTATTCTTTTCAGCTTTGCATCAACAGAATTATAGATTCCAATGCAAAAATCCTCGCCCACAGGTTCCCATCCTTTTATATGAAATCCCTCTATGACACTGCTGTCCTGCCCGTATACTATATCCCGTCCTGAATTTGTGTAGGGGTAAATGATACAAGAATCCATTCCCGCACCCAGCAGAACTATTCCCGGAATCATCATTACGATCTCGTGGTAAGTCCCGGCAGCCACCCGCACTGTATCACCGGCAGAGGCTGCATCTATCCCCTTTTGAATAGAATCCGCCGCGGTTGCCCACGAGTCGTAAGGGTATATATCCGAACCGGTTTTGGAGACATAATGGGTGTCACCAAAGGAAATCCCAGACACCAGAATCCCTACCACCAACCCCAAGATTGACTTTTTCATGAAACCACCTCTGTTATTAATATAACACCAAAAACGCACAAAACCAGCATTACTCAGCGAAATTCCAGACCAGAAGTACTTCTACCTATCTCATCAGAACCATCTTCTTTGGCTTTACCAAGGGATATAAATCTACCCCGCTGAACGTCAGCTTGTAAAAATAGATGCCGCTTGACAGGTCATTTCCCTTATCATCTTTTCCATCCCAGCTTGCCTTATGCTCACCCGGATATTTTCTCTCCTTCACCAGTGTTCTTACTTTCTGTCCCAACAAATTGTAAATCACTATCTCCACTTCCGCAGGCTGATAACCGACATCCGGCAGATGATATACTATGGTGGTGGATGGATTGAACGGGTTGGGGTAATTCTGTCGAACCTGATACATCCTGGGCATGGGAGGACCTTCTTCCGTGAAGTCTCCCACATCGGTTGCTGAAACAGCAAGCTCATCTGAATAATCGCTTTCGTTTCCCGTCATGTCCCAGGCAGAGAGACGATAATAGTAGGTCTCTCCCAGAACAAAATCATAATCTCTGAAGACCGAGCTATCTTTGGGAACCTCTCCCACAATCTTGAGACTATCCGGAATAAACTCACCGAGAGTATCCTTATACACCAGGTAATGAGAAAGATCGTATTCGGTATTGGGTTTCCAGGACAGAACAAGCACGCTCTCTGACGACGTAGCTGTTAAGCTGTCCGGTGCTCTGGGAGGATAATCCTGATAGGTATAAGTCTCTCCCCAGGCCCCACCGTAACACCCAATATCCGATCGGGAGGAATCCGGGTCTTTAGTATCCGGATCACCTGCATCGATGCAGGGTGAACCGTATTGCAGGTGATAATTATCGCCACCTATAAACATAGGATCCACATAAATATTCCCTCCCAGAGAGGTGTCAATGCTACCGGAACCATAAACTTGGTAATTCTCCACATTTCCCCATAAATCATTATATGAAACCTGAGGATTACTGTCGTATCCATCATAACTTGAAGCCACGACTCCATAATAGCCCCCAGATATTACGTTGTTCTTTATCTCATTACTGAAACCAGCAATTCCCACTACGTGCGGGTAATATCCGGTAAACGGCACGCTGTCGCCTATCAGCGTGTTATTTCTTATCGGGGCGTTCTTGAACTCTCCACCATAATTGATCAGAGATATGCCATAGTGTTCGCCCACCACAACTAAGTTGTTTTCAATAAGGAGCGAATCGGAAAAATCACCATGGATGGCGTAAGTGGTCGTATTGGAGATCAGGTTCCTTATGATTTCAGGAGAAGAAGCGGAGAACAGATCTATCGCACAGTGGTTATTGACCATCGTATTGCTGATTATCGAGCTCTTGTCAAAAATATCTGATCTAATTCCAGTCCGGTTGTCGTCAATTATGTTATTAGACACTTCCGTGGTCACCCAGGCCTGATATATTCCTCCGTCACATTCTGTTATTTTGTTATTTCTTATTCTTTTCAACTTGGAATCAACAGAATTGTAAATTCCTACACAAAAATCGCCCCCCACGGGGTCCCACCCTCTTATGTGAAAGCCCTCTATTACACTGCTGTCTTGCCCGTAAACTATATCCCCTCCTGAGTTTGTGTAGGGGTAAATGATAGAAGAATCCATTCCCGCACCCAGCAGAACTATTCCCGGAATCATCATAACAATTTCCCGGTAAGTTCCCGCCGCCACCCTCACCGTATCACCGGCAGAGGCGGCATCTATCCCCTTTTGAATAGAATCCGCCGCCGTAGCCCAGGAGGTGTAAGGGTACTCATCCAAGCCGGTTTTGGAGACATAGTGGGTGTCAGCAAAACCAACGCTGGCCCTCAAGACAACTATGAAAATCAGTAATGTGAGAGGTCTTCTCATGTGCCCACCTCCACTTTCATAATAGTAGAATTAGTTAGAAAGGCAAGGATTACTTTTATGTGTCGCCTGAGAAATCCTGGAAATGAGAGGAATCTATTGCAGAAGCAGCATTTTTTTGGTGAGAGTCTGACCTTGTGTCCTCAGCTGGTAGAGATATATTCCGCTTGCAACCCTCTCGCCTTCATCATCCGTCCCATCCCAGATCACCCGATAGGTTCCCGGAAGCTTCTCCTCATCCACCAAATTCCTCACCCTCTGCCCCAGTAAGTTATAGACCTTCAGTGTGATGTGCTTAGTGGGACTGTCCCCAGCTTTTGTCTGCTTACTGCCTACTGCATACTGGATACTGGTAACGGGATTGAAGGGGTTAGGATGATTCTGGTACAGGGCAAAATGAGTTGGGAGGGAAGTTGGCTCTTCAGGAACAGAGGTCGGCGTAAGGCTAACCTGGATGTCATCGATATACCAACCATCCGAGGTGCCCACACTATCTGATTCGATATGAAATCTGAATCTAAAATCCGAACATCCAACATAAGAATCCAGAGGAAAACTCACCTGTGTCCACTCGTTCTGGCTATCTGCAAACGACGGCAGAAGCCTGTCCCAGGTTTCCTTGCCGTCTGTGTTTACCTCCACAAAACAACTATCATATACCCATAGACCATACCGGTGCCAGAAGGATAACTCGGGACTTGCCGCAGAGGTCAAATCCAATCCCTGCTTGAGCGCAGCCCACGAGTCGGCGTTATTTGAATACTCTCCGATCGGGCTGTCAGTCAGGCTGAAAAGCCCCTCGTGCGAAGAGACGGAATTGATATTCCATTTATTGTTTGATCCACCTGTTTCCCAGAAATAAAGCCCATTTTCGAAATCGAAGGTGATGGAAACGGGGGCAACATACGATTTGAATATAAACCGAGGAGCACCCAGAGGCAGGGTAACGACGTTGCCAAAACTATCCTGAGCCGAGAAATAATAGAAAATGGTGGAGCCGGAACCTTGCGCAGGAATCTCAGCTTGATATTGATCTGGTGGTGTTGACTGCAAATTCTCCCTGAGGAAAGGAACTAAGGTGTCCGTATTCCAGAACAAAAACAAAGAATCCGGTACCAGGCCATTTTCGGAAGTTATGGCTGCAGTCAGCAAAATGGAGCTTGAAGTGTCGCTGATAGCGAGTAAGGGATCGTGTAAGATGGTCAATGCCCCTGAAGGATTGTAATTCAGTGCCGAGAAAAGATCGACGATCCCCCAACCGTATTCGATATTCGGAGATGCGGCGTTGCTGGCCGTCATCGTCAAAGCTTCCCTCACCTGCATCACCGTCCAATCGGGATGAGCAGACAGAAGGGCGGCCGCACACCCTCCCACCAACGGAGTGGAAAGCGAGGTGCCACCGGCAAAGGTGTATTCATCTGTGGCAAAGGCAGCGGCGCAGTACGTGCCCACACCTCTGGCCAGCACCTCCGGCTTGATTCTGCCGTCATAGGTAGGACCCCAGGAGCTGAAACCGGCCAGGTTCCCGGAAGCATCCACGGCTCCGCAGGCTAAGATGCTATCGGCATCCGCAGGAGCCATCAGGGTACCGTATCCCGGACCATCATTTCCCATGCAGTTGCAGACCACTATTCCCCGGCTTGCTGCTATGTCTGCCGCGATGGTGGTAACGGCGGTATTGCCATCATAATCTTCAAAGGTATACCAATCCGAATACGCCACCGAGCTGGAGATCACTTCCGCACCCAGGCTATCTGCCCATTCCATCCCGGCCACCCAGTAGTCCTCCTCAATCGGCTCCTCGCTTGCGATGTCCTCGGTTTTGGCCAATAAGAAGCTGGCCTTGTAAGCCGGGCCATAGAGCTGTCCATCGAATGCTCCCCCCAGGGCGGACCAGGTATAGGTGCCGTGATCATGCTGACTCGATGGATCCCCCGGCTCATTATCAGTGTTCTGGTCATCATTTATGAAATCATATTCGTCCAACACCCGTCCCTCTGAAAAAGCTAAATCAAATGCCTGATGATCCTTCTTGTACCCGGTGTCCAGCATGCAGACGATAACGTTCTGACCCTTGTAGCCCATGTCATGCACGATGGGAACGTTTATCTGGTCAAGTTGAGCCAGAGAGAGACCATAGTTTCTGCCGTACTGAGGCTCGACAAGTTTCTGTTGGCTGAAATCAGGCGGTGGACCCAACTCAACCGGTTTCCTTTTAAAGCCCACTACTCTTCTTATCTGTCTCACGAAGGGAAGACTGGCAATATCTTCGATCTTGTGCGCCTGAATCTCAAAGCTTGCCGCATTCAGCCATTTTGATCTTCGCCTTAGCTTTGCTCCACGGGACAAGATTCCGTCTACATAGCTTTGCTCTACCGGCAGATCAAAAAAGTCGACCTCAACCTTATTCTTTGCACGTCTTTTCAAAGCTGCCGGGCAAAGGGTGTTTGCGAAGGAAGCTTTCGATATAGCATAATCTTCCCGGGTGAAAATACCTTTGTCTGTGAAGAATACCCATATTCTCACGTTATCTGCGGCTGAAAGACTGGAAAGTAAATGGAAGAGGTCGGGTGAGATCACCGGCTCGACTTTCGGGCTGAAGAGAATTTCCGGTTCCGCCATACTCAACGCAGCTGCGGATTCCTCGCCACTTTTTTGAGCCTGATCCGCCTCGGGTCCTGAGAAGTTGAGCAGACAAAACGAAGTCAATATCAAAGTGGTGCAAAGAAGAGCTCTTTTGGAACTGGAAAATGGAAACATCAAGATCGAAGCTAAAATGTCAACAGTGAAGGCCAGACTCTAACTTCAGCTTACTGGCTCAGCCAATCGCGCTTGAGATTCTTCGGCCAGCCAAGGGACTGAACCCACGTGTAATTTATCAGAAGATTATCCGAAGTCAAGAGGAAACCAATCAGGAAAGTTCCGCGCTTTTGCGCAATCCATCTTCTATAAATTCACCGAATCCGGGTGTTTGTTTCCTTGACCTCTGAAATATTATTGCTAAATTACTATGGTGAGGAAAAACGAAGCCTTGTATTCCGCAAAGGGATATTCCTGTTGTTGACGCACGTATTCCAATTGTGGGTATCTTTCGTCTTTGCTCTTTGGGAAAACATCTTAAGACATTCTGAAGCGGGCAAAACAGTTCCTTAGTTCCCGCTTCCTCATGCGATGCTCAAGCGTCCATAAGGCGGCGAAGGATTGGGGCAGGGACTGGCCTGTCGTAAACGTCTAACAAAGGAGGTCGGATGTCAGGTGACGTAAGAGTTCATTCTCACCAGCCTCTGGGGAAGCCCGCATGCGCATCTCAACTGCAGGTAACCGGAGGAGGAGAGAGTCTTTGAAAACCGTTAACCAATCTTCTAAAGGTAGGAACCTCTGGGTTCATGCCTAAGGAGAAAGAAATGAAAACAAAAATCTTATTTGGCTTGGCTCTGTCAATGTTTTCGTTGGCGATTCTTGTTTCGGGAGCGGAACCTCCTCAAGAATATATGGCCGCCTCACCTGTCAAGCAGGCGACTCCCTTCGTATGCGGAGATGTGGATGGAGACGCAATCGTAAACATGGGGGACATTGTGTATCTGGTTCAGTACCTTTTCCAAGAGGGAGCCCCGCCGGATCCGTATGAGGCTGGAGATGCTAATGGTGATACTCGGGTTAGCATCGGTGATGTGATTGCTTTGGAGCTTCATGTCATCTATGGAGACCCTATTTATTGTGACGGGTCTAGACCATGTGACGATCGGGGAGACAGAGATAGTTTGAGCATCCAGGAGATTTGGGGATCAGCGGGAGATACAGTTGACGTTCCAATCTTCGTTTTCAATGACGACTCGGTATTCTTCAACCTCTCTCTCTTAATTCCCGACCCCAGCAAAGCGATTTTTCTCGATACCCTGATAACTGAGTTTACCAGATTAGCAGACATGGACGTTCTCTGCGTTCTCCGAGACACCACCGGGATTCAAATTTACTGGTGGCCGCAGGGACCTCTTCCTTTTGATTCAACGGACTATTTGGTCCCGGGATCCGGAATTGTGGCTTACCTGCGCTGCATGCTGAAGCAGGATATACCTCTTGATTTCCCTCTATGCATTGACACCACTTTCTTCCCACCGGAGCACATGACAGCGTCTTACACCACAGACACGTACTGCATCATCCCTGAATTTAATTGCGTTTGTGCACGCGGAGACGTCACAGACGATGGGGCGATCGATGTCGCCGACCTTCTTTGTCTGACGAATTACCTGTTTCTGGGAGCCTCCGCACCGGATCCATTATACAAGGGTGATGTAAACTGCGACGGAGCCGTCGATACAGCGGATGTGGTCTATTTGATCAACTATCTCTTTCTTGGGGGATCACCTCCTTGCGGCAGATTGTAAGCTAAATGACGAGAGGAGACGCAGTCGAGGATGCCCCACCGCACACCTTGTCGCTGGGGAATAAGTCGAATCGTGGGTGAGCTTAGCTTCGGGCTATTTGAGCTTCTTGTCAAGATTCCCGAGATCAAGGGCTCCATCATGCCCTTCAGCTTTAAGACCGGAGTCGAAGGAAAGATTCATCTTGAAGGAGTTTTTCAAAGGAGCCAGATCCAGCATGCCGCTTTCTGCCCTGTTATCGGATTGAGGTATCCAGCTTAGGGAGAATTTCAGAATATTCTTGTAGGCAACAGCCAGATTCTTGTGCTTCTCAAGTTCTATTTGGCAGAAAGCATTTTGATTCACCTGATAAACTAAAAGAGAGCTGGTGCTGTAGACGTGTATTTTCTGATTCTCAAAAGCCGACCGGTTCAACTCGATGAAACGCAGAAGAGAAAGCAGGCTCATGTATTCCAGCTCGTAATGTGAGCCAAGCCCGCGAACCCTGAAGAGCACTCCCAGATCAGGTATGGCAAACGAGATCAATCCGGTTTGCCTTACGGTTCTGTCCCGCAGATTGGTCTTTGCCGCAATGTAGCACTTTATTTTTGGCTCGCTGGATATTTTGTTCATAAGGTTATCCCGTTTTCGCCAATCCTCAAGTGCATCCTACACCGAATTGTGCAAGATTCTGTTCAGCATAAAAAGCAACTTGTGTGCCGTGGCTTCGTAGGTCGGGCTTTTCTCGGCCGCAGGCTGGCGGATGCCCGACAAACTTCATATGTCCATTATAACCCTAGCACATTCAGTAGGATACAAAGGCCGGCCAAAAAAGGGGCGCATGGTACGTAACCAAGCACCAGCCAAGTCTATGTGCAAAGCGATTCACGTACTCTGCAAGGACCTGGCGGATGGGTGGCCCGGTCTGCTCGCCAGACTGAGTATATGCTGGGCGCGATTCTGAGGAGGAGTGTCACCCTGAACGAAGTGAAGGGTCTCAAAAGTGGCTGGCCCGGTCTGGCCGGCTAGTGGGGCATCGGATCGAAACAGCCATAAAGACCAAACTTTTGCAAACAGGCTAGAGTACATAAAGTTGAATCCTGTTAGAAAGGGATTGGTTGGTGCCGTATGGAATGTGATAGACCCGGCCTGATGAATAGGCCGGACCGCCTAGGTAACAAAGCGGATTATATCGTCCCGTAAGTGAGAGGAGCGCCTTATGGTTCCAATATGGCCAAAATGCCTTGTCTTTGCGATCTCTCTCCAGTTGATCTGTACAGGAACCGGGTCGACGCAGGAGACGAAAACACTCGCCTCCGGCATCAGTCTGAAATCGGACCATGTCCTCACCAGTGAAGAGGTCGCTGAGTTGCTGATCAGGCCTGAGTGTTTCGGTTCCCCCGGCGATACTGTCCAACCATACCTCATCCAGGACTGCGTGATTCCGTCCAAGGGGATCTCACTGTCGGCGCAGCTCTACCTGCCTTCCGAGAGGGGCCGGTGGCCGTTGGTGATCCTGGCGCCTGGCGGGTTCAACGAGACTGAGTTGATCATTCAGTCGCCCCGATACTATGCCCCCAGGCTGGCTCGCTGCGGCATCGCTGCCCTGGTCTACTACAAGCGGGGTACGGGACCCTCCGGTGGAGTCTACGCTGAGGCCACAGAGGACGATTTCATCGACGATGTGGTAAACATTGCCAGGGAGCTTGCAGGGCACTCGCAAATCGACTCCACCAGAATCGGCGTCATGGGCGGGAGTGGGGGAGGACTGGTTGCTCCGCTGGCAGCGGCACGGTACCCGGGCATATCCTTCGTGGTAAGCTGCTCCGCCCCCATAATGCCGGGGGAGGAACACGCAAACTGCAACATAGAGTACGCCCTCGAATACCGGGGCTACTCCGATTCCCTGGTACAGATAGTGATGCCCCTGTGGCGGCGACACCATGGTGCCTGGGCTCACAGCGATACGACTGAGCTTGAGGCCGTGGCTGCCGAGATCACCGAGATGCGAAAGCAGATCGACCCTTTGGCCCTGCCTACCCCCTATCGGGAGGTGTTCGCCGACAGCAACTTGATCTTCCTCTGGCCCAGGTTCCGGTCGGCATCGCGGGACTACATGTCGGAGTTGAAGCATATGCGCGCCAAATGGCTGTCCATCTATGGAGAGAAGGATAGGGTGGTGTCAGCCCAGTCAAGCGTGAGCAACATCCCGTCGCTGATGAAGGAAAGCGGGAACGAAGAATACCGCATCATCGTACTGCCAGGGGTGAACCATTCTTTCTATGATCCTGAGACCGGCGAGGGGGTTCCCGTTGTCAGGACCATCGTCAATTGGCTCAGGGGATCTGTGCTGAGGCCATGATCAGCTTGAAGCCGAGGAGCCCTTCAGGGTGAATCTCTTCAGGATGAACCCCGGTTACGGACTGGAGGTTCTGACGGTTCTGATGGTTCTGACGTTTCTGACATTTGTTTTTTGATTTTTTTTCCTCTCCCTTAACCATATCCTCACGCTTTAGCACACAATTTGTCGGGCATCCCCGCGCCTTTTGCGGGGGAAAGCCCGACCTACCTAGCTGAGGTTTGTTTTTTAGGATTTTTTCTCTCCTTGTAATCATATCTTCATTCTTTACCATAGAGCCTATGCCACAGTTGGGCCTCCTATAGACACTGGAAATATCTGATTCACCATTAAAGTGGTAGCGATTTTGAGGAAGAGTGTCACCCTGAACGAAGTGAAGGGTCTCAGAAGTGGGTGGCCCGGTCTGCCCTCCATAGGCGGGTAAACTTGCCAGACCGGGTATATTCTAAGAGCAGTTCTTTTTGAATCCCCCTTTTCTAAAGAGGGATAGAGGGGGATTAAATCCCTTCCTCCTCGTTAGCGTGCTTCACCAATCAAATACGATAAGAGAGGGCTTCTGTAGGGGCTCGATTCATCGAGCCCGGCGGGTCGGATGAATCCGACCCCTACAAACCCCCGTTGGTCCGATGGCCACGATGCGGTTCACACGTGGGGGGGCACGAAGAATCTGAAACAAAAGATGCTTCACTTCGTTCAGCATGACACGCGGGGTCTATTCTTCTGCTGGGGGGAGCTCGTCCTGAAGGCGCGCCCTGAAGGGTCGCACCTCATTTGAGTCAACTGACCCATTCCTCTGAGCGGTGCGTAGCCGGGTCTGCCCTCCATAGGCGGGTAAACTTGCCAGACCGGGTATACCGAGAATATGTCAGTTCGTAGGCCGGGCACCTTGCCCGGCGTGCCATGTGTGCCGGGGCTGGGAGCCCCGGCTACGGAACGGTCGGGTATATCCTAGGAGTGATTCTCTTAAAATCCCCCTTTTGCAAAGCGGGACAAAGGGGGATTAGCTTCTTATTGCCCATTTGAGTTCTGCAGGAACGGGACATAAACGGCGGGTGAAGAACATCTGCCTCAAGTTGGGGCCGAAAGTAATCTAAAAAGTGCTTGACAGGGTTGCATGAAGGATTATAATAAACATTGATTTTCTAGGAAGATACGGCTCACGCCTAACATGCTTGGGTCTCTCTCGCTGGCGCTGACTCAAACGAAGGTTTTTATACGCGAATCATAGAATCAATAGTCAACTCGCAGAAAGGAATCCAGGCATGAGGTACGTAGTGAATGATTCTAGGATAGATCAGCTGCGCCACCAACTCCGACACGGCCAGGGCATCACCCAAGAGGAGCTCGATCGGGTGAGTGCTGAACTGGCCCCCGCGAAGGACAAACTACGCTCCATTGACAACACCGAGGCGTTGCCTCTCTTCGATCGTCAAGGGCGGGAACTGGGCACGACTGCTCCCCGGTGGATCTGCCACTTGCTCGCACTGCGCCATCGGTGCTCCCACATACTCATGATTTGGAGAAGCCCCTCTCTCGGAGATGTCCTGCTTCTGCAAATCCGGGATTGGAGCAAAGATGACTCGCCCGGGCACGTCGACATCTCGGTCGGCGGTCACATGACCTCGCAACGGTCAAGTTCCCAGGAGTACACGGCATTTGCTGAGATGCTCGAAGAGACCGGTCTCGACCCATCAGATCTCGATGGGCAGCTTCAACCTGTTGGCGGCTATGCGTTCGACGAATCCCGGGTCGAAGACAATTTTCACAATTCCGAATGGCGCGATGTCTATGTTGCTCGAGTCAGGCAAGATCGATTCGGGAAGATTTGCTTTCCCGACGGCGAGGTAGCAGGCCTGGTTCTTGTCCCGCTGAGTCACGCACGACAGTTCCTTGGGCAAGCCACTATTCCTATGGCCAGTGCTCTGAAGGAGTCGTTGCCCAGCTGTCTCCAACTCTTAGAGCGACGGGGCTAACGATCGCCTGCTGCGGTGGGTGGCCCGGTCTGCTTGCCAGACCGGGTATATCCTAAATATGCCAGAAAAGCATGAAGCCTAAACATTACACAGGAGAAGGTCATATCCATTATTTGACTTTTTCGTGCTACAAGAAGCTATGGCTATTCAAAAGCCCGATGCTCTATTCCTCCTTCCTTCAGAACTTGGAAAGAGCGAAGCAAAGGCTGTTGTTTAATGTTTACGGCTATGTGGTTATGCCGAATCACGTGCATCTCTTGATCTACCCTGATCAGGACATCTCCATCTCTGCTATTCTAACAGCGATAAAACGTCCGTTCAGTTTTCAGGCTCTGAACCATTTACAGAACAGATGGCCGGAAGTTTGTAAGAAGCTACGAGTGCGTAAAGGCACTCGAGAGGTTCGACGTTTCTGGCAGGCTGGTGGGGGTTACGATCGAAACGTGTACAAAGACAAGACTTTCGCAAACACACTAACGTATATGCATTTCAACCCCGTTAGAAAAGGATTGGTTGAGTCGCCTGCCGACTGGAAGTGGTCGAGTGCCAGATTCTATGAGACCAGAGAAACCGATCCTATTGAGGTAGACTGGCCGGAATGGTGGTGATGGCACGTTTTGTTTTTTTATGATAGACCCGGCCTGATGAACAGGCCGGGCCACCCGTCGCCTTAAGCTGGGGCCGAAACTAATCTAAAAAGTGCTTGACACGGTCGGATAGATGATTGTAGTATGTATTATGTATCTAGGAAGACGCAGCGTATAGGCGGCACAGTTGGGTGTTCTGGGCTGAGCTTAACACATATAATAATTCTTATACGGAAACCACAGAGCAACTAGTTACGGTTATCATCACGAAGAGTAGATTTCAAGAAAATGTTACAGACCATTCTTATTATAGTAACCCTGGCAATAGCGATTCTTGGATTCTCTAAACCGGAAAGAGGCAAAAGATTATTGAGAATTATAGCAATATCTGCACTTGTGATTTGTGCCATAATTCAAATAATCCTCGTTCGGCGCGGCAACCGCGAAGAGGCCGGATTAAAGCAAACAGTTGAAAACATAAGAGATTATGCGTATGTTTCAAAGCTCAATCCAAGCGGCAAATCGTTTGTAGCTGGATTTGGACTCAAACATTCAACGGCCATCTCTAGGATCATGGAAGAAACATTAACTGAAAAAGATGGGATATTGTATTTCAAATGCGACGATGAATCTCTGAAACGATACCAACGAACGATCCAAGAGCACCCTCGTTTTCCTTTTTCGTACGTTGGCATGGCTGATTGTTTGCGAAGAACTGGCGACGATAAATGGAGAGAATATGCGTTTAAGGCAATAAGTATTTTTGAAATAACTTCGAAAATAGATGGTCATCACAAGAGTCACGAAGACTTCATGGAACAGATATTAAGAGACTTGGGGCATTAGAGGTGTGGCGGCCGCGTGCTCCTGACACCATTCATTTGTCAGATGCGCAGGCAACCTGACCTAAAAGGCTATAAACTAGCTCTGCAAAGCAACTCAATATGAATGCGATACTTGCCGGACTAATAGGTTCGATTATAACAGTATTCATAACTAAAATATTGGACCTGATTCATAAGTCAAAAGAACATAAATATTCACTGCAAAAATCATTCTTTGCCAGAAAGCTTAAAGCCGCTGAAGCTGCTGTATCTCAGTGGTATGTTACGGCAGGAGCCATAGGTGCGCTTGCCAAACTTTATGAGAATGCTCCTATTTTGGAGGAAGGCGTGGAACCTGAAGTGTTTGAAGTTATGAATTCTACTTTTAGCGCCCAACTAAAAAAGGTCCTGGAATTGTCCGACGATTTAGCTCATTCATTTCTACTTTACTTTGATGTAGACGAATCATTTTGGGAAAACAAATCCATCAAAACCTACTTCACCAAACTTTCCTCCGTTGCGGCCTTAGCCAAGTCGCTGAGTGTTCTCTATGCATTACAACCCAAAGTCCAACGCACACAAGACGAAGCTCTGGTCAAAAACAAGATCAAAGAATTGGATAATCAAATACGGTCTGACTTAAAGGAACTGTCTTCTATCATGGAGAATGCCCGAGAGAATATAATAAAACTTCTGAGCCAAGTCAGGAACGAAATGAAGAAATATGAAGCTCACATTTGAACACCCAACTTTTCGCTCCGCTGTAGAGCAGAGCTGGGGTTTTTGGTGTCCGTTTTGAGCTTGTTTAGAGTAGTAGGGCAACAGCCCCGTGCTCCTGACACTATTCTAGGAAATAGAGGCAGATGTCATGAGTTTTTACGTTTACGAGAACTGGACTGCTGAACAGAAGGCTGTGATTCATAGAGGATCATGCGGACACTGCAAAGACGGCCAGGGTTGTCATGATAACCCCAGAGGCAACACGAATGGTCAATGGCACGGTCATTTCCGTTCGCTTCGACAAGCTCACCGCGCCGCTGAAAGAATGGGCAAACCTGTTCGCGAACATCGGTGCGTAAAGTGATTCTCTTGATTTCCGGCTCTATCAGGTCTTGTCTGCGTTTGGCGGGTGTGACCTGAGAGTCTGGCTGTATGCTATCTCCCCAGACAGATCAAAATCGCTACAACTTCAATGTTGAAACAGGTATTCCGATTGTTTATGAGGAGAGTGAGCTATGTTCGGAATCCTCGTTGGTCAGGGGTGCCCTTCTCCCGCCAGAGGCGGGTTCAGGATAAACCCTCACCCCTGACCTTGTGCTCCGGTTCAGGGTAAGGGTACCCTGAACCAACAGGCGAGGAGAGTGAGTCATGTTTAGAATCAAGCAGACCGATTTTGCGAAGCCGACACCATGTTCAACCTTTTCCCTTCATCTGTGCGGAATTAACTCGGTCCGGATTCGGAGACATGAAAAAATTTGAAAAACGAAGGCCACCAAGGTCACCAAGCCCACCAAGGCCACCAACCTCCTTCAACGCCAAAAAGAAAGGGCTGTCAGTGTCGACAGCCCTTTGGCAGGGCTAAATGCCCTTCGGGGTGAATCCCCTCAGGATGAACCCTGCCCTATGCATTGTAGCTAAACCTCTCTCATAGGGGCGGGAATTCATCCCGCCCAGAGTGCACCTCTTTCGTTGGTGCCGGGCCTCTCGTCCGTGACGAACAGAAGGATTACTCCAACTCTGTTTCCTCTGTCTTCTTTTCCTCCGGCAAAAGCAGAACGAATCGCTTGCTCTTTCCCCTCTTGACCGTCAACATTATCTGCTTTTGTCCCCTAACTTGCTCCAGGCTTTCCTTAAAGCCATTCAAATCTTTAGTCTCGGATTTCTCCACCTTTACGATGATGTCGTCTTCCTCCAACTGCGCGGTACTGGCCACGCCTCCCACCTCAACAAAGGAGACCAACACCCCCAGCCTGTCATCCAGCATATACTGCCTGTATATGGCGTCCGTGATCTCCTTAACCGTAAACCCAAGCTCGGTCTCATACTCGTCCGCCTTGACCTTGGGCTGTCTGGCAATTTCCACCTGAATATCCATAGGAGTTCCGTATCTTGCTATCTTTATATGAGCCGGCTCCTCCACCCTGCTTTGCGATACCAGGAACTGGAACTTGTTCAGATCCTCCTCTTTTTCCGCAGAGATTTCCTGGCCCATGTATTCGACGATTACGTCTCCGGGCCGAAGCCCCGCCCTCTCAGCAGGAGAGTCGGGGATGATGTCGCTTATGAGAATTCCTTGCAGATCGGGCTGGCTGTAATATTTGGCATAATCCCGGCTCAGCGGTTGTATGGTAATGCCGATCCATCCCCGGTCGATGGTTCCTGTGGTCAGAAGTTTGTCCTTGACTTCATTGGCCGTATTCATGGGAATGGTGAATCCCTGTCCTCTGCCGAAGCCTATGGAATTTATCCCCACCACCTCGCCTTTCAGATTCACCAGCGGCCCGCCCGACGAGCCGGGATCGATGGCCGCATCGGTCTGGATGAAGTCGTTGATCAATTGAGTCTCAATGGGAAGATTGGGAAAGACCCTTCCCTTGCCGCTTACTATTCCAAATGAAACGGTTCTGTCGAATCCATACGGATTGCCCACTGCAATCACCCACTCGCCAACTTTCACGTCATCCGAATTTCCCAATTTCGCGACGAAGAGCTTCTCCTCGGTTCCTATCTTGATCACGGCCAGATCGGTCTGCTTGTCCGTTCCGATTATCTCCGCGGGATATTCGATCTTGCTGGAAAGAGTAACCGTGACACTCTGGGCCTTATCCACCACGTGCTCGTTGGTGAGAATATAACCCCGGTCATCCACTATCAGCCCGGAGGCTAGGGACTTGTATTTGAATTGTCCCGACTTGTGAACCACCTCGATGTGCACCACCGCAGGTTTGATGGTGTTGGACACCGAAATAATCACGTCCTGCAGATCATCGAAGAGCTTCAGGATTTTCTGATTGGCAGCAGGCTGAGCCCAAAGGTCCGGTGGCCCTGATGGGACCATGCCGGACGAAAAGGGCACAAGGATGATCAGGTAAAGAAAGACAATCATCTTTTTCATCGTTCCTCCTAAGTCGTTTTCTTTTGCGATGAGGCCTTTGAAAGACTTATCCTTGCGGATTTCGATACCGCGGATACGAGACCAAGTCGTTATGGTGCAATGCGTAACCGCACAGAGTCAGGGTATTTCTTAAGGGTTCTCATCAAATGCCACAGACATTAGCTTCCACGTAAATACGCCTTTAGAATTAATATCGGCAACTCTTTTAGTCAAGTGAAAAATAAAGGGTGATTTCAAAACTGAGCGCATTTTTCCAGTCAGCCCAGGCTTAGGCACAAGCAAAGCCCGTGTCCCATGCAAGCGCGGGTTTGGATTTTTTCTGAATTGGTGTGAAATTTTTTGCAACGGAATCGAAATAGAGGCGTATCATATTTTGCGTTTTGGATGCGAACATGTGCAAAGCTATAAGAAGCGAAAAGACGAAACGAAGAAACACAGGGGGTTAGAGGAAAAGTTTTTAACGGGGCAAGATTTCCCTTGACAAAAAAACTGAAGGTTGTATAATAATATTTTGTGATTTTCCGGAGGGCCAACTCTTGAGGGATAAGAACATCCTTGGTCAAACAAGAAAGCTCTTAGTTTACATTCCTCTTGCTCTTCTGTTTATTTGGATTGGCACGCTCATTGCGACAAACTTCAATTGGTCTTCCCAATCCGGGGCAGTCCACGAGGTCCAAAGCGCTTCAGAACAGCCCTTGGAGCATCCCCGTGGACTATCATTTTCCGGACAGAAGCCTTCCCTCGGCCAGGAAAGCCCTTTTGTGGATGTGGCAGAGAAGGCCAGCCCGGCGGTGGTCAACATAAGTGCAGAAAAGATCATAGAACGAAGAGGTTATCCGGACTATTATCCGTTTGAAGATTTCTTCCGGAGATTTTTCGGAGAGGTTCCTGAAAGAAAATCACCCCAGACCGAGAAGGCGCAGAGTCTGGGTTCGGGCTTCATCTTCAGAAAAGACGGTTATATTCTGACCAACAATCACGTGGTAGCGGGAGCGGACAACATCTTTGTGAAGCTCCCCGACGGCAGCCAACACGATGCTCAGGTGGTCGGCCTGGACAAGGATACCGACATAGCCGTGTTGAAGATAGATGCGGGAGAAAACCTTCCCACGATCGAGTTCGGAGATTCGGATTCACTGCGTGTGGGAGAATGGGTGATGGCCATCGGAAATCCGTTTCCCCAATTAGGCCTGGACCGAACGGTCACCGTCGGGGTGGTAAGCGCCAAAGGGAGAAGCAACCTGCGCTTTGCCCCGGAGGAGACTCCCAACTACCAGAACTACATTCAGACCGATGCCTCCATAAACCCGGGAAACAGCGGAGGTCCGTTAGTTAACATTAAGGGGCAGGTAATAGGCATTAATTCTGCCATCACCAATCCCACCGGAATGAGCTTCAACATCGGAATCGGCTTCGCCATTCCGATAAACCTGGCCAGTTGGGTAGTTCCCGATCTGATAGAGAAGGGAAAGGTCTCCCGCGGATTTCTGGGAATATTCTTCCAGGAGATAGACCAAAACACGGCGGACGCCTTGAATCTTCCTGCAATTGAAGGCGTATTGGTCAGCCGAGTGCAGCCCGACGCTCCGGCAGATAGAGCTGGGATAAGGGTTGGCGACCTTATACTGGAGTTTGAGGGAAAGAAGGTGGAAAATGGCTCCAAGTTCAGAATGATGGTGGCGGAGGTGGAGCCTGGTCGTGAAGTCACCCTTAAGATTCTAAGAGAGGGGAAGAGAATCTCAAAAAACATAGTTCTGGCGGATAGGGAAAGATTCACGGTTTCGCCACAAGAAGAGAAACCGAAAGAGGAAAAAACGGAGCAGTGGTTGGGTCTGGAGGTCACGACCTGTACCGAAGCGTTAGCATCTCAGTTTCGCGTGGCTTTTCGACCAGGAGTTATCGTACTTGCCGTGGAGTCGAGAAGTCCGGCCGAGCAGAGCGGATTCATAGAGGGCGACATAATCACAAAAACAGGAAACCAAGAGATCAAAAACATAGACGATTATAAAAAGGCGGCTCGATCGCTAAAGGATAACAAAAAAGCGATGCTCTTCTTGGTATCAAGAGACGGGGAACCCCTTTTTATTGCGGTAAAACCTTAAACCCAAAACTAAGGAGTGGTCTGTAATTGGCAAAACAGGTAAGAAGGTTTAGAGATGAAGATAGATCTTTGGATCTATACCTGAGGGAGATCGGAGAGACTCCGCTGATCACCGCCGCCGAGGAAGTCAGATTAGCTAAAAGGATTAAGGAGGGTAGCCATGAGGCCTTAGAGAAGCTCACCAAGGCGAACTTGAGATTCGTGGTCTCTGTAGCCAAGCAATATCAGAATCAAGGGCTCTCCTTAGCTGATTTGATCAACGAGGGAAACATCGGGCTGATGAAGGCGGCTAAGAGGTTTGACGAAACCCGCGGATTCAAATTCATCTCCTACGCAGTCTGGTGGATCCGACAGGCGATTCTCCAGGCTCTGGCTGAGCAGTCTCGCATCGTGAGATTGCCCTTGAACCGGGTAGGGACCTTACATAAGATTGGCAAAATCTCCAGCTCGTTAGAGCAGGAATACGGAAGGGAGCCCTCCCCGTCTGAGATCGCCAGGGAACTGGAGTTGAGTGCAGTTGAGGTTTCGGACACATTAAAAATCTCCAACAGCCATCTTTCTTTGGATGCTCCGTTCTCCACCTCCGAGGACAACAGCCTGATGGACGTTTTGGAGGATGAATTCCAACCCGCTCCGGATGAGGCCCTGCTGGATGAGTCCTTGAGGCTGGAGATCGAAAGAGCCTTGGACAGCCTCTCGCGCAGGGAAGCTGAGGTGATTAACCTTTACTTTGGCCTGAACCACGAGAAGGCTTTGACCTTGGAGGAGATCGGAACCAGGTTCAATCTGACCCGCGAAAGGGTGAGACAGATAAAAGAAAAGGCGATACGGAGATTAAGGCACGCCTCCCGCAGCAAATCCCTGAGGGCGTATCTGGATTAGGAAATTGCGAAAAATCCAAAAGACCAAAAAAACCCTGGATTTTCAGAATCCAGGGTTTTTTGCTTTTGAGACAATATTCCGAAACAAGCACAGCTACCACTGAGTAAACGATCAATTCAGGCGAGTATTCTACTGTGGACTACTGACCGTGGACTGTCGACCAATCTGAGGGTGGGCGGACTCGAACCGCCGGCCACCTGCTTAAAAGGCAGATGCTCTACCGACTGAGCTACACCCCCATGTGAATCCATCCCAAATCTATCCAGCTTTGATCACAAGTCTTCAATTTGGGATTCGCAAGCTACTTCAAAATATAATCAGAATCTGGTTTGTCAAGAGTAATTTCGGCAAACTTTCCATAAGACATTTTGCAATTCAAAAAATAATACGCCAGCCGTGCAGTTTTCCCTTGACAAAGCGGGGCTCTTTTGCTAAATACTTTTTTGATTTGACTCAATTTACTGACCGCTTAACCTCTTTAACAAAGGAGGGGAGATGAGAGGTTTAAGAGTCTTAGTAACCACCATTTTGGGGTTTATCTTTGGGATCGTCTGTTGGCTTCTGGCCTCAAGCGGAGGACCGATGCCTGCTTCCATCGCCTGGTCCATTATCCTAAGCCGCACACTTCTCGGATTCGTGATCGGGATAAGCGCCTGGAAGATCAACTACATCCTGCATGGGATAGTTTTAGGCTTTATCGTTTCCATCCCCATGGCAGTCTCGGCCCTTAGTGTCAACGGGTTCAAGATTTTCCTGGGAACTTTGATTATGGGAATCATCTATGGTTTCTTAATCGAGTTGATCACCCATTTTGTGATCAAGGAAAAGAAAGTCGAGCCCCAAACCCCGTCGCCTTAGTCTGCAAGCATTCCGAAACTCCATTTAGGGGCCAAGATCGACTTGACCTAATTCTCTGAGTCCCCCAGGATCGGGGGACTTTTTTTCAACCCTTTATTTTGGTTAGGTTTTGATGCTTAGAAATCCAAGCGGCGCGGGCAATTTTGGGTAAAAGATTGAAAAGCTGTCAAACGTAAAACATAAGGCGGCCTCTCAAAGCAGAGCAAGGAATTTCACATTTTCCCTTGACGGGAAAAATGGGATTTAGTATTATTCAACACGATATATAGACTGAGTTCAGCAAAAGACAGTCTAAGAGAAGGATAAAGGTGATGTGATTTGTTTAAGTCCGTTTTGATCCTGTCTTTCGCCTACGGAGGACCTTTCAAGGGGACTCTGTTTGAGTTAGTGGCTCAGATGGGGCTTTTCGCCAAGGTCATCCTCATCATCTTGCTTTTTCTATCGGTGGTCTCCTGGGCCATAACCTTCAACAAGATTGGTCTTTTTCGAAAGGTGAACCGGGAAACTAAAAGGTTCTTGTCCATCTTCAGACAAAGGACAAACCTGTCACAGGTCTATCTGTCCTGTGTGAGCATGAGACGGACTCCTTTGTCCAAAATGTTGGAGGCCGGATACAAAGAGCTGACAGAGCTGTCCAAAGGGGGAGGAAATCCGCACACAAGCGCCGTACCCTCGTTGGAATTCGATTCGAAGTTGCCCATTGAGAAGGAAAAGCTCGATGTGATCAGGATGACATTGGAGAGGACCGGCGCAGAGGAGATCAATCGGCTGGAAAAAGCTATCGTCTTCCTGGCCACCACCGGAAATATCAGCCCGTTTTTCGGGCTGTTGGGAACGGTGTGGGGAATCATGGATGCCTTTGCCAGCATCGGAGTGAGAGGATCTGCTACCCTGGCGGTGGTCGCTCCCGGCATAGCTGAGGCTCTGATAGCCACGATCGTCGGGCTGGCCGTGGCCATACCCGCAGTGATGGCATATAACTTCTTTAACAATAAATTGAAAATCATCTCCACCCAGGTGGACAACTTCGCGCTTGAGTTTCTGTCGGCAGTAACAAAAGAAGAGATCAGTTGACCTGTAAGTCAATATCTAAATGTCCAGGCAGAATGTTGATCCTTCGGATGGATATGCATTGATAACCAATTCGATAACGGCATTTCTGTAAATCGGTTCGAACCGATGAGAAAAAGAGTTTACGGCAGCCTGCACGATATAAATGTGGTCAACCTCGTGGATGTGGTTCTGGTTCTGTTGATCATATTCATGATTGCCGCTCCCATGCTTCAAAGCGGCATAGAGATAAATCTCCCCAGGACTATAGCGACTCAACAGGATTTGGGGGAAGGGGTGGTGGTAACCATCACCAAGGAAAAGAAAATCTACGTGGACAAAAGGGTAACAAACCTTAACAGATTCGAAAGCATCCTAAGCAGTGCCACCGCAAAGAAAGGATCGAAGTCCGTCTATCTCCGGGTGGATAAGGATATCCCCTACGGGCTGGTGATCGATGTGGTGGGCCGAATAAAGAGTCTGGGCATTCAGAGCCTGGGATTGGTTACCGAATCGGAGAGAATAAGATGAAAAGGGAATTCGTCGCGTCCGCAGCCATCCATTGCCTGATTCTCTTAAGCCTGTTCTTCTTCGCTCCACCCTCGCACACCAAATTGGAGGGTTATCCGCTGGTATACCGTGTAGGCCTGGTGAGTTTTCCCTCAGGTGGAAAGGTCTCTGTTGGACCCGGCGGTGGAGAATCCTCGAAGCCCTCCCCCCAAAAGGGTGTGGCCATAAAGGAGTTCAGAAAGGGGAAGGCCAAAAGCACGAATAAGAAGAAAAAGGAAGAGAAAGCGGCAACGCCCGCAAAACAAAAGGAGCAGACAAAGGTAACGCAAAGAGATCAAGAAGCTGCGGAATATGGTTTGGGAGATGGAATCAGCTCCGCCCAGGTCGATGCCCACGATTTCGGATCCCCGTATTATCTCTCCCTGATATTCGGAAAGATCCGAGCTGTCTGGGAAAATCCGGTGCAAGCCTCCTCTACTCTGATGACCACCATTTATTTCAAAATATTGAGGGACGGAAGCATCATGGAGGCTAAAGTGGAAAAGACTTCAGGCATAGATTTGTTCGATCAGTCCGCCGTAAGGGCCATCGTCTCCAGCACCCCCTTTCCTCCTCTGCCCAATGAGTTCACCGGAGAATATCTTGGAATTCATCTGGAATTTGAGTATATTCAATGATGGTTCAGAATCATCTGTTCAGCGTATGTTAAGAAAGCTATGGAAAGTGCAACTTCACACCTAATGGGGATTTGAGTTTTGCGAGGCGGCAAACTCCTCCTTGAGCAAATTTTTCGATTTTTTGTTTGGAATTTCCAATCTGATGCTTTTATTATATAATCCATTGGAACCCAGTGGAAAACGGATATGAGATCAAGAAGACGTAAGACGGTTACAAATATATCTGCCGCTTTTCTGGTTTTCTCCATGATTCTGTTGGGTCCGGCGAGAGTGTCTTTTCCCCAGACCGAGATCACCGCCAGAATTACCAAAGGTGCGGTAACATATTTTCAGGCCTTGGAGATAGCGGTGATAGACTTCTCGCCCCAGGAATCAGAATACGCTCAGCAGGTAACCCAGGTGGTTCGGGACGATTTGAGCTATTCCCTGTTCTTCCGGCTGGCAGAGATCGATTCTTTCGTCTTGGCCATATTGGGAAATGATCTATATTACCTGAAGGGCTGGATTGAGTTAGGGGTACAATATCTTTTGGATGGTTCGGTGAAGATTGAAGATGATAGGCTCAAGGCTGAGATTAACCTGATGGAAGTGCTCAGAAGAAAGGTGATACTGACGAAAAGATACAAAACTGATCCCCAGAGCTATCGGGCTTTGGCTCACGCGATCGCCGATGATATCGTCTTGAACTTGACTGGACAAAAAGGGATCTCCTCCACCAAGATGGTCTACGTTTCCATGAATGGGGAGCACAAAGAGATATACATCTGCGATTACGACGGACACAACCCTTATCCGGTAACCAGTAACAAATCCATAAATGTATCTCCAGTTTGGTCCCCAGGCGGGGATAAGTTGGTCTATACCTCCTACAGGAAAGGCAATCCCGACCTGTGGATGACCGATCTGGGAAGCAGTCAAACCACTCTCCTGTCTTCGCAGGCGGGACTGAACTCCGCGCCGGCTTGGTCGCCCAATGGCAAATACCTGGCTTTGACCTTGACCCGAGACAAGAACGCGGAGATATATCTGATCACTCCGGGGGGGAAAATAGTCCGCCGGCTGACCCGCAGTTGGGGCATAGACTCATCTCCCACCTTCTCACCCAACGGAAAGGAGATCGCCTTCACCACCGATCGAGCCGGTTACCCCCAAATCTATATAATGGATGCGGAGGGGGCTAATGTGAGAAGGCTTACCTACAGCGGAGACGTGGCCGACTCACCCTGCTGGTCTCCCAGAGGGGATAGAATTGCATTTGTCTCCCGGGAGAGTGGGAGATTCAACATCCATACCATTGACATAACCGGGGAGAGCTTGACCCAGTTGACCTATGAGGGGTCCAATGAGAATCCCAGCTGGTCGCCGGACGGACTCCATATCGTCTTCAGCTCCAACCGGAGCGGAAAACCCGAAGTTTACACCATGAACTGGGATGGTTCGAATCAACAACCTATCACCAATGGGGAGGGCAACTATAATCCCAGCTGGTCTCCTGTTCTGGGGAACTGACAATGAACCACATTGTGGAGAAGAAAACATTACTGACTTATGATAGCAAGGTTGAATTTGTCGATATAACTGACTATGATGAATCCGAAGTGAAAGATAAACACCAATGTGAACCGGCGTAATAAACCAGAAATCTTTTTCGCCTGAAGGAGGTGAAATATGCGTAAGGCAGGCATCCTGCTTGTAGGGCTTTTAGTTTTGGTGCTTTTTGCCTACTGTGCAAAGAAGCCACCTGTTATGGAGGAAAAACCTGAGGTTCCAGTGGTGACCGAGCCAGAGCAACCACCATCTGAGCCTGAGATCCCCAGGGAGGACGTGGAGAGGGAGCTGGTGATACAGGCTGATTTGAAGCCCATCTATTTTGATTTCGACAAGTATAACCTTCGTCCCGGGGATCGCGAGATTCTGAACCGAAACGCCAAGGTGCTGAAGGAGAATACGGGCGTCAGAATCAGAATCGAAGGTAATTGCGACGAGCGAGGCACCGTGGAATACAACCTGGCCCTGGGCGAGCGGAGAGCTCGTGCAGCTATGGATTACCTGACAGACCTGGGGATTGATCCCCAGCGCATCTCCATCATTAGCTATGGGAAGGAGAAACCCAAATATCCAGGCCATAACCAAGAGGCGTGGTCAAAGAACCGAAGAGACGATTTCATGGTTGCATCTCAGTGAGCGTGGCAAGTATTTTCATAAATCCTGCGGGTTTTGTCGGATCATGAGAGCTCGCCCGCTGAAGCCCTAGGTTCGCGATGCAGAGTATCCGCTGATCTTACTGCCGGAGACGATGGGCCGTCTTATGAGGATAAGTTCTGATCGTGCTTGATCAGATTTTCAGAAGCTAAGACTTGCGATGCGTAACCCTTAACCATTTTTTGCCAAAGGAGGCGAAATATGAAGAAAGCAAGCGTTCTGCTTGTGGCAGTTTTGGCTCTGGCGCTCTTGGCCAGCTGCTGCCCCAGGGTATGTGAAGAGCCGATAGTAGTGGAGCCACCTCCACCGCCGCCAGAACCCCCCCCTCCTCCTCCACCTGAGCCCGAAGTGGTAGAGGTAAAGGAGATGGTCTTGGAACCCATCTTTTTCGACTTTGACAAATACGATCTAAGGCCTGGGGACAAAGAGATATTGGACAGGAACGCCCAAGAACTGAGGAAGAATCCGCAGGCTAAGATCAGGATAGAAGGGAATTGCGATGAACGGGGAAGCGTAAAGTATAACAGAGGCTTGGGCACCAGAAGAGCTGAGGCTGCCAGGGATTATCTGGCAAAGCTGGGCATCCCTGCAGACCAGTTTTCCGTCGTCAGCCACGGCAAGGAAAAACCGAAATATCCCGGCAAGACCAAGGAGATTTTCGCAAAGAATCGAAGAGTCGACTTTGTGATCGAGTTCCAATAGAAAGAATCTGAAAGAGGGGGCAGATTCAAATATCTGCCCCTTTTGGCGTTTCATTTGCCGACCGACTCGGATGGAAAGACCAAGCGGGCAATTTTCGGCTGCCCCAATCCCTTGGCGCCACAGAACAAGAACCGCAAAGCCCTTTGACCTTCGGAGCTTGGTGTGATCAAAACACACCGACTGGCACCGAGAGCCAACCGCGAAAGACAAGTATGAAAGAGGTGATTAGCTTTGGCAACAAAAAAAATAAAGGCGTTTTTTCTCTTTCTTATGTTTCTCCTTGCATTATCCGGCTGTGCTTCTCGCTGGCAGATGGAGGGGCTCAAAAGACAGGCAGATTATTTGGAGAAGAGCAATCGCAGATTGGAGGAGCGTACAGCCCAACTGGATAGTCTTCTCAGAGAGCAGATCGAGCTGACCAACCGATTAAGGGCGGATCTTGCCAGCACCTTAGGAGAGATGGATGAAAGAATGGGAGTCGTAGAAGGCAAGTTGGAGGATTTGGGCCAAAGATTTCCGGAGCTACACCAGAAAATAGATTTGGTCAAACGGCAGGTTTCCAGAAAGGATACGGCTGAAGCTTCTGATACCAGTAAAACCCCCATCAACGTGGACCCCAAACAGCTGTACGACGCCGCCTATCTGGATTTGACCAAGGGAAAGTATGATTTGGCCGTTACGGGATTTACCAACTATCTGAAGTACTTCCCCGAGACCGAGCTGGCCGACAACGCTCAATATTGGCTGGGAGAGTGCCATTACGCCAAGAAGAACTACACCAAGGCCGCCATCGAATTCCACAAAGTATTGGAGAATTACTCCACCGGGGACAAGGTTCCCAGCGCACTGTACAAACTGGGCTTGTCCTTGTTGGAACTCAAAAGCGTGGGACAAGCAAATAAGTACTTTCAAGAGCTAATCGACAAATACCCCACCACTGAAGAAGCCAAACTGGCAAAGGAGAGACTGAATAAGGCCAAAGGTTAGAATGGGCCCTTGCGGGCCCGCGATCTTATGGCTGCGAGTTACGGGAAGTGAGCGCTTCAATCTGCACTGTGGCTCTTGTCTCTGACCTGATCAGGGCAACATTTTGTCAAACCGCCTTTCCTTTAGACTTTCACCCTCCTCAAATTCTCCGCTGCCCTTTCCGGGGTGGTTGAATCTATATAGAACCCGGTTCCCCATTCAAAGCCATCGATCCTGGTGTGACAGGGCATGATCTCTATGTGCCAATGGTAATCCTCGTCTAAGGTCCTCCAGGCTCCTCCCCTGCGGTGAGTGCGGTTGGGTCCGGTGTGAAGAATGTAATTGTAAGGGGGATCATCCAGCAGGATCTTCAATCTGAGCAGCACCTCTTTAAGGAAATCTGCCAAACTCCCAGCCAGTTTTTCATCTATTTGCTCGAAATCTACCGAGTGCTTCCTGGGCAGAATCCAGACCTCGTGAGTGAAACGAGAGGCAAAAGGACAGATGGCAATAAAATGCTGGTTGGTGGCAACGATCCTTTTCTTTGTGGAAAGCTCCTGCCTGATTGTGTCGCAATAGACGCATCTTTCCTTGTAATCGTAGTACTCCTTGGCCCCGCTAAGTTCTTCCTTAAGATTCTTCGGAGTGATGGAAAGGGCGATCAGCTGAGAGTGGGTATGTTTGATTGGCACAGAGCTTGCCCTTTCCCCGTAGTTTTTGAAGATGGCCACCGACCTGAATCTTTGGTCCTTCTTCAAATCCAAAACCCTTTGCCTATACGCCAATAGAACCTTCTGGATCTGTGAAGCTTCCAGATCAGCTAAATTGGCGACGTGCTCGGGGGTTTCGATAATTATCTCGTGAGCACCCACGCTGTTCATCAGGTCATACATCAACTCCGCTCTCCGGTCCAGCTCCATTTCCACTTTCAAAGCCGGAGAGACATTGGGCACCACCCTCACCTGCCAGCCCGGCTTATCCTTTTGGGATCCTTCGTTTCTCAAGGCAAAGATCTCAGGAGGCGTATTCCCCTCATTCCCTTCACAAAAAGGACAAACCCCCTTTTCGGCCAACCCCTCCATCTCAACTAAGCTGGAGGATTTCCCGGCCATTCTGTCCGTGTTTACCACCCATCTTCCGGTGATAGGGTCTCTTCTCAAAGTGCACATGTTCACAACTCCTATTCAAAGGTCCAAAAGATCAAAACATTCGAATGTTCAAAAGCTTAGAAGAACATTTCCCTTATGCCTTTCTGGCTCTTTTCGATTTTTATCTCTGGGAGCGCCTTTATGTTTAGTCGGAAATAATATCCCTGTCGGTATCCGTTCACGATCCAGGTAAACCTTCCCTCCCAGCAATGCATATCCCGATAAATCTCGAAGGTCTGCTCGGTGATTTCCTTCTCTGCAAAATCGTAGCGGTTACCGTAATCCAAAAGCCAGTGTCTGGTCAAGGGCAGGCGAAGAGAGAAGCTGGCCCAATGATTTTCACCGGCTCCCCGGGTTTTGCTGAAACGATGTGAGATACTCACATTCCAGTTCTGGGTCACTTCTCCTGATAAACTCTGTAGTCCTTCCTGCGGCGGAGTCAATCCTTCGAATTCTTCGACCGTGTGTGCCTCTGTTTCCTGCCAGCTCCCTCGTAAACTCACCCGAGTATCGAAGCTGAAAGAGACCCAGCGAGGAGATAGCAGTCTTAACTCCCCGGTATCTTTGTCATAAAAATCGTGAGAGGCGGAGAAGGACAAATCTACGTTCCTGATGGCAGACGACCGCAGCCCGGTGGAGAGATTCGATAATTTGCGCTCTTTGGCCAAAAAGTTATAAGCCGAGCTGAAGTTCAGGGTAAAAAGGTCCAGTTTCTTCTCCACCTCTTTGCCCTCGGATACCGATTTGGTTTTCATCTGGACTAAGTTGCTCAAGCTGAAATTCACTGACTTCTGCTTTCCCCCACCACCGCCTCTTCCGGTATAGCTTCTGTATTCTTCCTTGCGGTCAAACTCGGGTCTCCACGCAAAGCTCAAATTGGGGGTCATTACATGCCTTATTCCAGCCAGTCTGCCTAGCCTGGGATTGAAGGTTCCGTAAACGGTGGTTCTGGCAGAAAGACTGGTTGAATAGGTTCCCCGCCTGGCAGAGCTGTTTCCCAAAAGCGGGAAATCATCGCTCATATTTGTTTTGAAAACCCAGTACCAGGTTTCCTGATAATTAAACTGAGGATTCAAAACCAGCCAGCCGAGGAGCTTCTGGGGAGCGCTGAGGTTGAGGTAATTGTCCGAAACCATGTATTTTTTTCGATCGAGATATCCTGTTCTCTCCTTCCTGTAGTAATAGTTGACCAAATTGGAAGAAAAGGAATAGTAAATCGAATTATACCATCTCTTGGAAGCTTCACCTGTTTCCTCACCTTCCGGGGAAAAGAGTGGCAAGGTCGATCGCGACAGCCTCAGGGTGGGCAAAAGTGCGGAACGGTCATCGGAGTCTAAGTTAACCGTCTGATCCAGAGCCAAGGTCAAACTGGTATTTGTCCATTTCTTGCTTAAGTTCATCTGTGATCGCAACGACCGATTTCTTCTCTCGTAAGGATCTAAGTTCAGGTCACGCCAGAAGTCTTTGTCGCTTAAAAACTTTCCGGAGGCGGAAAAATCTACCGAGGGAGTTATGGTCTGGCGATGGTTTATTACCAAATCCCATCTGTTGCGCCTCCATTTGGTGTAGGTGTATGTATCCCACCCTGACTCCCTGTGATATGATCCTGATATGCTTCCGCTCAAAAGATAACGTACCGCATATCTGGCGTCGGATTTGATCAACCATCCGGAACCTTCATAATAGTCAAAGGCAGTCTTCAGGTCCCAATAATCTGAAGCAGCCCAGTAATACCCTAAATTGCGAATGAATCTCTCTCCCGCTTCCAGATTCCCCACATCGAAAGTCAAAAACCCTGAATGCCTTCCCGGCTTTATGGGAAAGACATAGTAGGGAATGGCTGCCACCGGAATGTCTGCAATGTATAGCACCACTGGCTTGGCCACCACCTTGTCTTTAGCAATGATTTTCATCCTCTTTGAGTAGAAATGAAAATGAGGTTCATCCTTGTCACAGGTGGTATAACTCCCTTTATCTGCCAGCAGCACCTCATCGGTTATTTTTCTTAACCTGTGGCCGTGATAAACTCCCGCTTGAAACTGGGTCTCCCCCGCCTCCACCTTTCCTCTCCTGGAGTTTAGATCATAAGTCATCCTCTTCCCTTTTATCTCATCCTTCCCCTCTTTGAGCACCGGCAAATCGAACCATTGCTGATCTTCCCCACTCTCGGTTTCTCCCGCGCCCTCTTTGGTGCCCTCCGCCACCAAGATTTCTTTCTCGGTATGATAAAAAATCCTGCCCGCGGTCAAAAGGATCTGGCCGTATTCCAAACTGCTTTTTCCATCCAGGGTTATCAGATTTTTCTCAATCAGATAGTCTATCCTATCAGCGGAATACTTTATGGTATCCTCTGTACTCGCATCCGAGGTGAGCTCTTCGGACAGACCATCCTCGGTTTTTTCTTTTCCGCCGGAGGCGGATCCTTCGGAAGGGAAAGAATACGTCCCCATAGCTCCGCCTTTGATCAAAACCCTCTTTATGCGATCATCGGACAGAAACAGATTAATGGTATCCCCGGACGCTTCGTTTTTGTCTCCGGAGATGCTTTGCATAGTAGCGGAACTACCTTTCTGGGAGGGATAGAATATGCTTCCGGCATTGCCCGAAGCCTTCACCTCTTTCAGTTCCTCGTCTTCTAGCCAGAAGACCATCTCTTTCCCCGAAAGAAAACTTTCTTTCCCTCCACTTTCGGCAACCGATTCGTAGGACGTCGGCTGACTGAGTGAATCTTCCATTTCAAGGTGAGAAGCCTTGGCATTGCCAAACACTTCGATCCTTTCCACCTTTTCATCCTTAAGGTATATCTCCATTCTATCGCCGGACAGACGATCTCTTTCTTTTTCAGCTTCCGGGCTTCCCTCAAGCTTTATCCTGTTTTCGTCATTCAGCAGATAAGCCGAATCACATTTGGCCTTCATGCTCCCCTTGGTGATCAGCACATCCTTTTTGGCCATCCCTCTTTTTTGGTCCGCATGATATTCCATTATCTGGCTGACTATCGTAACGCTGCTATCTCCCTTATTCGGTTTCAAGATTAGGGCAGGGGACTGCGAGAACAAGGCAAACTTGGTGGTGCGATCGTACTCTCCGTGTCCGCCGCTTATTGCCGCATCCTCCTTTTTGCTGACAAGTCTCACGTTTCCGTCTGCCACCACCTTCCTGGAATTCTTGGAATAGGTCACCCTATCTGCCCAGAGAATTTGATCCGGGTCTTCGATCTTGACGTCGTCTATAAAGACCACCTGACCTGCGGTGCGATACCACACCGCCCGTTGGCTTTCCAGGTTTATGTCGCCGTGCTTGAATCTGACATTGCCGATCAAATTGAGCATGACATTGTCCTTCTCCATTCTTAACTCGGAAAAATCGGCATTCAGAAGCTCAATAGATTCGCTTCGCTCACTACGAGTGGATTCGCTGCGTTCACTACCGGTCGGCCCCTTTTCGGACTGCTCAGCAGATTGAGTTAGAGGATACGAAAGGATAAAGACAAAAACGATTGTGAAAAGAAAGAAAACTCTTGTGTTCATTTTTCTAAAGACTGCACGAGTTGTATCCAAGAATCGCGAATTTGAGCCCTTACTCTTTCTGTGCGAAAGGCCACCTCTTTTTCACTCATCTGGGTCCGATGCTTGTGTCATATATGTTATACTCAAAATATCGAAAATGGAATTCAATATCAAGATTTTAAAAATAAAAAAACCGCCCATCTGGGCGGTCGGTATCAAGTCTCGAGTGCAGGCAGCTAAACCAATCCCCCCTGTTGAGGCCGATGCGTCAGAATATCTAATTCCCCTTTTCCGTTTGATTCATCCTTTGGCTTACCTTCTTCCAAGAAGGCGTGATGAGAAAGCTCTCCTCCATATTTTCAATCATCCTGACGAACTTTTTCATCGGCACCGAGAAGGTAAGAACCTCCTCTGGAACGCATGGCCGCGCCGAGACGTCAAACATCCCCAGAACGCATCTGGGGTGATCGGAGTCTTTTTCCAGGTAAGGATACTGCCCGATGGAACCACAGCCGGCAGCAAAGGGCGCGAATACTCCGTTGGGATCGATCTCATCATAATTTGCGAGCGTGAAAAGACCGGAGAGGACGTCAGGCTGGGCAAAGAAGATCACCACATCAGGATCATCCGACTCCTCCAGCATATCCCATCTCTTGAAAATAACGAACTCAGCCGGCGCCTTGAAGTCCGGCAGCATCCTCATCGCCTCCCTGACCAACTCCGGCGACTTTTTATAGCGTTCTCCTTCAAGCTTTCCGGGAATCCCGCACGATAAGAAGTATTCGAAGTTTGGCGCGATCTCTCGCGAAAAGCCCAGATACCTTTTTCCACCACCGCACCCAACTGTGTCCGCAGTAAAGCAAAGAGATTCTCCCTTCCCTACTTCCGACAGATCGCAAATAACACACCTATGCCCTGAGGGCGGTTCCGTTAGTCTGGTGTTGCCCCTCTGGTCAGCATAGTAAAAAGTGATGGGAAGACCTGCGCCGTTGAAGTACTTTCTCCACAGCACAATGAATTTCTGTTTGATCTTCACATCCATGATTTTTCTCCTGCGCTGAGGATCAGCTTTCCTGCCATTGTTACAATACTATTATGCCCGTGACGCCCGCGGCACAGCGGACAAAAGGAAACATACTCTATTTGCTGATTGCAGGACATCCGAGCATTGTAAAGCTATTTCAGCAGCACCATCTTTTTGACCTGGGAGGACGAACCAGCGGACAGTCTATAGAAATATATCCCGCTTGAGACCTCTCTGCCCTTCTCATCTCTGCCATCCCAGAGCACGGCATAATCGCCACCGGTTTTGTCTTCATCCAGCAAAGTCCTCACCAACTGCCCGCGGATGTTGTAGATACTTAAGGTGGTGTGCAGGGACGAGTGATGACCGTTCACTGTAAACCGTATTCTGGTATCGGGATTGAACGGATTGGGATAATTCTGGTGAAGCTCTATAGATTTAGGAATGCTGGCATATCCCTCGTCAAAATCAGAAACATCCGTGTATCCTTGCAGCCAATCCAGAACCCTCTGCATCACGACTTGCGGTGAAGCTAAAGGCTGTCCTTGAAACTCGTCCGCAGTGTTCATCCCTTCGAAGCCGAATCCAAAAAAGACCAGCTTGTGATTTCCCTGGAACTTGAGCCCAGCCACAAGGTCCTTGCGAACCCATCCCGAGCCGGCGTAATTTAGAACCGTATCAGCCGAGTCATCCGGAACTAAGGCATCTCTGGAAGTCTGGTTTTGAGGACCGGGAATTCCCCACAGATACATGTACCAACCATCCCCTATGGTATCTCCTTGCACCCCCATCACTTGGCGTTCCGCAACGCTGCCGCTGTTCAAGCTGCAGTGCAGATAATCGGTCAGAAAGATCGAATCCAGAGGATCACCAGAAGCAGAGAGGGCTTCTGCCGCATCCTGGCTGGTCAGGAACAGTTTTCCACCATTGTCCAAAAATGACATCAGGCTCTCCACATCCGCTTCCGAGAAGACCTGGTCGCGATGGTCGCCTGTGTACCAGATCAGAATGTTGTAGTCAGGAAAACTGTAGACTATGTCTCTGTTATCCTTCTTATCCCATACATCATAAAGTCGTTGCAAAGAGTCCAGTGCATCGGTATAGTAGGTCTCATAATTGTTGTATTTGCCTGAGCCTGAATCATCGTCCACTATCAGGATATCAGGAAGTCCCACCCATGCATCTTTCAACAGATCACAACTGTAAGGCTCTCCATTGACCTCACCCTCCAGATGTAAGGTGAATGTCACCACGGCCCTCTCAAATTGTGAGCTGACCTCAAACCCCATGAGATCGGAATAATTGTTTACACTACCTCCAGTGAGGATGTCGCCCACGTAAGATTGATCGTCAGTGAAGGTTATACCCTCAAGATTAGCGGATCCAGTCACCGTGGTGCCCAGAAACGGCGCCCACATGTTGGAAATAGCGAAACATAACCTAATCGCCTCTCCCGGTTCCGCCCACCCATTCCCATTACCGTAAGTTGTATCATCAAAACTAAATTCGTCCAAAGACAGGGCGGGTCTGGACCAGATGATATCCATATTGCCGTACATAGAAGAATCGGAATCCGAGATATTCCATACCGCCACCTGAGTGGGATTACCATCATATCTGCGACTGCTGGGGGTTGTCGTATCATCAAAGGCTCGCTTGTTCCACCAACCTGGAAAGGGATCGCCTGCATCTCCGGTGTTTGAGCTCCCCCAACAACCTTCCAAGTTGAACTCTCCATCGGCCTGTTCCAACGCTACCTTATAGTGTGGAGTCGCGGGATCTCCCAGGCACCACTCGGAACTGTTAGACCAGATTTCATCCACATGGTAAATCAGCAGGCCATGACCAGGCAAGTACTCATCAAAACCGGTTTTTTGCCTGTTCTCCACCAAGAAATACTGTGTCCCGCCACCCCCTAAGCTCCACAACCGATAAGCCACGGGAGAAGTCTCGGCTTGGAGGACCTCAACATTCCTCCGGTTTTCCCTCAGCCGATCCACCTGCGAAAATCCTAATTTGTATTTACACCAGGCGTCAAAATGGGCAGGAGTAGCTCCTTCATTGTTCCACGAGCCATTTGCCATAATGGACCAATCCCCCAAACCTTTGGAGCCATAGTCTGTGTCGTACAGGTCTGGCACACCCAAAGTATGCCCCAATTCATGACCGAAAACGCCCATTTTGGCGAGACCCCCAGACTGCAATTCGGGATCCATGTTGTATTTGTGGAGTTTAACCCCGTCCTTGTTGTATGTGGTGACCATAGCCCAGCTGTGCGACCATATGTCGTTATTGATTCCAGTCTCTTGTGCGCCTGGCCCGGCATGAACTATGATCAAAGCATCAACCCAGCCATCTGCATCATAGTCATACTCTGAGAAGTCCACGTAGGGATCGGCGGCATTCACCGCATCTTCTGCGAGTTTCTGAGCATTCTGATCGTATAACCCAAGACCGTTCTGACCGTCCACATAGTAGGAATAAAGCTCTGGCATCCTGTACCATCCAGTGACCCCGCCTACCAGATTCAGTTTTCCATAAGAGCTCTCCAGATAATAATCGCTCATGCTTCCGGTCGGAAAGACAAAATTCTGACTGAAAAGAAGAGTGTCGAATTGGATAGGATCGTAGGTATGTTCGTTATCATCGAAATCCACGCAAATGACTATGGACTTTAAGGTATCAGCATACGGAGAAGCACCTAGCTTGCCCAATTGGATCGGAGGATTCTGATTGGGCTGCCATACTCCTCGTTGTCTAGCTAAATCCGCTCGGCTTATCCATTCCTCCAGCTTGTCTTGTCTCTTGAGTTTTTCAAGCGCCTGAGGCGACAAAGAAACGGCGGATGAATCATCATTTACTATCAGAAGCGCAAAGACAATTAGAAGAAGTATTTCAGTGATATTGAATTTTCTGGCTCGCTTCATTCTTGTTTAGGAATGACTTTCTGCCCACCTGATCGAGCTAGTCTATGCAACTATAGTAGCAATGTACTCCCGATATCACACCCTGGCAAGTCCTTTCGGAGAGAATACAGATTTCCACTAGATTCCAGCCGGGGAATACTTGAAAAAGATGTTCCCAAGAGTAGCCGGACCGAAAGACTTTCCATTTAATTACAAATCATGCTGAGGCCGTCGAACGTGCAGAGATTTCTTCATGATGATAGACGATGTGGTAATCGTGAAACATCCGCTAGCTGCTGCCCTATTTCATCAAAACCATCTTTCTAACCTGGGAGGATGAACCGGCGGACAGTCTACAGAAATATATCCCGCTTGAGACCTCTCTGCCCCTATCATCTGTGCCATCCCAGAGCACGGCATAATCGCCACCGGTTTTGTCTTCATCCAGCAAAGTCCTCACCAACTGCCCGCGGATGTTGTAAATCTTTAAGGTGGTGTGTAGGGAGGACTGTCGACCGTTCACTGTGAACTGTATTCTGGTTTCAGGATTGAAGGGATTGGGATAATTCTGGTGAAGCTCTACAGATTTAGGAATGCTGGCATATCCTTCGTCAAAATCAGAAACATCGGTGTGTCCCAGCAGCCAATCCAGAACCCTCTCCATTACAAAATGTGGCTTGGAGAGATAGTGCTCGGAATACAGCTGGCCGGTTGGATTCATCCCCTCAAAGCCAAACCCAAAGAGGACCAGCTTATAATCGTCTCCTTCGTACCTGATTCCAGCTACAGAGTCAGTGATCACCCAGTTCAGGCCGCAATATCTCAAAACCTGAACAGCCGAACCATCCGGCACAAGCACGTCAGGAGAAACCTGGTTATTGGGGTTTCCCAAACCTCCCCAAGTCTGAATGTACAGAGTATCACCCACGGGATCCCCAGCTTCCCCCAAAGCCAACCGTTTACTGCAATTACCGTCAGCAAGGCTGCAATGCAGATAATCTTTCAGAAAGATCGAGTCCAAAGGATCGCCAGAAGCAGAGAGAGCTTCTACGGCATCCTGGCTGGTCAGGAACAGTTTTCTACCATTGTCCAAGAATGACATCAGGCTCTCCACATCTGCTTCCGAGAAGACCTCGTCGCGATGGTCGCCTGTGTACCAGATAAGTATCTGATAATCGGAGAAATCGTATGTGGTGTCACCGTGATTCGTTTTGTCCCAGACATCATAAAGTAATCGCAGGGAATCCAGCGCATTGGTATACAAAGTGTCATAGTTGCCGTATTTGCCAGTGTCTGAGTCATCGTCCACTATCAGGATATCCGGGCGTCCCATCCACGCTTCTCGCTCGAAATCCAGGCTGTAGCTCCCTCCGTTGCCCTCTACATGCAAAGTGAACGTTACTATGGCATTGGTGAAAGATGGACTGATGTCAAACTCCATAGGATCGGAATAGCTACTTACGCTTCCCCCGGTGGCGATGTATCCCAAATTAGATTGGCTGTCGGTGAAGCTTATTCCCGCTTCGTCGGCTGAACCAGTCACCATGGTACCTGAAAGCGGCAACCAGATGTTAGAGATGGTGAAATACAGTTTAATCTTCTCTTCCGGCTCTGGCAGTCCATTTCCGTTGCCGTAGGTTGTGTCGTCCAGAACAAACTGATCCAAAGTCAGGCAGGGTCTGGACCAGGTCACATCCAAATTGGCAGACATGGCGGAATCGGAATCCGAGATGTTCCAGACCGCTACCTGCGTCGGGTTATCGTAGTAGTCGCGAGTGCTTGGGGTGGTCGTATCGTCAAAGGCCCGCTTGTCATACGAACCCGGAAAAGGATCCCCTGCATTCCCCTGATTGGAAGAACCGTAGCACCCCTCCAACTGGTACCACCCATCCGCCTGTTCCAAAGCTACCTCGTAATGCAGAAAGGGCGTAGAATCCGGGCACCACTGCAGGTCGTTCCCATACCTGGCGTCATCTACGTGATAAATCAGTAAACCATGTCCAGGCAGATAAAAATCAAAGCCGGTTTTTTGCCTGTTCTCGACTAAGAAATACTCTAAGGAGTCCGTATCGGAGGTCCGCAGTCGGTAACTAACTGGCGAGGTCTCCGCCTGAAGAATTTCCACATCTGTCCGGTTATCGGTCACCGTATCGACATCCGTGAAGCCCAATTTATATTTGCACCAAGCATCGAAATGGGCCGGGCTGGCTCCGTCATGGTTCCAGGATCCATGAGCCATAATAGTCCAATCGCCCAAACCCTCAGTCTCATAGTCTGTGTCGTAAAGATCCGGAAGCCCCAGAGTATGCCCGAATTCATGAGAGAGAACGCCCATATGAACCAGACCCCCCTTGTACGTCTCCGGGTCCATATTATAGTAATACAATTTTACCCCGTCTTTCCACACCACAATAGGCATCTGCCACTTGTGAGACCAGATGTGCTGATCTAATCCCGTCTCCTCTGCTCCCGGACCCGCATGCACTATGATCAGACCATCCACCCATAAATCTCCGTCATGATCGTACTCGGCAAAGTTCACATCCGCATCAGCCGCGTCGATGGCATCTTCCGCCAGCTTCTGGGAATTGTAGGGATACCCACCGGTACCCCACCTGACCCCTACATAATAGGAATAGTCCTCCGGCATTCTATACCACCCTGCCACTCCCCCAACTAAATCCAGCTTTCCATAGGAATTCTCCAAATAGAAGTCCCTCATGCTGCCAGTCGGATGAACGAAGTTCTTGCTGAACAGTAGAGTATCGAACTTACCTTCGCTGTAAGTGTGCACGTTATCATCGAAATCTACACAAATGACTATCGGCTTGAGAGTATCAACCCCGGCAAAGTCTCCCTTCGTCGCGCGAAGCGGTGGATTGGCGCTTGGCTGCCAGACTCCCTTTTCCCTGGCAAGATTTGCCTGCCTTACCACCTCCTCAAGCCTACCCTCTTTCCTGAGCTTTTCAAGGAGTTCTGGTGACAGGGATACCCCATATAGATCGGATGTCCCGGGTAAAAACAAAAAAAGAATCAAAAGAAGTACTTTTGCTACGTTGTGTTTCATATCTCGCTCCATTTCTCTTTAGGATGATCTTGTGCCCAATAGATCAGGCAAAAGCCACAAACCATCTAATATATACGGACAATCGAATCCTGTGGCAAGTCATTTCGGGAATAATGTGGAGGGTGTAGGAAAGAGACTGACCGGCTAAACCATGGAATCAGTCTTGGCTTCACCGCTAGCGCGGTTTTGAAAAGAAGCGAGGTTTTAGGACAATCTGCGATGCAACCAGAACTGGGCGGTTGCTTCTTAGGAATAAGCGAAAGCCTATTTCAAGAGGATCATCTTTCGAGAGACCATCCCCTGTCCCGTTTTCAGCCTGTACAGGTAGATGCCGGAGGCAACTTCAGCTCCGCTTTCGTCCTTTCCGTCCCACAACATCTCATATCTTCCCGCCGGCAACTGGCCCTCAAAGACCGTCTTGACCGCCTGCCCCGTTATATTATATATCTTCAGCGAAACAGGGATAGGGGGACTTTCCTCCGCGCGTCGACTGAGGAACTTGTCATTCTTTTCGGAAGGACGAGAGACCCTCGACCCTTGATTCTCGACTCTCAATTCAAATGGAATGCTGGTGATGGGATTGAAGGGATTAGGATAATTCTGTCGCAGGCAGAAATCCTCGGGAAGGTTCATCTCGTCAGCACCATCGTCTATGCTTGTGGAGATACTTCGATATTTTCCCTCTGCCGAGAGTACGTTGGCTCGGAGCTCAGCCAAGCTTACACCGCAAACAACGGCGAAAGCAACCACAGTACTCTCCTGAGCGGCCAAACTGAAAGGACCACAGGAGGCGATCTGTGACCAGTTCTTCGCCCCCAAACTGGGATTGGTAGCTAACTGTCCACTTAAGAAAAGATATTTCTCCTCCTCGGTAAATCCATCAGATAACCACAAGGAGTTGTCTATCGCCGTGACGAGATTAGAGGAGGGACCGATGAGCTCATTCTCAGGCTTTGTGCCGAGTGGAACCAAGCTCGCATACAGGTTGCTTTCGGAATCATACTGGTAACACAGGGATAACGCCGAATCAAACCCAACTCTATCATCCTCAGGTGAACTCAATGAGATGTCCCAATCAAAAAACAGTCCCGTATACAAATCCTCGACCGCCCCTTGATTGACATTGTGAATCACATATTCAAAAATGAGATAATCATCATTGGCCGGATCCATGTAGGAATAACTTTTCTGGATGATCTTAAGCCCCAACGGATCTCTTGCCTTCAGGTCCGAGAACATGCAAAATCCTTCCTGATCGGAGACCGATCCTGGAGTGTCTAACATCAACTCTCCGCCGGGAAGCATCTCAAGATCCTGTTCAGGCGTTTTGCCATCGTCACCTCTGGCACCATCCGAGACCTGATCCGGACTTTTGCCGATCAGAAAGCAAGCCTCATACAAAAGGTCGCTTCCGTCTTTCGGATAAACAAACCCTTCTCCACCTAAGGGATTGAAAGAATTATCTCCCAAACCGTATTGCCCGAAATTGGAGACGGTCAACAGGAAATTTCCCACGTCGTGGTTTCCCAGGGAGTAGAGGGGCAGCGATCCCACGGTCAGGCAAAATTCAAACTCACACGAATATTCCGGGACGTCCGCGGTTACTTCTAATATGAAGTTGACCTTTCTTCCCGGGGGCATGTTTTTATCGAAATTCACCTGAAACGGATAACTTGCGTTTGAGATTTCCTCTCCTTTGGGTATGTCTCCGAAATGGACGCTGTCTGAAGTGATCTGGGTCAACAAGTCCGAGGTGGAAAGCACGGCGGACACGCTCTCTAAGTCTCGTCCGCTATTCCCCAGGTTGACGATTATGTTCGCATCATCTCCGGGTTGTAGGAGGTCACCGTCCGGAACCAGGAAACTCGCAAAGTAGAGATTAGGGGAATCGGGCCGGGGCAGAAGCTCCAAAGCCCTCTTGATATTTATCAGACCCATGCCATAGCTGTTGTCCTCGCCGGGCGGACCCAAGTCTGTCGCGGACTGCACAAGCGCTTCTTTGATTTCATCCACAGTGGCATCGGGATTGTATTGCCTCAAGATTGCGACCGCGCCCGCAACGATTGGAGCCGCCATGGAGGTGCCGCTCATCAGACGATACTGGTTATCACGATAACAGGAGAAGACCTCAACTCCGGGTGCGCAAACCTCCGGCTTCTTGGTCTGGTTGTCGCATCCCGATGGTCCCCGGGAGCTGAAGGAAGCAACCGGGTAAGCCGGATCGTTGGCATCTATAGCTCCCACGGAAAAGCAGTTTAAGGGCGAGGAGATCCGGTCAGCCGGCGTTCTCAAACTGGCCGGATCGGGGCCTTCGTTTCCTGCGGCGAAGATCACCACGATTCCGGCATTCTCCACATTATCTATGGCCGTCCAGAACGTCTCGTCACAGGCTGGTTTGCAGCCGGGTGGAATTCCCCAGGAATTGTTGATCACGTCTGGAACATCGTCTACAGTTTCCGGATTGCCGTCCGGGTCAACCGCCCACTGGAAAGCCGCCAGTATGTCGCCTATGGTCTGTGAAATCCCAGCCCCCTGATCGATCACCGCGGCTGCGATCCATTGTGCCTCGAAAGCTACGCCGATGGTGTCGTCTTCGGAGATTCCCACCATGGTCCCCATGGTATGGGTCCCGTGTCCCTTTTTGTCCTGGGGAAAATCTGAGCCGTAGGGATGGAACCAACAAGCCTCAGCCGGACCACCGTTATTCCCTCGCCAGTTTGAGGATAGGGCTTCGTGATCTCCATCCACTCCGGTGTCAAAACTGCAGACCAACCTACCTTGTCCGTTGTATCCCATGCTCCAAGCTTCCCGCACGGCGATGGCGGAAAAGCAGCGCTCGTTTTTCGTCTGATCACCGGACGATTCTTCAACAGAAACCGGATCGACTAAAGTGACGGGGTAATTCTCATAAACCGTTTCTACGTCATTGCGAGAGGAGACCTTTTCTATCTCATCTTTGGTCGCCCTGAGAAAAATGGAATTCGTTATCCAAAAAGCCTTAAATTCTTTCACGCTTCCCTGCGCGATCTTCTCCTGAAGATAGTCTATGATCCCAGATTGCGAAGAAGATGCTTCGGTTCTAAGAACGTTCAAAATCTCCTGATGTCGTTCTTTACGGGTGGCAGCCCGCAAACTCAATCTGTAGTTTAGCTGCGCAGTGTTTGCCTGACTTTTCATGACCAAAAGACATGATTGAATCTCATCGCTCCTCATCTTGGCTAATCTCAGTTCTAAGCCAGGGCTGATGTTTCCAGCGAACGAAGGGGAGAATTCAGAAACGAAAACTGATAACAAGAATATGAGAATAACTGGAACTTCTTTTCTCACCGCTTTGCTCTCCAGATTCTTTATCCACTAAATCAAGTGGTTTTTCACATATGCTTGAGAGCAAGGCAGATGCCGTTGAAGGGAGTACTCGAGAAGAGAGGTTATTTGAGAAGCCTATGGAAAGTCAGGAAAGGGATGGGAGCTGTAACCGATTCATATAGCACGAATTACAACGCTAAAGAACTCCCAGGAGGCGTGTATGATCTTTGCGCAGCGAGCCTTTTGCTGACAGTTTGCTACTTACCTGTGGAAGCCGATTTCTCATTATGTGCAAACTCTTTCATGTAATGGTGCGAATGAGAAAAAAAAGAAGCCCCGCTTGTTGCGGGGCTTCTTCCTGATCGTTCTTACCCTTGACTACTCTCTCTTATTTCGCACATCCCTCTTTGGGAGGGGAGGTTCCCAAGAACAGGTAATTTATCAAATACAGGATGTCCGCTGTATCGACGTTGCAATCACCGTTGGCGTCTCCAGCCGCCAGGGGGTCGGGAGGAGACGTGCCCAAAAACAGATAGTTTATCAACCAAAGCACGTCCGCTGCGTCCACCGTCCCATCGCCGCTGGCATCCCCAAATACATAGCTGATTATGGAAAAGTAGTCGTCGCTCGTATCTGAGGGTTTTCCATTGTCTACATCCGAAACTTTAATCAGACACTCATCTGAGGGGGCGTCAGGAACGGTCCAGGAATAGACGCCATCGTTGGTGGTCTCATCATCGATGACAAGCCAGTCAACTCCAGCATTGGTGGAATATTCGATCTTAACGCTGTCCTCAAACAAGGTGCACTCCCAAAGAATATCATAGCTGCCGCCAACAGGCAAACTCTCTCCACCGTTAGGAGATAGCACCTTGATGCTCGGCAGGGGACCTTCCAGCCAGTCCAAAACTCTATCCATGATGACGTGCCGGGGGGCAAGGGAATGTCCCTGAAACTCCGACTGAATGTTCGTCCCTTCCAGGCCAAACCCAAAGAAAACCAGCCTGTAGGTATCTCCCAAATACTTCAGAGCAGCCACAAGATCGGTCTGGCTCCAGCCAGAGCCAGCATAGGTAATAACCGTGTCAAATGGTTCACCCGGAACTAAAACATCTCGGGAAGTCTGGTTCTGAGGACTGCCTGCTCCCCAGGTATACATATACACCCCGTCTCCTATGACATCCCCGGAATCCCCTATGGCCTGACGCTGGATGGCGCTGCCATTATCAAGGGTACACCCCAGATAGTCGACCAAAAAGGCCGAATCCGATGGATCGCCCGAGTTGGTCAGAGCCTCCGCCGCATCCTGACTGGTCAAGAATAATCTCCCTCCATTGTCCAAAAACGAAGTCAAACTGTCTATATCCTCTTGGGAGAAAACCTCGGTACGATGATCGCCGGTATACCAGATCAAAATCTGATACTCGGAAGGTGAAGAGATAAAATCACCTTTAGCCTGTTTGTCCCAGACATCGTAGACTATGAGAAGAGAATCAAAAACGTCCTTGTAGTAGCTCTGGTAATCGGCATAGGTGCCATTGCTGGAGTCATCGTCCACCAGAAGTATCTCCGCCTTGCCCACCCATACCTCCACCGTCGTATCAGCAGAATAAATCACCCCACCTCCGGAATCACCTTCCACGTGGAAGGTAAAGTAAACCCTTCTGGTTGGAAAGTCATTGGGTACGTAAAACTCCATGGGATCCGAGGAATTGTCCAGAATCTCCTTGGAAGCCATATTGCCCAAATAAGAGTAATCATCACTCATCACTATGCCGTCGGTGTCCGCAGTGGCAACTACCTCAACTTCACCCAGAGGAGACCAAACATTCTTCAGGGTAAAGTCCAGACGAACCGTCTCCCCCGGTTCAGGCCTGCCGTCACCATTTCCTCCCGCAGCGTCGTCCACTCCATAATCTTCCAGAAAAACAAGTGGGCGGTGGAAGATGTAATTTATCAAATCGGCGTCGACACCTATCGCGGAGCACCCGTACTTTATGTAGAAGAAACCGTCCATGACCCCCCAACCGCTACCCCAGCTATTCTTCGCTATCCAACCTCCCTGCTCATCGCCACACTCCAACTCATCATCCCAGCCGACCAGCAGAACACCGTGGTTGATAGGGTAACAGTCATAATGAAAACACTCACCATTACCTGCATATTGCTGGAATTCGTCGCAAGCTGCCAAGCCCACTGCTAACGGTCCATAATTATAGATTGCGTTCTTCAGGTCGTTCACGGTATTGGGCACCGGCACGTAAGGTGTATAGTAATCAATCTTGGCCCACTTCTCACAGAGGTGCTGAATGCAAGGATCCGTATCATTGGCGTGATAGGGCATGCACTCTTCGTCCGCCGAGCCCTGAGTTCTGAAAAGGCTATAGGCCGTAGTCATGTGATCGCCCTCACAGCCTGTGCCCGGTGTCATGCAGGAGACTATCTGCTGTTCCGAAAGATTCATCTCCACCTCACCGTAGATCTTCACGTGAGCCTCTAAAGCTGCCAGAGCACAAAAAGCCCAGCAGCTTCCACAATCCCCCTGATCCCTGGCCGGGGTCACCATGTTGGAGTCGCGCCAGTCAAAGCGGGTGGGAAAGGTCGCCCCTTTCGGGGCCCTAAGCTTCTCGGCTTTCTCCCGCCATTCCCGATACCAATCCGGGACTTTATAGCCTGTACGGTACTTCTTTGTCTCTGTCCCCTGATCCGTGTCGTCCCCCGTATAGACCGGGCGCGGGACAGAGATCAGCCCAAAACAGAAGAGAAGAACCAGACCGAAGATTTTGAGAACTTTCATAGTCCATCCTCCTGAAATTGATTTTGGTTAAATTATATTTTGATTTCCACCAAACGATTTTGTTTTTTCGAAGTCACCAAGTAAACCAGCTAGCGCGATTCCCAGGTCACGCTTCTTATTTTCGTCAGCCCACAACCCGTACTTTAAGATGACCCGTAACTGAGTCCTCTTTTTAAATACGAAATTCTCACCCCTTAAGCTAAGTTAATATAATTCCCACATAAGTCAAGCAAAATCATGGGCAGTCCTTGTGTTTTCCCTACTTCCTCCATTCTTACCTGGATTTCCTGTGTTTTTATGTCACTCCACCTTACCTTTTTCAGTATGCTGAGATCGAATTACAAGGATCAGATGAACTGCGAAATCTCAGTCAAAGAGACCTGAGCTTCTCGTGAACACAACATCCTTTCTTCAAGAGCAGAAATCCGAAGACTCTTCGTCAATCACCCCAGAAAAACGGATCGGCACTCCGCGCGTTCCTTTGAACTAACAGCCCGGTGGCGATCCACCTATGAATAGATAGTTAATGAGATACATCACGTCGGCAACATCGACCGCCTCGTCGCAATTGCAGTCTCCGGCTTCCATGGGCTGAGGGGGCGAGCCGCCGATGAAAAGGTAGTTTATCAAATACATAACGTCGGCTACGTCGATCTCGCCGTCTCTGTTGGCATCGCCACAGATGTACACATACAAACTCACCATCTGGGTATCAACAGCAGCGAACTCATCCTCTGCCATCACCCGGAAGCTGTCCACACAGGATGAATCGGGAGCCTGGCCAATCAGCGAATCGTTCTGAACTATGCACCATGAAGGAACGTCAAGGTAGCTTATCTGGTGGGCTGAATCATCCGGGTCATATATTTCCGGATAATAGAAAAGCGTGTCAAGCGCGGCCACCGCAAAAGAATCCGGAGACACTATCTCCGGGGGCGCGTTGTCGCCCAAGATGGTGAAGGTGTGCGCGCCCGGAGCTCCGATAGCGGGATGAGTCACTACCCTGCCGGAAGAGTCGGCAGCCTTTATGTAATAGGAAATCATCTTGCCGGGCGGCTGGGCAGGAATGTAAGCATAGAAAGAATCAGGGTCCGGGGTCGATTGCAAGTGTGTGGTGTCCCAGGGCGACGTTTCGATCGCGTAATAGACCAGAAGAGACTCCGGGATAAGTCCGGCATTGCTGTGATCCTTGATTTCCACCGGGACCAGATAATCTTCGTTGTAAATCTCGGTATCAAAAAGCGGAATGTGGTCCACAAAAAGCATGTAGCGATCGGTAACTCCCATGATCCGGCAGTGAATGGCGTCATCTTCATACCATGAGCCGTAGAATCCCAGAACCTCGTAACCGCCCATGGCTTCCTCATAGATCCGAATTGCAGTAGTGTCACCGGAACCTCCAAACAGCGGAACAAGAACCTTGTTGTTCAGGATTATGGAGTTAGTGTAGGCAGTTCCTGATGGACACATTATTCTAACCACGGTATAGGGTCTTGCCCAGGCACTTGTCTGGGTGGCCAGGAAATCAGCTCTCTGGTTCAGGAGATTATAACTGGGATGCCCCACCGAAACCTCCTTTACCAGAATTGTGGTCGGATCCAAAAACTTGGCCCAGCAGTCGATGTGGTGTATTCCGCCGGATTCGATATAATCCAGGACAGTGTAATCGTTGCCCAGATAAGCTAGCATGATAGAATCGACTTCGGCCTGGGTTTTGTCCGGATTCTCAGCATAAACCAAGCGGGTGGAAATCGACATGCCTAATCCATCGGACATATGGTTGCCGCCCGTATGCTCTAAGTCCATGCCGTAAACCGGAATCCCCCACTCAGTTCCGATGACTTGCGGAATTACATCATCGTATGGACGGGGTCGGTTATAGATGTGATCGACTATTCCCTGGTTTCCATCACCATCGAAGATAAACCAGGGACCGTAGTCTCTGGTCCATATCGAATTGGTGGGAGCAAGTATGAAATAAACATTATCCATATTCACGCCGCCGCTCTGGTAGGCGGAAGTGGCTGAGGCTTGCTCAGAGGAATTCGCCACGATGGTGTAGACCTCGATATCCTCAGACATCTCTGCAATCAGCGCCACAGAAATTCCAAGGGGCCAACGGATGAGTGCTCCGGTCATCGGTTCCCATTCCGCGGGATTTCTCGCCGGCCCTGACGGGGGAGCAGTGAGCTGGTGGAGAATACCGATCTCATCCAGCCGGGTCATCTCCTCCGGCGTCAGCTCAATCGGCAGCGATCCCAACTCTTTGTATTTGAGTATCTTCTCATCCAGACTTGCCACTCGTGAGGTATCGAAATCCCCCTGTCCGAAGAGATCTGTCGGGAGGAATGCCACTGTAAGTGCCAGTGCGATAATAAATTGCCCCATCTCAGCCTCCGCTAGAATTGAAATTACAGCCAGCCCCAAAAACTCACAGCACTACAAACAATATAACCTGAATTCTATATTTGGCAAGTACAAAAGCCGCAGGGGTCGCGTTCCTGCCATAGGCAGATCCGCCTTGGGCAGGGCTGGGTCCTTCGACCCTTTCATCTTACCGGGGCTGCTGAGTCTGAGGAACCACAAGCTCAAGACTGCGAGCTTGCCGATCCGTTCATCGGGCGCAATTATGCTCGATTGTTCGAGCAACTACCGTTTCACCCGAAACCATCCTGTCAGAATAACACCTTCCATAAGAAGATGCCGATCATGATGCAGCCCACGATAAACTTGATCAGGGTTCCTCCTAAGAATCCCAAGAACGTGCCTAGCCCGGCTTTCAAAGCGAGGTATGTGGTCTTGCCAGCTAGGACTTCTCCTAACACTGCACCGGCAAAAGAGCCAATCAGAAGTCCGATCAAACCAACGGTGAAGAGCCCAACCAGCATGCCGAACAGCGCACCGACTATGCCCCATGCGCTGGCACCCATCTTTTTTGCGCCATAAAGATTGGCTACAAAGTCCAAAACCATTGTGAAACCGGTCAAAATCGCGAAGATGCCCAGGATGTTCCAATTGATCTCTTGAAAGCCGGTGAAGAGACCATAAAGAAAAGCCCCCACCCAGATTATTGGCACACCGGGAATCATCGGCAGTATGACCCCGGCTAAGCCAACTAACATAATCAGAAGCGTCCCGATGAACAGAAGAATCGTTCTCACATCCATGAATAACCACCTGATATGGAAAACCAAGATCTCACGTTGGTTCGGGGCGCCCTTCAGGGTGAATCCCTTCAGGATAAACCCTCACCCCGAACCCAAACTGGTCGGGGTTAGGCTTCACCCTGAAAGGAGGCCCAGGCCAACATTCAAGAACAAACTTAAGAGAAGTCTCCAAGAAAAGCAAGGAGCTTTTGGTTTGACAAGGATTTGCAGAATCGATATATTCTCGATGTGCTTAAGCAAATGCCAGACAAGAACAGAGAGAAGCTTTTTTTGCTCGGTGTTTTCCTACTGGCCCTCATCTTGAGACTGATCTATCTTCTTCAGGTCAAAAGCAATCCACACTTTTTCTCCCCCACCATGGATCCCTTGTATCACGACGTCTGGGCACAAAACATCGCCGGCGGAAATTGGATCGGAGGCAAGGTGTTTTTCCGAGCGCCCTTTTACGCATATTTCTTAGCCATAGTCTACAAGATTTTCGGGCATAGCTACATCATACCCAGATTGATTCAGCATATCATCGGCTCATTTTCCTGCGTCCTGGTTTATCTTGTTGCAAAAAGACTCTTCAGCAGAAGGGTGGCAATAGTAGCAAGTCTTCTGGCAGCCACTTATGGAATGTTTTTTTATTTTGAGAACGAGCTCCTGCTGGATTCCTTCTTGATATTTTTCGATCTTCTCTTGATTCTGCTTCTGCTTAAGGCCAGGGGCAATCCCAGGTTTTTAAACTGGCTGCTGTGCGGAATGATCTTGGGTCTTTCGGCCATCACCAGACCCACCATCCTGGTCTTCATCCCGTTTGTATGGCTCTGGATATTTCTTGTTTTCATAAAAGAGAAGAAGCTGAAGCACGTTTTGGCTTTGTGTGTTGTGTTTTTCGTTGGATCAGCCCTGATCATTTCTCCGGTCACCTTAAGAAACTATCTGGCGGGAAAGGACTTCGTCTTGATCGCTTCTCAAGGAGGGATAAACTTCTACATAGGAAACAATGAAAATTCAGACGGGATGAGCGCCATTTTCTATAAACAGGACTGGCAGTATCAGGATTTTCAGAAGATGGCAGAAGGAGAATCAGGCAGAAGCTTGAAGCCTTCCGAGATATCGGATTTCTACTACCAGAAAGGAATCGGTTTTATTTGGAACGAACCGCATAAGGCTCTCAAGCTCCTGGTCAAGAAGTCATATCTGTTCTGGAACAAATTTGAGATAAGCAACAACCAGGACATTTATTTCTTCAGAAGATATTCGTCTTTGATAAGGATTCTAACTTCAGGTTTTTGGCTCATTGGTCCTCTGGGACTTGTGGGAATGGTTTTGTCTCTTTACGATAAGCGAAACCGAACCACAAAGAGATGGAAGAACAGGATTTTGCCCATGCTTTTTGTCCTTGCCTACATGCTCACCGTGGTCGCCTTTTTCGTGACCGCCAGGTTCAGGCTGCCTGTGATTCCGTTTTTGGTCATTTTCTCCGCTTTTGCCCTGGTGTGGCTCTGGGAGAAGCTGTGGGGAAAGGAACTCAGGAGTTTGGCTTTATTCCTGGCCTTTTTATTTCCCTTTGCGATCCTGACCAATTCCAATGCCTATCACCTCAGCGTGGGAGATTTTTCTCAGGCTCACTTCAGCCTGGGGAATGTCCACCTCAAAGCGGGTAGACTCGACTTAGCGTTAGAAGAATACGATGTGGCACTCGGAAGAAACCCTGATTTGCCCCGTGTCCATTTGAACAAGGGAATCGTCCTCTTAAGAAGAAAGCAATATGCTAAAGCCCAAGAGGAGTTCCACCATGAATTGAGAATAAATCCGAACGAGGAGAAAGCTTACAACAACCTCTCGGCAGCATACCGGCTACAGGGACTCTATGATCAAGCCGTCGAAACTGCTGAGACGGCAGTGAGACTCAAGAGCTATTACCGGGAAGCCCACATGAACCTGGGCTTGGCTTACAAGAATCAGGGGGATTATCAAAAGGCAAAAGAAGCATTAAGTCTTGGGATACAGAGCATACCGCTTTTCCTGGAAGCAGATTTGCTGTTGGGGGAAATCCTCCAAGAGGAGGGCAGGTGGGACTCGGCGATGGCGGAATACCGAAAGATATTAGATCAAGCCTTGGCAAGAGAGGATATCATCTATGACCTGGAGACGCTTTTTTCCAAAGGCGACCCGTATAACTTGGACGATTTGGAAATCATAGCCAGGGCTCATTTCAATTCAGGTGCAATATGCGTCCAACAAGGGAAGATAGATCTGGCGGAGTCTCATCTTAAGAGAGCAATATCTTTGAAACCGGATTTTGCCGAGGCTTTCGCAAATCTGGGAACCCTATACGACAACACCGGACGTCACGCTCAAGCTATCAGCCAACTGCAGAAAGCAGTGAGCTTGGATCCACAAAACGCCGTCTATCACTATAATCTGGGTTTAGCTTACGCCAAGAACAATCGGTTACAAGAGGCAAGAGAAGAGTTTGAGCAAAGCCTAAAGATAGAACCGGATTTGAAAGAAGCCTCCGAAAAGCTATTGTTGGCCGATTCCTTGCTCAAAGAAAAAAGTAGACTACCATAAGAACCCGGGATAAAAACTCCGTACGAGGGAGAAAAAAGGAGAATAAAGCATTTATGACTGCTCACCCAACCTAAAGGGTGAAGCTTCCGTAAAAGAAAAACTCTTGTAGCTCACAGATCCGCGCTTGAGTCGTGCTCTTCCTCCTCGCTGCCCTGAAGGGCTCTATTGCTTCAGCCCTCGGGAATTGCACGAGGCGCAGCAATTACGTTGAGAGTTAGAAAGGAGAATATAATATTCCTGCCTGCAGGATCAACAATCGGGTCTCATCCGATATCCTCGTGTGATACCCGCTGTCGAAACGGAACCCTAGATTCTTATTGTCAAATGTCGTGAAAAGAGTCTGGAGATTCAAGGTTATCTTTTGCGAGATTTCTGTTTCCAATCCAACTCCCATTCCGAAGCCTATTCGAGTCCTTGTCTTGCCATCCTCCTCTTCTCCGCCATAAGGAAAGTCCAGATACGAAACGTGATGGGTCGGACGAAATTGACAAAAACCTATTTCTACCAAAGCAAAAAGAGGCAATTCTTCAGAATGGCCAGGAAAGAACTTTCCATAAATGCTCTCACCGGTGGTCCGCCAGTCAATCCGATGTTCGTTAGTTCCGACTGTTCGGTCTACCCCTTTATGATGCGAATACCTGAATCCTGCTCCTACCTTCACCCAAGAAGCGAGTTCATACTCAGCCACCAAGCCAAATCCTGGACCGGCATTGTCATGAGTTTCCAGATAAGGATCCAGGGGGACAGAAACCTGCCCGTGAGCTCCAAAAGACAACTTGGAAGCTTCCAGATTGAACTTTTTCTGCGCCACCTCTTCTTCCGCCGGCTGCTCTTCCTGTGCCAAGGAAAGAGGGCCAGCTAACAGGATAAAGCCCAAGATCACGAACACCATTCTGTGTAAAGCATGCACCCTTTTCACTCCAAACCTCCTTTTTCAAAGTATGTTTCCATCTTCATTTACCGAAAAACGTTGAACCGCGGCCCCACCAACTTTCACTTCAATTTCCTCGTCCCCAATGGATGACCTCCGCCAGACCTCCTGATTTCTGAAGTCCTCCGTCTCGGCTTGGCCTATATTATGATTCTCAAAGTAGCCTTTGTCAAGGATTTTTTGTCTCCTTTGTGAAAAAATCCAAGTTTTCTCAAAAGGAGTCGAGGAATAGTGCTCAAGAATGCTCCATCCGGCCAGCCTTTTCCGGTTATCTCGTTGGATAGGAAGAATCGGTATCCGCAGATATGAAGCGCAGGGTTCATGGCGAGAGAGGACGAACGGTGTCCCAGATACGGATTAGGGGATTTTTACCAATTCTGTGCAGCAAAAAATTACCCTTCCTCTGAACGATCAGAGGAAGGGTAACAAAACCAATCAGGATCAGATGGGCAAGTGATGCCATTCCCCGCTGTCACACTTGCGCTTGTGCTAACGCCTGATTATGGTTGAGGCAAATCCTCCCAGAACCATTCCACCACCTTTCTGAATGCGTCAAGCGCACCAGGCTCGGCTGCATCTCCATCTTTCATCACATTCAAAGGAAAGCAGAAGGTAGCCGTTCTATATGTTGGTCCGATATAGTTGACGGCACAGGGCATCCCGTGCATTGGTGAATATGTACCGAGACGAGAAATGACGCTGTATAGCCTTCGCTCGACGGGGGCCCTTCCGCGAAAATCAAACGCTGTGGAAATCACCAGATAAGGCACGTGGGGAATGCCATACACGGGGAAATTCTTGCCCGGGTCCAACGTATCATAACCCACGAGTTGTGTTGCTCTGACTGAATCTATGTCCAGCGGGGGGAACCCCCAATCACCAAAGGGCGTAGCACCAGTGAACTCCAACCTTTCCACAAACGCCGGGCTGTAACCAGCAAGGAACGTACCTGCCACTCCACAGTACTCGGTCCCTACGTCCCGTGTGTTAGGGTAACCGCCGAGAGCTACCGTCAGATAATAGAGCCCCCTTGGACCAGCTACCCCGTAATTCTTCATCCCCACGAACCAGACTCGTCCCCCCACGTTGAGGTACCTTTTGTACTTGACATAGCTGTCGTCAATGATCCCAGCCTTATTCCCCAAGTTGAGCGCGATCACCAGATCATATCGGGATAACGAATCCTCAGGAGGGAGGTCTTCGCCCAACAAATGGATATTGTACTTGTCGCAAAGACCTGTCTGAGAGAGTGCGCCCCAGTAATACGGCCAGACCGTGGAAGTATCGGCTGCTCCCCCGTCTCCCCCATAGGTGCTGTGATCCAGCACCAGAATGGATCTTTGGGAGGGCTCCTCGTAGCGGAAAAGAGGTTTAAGGATGCGGAAAAACGCGGTTGCCGAGTCCTTGCTGTCCACAAAAGCATCGTCCCTCGACCAAGCCTTTAGGAGATACCAGCCGTACCCCAAATCGACGGGATCTCGACAATTCTCCAAATTCTTGAAGACATGAGACTTGTCCAATATCCACCGATCGTAAATCGCCTGTCCCTCAACTACGATACTATCCAAAGAAGAGTCGACCAGAGCGGCGTTATCCAGAACCAAAGTATCTCGAATGGGGCCCCACAACTCCCATTTGTAATAGAAGTCGGGCTGCCTTCGCAAATCGGGATAATCCAGGGTATCCAAACCGTGCCAGCTGATCTCGATTCCTTTCCAGGTCGTGGTCGTTTCCGGCAAACAGTAGAGATTTTCCTGCACATACGTACTGTCTACGTCGATGTAAATCTCAGGACGATGATTGTTGCGCCAGAACATCCGATTCTTTATCTCCGAGATGCCTCCGTGGTTATCCACTGCCCGTAAGAAAACATGCTGAGCAGTATAAATCGTCTCTATTTCTGCCGCATATAACCTCACGCCTCTCTGATGTCCTCCCTCAGCCGTTACATGAGTTCCGAAGACGTCCAGTCGGATGGTTCTGTTTACCCAACTGGCGCTGTCAACCCCGATAGCCGCAAGGGACTCCTTGACTGCCTCCAAACCACCCCAGAGCTCGCTTACGCTGTCCCTGATCACGGCGTACTGATAAGCTGCTATATAGCCGTCCGCGTCTGTGCCGTACCAGTAGACGATCGGATTAACCGAAACCCTGATGCTCTCCGGAGGTGTATTGGCAAAAAACACCTTTGGGGGTATATTCACCGGCTCGGGGCCTTTCCTTTCCAGTTTCCCGCAGCTAGACAAAATGAAGGCAATAAGCAGAACTGCTGACCCCACAACGATAATCTTTCGCATATCTAAATCTCCTTATTTAGGATCCATGATAGACCCATATTTCATCTAAAAGGAAAGCCCCAGCGAGAATCGATGAAACCCTTCCAAAAGTCCCATGTCGTGATAACCATAGTCAAATGTTAGCGGCCGCTCGGATACGGACAACCTCAGCCCGCACCCAGCTGAGATCCCGCCTGTATCGTATTCAAAGTGATCTCCCAATCTCAGAGAAAACATGTCCTTGAAGCAATACTCTACACCGGCATTGAACTTCTCCAGAGCATCGTTGGGATGACAACCCTCCACAGAGAAAGTAGCTACGTGGCTTTCGTGCCGGTAGACATCCAACACCCCTCCGAATTTGAAGTTCATGGGAAGAGGGCATTCCTCGTCAATGAACTTCAGATCAGGTCCGAAGTTACTTATCATCATAGCGATCTTGAATCCTCGGTAGCCGGTATCATATAGGGTCCCCATATCTGCAGCCCAGCCGATTGCCCTCTCAGTGTCCAAAAGCTCATCGATAAGTTTCAAAGTCCCTCCCACGTTGAAACGGTCGGTGAGGCTTCGGGCATAACTCAAACCCAAAGCATAATCTTTGGCGGTGAAGGTCTGCCCCGTGGAAGGAAAACCAGCGGAGCCCTCGTAGTGGGTGGCGTCCATGTCTCCGGCGTTCAACATGTAGAAACCCACTCCCCATACGCCGCCAAATCTTACGGTTGGATAGGCCAATCCGACGAAATCGTAGTTTATGTCCGCCAAATAACTCACATGGGTAAACATAACCTCCCGCTCAGCCATCTGAGTCAACCCAGCGGGATTGTAATATACCGCTGATGCATCATCAGAGATGGCCAGGAATGCATCACCCATGCCTATGGCTCGAGCAGATACACCCAGCTCCAAGAACTGAACTCCGGCCGTCCCCACCTTGGCTTGAGCCCAAATGAGCTGGGGAACCAGAAGAAAAGCAATTCCCGCCATCAAAATCAACGATTTTCTCACAACTATCTCCTTTCCTTAAAGGACAAGCTACTGTCCTGATTATTTTATGATCACGAATTTTCCCATTTGAACTTCGCCGGTCTCTTTATCCTCAACAGTATACAAATACAATCCGGATACCACCACCTGAGTGTTTCGGGAAATGAGATCCCAATAATGATAGGTGGCGTAATCCCCCTTCTCGCGGTCATGCTCCAATGTCCTAACCAGATCTCCATCCAACGTGTATACCCTGATGGTGCAGCGAGGAGGAAGATTAATAAACCTCAGCCTCTCGTCGAAATTCCCCTGTCCCGGCTCATAGTCGTCCTCAAGATAATAACCGTCTACCCGGTAAGGATTGGGTAAGACTTCCACCTTAGAACCCTTCTCCTTCACCAACTCCGGCTCATCAAAGACATAAACCAGAGTGGCATTTACCAGCTTGGAAGCCTCCAGAGGGGAAAGCCCGGTCTGAGGATCTCCGACGTCAAAAGCTGTAACCGCAAAATACCAGGGTATTCCGGGAAGCAACGAATCAATCTCGAATTCATAATCCCAATAACGATCTGCCGTATCAGAGACCCAGCCAGAATCCACACTATCCCGATAAGCCGGGTTGGCTATGATATCATCAAATCCCACGTTCCAATCCTGTAACTCAAAATACAAAGAATCACCGGCTTTGAGCTGGACCGAATCATACGGTACCGACAGGCCACCCTCATCCGAAGAATCAGAAAGATAAACCACGAAGGCCTGCTCCTGAGGGTTCATCACAAAGGGATGAAACCTGGTCCAAACCGAAGGATCGTCCCCCAACAAGCCGTCCTGCTCACGCTTCCCGTCCAGGTTTGATTTCAAGAACTCCAGATCCACCGAGGCCACCCTCCAGTCCCAGACCCGGGGTACCTTGTCTCGATTCAACTTATACAGTCTGAAATCAAGCCTGTCAGATGAGCCCAAACGGGCATAATCATCCGGAAGCCCGGTCCGACTCATGTAAATCCTGTATCCCTCAAAATCCAAACGCCCGTTAAAAGAATCGCGACTCCTCTCGGTTTCCTTTCCATTCCAACTTATCTTCACCTTCCCTATATCGGTATGGAAACTCAGCACCGGAGAAGGTGGCGGAGGCGGTCCCTTGAAATCGGGAACCCCATCTCCACAAGGAAAACCGAGCTCCGGATTATCATAGACCTTAGCCGCCCAAGTGGCGTTGGTCTCAAAATCCGAGAAATCCAAGTTGGCATAAAAATTCTCCGGCTCCTTCATGCCCTTGTTCTTGGCCAAATTGCGAGGGTCTACATGGAAATCGTTCCCGGCAATATAACCGATGGTGACCATAAGCGACTCCCCGGGATTGATCTCCTCAAAGGGACCGAAGGAGAGAAGATAACGAGTGTCAAACCCGTCCGCCCATTCCGCGCACCATGACCTATTAACCTCCAGCCAACCCTCTTCCTCAAATCGGTCAGGCCACACGCAGGCGAATGTCTGATCATAGTCAAACTCTCCATTGGACATTATGAAATACTTGGAGACGTCCCCTCCCGGCGTACCTAAGACGTTATCCGGGAAAGTGTGGCCGCTTGCATAGGGGTTCGTCTCCCGCCACCTGGCTTGGCTTTCTTTCTTCCAGGGACCCCAATCCTGCGGATATCCGTTCTGATTGGATATCCACCAATTGAACGAGTATTGAAGTCCCGGCTCGGGTGATCTGACCACCCGGGTTCCGGTCACCGCAATCGGGCTGGTGCTCGAGAAGACTGACTTTGTGTCTCCTCCATCCTCCGATCCGTGCCCGTCGTTGTCCGCAATCCAGGCCAAGTTGACCTCGTCATAGCAGCCCCCGGTGGGAGCGCTGACCGTATCTTTGAAACCACAGATGTCATCCTGGGCACCATAGCTTCCGAACGGACTTTCATCGATGTGCTGAACATCCGCATCGATATAAAGCCCCATGTACATGTTTTCTAATTTCCTTCGCCCTATGTTCTTAACCGAAAAATCTATCAGAACGAAATCCTCGGCGTATTCGTAGCTCCAGGAGTAACTTTTCTGGGTCACCTGAATATTCAGAGGAAAATGCTTTCGGTTGTCGAAGGGGTCGCTGGGAGACGGCGACAACGGGATATCAACCGAGGTATCGGTGTAGACAGCGATTACGTCCTGCTCTGAGACGGCATCGGGTGAATAACAGCGAGAAGCTGACCTTATGCTTCTTTCCACAATGGCACCTCCTGGTTCCGCATCCGGCCACATCTCGCAAATCCACTGCCAGCCATCACATCCCAAGGAAACGTAAGCTGAGTCGTTCACCATCGCCCCTATCCATAACCCCCCTTGAAAGAGATACTCCAAGTCCGAGCCCGCTGGATATTCAGCTGATGGTGCCAGAACCTCTTCGTCGGGATTGGACATGAAGCAACCTCCCTTTGACTCCCTGGAAGCCGCATCCCTCATCTGGCTTCCGAAGATTCCCCAGTTGGTCACGCAGAACTGCAGATATCCTACCCGGTGCACCCTCTGTTGAGCCTGAGGAAGGATAGCCGAGAGCTTGTAATTCTGGCTGGACTTGATCTCTTCTTCGCTTCTCATCTTGGTTCTGGCTTCGACCCTCCCGATAACCAGATTGGACAGAACGAAGATTCCCCAAAGAAGTATCCATCCCCTTCTCGACTTTTTCATCTTCATTTCCTCCACCGGAAGAGTGGGTTGATGCTTGCCGCCATTCCTCTTTTGCCATACTCCGGAAGAACCTATCCTTGCCACGCGGCAGGTGGCATCCAGGTCGCGTCCATCTTTGTATATCCGGACCTTAGAAGTCTATGGATATACCCAGTTTGATATTTCTCCCTTGTCCATAATGAAGCGGGTTCTTCTCCACATCGCGCCCCGCATAGACCACCCTCTGTCCCCAAACCGAGTCGAATTCATTCTGTTCCGTGTCTGGTCGGCCCGTTACAGAGTTGTTCTTGGTCCCGACGTTCAACACGTCTTTGGTATCAAAGAGATTATCCACCCACACCTGGAAAGAATAACTGATCCTCCATATCTGAAGATCTTTGTACAATTTGACATTCACGACGCTGGTGGAAGGCAAACGCTTGGAATTAGGTATCGGGTTCTCGGTTCTCCCGCGCAATTTCAATCCCGGAAACCCTCCCAAGGGGCTATAGGGCAGACCGCTGCTGTATTGCCACACCGCATTCACCCCCCACTTGTCCGGCAGTCTAAACCCGAACACCCTGGGATGCTCATCCTGGGGAACTCTCAGATCCAGATTCAAGGTTACCTGATGTCTGACGTCCCACTCCAACGGGTATTCCTGAATGGGAATATCGCCTGCCTCGGCCCTGTCATAGTAGTTGGATACCTCGGCTGAGCTCTTACCATAAGCGAAACCGTATTGATAATTTATGTATCCGGAGATATATCCTCCGTATCTTTTGTTCAACTCCGCTTCCAAACCCCGCGATCGGGCATAATCGGTGTTCGCATAGTATTCAAACGTTGCCCCTCCACTCGAGAAATCCTCCTCGGTATTAAGCTGGCTGTAGTAATCTTTGTAAAAACCGGATATGGTGAGCTTGTATTGGGGGGAGATAGCGTAGTCAACGCCCATCTCGTAAGCCACCTGCTTCATATAGTCCAGATTGTAATTCCCATACAGCTTAATAGCGGTCCCTCCCTGGGTTTTCTGGGCATACATCCAATGGAGCTCAGGCAGCTGATAGAAGTGTCCATAGTTGAAATAAATCTTGGCTTTATCCGTGATGGGATAGGAGACGCCCATTCGAGGAGAGAATTTCGCCCGGGTATCAACCGGTTCCGTCTCGGTAGGAGTCTCTTCTGATGCCAGCCCTCTTATGTCTCCGGACTGTATGAACCAGTCATAACGAAGACCCAACTTGGCCACCATGGCCCCGTATTCTATCTTGTCCTGAAAGTACAAAGCTCCCCTGACCGGACGGTGAGTGTAGAAGTCTCTGAATGTTCCCCTGGTTGGCCAGGGACCTACCGGATCGGGCCCATCGTATTCGCGATAGGGATAACGAATATCTCCCATAGAGAACTTATCCCGTTCCATCGAGAGTCCGGTTCTGATCTGATGTTCCGTGTTTATCTGGCTGGTGAAATCAAACTTCAAAGTCAACATGGTGGACCCTCGGTCCTGGTAGTAGCAGCGGCGCTCGTGACCTCGATCGTAGAATTCGTCCGTATCATCCCACTTGCCGTTTCCGTTCATATCCGTATAGTACTCACCTGGGTCCCAGGTTCCGTTGGCGTAGTCAAATCGTCCATTACCGTTTCTGTCGTCAAAGGGGATTCCGGGAGACCAAAGACCATACGGGCTGTCGTAGGCCCCGTTGCCATTAACGTCCATGGTGCCATCCCAGTAGTCTCCGTAGTCGTAGATTCCGTTGTCGTTTAAGTCGATAAACGGCTCACCCAGGTTGATGTCCCCGTCTATGTAAGGCTCTGCTTCATCCACGCCGATGTCGCCGGAGGCCACTTGTTGCTTTTCCGGATCGAACACTCCGTTTCCCGTATCGCTGGGATCGTCCGAATCTGGCGTATCTGTGAAGGGTTCGGAATCGTTCCATCTACCCTCACTGGGCAAATCGCTGAAAGGCTCGCCAAAATCATATTCTCCGTTCCCGGTAACATCGTCATAGGGTTCGCCCGGATCCCACACATCATTCAGGCCCTGGTTTTCGTCTTGGAATGGTTCACCCAAATCATATTTGCCATTCTGATTCACGTCTAAATAAGTCTCAGCCGGATTCCACTCTCCGTCTTTGTTGATATCCCAATATCGTTCCCAACGCTCATCGAGAACAAAATCCCCAGAGTTCAGCGATCCACCCGGTACGTCAGGGTCCCCTGGCCTCTGCAGATATTCAGAGACATATCTGCTGATTTGGATTTCATAGAAGGAGCTTTTGCTCACGTTGTGAGTGAAAAGCAGACTCAGAGAATTGCTATTAGCTTCAACCTGCGGGATGGTGGACGGAGTGTACCTGTATTTCCAAATGTTGACGTCTCCTCTGGTTTCTGAAGAGGGATTGTAGAAAAGAGAATATCTATCCCAGGTCCCCTTGGCAGAAAAGACCAACTTCTTGTCCGGAGCAGCCCGGTAGGTTAGCTTGAGAAGGGAAGAATACTCATTATTCATCCGTTCGGGAATATCAAACCCCAAAATGTGATCCACCCTGAACTGCTTGGCCGTTGCCGGCGTGGCATATTCGTTAACCTGGTAATAAGTGTCCGTCTTGTTGACCGTTCCGCTGATGTAATAAGCCACCTTCTCACCTAAGAATTTAATCCCTAAAGCGGGGAGAAAACGGGTGGTAAAGAAGGGATCAGGTCCGCTCAAACTGAACTCCGCCCGGTCACTGTCAAACGAGTACTTATTCAAGTCGTGAGCACCAAGGTCGTCGGTCAGAAACTCCAGGTGACCGGAAGTGGTTTTGTTTGACCCTTCCTTGGTGACCAGACTAATCACCGCGGATTGGACATTACCATACTCAGCGTCAAATCCCCCCTTCAAGACCGAGATCTCTTCTATGTTAGCGGAGGAAACGTTCATTCCCCCGGTCACTTTTCCCAATCCTCCCAGAAGGTCGCGAGTTTCTACCCCATCCACGATATACAGAGCCTCTCCGGCTCGACCACCTCGAATGTGAAGCTCATAGTTCTTGCTCACGAAACCGACCTGAGTAGCCAGTATCTGAGAGATCTCCTTAACCGGCATGTTTTTTATCTCTGAAGTGGAGATGGTCCTAACGCTCGAGGTAACGTCCTTCTCGATCGCCTTCCTCTCCGCGGTTACGGTGATTCCCTCCAACTCCAGGGCGGTTGCCTTCAATTTGAAGTTGACCTCTGTGGTGTGATCGGAGCTCACCTGCACTTCCGCCATCGTCACGGATTGGTATCCGATGAGGGAAGCGGTCACGGAATATTCACCAGGCGGGATGCTGATGATGTAGTAGGAACCGTCAGGTCCGGCCATGTTTCCCAACGTGGTCCCCTCGATCCTGATGGACGCGCCAGGAAGTTCCTCTCCTGTCTGGGAATCGACCACCCGGCCCGATACCTTTCCGGTAACCCCTGCAAAAAGCGGGGAGCTTGCCAACGTCAAAATTGCCAGCCCCATGACAACTATCACCATCTTTTTCATTACCATATGCCTCATGGTAACACTCCTTTCTTTTTGGTTCAGCGATGACTTCAAATCGTCTCCTCCACAAAGGACTTGCCTTTGCAGGGGAATCTGTCTTACAAACTTAGTAGTTAACACAGTTTTTCCCATCTTGTCAAGAGTTTTTTTTCAAGCTTGTGCAAAAAAACGTAAATCAAGCCATCCCTCTCCCAAAGCGGAAAGAATAGCCTTAAGCCATCACAGGAGGAAAAGTCCTTCGCAACTAATCTGCTCATTTCTGCTATTCTTGGCTCCATCATTTCTTCACTTCTTTTCCCACTCAACAATCCAGATAACGAAGTTCACCATTAACCTTCTGATCAAAACACAAAAAAACAATACACCGTTTCCAAGATTAACAAAAACCGTACCAAAGCCTGCAAGGATATCGCGAATTCCTATATACCCATAATCCCAAGAGAATCAGTCGATTACAACACTCCAGCTTTGCTGAGAATCGCATCCGCTCGGAAACAAGGATCACATCACGCAGAAATCTGCGACGGAAAACCCAGTTCGCTCCTCTAACTAATTATGACACAGGAGATTAATCGATTCGTAGATTTTGACGGACTGTGCAACCCCGGCGGCGGGCATTTTCGAAAAATTCAGACCACGCTCTCTTGGACCGGGTGATAACTTCTTCCAAGATTCCATTCCTCAGTCGAGTATTTTCTGTCCCTTAGCACCCGGGCGGTTTCGAGCTCCCCTTGAGTCAGTTCCTCTCCGACCAACTTGACGCCAAAGAAGTTACCAAAGCCTTTCTTAAGAGCAGAAATCACTTCCTCGCATTCAACGCTTCTTTTCAGGATTCTTTCCAGATTGGTGGATTTCTTCTTCAGCTTTTCCTTAATCTTCTCCCCGGTGTTTTTTTCAGTCAAGAGCTCGCCCAGGCTGACTTTCCCGTCGCCCAGAGGAATGGAGCCATGCTGGATAAAGTCACTCTTTTCTCGCCTTTGAGCACTCCCGATTAGTTTTTTTCCCGCCACCGTGATCTCGAACCTTGAGCTGCTCACAAAACAAGGCTTGGAGACGAAGGAGTTGTCTGAGAAGGCAATCCTCTCTCTGTTGGGCCGTGCCCATTCAGCCTGAATTCTCAATGTTTTTAATGATTCCAGGAGAGCAAGACTTATTCTTTGGTAAGTCTCCATCGTGTTTCGGCCCAATTCCGGGTACTCTTCGCTGCGGGCGCAGAGGCTATAGGTTATTTCATCCTCATGCAGCACCGCTCTTCCACCTGTAATCCTCCTCACCATATCGACATTGCTTTTTTTGCACTTGCTCAGATCGACCGTTTTTTCTAGGGTTTGAAAATACCCTATGGATATTCCAGGTGGTTTCCACAAGTAAAGACGCAAAGTTGGAGGGACATGTCTCCTCTGACACGATTGGAAAATCGCCTCATCTAAGGCCATGTTCAAGAAGGCATCTCCTGCGCCGGAAAAAACAAATCTCCATCGCTTCATTTCATCGTCCCATAACCAGCGGCAAGTAGTGAACGGGTTCGGGAAAGTTTGGCGAGGCGTGTGCTAGTTATTCGTCTCGAATCCCACCTTTTGTTCTCGATCCCAACCAATAGAGTGTTTTTGGCCAGCGTTTTTCTCTCGAAATTACCAATCGTGTCTTCCGTCTAAGTAACCGGTCAACTCAAGATGCAAGAGACTGTTTGAGTTCAGGATTTTCCGTCCAGGTTGACCCTCCGCGCCGCTTGAAAAACGACGAGCATAGCCGCGTCGGAGATTAACCGCTCAACAGACAGGTGTCGTTTTCAGGAGTTTCTGCACAAGCTGACAAGCTCCCTTTTCTTTGACTCAATGCCCCTGTGACACATCAGCCGGTTTCTATGGCTGTGCACCTTCATGCTGGCTTCTTCCCCCGTCAGCCTCTTTGTGAGATTCCCCTAGAAACTCATCGATGTTCCCCAGCGCCATCTTGGCCGCCTTTTGCTCTGCCTCCTTTTTGGTGAGCCCCTCTCCTTTTCCCATCAGTCTGCCCTTGGCCAAAACGGCGATGGTGAACTTCTTTTGGTGGTCGGGACCCTCTTCAACTAAGACCTCATATCTGGGCATGCCCAATCCTAAAGCCTGCATGTATTCCAAAAGCTCACCTTTGTAATTATAAGAAGTTTTATCACTGGCTAATTCCAGCCATCTTTTCAGTATCTGATCTTTTATCACCCTTTTTGTCGGAACCAAGCCACCATCAAGATAGACCGCTCCGATGACCGCTTCGTAGGCGTCGGCGATAATGGAGGTCCTTTCCCTGCCTCCGGATTTCTCCTCTTCCTCACTCACATTGAGGTATTTGCCCAAACAGATGGATCGAGCAATTCTGCTCAACGTAACCTCGCTCACCAGACTTGCCTTCAGTTTGGTCAAATCCCCTTCACTCTTGCCCGGAAAATTCTCAAATAAGAATTGACTGACCACCATCCCCAAAACAGAATCTCCCAAGAACTCCAACCTTTCGTTAGCTACCAAAGGTTCTGCTTGGGGCAAGCCCGCGTCTTGACTGGCCTCGGCACCGTAAGCCTGAAGAGGAGTCGAGCCGTCGTTCGGTGCATGGACAAAAGACCTATGAGTTAAGGCTCTGTCTAAGAGTCGCAAATCCTTGAAGCGATAACCTAACCTGCGCTCAAGTTCGAGGTATCGTCTGAATCTCTTCTCTTGGGGAAGTAATCTTTTGAAAAAACGAACTAAGCCGAATGCCATACCAATGGGTCAATTATACGGGGTGGTAATTGCGGCCCACAATTCTTGTCTGATTGTCATACATCTGATATTCAAAAAGAAAGGGATGAAACCCCAAAAAGGGCCGCAATTGCAGAAGATTCATTCAAAGATCAATATTGATTCTTGAGTCTTGTTTTCTTCATCGGTCCGAAGATGAATGAATGAGACAATCTTGAGCTAAATAGGCCTGAGTGAACTCACGGAACGAATTTCTTGACCACCATGGTGATGTTGTGTCCACCAAAACCGAAGGAATTGGATATGGCCGTGTTTATGTTTGCTGATCTTTTTTGGTTAGGCACGAAGTCCAAATCGCATTCCGGGTCAGGAACTTCATGATTTGTGGTGGGGTGCAGGATTCCCTCTTCCATGGACTTGATGGCGGCAATTAGCTCCACGGCTCCGCCTGCTCCTAAAAGATGCCCGATCATCGACTTGGTCGAATTCACCGGAATCTTATAAGCGTGCTCCCCGAAGACTGCTTTGATGGCCTGACATTCGGTTAAGTCTCCCAAACCGGTGGAGGTTCCATGGGAATTGATATAATCCACGGATTCTGGCGAAAGGCCTGCGTCCTTCAGAGCCAATCGCATGGATCGGCTCGCCCCTTCACCTCCTGGAGCGGGAGCAGTGATGTGATAAGCATCTGCGCTCATCCCCACCCCGATGATCTCGGCATAGATTTTGGCCCTTCTTTTCTGCGCGTGTTCTAAGCTCTCCAAAATCATCAATCCAGCTCCCTCCCCAATCACGAATCCATCTCTTCCTTCATCAAAAGGCCGGGAAGCCTTTTGGGGCTGGTCGTTTCTGGTGGAGAGGGCTCGAGCCGAACAGAATCCAGCCAGCGAGGCTTTGGTCACGGAAGCCTCGCTTCCTCCGGTGATCATCACCTCCGCTTCGCCCCGCTGAATGATCCTGAATGCATCAGCGATGGCATGAGCGCCTGATGCGCAGGCCGAGACGGTGGCATAGTTCGGTCCCTTGAAGTTGAACCTGATGGAGATCAAACCTGCCGCCATGTCGATGATCATCATGGGAATGAAAAAGGGGCTGACCCGGCTGGGTCCTTGCTGCAGAAGGATGGCGTGCTGTTTCTCAAAAGTACCTATGCCCCCAATCCCACTTCCCACCACCACTCCTGCTTTCTCCAGGTCCAAAGAATCGGGGTCCAGCTTCGCATCGTCAAAAGCCAGTTGGGCACAGACTAAAGCATATTGCTCGCCTAAGTCCATGCGTCGGGCTTCTTTCTTATCGATGTGGTTTGACGGATCAAAATCTTTCACCTCTGCCGCGATCTTCGTAGAAAAGTCGGAGACGTCAAACTTGGTCACCCTGCCGATGCCGGAGACGCCGTTCTTCAGATTGCTCCAAAACTCCGCCACCGAATTTCCAACCGGTGAGATGACCCCCATGCCGGTCACTACTACCCTTCTTTTCATCTATTGCCTCTCTAGCTTTCTTTAGGCAGGTGTTTTTCTACGTATTCAACAGCCTGTCCCACTGTGGAGATCTTCTCTGCCTCCTCATCGGGAATCTCGAACTTGAAGTCGTCACTGGTGAACTCTTCTTCTAAAGCCATCACCAACTCCACGGTGTCCAAAGAATCTGCTCCCAGATCATCCACAAAGGAAGCCTCTTTTGTCACCTGAGTTTCCTCCACCCCCAGCTGCTCCACAACGATCTTCTTCACTCTCTCTTCAACTGACATGCGACTACCTCCTTCTTGTTATTGTACAAACTCATGTTCTACAAACTTCTTGATTGAAACATCACCAAACCAAGACGACAAAAACTTAAAAGGAAAAACCCAAGACCGCAACCAAAAAATGAGTGTAACCTTATCGAAATAATCGCTAAGATCTAGTAAGCCTGGCAAGCGAACCTGCAATTCTCACCTTCCCTGGTCTATGCATCTTGAGCTGATTCGCATCCTCCGGTGATTTCAGGAGTTCCTCCCGGCAGAAAAAACTCACATCAAGAGTCCCCCATCCACCTGAATCACCTGACCTGTGATGTAACTAGCCTGCTCCGAGACCAGGAAAGCTACCAGATCTGCCACCTCTTGCGGCTTTCCCGCTCTTTTCAAGGGGATCTGATTCAAATAAGCATCTTTGGCACTCTGGGGAAGATTCTCGGTCATTGCAGTCAGGACGTAACCGGGGGCAACTGCATTCACCGTGATCCCGCGTGCGCCAAGCTCTTTGGCAGCTGACTTGGTCAAGCCAATCAATCCGGCCTTGGAGGCAGCATAGCTTGCCTGGCCCACATTGCCCATCATCCCGATTACCGAGGTGATATTAACGATCCTTCCCCGTTTTTGTTTAATCATCACCTTTGCCACGCTCTTGGTGACATTAAAAGCCCCTTTCAAGTTTACCCTCAAAATCCGATCCCAATCCTCCTCTGCAACTCTGACTAAAAGCCCGTCCTTACTTATTCCTGCATTGTTGACCAGAATGTCTAACGTGGGAAATTTTTCCCGTACTTTCATCACCAGATTTTCAACATCCTGGGAGTCGGAGACGTCAGCTTTAAAAGCCACCGCAGATGCCCCCCAGGTTTTCATCTCTGCTAAGGTGGATTGAGCCAGATCGATGTCGATGTCGACAATCACCACATCCGCACCCCCTCTGGCCAATCTTACCGCTATCGCCTTCCCTATTCCCTGGGCTCCTCCTGTGACCAGAGCCACCTTTCCTCTCAGGTGCATCTTGTTCTCGTGTGATTGGGCTAACGTGATTCTGACTCCCCTCTCTTAGGGCCACACGAACGGCAAGCAGTAAAGGCGCATTCTAAGTTGCTCGTATCGTGACCAACTCTCTAAACTTTTCAAGATCAGAAAGCTTATCCACCCCAACAGTTCTAGTATCCTTAAACGATCTTTTCATAAGTCCCTGGAGGACTTTCCCAGGACCGATTTCCACGAAATCCCTTACCCCCTGATCATACATCCATTTCATGGACTGATGCCACAAGACCGGCCTGGTAATCTGTTCAACCAGAAGTTCCCTTATTTGGGAAGGCTCGGTGACCGGCTGGGCAGTTACATTAGCCACCACCGGAACCACAGCTTTGTTCACCACTATTCTTCTGACGACATGCTGAAACCTCGCTTGAGCCTCACGCATCAACTCCGAATGATAAGCCCCTCCGACATCCAACATCATGGCCCTTTTGGCTCCTCTCCCTTTGGCCAGTTCTACCCCTTTCTCCACCGCTTTCCTCTCCCCCGAGATGGCCACCTGCTCACCAGAATTGAAATTGGCCGGCTGGACGATTCCGTAAACTGAAGCCTCCTTACAAATAGACAGAATGTCCTTTTCGGAAAGACCGATGATGGCCGCCATGGTTCCCGTGGTCTTTTCGCAAGCCTCTTGCATGAGGATGCTTCGATTCTTAACCGCTTCCAAGCCGTCTTCAAAAGATAGAGCTCCTGCCGCTACAAAAGCCGAATACTCTCCCAAGCTATGACCAGCCATGAATGCCGGTTTTGCCTCTTGATTGGATAATGATTTCCACAAAGCTATGCTCTGGACAAAAATCGCCGGCTGGGTATGCTTGGTCTGAACCAATGACTCTTCAGGTCCTTCAAAACAGACCTTGCCTAAATCGAAACCCAGTATCTCTTCAGCGGCAGAGTAAAGCTCTTTCACGGACGAGTCGGAATCATACAGATCCCTTCCCATTCCCACATATTGTGCCCCCTGTCCTGGAAACAAAAAAGCGATTTTATCCATTTCAGTGCTCAAATATTTCTCCTTCCCCACAGCAGTTCTTCCTAGACGATCCGAAACAATCACGCAAGATCTTCTTGGATGCGGAAAAATGAATGAAACTCCTCAGAGGCATAGTCCATTACCACTTTATTACTGCCGATCCCCAGGTAAACCCCGCTCCGAAGGCCACCAAAAGTGAGATACTCCCCTCCTTCATCATTCCTTTCTTTCTGGCTTCATCCAGAGCAATAGGAACCGAAGCGGCAGATGTGTTTCCAAACCTATCGATGTTGACGTAGACCTTATTCATGGGAACCTTCAACCTTTTGGCCAAAGCCTCTATGATTCTAATGTTAGCCTGGTGAGGAATTAAAATATCCACATCCTCTGCAGTTATACCTACTCTCTGAATTACATGTTCTGCAGCACTTGCCATAGATCTTACTGCAGATTTAAAAACATCAGTTCCCTCCATGTGAATGAAGTGCTCATTTAAATCAATATTCTCTTTGGTCAAAGGTATTTTGGCACCACCGACGGGGATGTGCAAAAGACCAGCTAACGATCCGTCTCCGGAGAGAAATGTTCCCAACAGCCCTCTATCCTCGCCAGTCGCACTGACCACAGCTGCTCCGGCTCCATCTCCGAAAAGAACACAAGTATTTCGGTCCTTCCAGTTGACGATCTTGGAGAGGGTCTCCACCCCGATTACTAAAATATTCTTGTATTGACCGATGGAGATGAAGGCCGAAGCTATGGAAAGACCATAGATGAATCCTGAACAAGCGGCCACTATGTCCAAAATCGCCGCGTTCTTGGCTTTGAGTTTATCCTGAAGTATGCAGGCGGTGGAAGGAAGAATGTAGTCTGGGGTCACGGTGCCCAAGAGGATCAGATCGATTTGATCGGGTGTGAGCTTCGCTTCCTCCAAAGCTCTCTTGGAAGCCTCCAAAGCCAAATCCGAAGCAGCGGTGCCATCCTCTACGATCCTTCTTTCTTTTATTCCTGTTCGGGCGGTGATCCACTCATCCGAGGTGTCTACCATTTTCTCTAAGTCGAGATTGGTCAACACCCGGGGGGGGGCATAAGATCCTGTGCCCGAGATGAAGGTATTCATCTTCTTGCTCATTCCAGCTTTCTTGATTCCTTCTGGTTTATTCTCTCTTTATCTCTCACGATTTTGGTGATGTGCTCGTTGACCCTCTTCTTCACCATGTCGGCAGCCATCCTTAGAGCATTCTTGATGGCTTTGGGAGAAGATTCTCCATGACAGATGATACACACTCCATTCACGCCCAATAGAGGTGCTCCCCCGTATTCGGCATAGTCTAACACCTTTCTTATGTCTCTTATGGAAACCTTGACCAGAAAGGCTCCCAGCCTGAAAAGAAGGCTCTCCTTTACCCTTTTTCTCACCATCCAGGTCAGGAACCCATCAATGCTTTCCGCAAATTTCAAGACGATGTTTCCCACGAATCCATCGCACACCACCACGTCACAGGTTCCTTTCAAAACATCTCTCCCCTCCACGTTTCCTACGAAGTTCAAGGAGGGGTCGTCGCTCAAGAGCTTGTAAGCAGTCAGGGTCAACTCATTCCCCTTGGTGCTTTCTTCTCCGATAGACAGAAGTCCGACTCTGGGGTTCTCCTTTTCCAGCACGTAACTGGTGTATATGGATCCCATCACCCCAAACTGGTGAAGGTTTTGGGCTTTGCACTCGGCGTTGGCTCCGGCATCCACAACCACCGCGACTCCCTTCTCCGAAGGCAGAAAGGAGGCAATCGCGGGACGGTTCACCCCCTCCAGTCTGCCTAAAGTCATGAGGGCATGGGTCATCACGGCACCGGTATTTCCTCCCGATACGAAAGCATCCACTTTCCCCTCCTTTTGCAGCCTCATCCCCACTGCAATGGAGGAGTCCTTTTTTCTCAAGCTCTCCACCGCCTGATCATTCATGGTGATCAGCTGGGAGGTGTTCTGAACGGTGAAAGTCGAATCCGTCGCTTTTAGCCGCGACAATTCCTGATTGATCTTCTCCTTCTCTCCCACCAGGATCACCTCAAAATCTCGGTGATTTTCATTCCGGGCGAGAATCGATCCCTCCACCACGGCTGCAGGAGCATAATCTCCGCCCATGGCGTCCACTGCTATTCTTATCTTTCTATTCACTCTCCTCCCACCTCAACATTGAATGACTCTCCTGCCTCCGATCCCAGGACCTTCACCGGTCATTTGGTCTCCTTAGGAGCGATCACCTCCTTGCCATCATAATATCCACAATTGGGACAAATCCTATGCGGCAGTTTGGGTTGATGGCAATGCGAGCATTCGGTCAGCGCTGGTGCGCTAAGTTTCCAGTGTGTACGTCTTTTGGCCCCCCGGGTTTTAGAATGTCTTCTTTTCGGTAACGGCATCTTCTCTCCTCATTTCACGACCAAGATCATTACAAAAATATCCTCACTTGACAGCAAGGAACAATTTAACACCAAATTGCCAATTCTATTTCTGAGTTCAATTCAGGATTTGTTATCCAGCAGACCTTTTAGCTTCTCCCACCTAGGGTCGGTCTCCCTTTTGACACAACTGCATTCAGACTTGTTTAGATCGGTCCCACAGATCGGACACATGCCCCTGCAATCCTCCGAACATAACGGCTTCAAGGGCAGCGCCAGGAGTATGGCTTCTCTGACCATATTATCGATTTGGAAAAAGCCAGAGGAGGGATCGACCACAAAATAGTTATCCTCCTCCGATTTGACCTCGTACTGATTCTGCCCAAAGTCTATTACGAAATCCATGCCCGAAACCAGAGGCTGAGAGTAAACCGAAAGACAACGGGAACACTCCAGTTTGGCTGAAGTCTCCACCTTCCCCCGGCAGATCAGTTGAGTACCACTCTTCGAGACCGAAAGGTCAACCTTAACCGGCTTCTCAAAAGAGGCACCCTCCGCACAGAGATCTAACGTCTCTGGACCTTCCTCCAGCTCTACAGTCCGGCTCCCATCTTCCCAATCTCTTTTAAACTCTATCTTCATTGGCTTTTAATATTAAGTCAAACCGAAAAAATGTCAAGACAAAAATTGGGGAATACAGTAATTGGCGCTCGGCGTTGATTACATCCTGATACGTTTGAAATCAATCAAAGTTGGCGAAATCACCTGGCGAAGCGAAAAGTTTGGAGGATTGGACGACAGAGTGGGTTTGGGTCACGTCTAGAAGCCAGCCTTCCGTCCCCTGGGCCAACTTTTGTTTGACAAACGGAGGCTGTTTTTTTATTGTATCCTATAAACGATGACAGGTCTTGACAAAGGGTCGAAGGAATTGTTTAAAGTCAGACTCGAAAAAAACCGAAAGAGGTAACAAGAATTCTCAAAGGCAGGAAGGAGGGGACGTTATGAGAAAAGCTGTTGTGTTTGCTTTTGCGGTGTTGGTACTACTCACCTTTCTTTTGAGTTGTGCGGCAACGTATGTTCCTGAATCTCCGCCGCCGCCCAAATCGGAGATGAAGCCACCCGCACCAGGTCCCAAAGCGGTCTGGATCGGAGGTCACTGGAAGTGGTCACACGGCCGATATGCATGGGTACCGGGCCACTGGGCCAAGAAAGCACGTGGCGAATGGGTGGCCGGACACTGGCAGAAGCGACCGCGCGGTTGGGTCTGGGTAAAGGGACACTGGCGTCGGTAGCAACGATACGGCAGGCTGACTCGCACGTTAGCCAAAGAAGCACGTTTCGCTTTTCAGCGGTGAGTCATCTTTGAGGGACCGTCCGAAAATCTCGATTTCCCCGGACCCCGACTTGAGTGGGAAAAAAATCTTCTTGAAGCATCGGCATTGAGACTCATGATCCAGACAATGCCGATGCTTTTTTTCGCCTCGGGAATTGTCGCGATACCTGTCCATCAGTTTCCCGAAGCATGAGAAAGAACCTGCTTACCAGGAGACCTTATATAAGAAGGCCGTCCAATAAACTCGTTCAGAATCTAGCGTAAGAGAGCTACGCCGTGAAATCGACTTGCAGACTAATTTATTTCAAGCAGGCGGTCGTCTAACTGAGGAATCATTCGGAGGAAGTCACCTCGAAAGAAGGCTTCTCCTCCTGAATTGACGTTTGTGTCCCTGCGGGAAATCTGATGGTGAACAGAGTATAGGCCCCCTCGATGCTTTGAACTTCGATGGTCCCACCGTGACTTTCCACTGCTCTTTTAGCAGAAAGCAAACCAAATCCGAACCCTTTGCCTTTGGTGGTGAAAGGTTCCTTGAATACTCTGGAGAAATCGTCTTCGCTCATACCTACGCCGTTGTCCAGTATCTGAATCTCTATCTCTTCGTCTCCGGCCAGGTATCGTATCTCTATTGTAATTGCCTTCTCCCGATCAGAAACGGAACTCAGGGCGAAAGCGGCGTTATCCAATAGAGCCGCGAGAAGCTCCCTCATCTGTCGTGGGTCGACGTTTACTAAAGGTAGGTTGTCGTCATACTTGGTGATGAATTCAACGCCCTCGAATCCTTTTTGCGGTCTTAGGAGAAGCAGCTCTTTCTCGACAAAATTAGCAAAATCTACCGGTTCTTTGACACTTTCCGCTGAAGGAAAGCCGGCGACGGGAAAGACGGCTTCTTTCAGATTGTCCAGGGCGTCTTTCATCGTTTTTATTCTCGCTTGCGACTGCGGTAATTCATATTCATGTGTTTCGCTGGTAAGAAGATCAAGATTTTCCGAAAGGAGTTGAGCCTGATCGTTAAACTTCGTGGCTACCCCTTTTATCCTTTCTCCTGCATCCAGCAATCTCTCTTTCTTCGATGATTCTCTGGCAAGAGCTCTCTCCAGCGTGATATCTCTTCCCACCCACAACGCAATAGGTTTGGCGCTCTTGGAGTCATTAATGCCGTAGACCGTAGCTTCAGATATGAACCGCTCCCCGTTCTTTCTTCTGGCTATTATCTCGCCCTCCCACGGACCTTGGTCTTTGAGCGTACGTTTGATCAGCTCATCAAGATTCGACGGGTTCGGTTCTCCTCTGAGCATGTCTATCCCTTTCCCAATAATCTCCTCCGAGGAATAGCCGTACTCTCTTTCTGCAGCCTTATTGAAAATACGAATGGTGCCATCCTCCTCTGCCCCAACGGTGGAGAAGGGAGACAAAGAGATTATCTCGTCGGAGACGGATACCTGTTCCTCCGGCTGGCGGATCTCCTGTGATGGCACGCCTTCCGGGGATTCCAGGCTGGCCTTCTTGAGCTCTTCATCCTTCTCTCCCAGATCTTCAAGAAGACCAAGATAGGATTGCCTTAGACGGGAGGTCAATGCCTTCATGATCTGAAAGGCAACAAAGGGATGACTGCTAACTATCGACAGGAAATTCGATCTGGAAAGCTGCAGGACGTCGGTCTTCTTTATGGCCTGAGCTATCTCCAGCGGCGATGTCTCCTCAATTAAAGCCGTCTCGCCGAAGAAGTCGCCTTCTCTTCTCAGCACCAGACTTAACTTTCCTTCACCGCTCTTGCCGGTTTTGATGATCTTAACCGCTCCGGACCTGATTATGTAGAGTATATCATTGACGGTGTCATCTCTGAAGAAGACATGCCCGGCAGCATACGTCTCCTCTTTGAAGAACTCCGATATTCTGGTCAAATTGGTCGGATCCAGAAATGAGAAGATGGATGTTTTTCGCAGCAGTTTAACTGTGTCCCTTGACATATTCAATTTCCCCCTGGTTCAAAAGGGCTCGTCCCCTTGTTTTATATCGTCAGATTAGAGAACCAGTTAATTGGCCGCCAGCATTTTATTTTAGATGAAGAAGTAACGCTGTCGGAGACACCAATCGTGCGGATGAAGCATAGGGCTGGACTTCGGGTTTCCGGTTCTTAAGGGAGCTTTTACCGCCGGACGTCACCCAAAGCGTCGGGACAGGGTGATAGAATGCGGAGGTTGTGCCACTATATCAGCTGACGAGACAAAAGCTCACCAGATCTCTACAGGAAGCATCCGCAGGACCCGCAAGATATTAAGAGAACTCAACTTACATGATTAAATCAACTTCTCCAGCTTAAGCTCTATGCTCCTTTCTTCTCCCTGCGAACTGATTGTCAAGCCCACCTTTTTCCCTTCGCCGGCCATCAATATTCCACGAATCTCGCGCAGAAGAAGATCCTTCGTGGCCTGTCCATTAATCTTAACAACCACGTCCCCTTCTTTGATTCCCGCTTTGGCAGCAGGAGAATCGTCGATCACGAAATCGACCTCGGTCGTGCCGTCCTCTCTGGTCAACCAAAGACCGGCCATATCGAGATTATCTTGGTAGCCAAAGTCACTGTTGGGCTCGAGGATCATGCGTTTGTTGGGATAATCGAAGATGACGGTGAATCTTTTCAGGATGCCTCCTCCGATGTTGCCGTCAATCTTTTCGCTGGCAAAGGCGCCCGCTTGGGATGAAGCCAGAGTGGTAAGTGGTGTGGGTATTTTGAACTTGCCGATCTGGATGCTTTTAACCCTGGTAACCGTACCCTTCACCTTGCCCCCCACACCTATTCCGGCAAACACATCGACCTTCTTGCCGGTTTTCGCCAACAGATCATGTTTCTCGACAAAAGGCGTATGAAGCGCCAGACTGCTTCGGGCACCACAGTCGATCACAAAGGTTCCCTCGAATCGATCGTCCACTTTTGCCTTAATGTGGGGATGATTGCTTTCAAGCGTGATGGGAAAAGACTCTCCCTTTCCCTCATATTTAAAACCGGATGGTTCATACAGAGTCAATTTCTGGTTTTCATAATCGATTTTAACCACGAATCTGCTGAAGACGTCATACCCCAAAATTCCCTGCACCGGCATCCCTTCATATTTGTTCAGCGGGCTCAGACTTATGGTTGCCGCGGAAACGCTGTCTATGACTAAGTCTCCAAGGCCTATGCTGGAAAGGGCTACCAGGTTGACCTCCTGGGTTCCCTCACCTACGCCCCTGCCTTCAAGTTTGCCGACACCCTCCAGACCCAGGTCTTTAGCGGTCTGGGTATCCAAAACCGGCATGCCTGCGCCGGAGTCGAGAATGAAATTGAGTGGTTTTGCCTTGCCAATTCTGACCGGAATATGAATATGATTGCTGTTTAAGACAAAGGGTATCTCAACAAAGGCCTTCCCTGCCGGAAACTCGTAGTCCTTTGCCATGGCCGAGGGAATCTTAAAGAGATCGTCAGACAACTGAGTATTGAATTCAAGTTTAGTCAGCGTTGATTTTAAGTCATAGGCGGTATCGCCCATATTGATGACATATGAGGTCGGCACCTTGATTCCTCCGAAATCCTTGTAATCGGAAGAATAGGTGGTGACGACGACTATGTCCCGCCTGGTGACGGTTTTGTCTATCAGATATGTTTCGGGGTTGATGAACATCTTCACCGGTTCGGCCTCTTCCGGCGTGGCCTGGACCACATAGTAGTTTATGCCACCTGATTCCTCTCTGCCCAGATATTCGACTTTTCCCTTAGCTCTTTCCGGAAAGAGGTGTCCGTTAACGTTGAAGTAAACATCGCTTGTGACGTCCTCCAACTCCACACCGGCCAATTCGCGAACCTGCCCGTTAGGATCGCGCACCCAGCCTTTCGCTCCGTCATAGACAGTCAGGCTGGTCATGATTTTCAGGTCCATTTCGTTCCTGAGCTTGTTGGGGTATTTGAAATAGGATTTGTGTGTGCCGGTAAGTCCGCCCGGAACGATTATCTCGGACTCGGCTACAGCGTTCCCCTGGGCCTTAAGGGCTTCCTTTCCCCCCAAGGCTTTGATATGCTTGCTCAAGATCTCCTCGAGGGTTTGCCCATTTAGACTTTGCCAGCCGAAAAGAACGACGAGAATAGCAACACCTAAACTCAACAATCTCTTGAAAGACATGGCAGACCTCCTTTCATGGTTCATATTGTCTTTTACGCAACATCATCCACCGGGTTCCATCATATTCGAACTCAATGCAAATAAACACTATTCGTGGTGGATACGCAAGAACTTTGATTCGGAGAGGGGTGCACCTTTCTTTGACAAGGGTGGGGGTGCAACCCCCACCCTAACGCGTAGGAGTTGGCGCTTTTGATGGTGTTTGATTATTTATTGAATACATAATCCTTTGATTCGGAGAGGGGTGCAAACGCCACCCTAACGCGCAGCAGCCGGAATCAAGAGGCGGTGTCGGGTGGGGTTGGTGACCTTGGTGGGCTTGGTGACCTTGGAGAGCCTCGTTTTAGGTTTTTTTCCTCTTCAGCAATCATAAGGAATCGATTTGGGAAACTTGTTTTCATACTATTCCATACAGTTCTCTCTCAATAACACGTGACCTATTCTGTTCACCACTGAAGTAGTGGTAAAAGTGCTCGGATTCCTGTAGGTGTTCTGCACCAACGGGAAATGAGGTTCGTAGGGCGGGCAGGCCAATCTTTGGCGGACAGGGATCTGCCTATGGCAGAAATGCGACCCCTACAAGACCCCTTTATCCAAATCAAAGATTGCCAGCCGGGAAAGTGATCTGAAAAGTAGTTGACAAGGCTGCATAAGTCATTATAATAGGTGTTGACTATGTGGCAAGATGTATTTTATGTGCAAGAGGGGGGCTCTTTGGCTGGCGCCAAGATAGACGAAGGTTCTTATACGGAAACCATATAATCAATAGTTAGGACCAAAAAAGGAGATAAACATGGGTAGTAAATACACCGCGGTTATCAAAAGAGAGAATGAGTGGTGGATAGGATGGATTGAAGAAGTTCCTGGGGTAAATTGCCAAGAGCGAATAAAGGAGGAATTGCTCTCAAGCCTTAAACAAACCTTAAAGGAAGCTGTAGAATTCAATAAGAGCCAGGCTTCAACGGCGGCCCGTGTGAAATGCTGCCGCTGAACCCGGTCGTTATATGTAAGGAAGAGAAAGGTGAATCATGACAAAACTACTAAAAAAAGCGTTCCAGGAAGCCTCAAAGCTTCCAGATATTGAGCAAAATTCACTGGCAAAGTGGCTGATGGAAGAACTTGAGGCTGAGAGGAAGTGGGATCAAGTGTTCGCGGAATCTGAAGATGTTCTCGGCCAACTTGCCGATGAGGCTCTTGAAGCTCATAAGCAAGGCAAAACAAAACCGTTGAATGCCAAAAAACTGTGAAATCTAAGACAACAGAACGTTTCTGGAAGTGCTATGCCCAGTTGCCTCATTCGGTCAAGAAAAAGGCAAGGGAGGCATACAGATTATTTCAACAGCATCCCTATCATCCAAGCCTGCATTTCAAACGGGTACATTCTGCTCGCCCAATATTCTCAGTGAGAATCACAAGAGATTACCGTGCGATAGGAATACAACAGGAGAATTACATGATTTGGTTTTGGATTGGTTCGCATTCTGAATACAATATACTGGTAAAGAAATTGAATAGTGCCTAACAAATCATTCCAGCGGACGGACAGCTGCCCGCCGCTTACTTTGGCCATTGGCTGGCGCCAAGGCAGACAAAAGTCTTTATACGGAAATCACGCAACCGGTAGTCAGGCCGCCCAAGGAGAGTCTTAATGGTAGCGAAGCAGATGTTAAGCACAATAGATTCAATAGAAAAGGTGTTGCGATTTGTAATGCCAGGCTTTCTGTTTGTGTTGCTGTACCGAATGGCTTATCCCCCGAACTCTGCATCGCCGCTTGGCGCTATTGGAAACAACGAGCTCTATATATTCATACCATTCATAGGAATTGCGATATACTCTGTACATCGCATCGTTTTTGAGATGCTAGATTTTATTATATTCAATCGAATAACATATGGCTCCCTCGATCGTGTTGCTGAACACACCCGGGCAAGATTTGGAGAGGAGAATCGAGTACTTCGTGATTATATGTACTATAGATGGGCTATCATACATTGCTCTTCCATATTCGCTGAGTTGCTGATTTTCTTTTCCATATTTCACGAGAATGGGACGTTTTTCTCAAAACACAGCAGCCCTGCCTTTTGGGTCGGGATTGGGCTTTTCGTTCTCTGCTTGTTTGTTTACTGGCGAACACGTGAATTCACTAGGAAATTGTTTGGTAATACCGATAAGTAGCAGGTCAAGAGCCCCGTGCTCCTGATACTATTCATTTGTTAGGTGCGCAGGGCACGTGACGTAAGAGGCTGTCAGGTCACACCCGCCAAGGTGGGTAAGACCTGACAGAACAAAGAAATCAATAGTCAGACTTGGAGAAATGAGATATGAAAGGAACACAGTATGGGCACAAATGATGAGATTTTGAGGGCATACGCTCTTCTAACATCGTTAAGACAAAACCTTCCAGGCCATCCCGAAGTCGAAGAACGATGGGTCCGAGAATATCATGAAGCAGTCACGAAGATTGAGGGGGCAACAAAAAAGGATCTCTCCGAGTTTCGGGTCTCTCACGACAGCCTGGAACGATTAGTTGCTTCAAGTAATTATCTGACAGGAGAGGTGACGTATAGGAACGGTCTCTGGTGTGAGCGGAGCGTCCTACTGCAAAAGATTGATGCTATTCTTACCTATTTCACGGGAGTACAAGCTCCTGATAAAGACAAAATTGGCTTTCGATAATCAAGATAAGTAGCAATAAGTGAGGAGCCCCGTGCTCCTGACACTATTCATTTGTCAGGTGCGCAGGGCACGTGAGGTCAGAGGCTGTCAGGTCACACCCGCCAAGGCGGGCAAGACCTGACAGAACAACAAAGATGAAAAAAAGAGTCAGATTGAATAGTAAGCCTTCTCTCAAGTCGGCGAACCCTGATATTGAGCGCTATGTTGCCGCACTTCAGGCGGAGAATCTTAAACTTCATAAAAAGATTGCCAAGCTCCAGGTTGAGTATCTTTCGGCGAAGAACAGGATCGTCGCGCTTGAAGAAGAAATCCAAAAGTTTCATTTTCCTAGAAAGCTTTCAGATGAAGAATTAAAAGCAGAAATAAAAGATAGTTTTGAAAGACTTGCAGACGAATTCGGGTATATCAAAAAAACAAACACAAATGGATAAACTCGGCCTGACGAGCAGGCCGGGCCACCCGTCAATCATTAGGAACTGACGATGCTAAACCCAGACCTAACGATTAATTATCGCAAGATGAATTTGGGGGAAAAGATTGATCTCGATGTTATTCAAGAGGCAAAACTACATAAGCTTGGTTTTTGGGGTGGGTTATTGCTAAGAAAGCCCAAAGGGGCGATCGTATACTGGGCAAAAAATTGTGATATCAGTTGCTTTGGTATCCAAATTGTGTTAATTCCGCGACTAAAGCCTTCTGACGGACCATTTATGTTTGGAACCTCAGCCTATTTATACACAGCAAACGACATAATTTACAAAATTGTATATCAATTATTGGACAATAAAGATATCGCCCCCTCTGAATTTGACTTATTTGTTAAAACGTGTTCTGATAATTATGGAAAACCAACGAAGCAACACGAGAAGTTATGCATCTGGGAAGATGAAAGATCAGCAATAATATGCGAACTAAGCAATAATGCAAAAGATTACTTCGTGTATTGGTTGCTTATGGATCCAAGGATGCAATCCAGAGAGTGACTATGTGGATGAAATCATACGCCAGGTAACAAGCCAGCGGTAGGCCAGGAGCCTCGTGCTCCTGGCACTATTCATTTGTCAACTGCGCAGGGCACGTGACGTAGGAGGCTGTCAGGTCACGCCCGCCAAGGCGGGGGGAAGACCTGAGAGAACAAATAACCTCACCCCCTTCGATTCCCCCTCTCCACACTTGTGGAGAGGGGGACAGAGGGGGAGAGGTCCCAGATATTCATTTGTCAGGTCCGCAGGGCACCTGGCGAAAGAGGCTGTCAGCTCACACCCGCCAAGGCAGGGAAGACCTGACAGAACAAAGAATTGTGAACCCCCTGTTGTCCCCGTTAACAGGGGGACGAGATGAATTTGTCCTGTTGACAAGGGGGAAATAGGGGATTGGAGAGCTGACACTATTCATTTGTCAGGTGTGCAAGGCAGTTGACCTACGGGGCTTATTTCTGGTTCGGGATGAGGGCACCCCGAACTAACATTAGTTTCTTTCCCAACAGATTAAACAGATTATGAGAAGTGGTTGGGCAGGAGAATAAATGAAGATCGAATATCGCAGTGATTACTTCGAAGATCCTTTTGCCAAAGCGTCGTTCGAGCGCTACGCAAAGACAATATTCGGACTCGATTTCGGTCGATGGAAAGCCCGAGGGCTTTGGGATAACCGGTATAAGCCTTTTTCGGCCTTCGCAGGCGGAGAATGCGTTGCCTCGATTTGTGTCTATCCTTCGGAAATGAAAGTCGACGGCGCTAAAAGGAAAGGTGCTCAACTCCTTACGGTAGGAACTCTGCCAGAGTATCGATTACAAGGGATACAAAGAGAAATTTGGAAAAGAGTCCATGCCTGGATAAAGCAAGAGTGCGATTTCACTTTTCTATTCACCGACGAATCAGCGGCTGGCTTTTACGAGAAGCTGGGCCTAAGAAGACAACCGGAGTATTTTGAGACAATACGTTCTCCGCAGCCGGCGGGCCATGCTGAGTTGCGATTCAGGAAGCTAAACTTGGAGCAAGATAGCGGATACGCGATCATCGAGCGCTTGGCCAAACAAAGAGAGATGGTTTCCGACAGGATTGGTTTTTTGAATCCCAACCTGCTCTTGTTCATGTTTCTCTATCTTTACCAGAGTTGGTCATATTATCTTGAGGATATCGATGCTGTAATCGTTGCCGAGGAGACCAAAGACCGCTTGCGGATTCACGACATCGTGGCCAAGCAGATGCCGAAACTATCCGATATCGAGGTCTTTCTTGCGCAGTTCAAAAAGGAGGAAATCGATTTTCTATTCTGTGCCGATCGTCTGGGCGTAGATCAAACCAATAAGAAAAGAGTGAAAGATAGTCTGTTGTTTGTCAGCGATGATTTCGAATTAGAGGGTCAGTTCGTTTTTCCTTACTCGATTCGGGCGTAGTCTTGCATAATGGACCCGGTCTGACAAGCAGGCCCGGCCAGGTGTCTAACTTCTCTCCCAACCGATGAAACGGATGATAGGCGAGCTCCGGAGAAGAGCATAAACCCAAAAGAATCGCCCATTTGGGCACTCCAAAACCCCCTTTTGCAGCTCGCCCTTCAATTCCTGCCCCGGAATATACCTGGCCTGACGACTAGACCGAGCCACCCGCCGCTACCAGAACCTTGGGTAAACAAGCACGGGGGAATGCCCGACAACCTGTGTGCCGGGTCCTCGGAAGAGCAAAATCGTTACAACTTTGATGGTGAAACATATATCTCCACTGTTTATAGGAGGCCCAACTGTGGCATAAACCGTATGGTAAAGGAACGAGATATGATTAAGGGAGAGCAAAAAAAATTGAAAAAACAAACGTCAGAACCGTCAGAACCATCAGAAACGTCAGATCCTTCAGATTGATTGTCGGGCAGCCCCGCCTTCGGCGGGACAGCCCGACCTACGAGACTGCCTATTGCTTGCCAACCTTCCCAGAGATTTTATAAAATCGTCTTTTGCCCAGCTTAACCAATTTTTCCCCTTCCACCGGGACTTTCAAATCTTCATCATCTATTCTTTTATTATCAATATAAAGCCCGCCCTGTTTTATCAATCTCCTCACCTCGCCGTTGGATTTGGCGCATCCAGCTTTGACTAGCATGTGAGGAATCCAGATTTCAGGCTCGTCGTGTTCAAAATGCATGATCGGTATTTCGTCGGGCAGCTCCTTTTTAGAAAAGACCTTTTCGAATTCCTGAAGGGCTTTGTCTGCCTCGTGTTCGCTGTAATACATCCTCACGATCTCTTTTCCCAATCTCTTTTTCAAGGTCATGGGATTGGTTTTTTCATCTTCCAATTCTTTTTTTATTTTGGGCAGATCATCTTCCGGAATATCGGTTACCAACTCGAAATAGGGATAAATCAGATCATCCGGGATGGACATGATTTTGCCGAAAATCTCCTTGGGAGATTCTGCCACGCCGATGTAATTGCCCACCGATTTAGACATCCTCTGCACTCCGTCGGTTCCCGGCAATACCGGCATGGTCAAAATCACCTGAGGCTCCTGCCCGTATATTTCCTGAATCCCTCTTGCGGTCAAAAGATTAAACTTTTGCTCGGTGGCTCCGATTTCCACGTCCGCCTTTATCATCACCGAATCATACGCCTGCATCAAGGGATAGAAAAGCTCATGGATGCTTATGGGTATCTGATCCTTATATCTATTGGAGAAATCGTCTCTTTCCAAAATCCGGGCTACAGTGAATTTGGAAGCGAGATGCATCATGTCCTGAAAGCTCATCTTGCTGAACCACTCTCCGTTGAAGTGTACCTCGGTTTTTCCCTTCTCCACAACCTTGAAGAATTGCTTTTGGTACGTTTCCGCATTCTTTCTGACCTGGTCAAGCGTTAGCTGAGGTCTGGTCTCCGATCGCCCGGAGGGATCGCCCACCATTCCGGTGTAATCTCCGATGATGAGTACCACCTGATGCCCTAACTCCTGAAAGTGCTTCAATTTTCTCAGGCAGACGGTGTGCCCCAAATGGATATCCGGGGCGGTGGGATCATAGCCCTGTTTTATCCTCAAAGGCTTATTCTCCTTGATCGATCTTTCTAATTTTCTGATAAAATCCTCTTCCGGCAAGACCTCTACCGTTCCCCGTTTGATGATCTTCAATTGCTCTTCTAAACTCAACATCTATCCTCCACAGCGCGAAAGGAAATACTATTATGGCGATTACGCCGTTGGCGGGATGGCTGTGCCTGTTTTTAGTACCCTTATTTGGAGAGTCAGGACAGGGACAAGCCCTGTCCCTACACAAGACTTCCATACAAGTTTTCCAACGCACGCTTCACCCGACCCAATCAATACTACAAGAAAAGGGTCACAAAATCAAGCCAATTTTCTCTTGACTCTCCTTCTAATACTCTTTAGGTTCTAATCGTAACTTGATGAGAGTTCTTTAACGGATGTAATCTGAAGAGTATTGCGTGGGCAAGCGTTACCATTCCCCGGTATGGACATAAAGGACAAAATAGCTTCTCTTAAGCGCTTCGTCATAAGAAAAAAGAAGCCTCTAATCATTGGCGGGTCGATCCTTCTTGTTCTGCTCCTTTTGGTAGGGGTGATTAGAACTTACTATGTGTTAGAAAAGGATTTGCCGTCCTTGTCGCAGCTGCACAATATCGAGCCGAGCCTGATCACCAAGGTTTACTCCGCCAACGGCGAGGTGATCAAAGAATTCTACACCGAAAGAAGAATCCTGATTCCTTTGAAAAGGATGCCTCCTTACTTAATAGACGCTCTTCTGGCTACCGAGGACCGCAGATTCTTCAAGCACTGGGGAGTAAGTCTGTTATCCATGTGTCGCGCCGTGTGGGTTAGTTTTTGGTCGGGAGAGCGGATAAAAGCAACCAGCACCATCACTCAGCAGCTGGCTCGAACTCTGTTTCTCACCCCGGAGAGAACCATCTCTCGCAAGACTAAGGAAATATTGACGGCCGCAAAGATCGAAAGCAACTATTCCAAAGAAGAAATTCTGGAGATGTATTTGAATCAATGTTATTTTGGCAAAGGTGCTTACGGAATTCAGGCGGCGGCCTTGCGTTATTTCAACAAGAACGTGGAGGAGCTTTCCATCTCCGAGTCTGCAGTCCTCATCGGAATCCCCAAAAACCCAAGCCGATATTCCCCCATCGATCATCCCAAATTGGCGCAGTTGAGAAGAGACGTGGTATTGAATGCGATGAGGGATTTCGGAAGAATAACCGGGGAGTTGGCTGACAGTCTGAAGAAGCTTCCTTTGGAGACCAATCCCAGCACCCTTCCCACCGGTGAAGCTCCATATTTCACGGAGATGGTCAGGCAATATTTGGAAGATAGGTACGGGGAGGACGCACTGTATCGTGAGGGGCTCTCTGTTTACACCACGTTGAATCTGGACCTGCAGAAAGCCGCCGAGGAGGCATTGATGACCCAACTGGATTGGCTCCAAAAGAACATGGAGAGCGCCCGTACACTTCGGGATACAAGTTACACCGTTGTGGTAACCGATTCTGCCGACGGAGAACCGACTCAGGGGAGGGTGTATAAACAGATCCAGGGAGCTGTTATGTCGCTGGAGAATAGGACCGGCGATATCCTGGTGATGATAGGCGGAAAGGATTTTGAGCACAGCCAGTTCAATCGCGCGGTTCAGGCAAAAAGGCAGCCCGGATCTGGCTTCAAACCCTTCATATATACCGCCGCCATCGACAACGGGGCCAGACCAATCGATATCATGTATGACACCCCCTTCTCCGTTATCGGAGAGGATGGGCAAGAGTGGAGCCCGGAGAATTTCGATGAAATCTTCAGAGGACCGGTCACCTTGAGGGAAGGCCTGGCCAAATCCATAAACGTGATCTCGGCCAGGCTGATAGAGAAGGTTACTCCCCAGCAGACCATATTCTATGCTTCCAACATGGGGATCAAATCCCCGCTTGCCCCCTATCCGTCGTTGGCTTTGGGCACCTCCGAGGTGACTGTTGAAGAGATCGTCTCCGCTTTTTCCGTCTTTCCCAATCAAGGAATCAAGGTGGCACCCAGATATATCCTCAAGATCACCGATCGTTATGGAAACACCCTGGAGGAAAGCAGAACCTCCAGAAGGGAAGAAGTGTTAAGCGCACAAACCGCCTACATCATGACCACCATGCTTGAATCCGTCGTCAACAAGGGGACCGGTCAGGGCGCCAGAGCCAGAGGGTTTTATCGTCCCGCCGGAGGAAAGACCGGCACTTCGGACAACTGCACGGACAACTGGTTTATCGGCTTCACCCCCCAGATTACCACCGGGGTGTGGATAGGATATGATGACAAGACCGTGATTGGCAAAAACATCACCGGCGCCCACACCGCCTTACCGGCCTGGTCGGATTTCATGGCAAAAGCACACGACAGCCTGGAGGTGAAAGACTTCGAGGTTCCCTCGGGAATCATTCTCAAAACCGTCTGCCTGGAAAGCGGGCTTCTGGCGACCGACAGATGTCCCCGCATCATAATGGATGCCTTCACCGAAGAAACCCTGCCCAAAGAATCTTGTGACCTTCATCGTTCCGAAGAACCCCCGGACACCTCAGGAATGAAACTGTTCGAGGTAAAGGAGCAAAAACAGAAGAGAAAGGGCTGGATACATTTTTGAGATCTACCGGCGGGCGTGGATCAATGCTAGGGATAGACTTTTCGTGTCGAGACTCCCGTCATGACACCACGAATCTCCGTCAGGGATTCTTGAAATAGCTACAACAAACTTTTCTTGAGTATGTCTCATTAAAAGACCCCAAAAAGCCCAGATGGACTCTTTGGGGTCTCTTTTGAGCAAAGGTTGGTTTATAGTTTATATCTTAGTCACGTTGGTCGCCTGCGGACCCTTGGGGCCTTCGACGACATCGAAGCTGACTTCCTGACCTTCCCGTAAGGTTTTGAAACCTTCGTCCTGGATAGCCGAGAAGTGCACGAAAACATCCTTGCCCCCATCCTCTTCTTCTATGAAGCCAAACCCCTTGGCATCATTAAACCACTTTACCTTGCCTGTGGCCAAATCCTTTCACCGCCTTTCAAAAACTGAAATTTGACACTTCCCAGCCCTGTGAAAAGCCCGATATTTCGGTGTTGATATCCGTACGGCTTCCATCGTGGTTTCGTGGCTCAACTTCAAATATGTTCTGCCTCCCATCGAGCACACGCGGCACCACTTGAGGTTATCCGAGGGCGGGATTCACCAAAAGTGGTTATTCTATATCTTAACCACGTTGGTCGCCTGCGGACCCTTGGGGCCTTCGACGACGTCGAAGCTGACTTCCTGACCTTCCCGTAAGGTTTTGAAACCTTCATCCTGGATAGCCGAGAAGTGGACGAAAACATCCTTGCCCCCATCCTCTTGTTCTATGAAGCCAAATCCCTTGGCATCGTTGAACCATTTTATCTTACCTGTGGCCAAATCTTTTCACCACCTTTCAAAAGCTAAGGTTTGAAACTTCCCCAGCCCCACGAAAAAATCAGAGTCTCTGGTTTTGAGATCAGCATGGTTCCCTCGTGGCTGGCACTCTCTGCTTTTTGCCTTCTCCTAAATAGCATATATAAAAAAACCCACGAAAATCGACCTTAAGTTTTCGTGGATTGAAAACTTCAAACCAACCAAAAACTTACTTCAACTTTCTTACTACATACCCTACAGCAGTAAAATAACCGCTAAAGCTTTTTTGTCAAGAAAAATCTTTCAGAATCCACCAAAATTACCCTGTCTTGAATCTGTGCATTTTTTCCTTTTATCGGCACCACAAGGGCAAAGATTTACCGGAATTCTCAGAATTGGCCACCAGTGTTTGCCAGACTCTCAACTCTCTGCCTTCGAATCGCTTCCCCACGCCAGGGAAAAAGGGGCCCCAAACGCCCTGTTTGGATAAAAGTCAGGATAGCAGACTTTAGTATTATCCACTACATCTTTTTGATTTTAACTTTAATGTGATAGTCATAAAAGCTGCAGGGCACAAGCTTTGGCCTTGGGTCTTAGGTTCGGAATAAAACCTCTTCTTTCTCAAAAAGCCTCTTGGTCACGAAGATCGAAAACCCGGCGTAAATCAGAGTGGAAATGAAAATCAGGAGGATAAAACCCCATTGGTAGGACCCCATCAGAACCTCCTTCGCCGCCAGAGAAACATTGACTATAGGAATGAAAACCAGCCGCCAATCCAGTTCGAATCCGGGGAGAAAGGAGATCATTGCCGGGAGTATCACCAAAAACATCAAAGGGGTGATGTAACTTTGTGCCTCCTTGTAGCTCTTGGCGAAAAGGGCAACGGATAAGAGTACGGAGCTGAAAAGACAAGCGATGGGAATCATCAGCACCAGAAGCAAAAGTATGGACAAAGGTCTTATGCTGAATTGAATCTGCTGTTCGGCAGCAAATTGTCCGATCTTGGCAAATCCAAAGCCTGCGGTAAGGCTCATGCTGGCGGTGGCCAGAATTATGGTTATCACCGAAGCGGTCAAAACCGTCAGGAACTTCCCCGCGGCGATGTCCAGACGGGAAACCGGCGTGACCAGAATCGTTTCCAATGTCCCTCTCTCCTTTTCTCCGGCAGTCAAATCTATGGCCGGATACATGGCACCGGTCATGGCCAATATCACAATCATGTATGGCAAAAACATGGCCAGCATAAATCCGCCCATCTTCTCCTTGGGTGCGAGATTTTTTGTGCTTATCTTTATGGGATGGAGCAAGGATCTCTCGATTTGGCGCTCCCTGAGCCTTCCGGTTACCACGCTATCCTGATAGTCTTTCAGCCTATCTTTTAGCTTATCCGAGGTGATCTCTGATTTCAGCTCCGCGGCATCATAATAGATGATCGCCTCGGTGCTGTCTTCCTCGCTCAGCCTTTTCTCAAAGTCTGCCGGAAACTCCAAGGCGGCAGAGATCCTCTTCTCCTTCAAAGCAGGCTCAAAATCGTCCTCCTCAACTATCTCGAAAGTTTTGCCGTCCTCAATCAAAGAGACAAAGGCGGGAGCGAATTCCTTCCCTATGATTGCGATCTTGGCAACCTCCGCCTCTGTCTTTTTTATCATCATCACCATCACCCCACTCGCTCCGATCATCAGCACGGGAAAGAGAATAATGGGTATCAAAATCATGGAGATGAGGGTTCGTCTGTCCCTCAAAGTGTCCAACATCTCCTTGAAATAGATTATTTTTACCTTTCTTAAGTTCATGGTTGAAAGTTGAGAGTATAGAGTTTAGGGCGTAGGGTGAAATCCAATGATTGGGTTTTGTTTCCCTGTTTCCTGTGACTGGCTGCCGACCACCGATCACCCTCCAGTGTCATCTCCTATGATCTTAACGAAGACATCGTCCAGCTCCTTCAAACCGGTTTTAGCCTGAAGCTGACTTAGGCTCCCCACCTCCAGGATTTTTCCTTTATGGATGATGGCAATATCATCACACAGTTTCCCCGCCTCCCACATGATATGAGTGGAGAAAAGAATGCACTTGTTCAGCTTTTTAGATTCTTTGATGAAGTCGATTATGCTCCGCGAGGTCACGACATCCAGGCCCAACGTGGGTTCATCCAAGATCAGGACTTCCGGGTTATTGACAAATGCTCTGGCAATGGAGACTTTCTGCTTCATGCCGGTGGAGAGTTTGTCTATCCTTCTTTCCCTGAACTCATTCATATCGATGGCACGGAAGATCTCGTCCACCCTGCCCTTAAGCTCCTTCTCGCCGATGTTATTGAGCCTTCCGAAGTAAATCACCGTCTCCTCTGCGGTCAGTCTATTGTACAGTCCGGTATCGCCGGACAAGAATCCAATCTTCTCTTTAACCTTCTCCCGTTCTTGAATGATATCATATCCGGCCACATTGGCCGATCCCGAGGTCGGTTTCAGGGCTGTGGATAAAAGGCGCATCAGAGTGGTTTTCCCCGCCCCGTTCAAACCCAAAAGGCCAAAGACCCGTCCCGGCTTACATTCGATGTTGACCTGATCCACCGCCCTGATTTCCCCCCTTTTTTTGTCATAGAATATTTTGGTGAGATTGGAGGTGGTGATCATAAGGGAATTGATCTATCGAGATTCCTGTTCTTCTGATCCATCGAAGTACCCACTAGGAGGATTCTTGAAGCCGATCTAATGGTGAGGAAACCTGAGAAAGTCGCCTTAACTCTTTATCTGAAAGGAGATTTCCTTCTAACCATTTCCTCCCAGTGGTCATTTTTGACTTCCCCTTTGAGGTTGGAATGTACCAGTCTGCAAACTCCATAACCGTCTTCGTCTATGAAGATGAAATAGACTCCACCTTGCAACTCATTATAATTCCACTGCTCCCAGGATTTATTCTCCGCCGATAGGAGGTGCCTTTCTATATCGCTCGGTTCACCGTGCAGAATATAAATCCTTCCCATATCCATATTCCAGCCGTCTTTGGCTTCTCTAGTTCTGGAAAAATGGGAATTTGCGTAACCTATACGCCTGTAATGCTCGATTTTGAATTCGTTGATGGGCGTGTCCGGATTGGGGTCTCTTTTTCTCCAAAACTCCTCTATGAATCTTCTTCTGCCCTCCGGAGTGAGTTGATCGAACATCTCCAGCTCTTTGGTGACGGCAATGTAGGCGACATCCTGCTCAAACCTGTCAACTTCTTCTGAGGACGCAAGGCTCCCTTCCCCTTCAGCCCCTTCGCTTAGGATGGTGAAATCCTTGGAGACAAACGCTTGCTGCTTGCTCTCTTCATCCTTTGCCTCCACTTGAAGGATGTAATTCCCCTGGGGCAAAGTGGAGATGTTTATTCCACTTAACACCACCGCGGAATTTCCAGGCTTCTTTCGTGTTTGACTTCCAAAATCCTTCACTTTCTTTTCCGTCGAATCCAGCACGGAAAAGCTTAAGACATAATCTGAGTCGGCACCAGGCAAAACGGTCAGATTATAAAGCTCTGCATAGCAATACACAATGCCCATGCCGTGAGTGAAGACTCCCGACGGGTTGGGTAATATCTTTCTTCCCGCTTTGGTGAACCTGCCGGTGCCGGTATCCGGTTCTATCTGGAAGGCTAATTCCATATCGCTCAGTAAAAGAGCGTCTTCCCCAAATGCTCTGGCCTTCAACTCCAGGTTTGCTTCTCCCCGGTGCTCGGAACCAAGGTCAGTCACCGAAAACTTCATCAGATAATCACCTGGCCGTAAAAGGACCGCAGCCTCATCTAAGATCATATAGTCCGCCTGTGCATCCTCCGGACGGTCCACCCTGGATCGACGGTTCCACATACGGTTCTCCACCGTGTCCCCCAACTGGTCCTCGATGGTCAGGTTCAAAAAGAGGCTGGCCTCGTAGATTTCTCCCTCCCGGGCGAACTCCAATTCTCCCCTATTAAACGAATAATAAATCTCCAGATAACTCAGACTAGTGTCAGGCCAGTTTCGGAAGCAGGCATAATCAAGCCACAAATGGAGGCTGGCGGTGCCTTCCTGCGGAAGGACTTCCCCGGCTAGGGAAAAAAGACAGAGAAGCAAAACCAAGGAAGTCGAAAAGATGGCAAAACCTGCGTCTCTACGTTTCCAGGAGGACGAGCAAGGGCGACTCATAGTTTTCAGCATGTCCAGTACCTCTCACCTAAAAGTGGGAAAAGATAGTCCTCTGTGATTCTCTCTTTGCTTCTGTAATCATCTGTTTATGCCGTCGTAAGGAGGTTGGAGCTCATATTCCCCATCCCCGCGATCCACAAACAAAAACTCCCGGTATACGTTCCGTGTGTCCATATACGACTGTACCTTGTAGTAGTACCACTTCTGATAAGCTCTCACGTCTTGATCGAAGGGGTGCTTCTCCACCTCATCCGGATGTCCGTAGACGATATAAACCATCCCCATGTCGGTTTCCCAACCGTCCTTGTTGGAGATGGCAAAATTCTGATCGGCGTATTTCAGTCGGCGATAGTATTCGTCCCGCAGCTCATTCTCCGGGGTATTGGGTGTAGGGTCCCTGGATTTCCAAAATTCGAGCCATTTCTCCAGTCTCTCCTCCTCTTTGGCTTCTTTAAGCTCCTTGATCTCCTCGTCCGTACCGGCGTATCTCAATTCGTCGATGGACCTCTGGTAGTCGTTTCTCAACATGCTCAAAAGCGTCCATTCCACCTGGAACGGTCTTTCGATCTCGGCCTTTTTCTTTTCCTTGTCCCACAACTTAACCGACAATACATAATCCCCTCCAGAAAACCCCTCCAAAGGGAAGCTCTCAAAGCGGTAAAACGTTTCCGGTCCAATCTGAACCTTGGTAGTCTCCTGAAAGGAGAAGCGATGTCCGAAACCGTATATCTCATAAACCAGATCGTACTCTCCTGGCTCCCTGGCCCCTCCGTAGATCTCGTAGTAAATCCTCAGGGTGGGATCGGGATCACCGAAATTCCGGTCCACGCTTGGGACCACCCTCTTCCCTCTCTTGTTGAACGTAGACTTCCCGGTACTGTCAGACACTTCCCTGACAAACTCTATGTCAGAGAACGTGACCTTCTTGTCGGTTCGGGAAGGAATGGTGAGGTCTATCTCCAATACCGACTCGGAACCGGAATTGCCATCTATGAATTTTGCCCTTAATTTGTATCGTCCCGAGTATAAAGACAGGTTTATGGCGTTTATCAGGAAATCCTCTGGGGATTGGGTTTCCTCGTAGGTATCCACCAGGTAATCCTCTTCCATGGAGGTTCCTGTCACCTGTTTGTTGACCTTGTTCAACACCAAAAGCTCGATCTCATATGAGGCCTTGAACTTGTCGTCATATCTTACAAAGGTCAAGCCCCGGTTGAAAACCTTGTAGTATACTTCCAATCGATATTTCTCTCCGGTCTCTTCCCTGAAGCTGGCATAATCCACCACGAAGAAGGGACCGGCTCCCTCCTGGAAATGACCGAAATCGGTCTGGGCTGAGGCTAAACCACAAGCGCAGGTGATATAGAAAAAGAAGCTGAGTGTTTTAACGGTCTTCTTCATTGTGTTCCCACGAATATACGATAATCTTCTTGAACATATTTCGCAACAAAAAAATTAAAAACCCTCGATTTTTTTTCTTGACAAATAAATCATTGGATTTATCTTATAATAAAGAATATTAAGTTCTTTATCAATAAGACAATGATGACTTTAGATCGAACATATCCGCTCTAACAATCTCTTAATTGCTCCTAAGGTTTTTATCTTGAACACCTAAAGGAGGCGAGAATAAGATGAAAAAGAAAATCGTGTTGATGGTTTTTTGTCTGATGTTATTTTTGATTTTCACCGCTCTGAGCTACGGAGACATCGATCCGAAATACAAGGTCCGAGGACATCCGTGGAGCGATTTGCTTGCACCCCCCGGTAATGATGCTACTGTTATGAATGTTTTAATGCTTTCGATTGGTCCCAACACAATCTTAACAATTACTTTGAACAGGAGCATATCAACTGCTGAAAACTCAAATCAACGAAACATAAATCGAGGAAAATGGATAAAAACCCCCAAGGACTCTCGCTAGAGATCGCCTCAAAGATAGGATCAATAGAATCTCTAATTGAAAAGAAGAAGTTTAAAGAGGCATTAGCGGAGATTCGAGACTTAGAATCTCAAAAGATCATAGAGCAGTTCTCCATCGAGAAAGGACATATTCATTACCTTCTCTCTTTGGTTTTTCATCATTTAGGTCGATATGCGGAAGCACTTGAGGAAGGCAAAAGGGCCTTTGAACTTCTCAAGGACACTTCAGAAAACGAAAGAATTGCCGAAATTCAGTTCACCTTAGGCTGCATTTATGTTGCCTTGGGGGATTTTGAACATGCTGAATCCGAGCTACGGGATGTGATTGCTACGTATAGACGCATTGATGATAAACATGGAATAATCACAGTTCATAATAAGCTTGCCAACATATGCTTTATAAGATCCAACTTTGATAAAGCAATAGAATACATTAATCAATGCATAAAGTATTGTGATGAAAGTGAAGATGAAACAACAAAGGCAAAATTAGCAGCAAACGTCGGCAGGATTTATGTATTGATTGGCAGGTGGCAAGCTGCTAAAGATAACCTTCTTTCCGCTGTTAAGGTTTTTGAAGAGAAGAGTAATGAGTTGTATCTCTGCCAGGCTCTGCTTTCGTTAGGGTACGTGTTCTATTTACAGAGAGATTTTGTGCAAGCAAAGAGTTGTTATGAAAAGGGTTTGAAAATTATCTTCAAAAACAGTTATGCCCGTGAATTTACCATCTACCACGAATATTCCGGCGAGTTAGCGTTTGCCCAAGGGGATTATGTTTCTGCTAAGAATCACTATTTAGATTGCATTGGCAGGATGGAGGAGATTGCACCTGAAAGTGACATGATCTCCCAGACTTACCGTCTTTTGGCAGAGCTCCAAATTGCGGAAAAGCAATATGATTTGGCTTTATCTTCTTGCGAGAAAGCTTTGAAGGTAGCAACATCCTTAGATGAAAAGATCGAGATAGGAGCTATCCATCGGGCATTGGGACAAATCTATACAGCCAAGAGTGCAGGTGTAGTGGTCGAGCTTGCTCGACATGAACTTGCGAAAGCCAAAGAGAGCTATGAGAAATCCATCTCCATCTTAGAAAAAATCGGGGCGAAGTTTGAATTGGGCAAAAGCTATCTGGAGGCAGGGCGATCGAAGTGCTTTGAATATTTTGATAGATTGAAAATTTTGGGCAAAGCCGAAGATGTATTTGAGGAGCTTGAATCCGGATATCATGTGGGTCAGGTTAATTTGGCTTTGAGCCAGCTTTTCTTTGAGAACAATGAAACCCAAAAATCTCAGCTCTTTTTGAATTCAGCCGAGAAGACATTCCGATCCCATGGATCCTGCGGAGAACTATCTGAGGAGAAAGAGCTGAAATTGGTCTCTGAGTTGAGGAAGAAACTTTCTCCAACTTCATCAATCTCCAGACCTCCTCAGGCAATGTCCTTCTCTGATATAATCACTCAAAATCCTGAGATGCTTTCCGTAATCGAAAAGGCTAACCAGATCAAGGATTCTCATTTCACCATTCTTTTGGAGGGAGAGACCGGAACGGGGAAGGATTTTTTGGCAAAAGCCATTCACTTTGAAAGCGACAAAAGGAACCAGCCATTTGTTCCGGTCAACTGTGCGGCAATTCCCAGAGATTTGGTGGAGAGTGAGTTGTTCGGATATAAAAAAGGTGCTTTCACCGGAGCAACCACCGATAAGAAAGGATTGTTGGAGGAAGCAGAGGGTGGCACATTATTTTTAAATGAGGTCGTTGATGTGCCATCCACGACGCAAGCCAAATTATTATCAGCAATCGAGGAGAAACAACTCACCCGATTAGGTGAGACCAAGTCCAGAAGGGTGGATTTCAGGGTGATTGCCGCCAGCAATAAGGATTTGGATAAAGAGGTTAAGGCCGAAAATTTCCGAGAGGATTTGTATTATCGGTTGAGCGTGATCAAGCTGGTTCTCCCGCCTTTGAGAGAAAGAAAAGGAGACATTCCACTTTTGGTTGACCATTTTCTGAAAAAGCATTTTGGTGAAAAAGCAGATTTAAGCGTCCATTCCCGGATATTGAAAATTTTTGAAGACTATGATTGGCCTGGAAACGTAAGAGAGTTGGAGAATGAGATCATCAAACTGATAAGTTTAAAAAGGGAAGAGAATGGGAATGGGTTCAAGCACCTGCCAGATAAGTTTTTCTCTTCTGATGAATCCTCCCAAAGTGATCCACCAGAGGGGGATAGCTCTCTATATGATCAGGTAACACAATATGAGAAGAAGCTTATTTTGAAAGCCTTGGAGGAGAACGATTGGATAAAGACGAAAGCAGCCAAGGCACTTAAGATGCCAGCGATGACCTTGAGTAATAAAATCAAAAAATACCATATAGAAACACCAATTTAAGTAGCCTCCTACCATTTTTGGTAAATCTCCATAACTTACTCGTTCACAATACAATGGAATAGAATTTGAGATCTGAGCTACAATGCTCGTCACCAAATTTGGGAGAGTATTCATGTTCTAGGCTGAGGATATTGAAGACTTAATAGGAATCTTTTGCGGGCTACTTTGTTATTCTATAGCCACTTACCAAGAAGGTGAGTGGCTTTCTGTTTTCTGGCACGCTTCTTGTAAACGATTCTTATAGTGGGTAAGCCAATTCATGAACAATCGTTAGCGGAAGAATTGGTTTTACCTCCTTCCTTTTAAATAGAGGTTGCCCTGTTCCGTCTTTGGTCCGTCCCCGGCGATCCAGACCGGAGGCGGGATGGGGTGAAAAAGAAAGAAAAGACAAATATGTGATTTGCTAATGCTTTCATTTCTTTACTCTCGCGGGGCTCCTTTCAAGTAAAACAGCCTCACCATCCAATTGGTGAAGCCCCAGTAACATCCCCAGAAAGGCTCCGCCCTTGCTTTGTCCACAGTGAGGGCGGAGCTGAAAAGAAAGGAGGAGTTAAAGAATCACTACGAAGAAGGTCAAAAGCTCTATCTGGTCTTCCGAAACAGATGTGTTCATTGGGTCGCCAATACTATCACCGTATGTTAGGTGCCTATATAACCTAGCGCTTTTGAAGCGATAGAACAATGCGAGCAAGCATCTATAACATTTATATTCCATTTGCTGATTCCGGCCAGTTCATTTTGGTCCACGGTTACACAGGTGCTGTTGACTTAGTTAGTTCGGATGTGGTGGATTTTCTTCAAAATTTCGAACAAACGAATGGAAACAAAAGAGACAATTCCATCGGTCAGAAGACAATTGAAACCTTGATAAGACGCGGCTATCTGACCGAGAAAAACTCAGAAGAAGAAAATCGACGTCTTCTTCAAATTGCCTCCTTATTATTGAAAAGGTATCAAAAGGTCGATTTCCCGGAATTTGCGATCATACCGACTTACGACTGTAATCTTCGATGTTTCTACTGTTATGAAAGCAAACTGCGTGTAAAAGGAAGCAGATGGCTCAAGACAAGAATAACCAAGGAACAGATAGATGCGATTTTTCAAGCGATACCTGACTTATGTTCTGGCAATACAAACAAAGGGGAAATCACACTGTACGGCGGAGAGCCGCTACTTGCTGAGAATTTGGGTATCGTAGAATATATCATAGAGAGAGGAAAAAACTTAAATTTAAGTTTCAGTGCGGTAACTAATGGCGTGGATTTGGAGCGTTTTGAGGATTTCCTGGGAGACAAAAAGATAACCCGCCTCCAAGTTACTATCGATGGCCCACCAAGGATTCACGACACAAGGCGTTTTCTTAGTGACCGTTCTGGGACATTTCGACTTATTTCGCAGAACATAAACACAGCTCTAGATAGAGGAGTTAAAGTGACCGTTAGAATCAATGTGGATCGCTTGACAGTAAGCGGATTGCCAACCTTAATCAGAATCATGGAAGAGAAGGGATGGTTTTCGCAAGCGAAATTTTGGGCATACGTTTCAACTGTTCATTGTCCAGCTAAGCTATCCTCACAGCACGCGCTTCGAGATTCAGAACTCTTTCAAGAATTTGACAAGATCAAAAGTCTCGTTTCAGAATCCAAGAAGATCTTCATGAATGACGGGGGTATAAAGAAATTGTTTAAGAAAGCCCTATCTGACAATCGTTTTCCACCACTTAGAGCCTCATTTTGTGCGTCAGGAGCGAAAATGTATGTTTTTGATCCTTTTGGTGATGTGTACGGTTGTTGGGAAACAGTAGGTGACACAAAACAACGAATTGGAAGGTACTTCCCTGAATTGAAGATAGGCAACGATTTCATGGAATCATGGTCGAAAATAAACATACCTAATTTGCCAAAGTGCCAAAAATGTAAGTATGCTTTATTCTGTGCAGGCGGATGCGCATACCGAACTTACAGTAATTCTGCTTCTGACTCATTCTGTGAAGATTTCCAAATATGTTTTGCCAACTCTGTAGCCAGTGCCTGCCGGGAGTTTCTTCAGGAGAAATCTCAAACTCTAAGCAACAGCACAATAGACAGAAGGGAGGTGATAAAAGATGAGCGAAAAGATTACGCCTTTAAATGAGGATCTCCTTGTGGAGGCGTCATTAGAGGAGCTGGAGCAGAAGCTCGAATTCGGAGCTAGCCCCACCTGTTGTGATGGCCTTCGTGTAGGGTCGTAGCGGGCAGATGGTAGCCATAACTATCTTAGAGTTATGGCTACCATGTTAGAGAAGCTAATTCTATTCGTTAATATCTAAAAAACCTATCTAACATGAAATATGAGGTAATTAAAAGATTTTTCTTGAGACGTTTTCACTTTTTTTTGACTCTACTGGAAAAGTGGAAGAAACGAAAAAAAATCAAGATTATTTTTGGTATTATTCTGAGCAACATACTCAATGTCGGTCTAAAACAAGGCGTAAAGGAAAATATTTCTTTGGTGCGAAGCAACTTAAGACATCATGTCCTGAATATTAATTATCTCAGATTTTGGAAATCTGAAGTCTTTGACCAGAGAGTTACTTGGTCAAATCTAGATACATTAAAATCCTTGATGGAAAGATACGGGCGGGTAATCGCTTGTTCCCTTCATTTGGGCAATTATTATTTATTTCCGTTTGAAATAGCTCGGCTCGGTTATGCGATTACAGTAGTAGTTGGTGATCGGCTCAAGCAATACAATCTCGTTAAAGAAGTTATTTCAAAAACTGGTGTAGATGTAGAGGTCATATTCGCCAACAAAATGACCCTATTTGGCTTATTCAAGGAATTGAAGAAGGGAAGAATAGTCTATCTTCTCATTGACCAATTCGGGGGCGTTTGGAAAAATGCACACTTACTTGAAATTAGCTTTCTAAACCAAAAGGCCCGAGTCAAGGCAGGTATAGGCTGGCTTCATTATAAATCGCAACTACCCCTCGTTCCTATAGCATCCATAAGAACAGGCAAACGGAAACATTTGATCAAGGTGGAACAGCCCATCGAATATAGGGATATCCACCAGGATAAAAGGGTCTACATTAAAGACATTACTCAGGAGCTGTTCGGAGTTTTACAAGGCTATGTGTTGCGTTACCCCGATCAGTGGCTGGAATGGCACAACTTGAGAAGGTTCTACGAGAAAGATGTGCATTCCCTGGATCGTAAAAGCCAAGAAAGTTGGGAGATGAAGAAAGAAGATCGTTATAAAATATCTAAAGCAGATTTCAAGATTTTTCGTCTTGAGAAATCCTTTATTTTGATTGACATAAAGAGTAGGGCATATTATACTACCGATAAGTTAGGTCGAAAAATCATCAAATTATTGTACAGGGGCACTACATTGAAGAAGATAGTTTCTCTTTTGGAAGAAACCTACGGGAGAGGGGATCAGAGAATTTTAAAGGTTCTTTTTCAGTTGCGAAAAAGAGGACTTTTAATCAATGCGTAAGTTCTTTGTAGCTTTTTTGTTGTTTATCTTACTCCAGTTTCTCATTATCGCGGTAGCTTATCCACAAGGAGACGATGAGCGTTTCTGCCGAGCTTTAGATCTTGCTTTCAATTTTGAATTTGATCAGGCTATAAGTCTGTTAGATCAGATTCAAAAAGAAAATCCTGACGACTTGAGACCATATTTCTTTAAGGCTGTAGTTTATGACCAAATGATAGACAACTGTAATAACGACGAGGAAAACACCAGGCTGTTCTTCGAAAATATTGAGAAAGCTGAGGAGATCGCCAAAAAGTTGAAGAAGCAAGATAAAGACAGATGGTATGTCAATTTCTTTCTCGGTAGCATTTACGGCTGGAAGGGGAAATATTCCATAAAGAAAAACGATAAGTGGCAAATCTTTACAAATGGGAGAAAAGCCAAAGGGTATTTCGAGAAAACAATCGAGCTTAAACCCGATTGCTTTGATGCTTATTATGGTCTTGGACTATATCATTACTATGCTGGAACTCTGCCCAGATTGCTCCGTTTCTTTTTGCCTCTCTTCAATTTTGAAGGTGATGTCAAGAAGGGCACAGAAGAACTTTATCTGGTTAAGGAGAAAGGGAAATACAGCCAAAGCTTCGCCGCCTATGAGTTAGCATGTATCTATTCAAGGTCAAAAGAAGATCATGAAATGGCTCTCCAGTTGGCATCGGAGCTAAGTGAAAAATATCCTCAAAACTTTAATTTTTCCTACATGCGTGCAGTGCATTATCACAACCTTAAAAAGGACGACCTAGCAATGGTTGTGTTAAGTGAAATGAAATCAAAACTTGATCAAGGTTACTACGAAAATTTGAGCGCTGACAAACAAAGCGATTATTATCATTGCTCTGGAGTAATCAAGCTTTCGATGAGCAAATATGTGGAAGCTCAAAATGACTTTGAAAGCATATTAAGTCTCTCCGCCCCTGATGGAAGAAAAACCGAAGCTTACTATTTCATCGGACGTTCTTTGAATAAGCAGGGAAAACATGAGGAGGCTTATCAGAATTATCTGAAATCTTTGGAACATGAAGATTACTTTGGCTCGCATAAACGAGCTCGAGAAGAAATTAAAAAACTGAAACGCCAAAAACTGGTCGCCGAGAAGTAAGGGTCCGTGATACAATATCCTAAACTAGATGATAAAGTCGATATTTCCCCCTTGGAAACGAGTTCGATCAGTCAAGTTTACCTGCTAAAAACTTCGGATGGAAGAACATTCCAAATCTCTTCTAAGCTATGTCAACTTCTTCGACTGCTGGATGGTGAGAAATCCTTAGCTGAAATTGCTTCTGAGTTTTCGTCTCAGAATTCTAAGAAATGTACTGCGGAGGATATTTCACAGATTATCGAAAGGGTTCTAATTCCACAAGGTCTTCTAGCAACAAACCAAGCTGATCGTCAAACTCAACCAGAGACGAACCAAAAAACAAACAATTCGCTTTCTCTGAGGATACCTCTTCTCTCGCCGAAAGCTTTACTTCCGCTTACCAATATTTTAAGCAAGTTGTTTCAGCGTCCCGTTTTCATAACATTGTCGACAATGGCGTTCATAATACTATGGGTTAATTTACCAAGTCTTCGAGTTTTTGATTTCACAAAAACCATTCAAATGAGCCATGGTTGGATTGTGAGTTGTGTTTTGCTAAGCCTCAGTGTCGTTTTTCATGAACTAGGGCATGCCAGCGCTTGCAGATATTATAAGTGTCTGCACGGTCCTGTGGGATTCGGTTTATACCTGGTCTTTCCTGTATTCTATGTGGACATAAATGACGCATGGAGGCTCTCAAGAAGGCAACGAGCAATAGTCGACATTGGGGGAGTGTATTTTCAATTTGTGACTACCATCATATTATTCTCTGTATATATGATAACTCAATCGCCAATACTTCTCATGGCCATCTTCTTGACGTACTTAATGATATTCATCAATCTTAATCCCTTGTTCAAATATGATGGGTACTGGCTTTTATCAGATGTGGTGGGAATACCCAATTTGAGGAAAAGAGCTACTGAGTTGGTCAAGCATCTGGTCAAAAAAGAAAAGGACACAACTTACCAGTTATCTCAAACTCCATCTTGGGCAAAAGCTGTTCTCTTTAGTTATACCGTCCTGAGTAACGCCTTCTTTCTTTACTTTGTATATAGAATCACCGAATTTCTAGCAGAACTACTCAAGAAATATCCCACCATTTTTGCGGAGTCAGTTCTTGAAATTCGAAAAAGCTTTTTGACCCATGACGTTAATACTTTCTTCGTTAGTATTTCCCAAATCATTTTTCCTCTTCTTCTGTCATTATCAGTAATCCTGATGAGCAGAAAGCTGCTATATCCAGTATTCAGGTATGCCAAGAGCATTGTTACACGTCAGTTTTCTTCCTGAGAGGGAAGCCCTGAATCGATACGGGATGAGTTCACATTTATCAATCGGAATAAAAAGTCTTAGAAATTGCAGGAAGGAGAAGAAATTATGTTTGGACAAAAAGGGGGACCAAATTTGGGAGAGTATTCATGTTCTAGGCTGAGGATATTGAAGACTTAATAAGAATCTTTTGCGGGCTACTTTGTTATTCTATAGCCACTTACCAAGAAGGTGAGTGGCTTTTTGTTTTCTGGGACACTTCTTGTAAACGATTCTTATAGTGGGTAAGCCAATTCATGAACAATCGTTAGCAGAAGAATTGGTTTTACCTCCTTCCTTCTAAATAGAGGTTGCCCTGTCTTGTCTTTGGTCCGTCCCCGGCGGTCCCACCAGAGGCGGGATGGGGTGGAAAAAGACAAGCGAAAAAACATAACACATGTAATTTTGATAATGCATGCATTTGTTTCCTCGTGCTATACTCCTTTTCCCGCCTGTGGCGGGATCCCGCTAGAAGCGGGACAAGTAAACGTCCCCACAAGCTCCGCCCCCTTGTGGTCAGCCAGTCGAACCACCTTTGATCTGGCCACGGAAGGGGCGGAGCTCAAAAAAGAGGAGAGAAATAAGGATCAAACCGTAATCCATTCTAATCGTTGACAAGGAGGTGATTTGATGCCATTATAAGGATTGAAAATACACAAAATCTAAAACCAAATAGCCAAGGAGGAGGGAAGATGAGAACTAAAAACCTAATTCTGTGGTTGGTGGTGATCTTCTTTATTTCTTGCAGTTTTGTTTTTGGCCAGTCTTTTGAGATGATTCAGATTGGCACAGGGGTAGACCCTCATTGGTCACCGGATGGAAAGGAACTTGCCTTTGTGTATATGGGGTCGCTTTTCGTGGCTGACCCAAGCGGCGAAGACGAACCACAAAAGATCGCCGAGCTTCCACCGACTGTTTCTGGTTTTGCCTGGCTGGATTCAAATGAGTTTCTTGTCTGGGGCCGGGACTATTGGAGAGAAGAAGGGGTCCGGCACAAAGGTAACTGGATGGAGGTACTCACAAGAGACGGAGAGATGCGACCTGTTGCCAGAGACAGTTCTTCAGCTCGCCCCACCAAGCCTCGTGACGTTCCTCTCATTTCCGGACTTACGATTTTGAATGATGGGACAGTGGGCTATTGGGAGACGCCCGTGGGAGTGGAGGATGAGTGGACGAACAAAAACAAAGTGTTCCGAATAATAAAACCAGGGAAGCTACCGCCTGATTCAGCGGTGAAGCAACTGAGAGCGGTTGAGCATTATACTGGGATATATAGTAAAGGGAAACAGGTGTATCCGGAACGGGGTATCTGGCTGGAAAGCATAGATGGAACCGTAAACAAAAAAGTGAGTTCCTGCGATCACTGTTCATTTCCGGTGCTGTCTCCGGATGGAGCCAAAATACTTGTTTGTTGTGGTGGAAAATGTCCCGTCTGTGTTTTAGACTTACAAGGAAACGAAATCTGTGTAGGAAAAGAACCCATTGATCCGGTCGATCCGCAGGACACCATCTTTATCAGGGGGAATGTGGACGGAATGCCGGTTTGGTCGCCGGATGGAAAAAAGTTGGCATATGCATACCTTAGATACAGATCAGTAAGCGAACATGAGATTGAGGAGCTTGGATCTGACATATACATCGAAAACCCGGATGGTAGTGGTAAAATTCAGGTAACTGATACTCCTGATATAGCTGAAGCTGGACCAGTATGGTCTCCAGATGGATCAAGAATCGCATGCACTGACCGCCATACTGCAAGAATATATGTGATAAGACTCAAATAAATAGTCAAGCATATTAAGTGCGGAGGTGAAAAATGAGAAGAGTAATTACCTGTCTAATTATATTCTTTACATTTTTCTTACTCGCCACGCAACTTTTTTCCAGCGAATTTGTTGTCTGTATTGATCAACGCCTCCCATTCCAGCTTGGGGAATGTGAGGCAAAAGCTTGCCTTTGATGACAATGATTACGTCGAACTTTTGCCAGGAGAAGATGTTGATTTGGATTTTTCTTACTTGCCCCCGGAACCCCGGAAGGCCAGAGATTTGGCATTCAAGTGTAACGGATATTACATAACAGATGATCTAGCAAAAGCAACGACTCCCCCACCTTCGGAGGAGCTTCAGCAGAATTATCCTAATCCTTTTAATCCTCAGACTCAGATCGAGTTCAGCTTGGAGGAGGCTTCTCAAGTCAGTTTGGTCATTTATAATCTCCTGGGACAAAAAGTGATTACTTTAGTGGATGAAATGGTGCCAAAGGGGAAGCGTAAAGTCCATTGGAATGGCGACGATGAATCAGGAAATAAAGTGGCCAGCGGGATTTATTTCTACTGTCTCCAAGCCGGTGAACTCAATGAAGTGCGAAACATGGTAATGGTAAAGTAGACCAAATCATCAAGCAAATGTGCCCAGGTCGTTCGCCGCGTCCGGCGGGATCTCCGAGAAAGCTGGGGCATATTGAAGATGCTCTTGCTTTGAGATGCCATGGGTTGATCCACCGCATTTTCGGGAAAACCCTTGCCCCTTTAATTCCTATCGCCATATAAGCTCATAAAGAAAGGAACATTTGAATTTTCGTGAGTTTTCGGAGTCAACTCAACCCCCCACTGAAACAAATCTAATTTCCGAAATTTGTAAGGAGAGTTTTCCTGCTTATCTTCTCAATCTGGGCTCGTTGTTTCTACTCGTATCTCAAGGAAACGATGGGGTCGAGCTTGGCAGCTCGATAGGCGGGGTAGATTCCGAAAATCAGTCCTACACCAACCGCGAAGGAAAAACCCAGTATTATCCAAAATAGGGAGACACCCGCGGCCAGAGGCGAAACGGCCGCCACCACTTTTCCTAAAAGCACGCCGATGATAATTCCCAGAATCCCGCCGCTTCCGCTCAAGGTCATGGCCTCGATAAGAAACTGCCACAGGATGTCCTTCTTTCTCGCCCCTATGGCCTTGCGTATCCCTATTTCACGAGTTCTTTCCGTGACCGAAACCAGCATGATGTTCATCACCCCCACCCCACCCACCAGAAGTCCGATGGAGGAGACAATCACCATCACCATATAGATTGCGCTTGTTATCTTGCGGTATATGTCCATCAGATCCTCCTGGGTGGAGACCGCAAAATCATTAGGCTTGTCAGCAGGAACTCCTCTTCTCAGCCGCATCACCTGGGTTATCTCATCAATCGCCTGCTCCATAAGTTCGGGGGTTTTAGGTTTGGCCACCAACAAGAGCTCTTTTTCCTCCGGGTATAGCTTCTTATAAGTAGTGTGGGGCAGCAGGACGAAGTTGTTCTGGCTCTCCCCTAAAAGTGAAGGCCGCTTCTCCATCACCCCGATGACGGCAAATTTCTTGGGAGCGAAGTTTCGTCCGGCAAGGCTAATCTCCTTGCCAATCGGATCCAGGTTGGGGAAAAGCGCGTCTGCCACGTCCCACCCCAGAACCACCACCATAGCCCGGTATTTCACATCACTATCGGTCAAGAATCTTCCTTCTTCTGCATAGTTGTTATTCACCACCTCATATTCCGGCATAACCCCTATCAATTCGAACTGGCTGACCTTGTTGTCTCTGTATTTAACCGTCTTGGCTCCGGGACCCCAGTTCTGCGGTGAAACGGCCTCTACGGATGGGCACAGCTCTCTGACTGCTATGGCATCCTCAAAGGTTATGGGTTCCCGATTCCTTTCCTCTTCCGAGGGGCCGCCAATCTGAATATCGATTTTGGTCTTGGTAACGTAGATGGAATTCGAGCCCATGGACTCGATCTGCGTGGCCATGCTTTTGTTGAGTCCGGTTATTATGGATACCATAGCGATGACCGTGGTGACCCCAATCAAAACACCCAGAACGGTCAGAAAGGCTCTCATCTTATGAGCTCTGATCGCCGCCATGGCCATCAGTATGCTTTCTTTGATTTCGAAAACATTCATACTTTTCAGGGTCAAGGGTTAAGGGTCAAGACAGAGAATTGATTAAGCCCTTCAATAGACGAGCAGTCTCAGTCCTTAGTTTCTCTATGGCCTCATAATCGGGTGCGGAAATATAGCCTAAATCTTTAGCCATACAAAGATAGGTTTCCACCTCGCCCAGTGATCCTCTTGCTATAAATAGGTGCTGTAAATATTCCTTTCGGTGTTGGCGTTCATACCCCTCAGCAACATTTGCCGGAATTGACGCCGATGCTCTTTGAATTTGCGACCCCAATCCATAAGTTTCAGACTTCGGAAATTTTCTGGTTATTCTATAAACTTCTAAAGCTAACTTATAAGCTTTTTGCCATACTATAAGTTTTCTAAAACTCATTCTGGTATTCTCTTGCCCCTTGTTTCATGACCCTTGCCCCTATTCGTATCTCAAGGCTTCAATCGGATTCAACCGGGCGGCCTTCATGGCGGGAAAAATGCCGAAGAATATTCCCACCGAGGAGGACACCAACAGAGCCACCACAACTGACCATAGCTCTACTGAAGCGGGCAAAGGACTGACCGCAGAGATGAGTTTTGCTATCATGGCCCCCATGATTACGCCCACTATTCCCCCTACTGAGGCCAATGTAACCGCCTCGACCAGAAATTGCCACAGTATGTTTCTTCTTCTGGCCCCCAGGGCCTTACGAATGCCTATCTCCCTGGTCCTCTCGGTCACCGACACCAGCATAATATTCATTATCACTATCCCCCCGACTAGCAAAGAGATAGATGCGATGCCACCCATCACCATCAAAGCTAACCGGGTGAACTGCCGGAAAAAATCCATGACGCTCTCGGAGGTCATGATGGCAAAATCATCCGGTTCATCATAGGGAACGCTTCTCCTGGCCCTCAAAATCACCCGGCATTGATCCATGGCATCCTCCATGGAGAGGAAATCTTCTGCCTTGACGAATATCATGAGAAACAGACGCCGGGCAAAAAGCTTCTCAAACGTGGTTATGGGGATCAAAACGAAATCGTCCTCATTGCTTCCCAGAAAGGTCCCCTTCTTTTCGGCCAGCCCGATGATGCGGAAGTAATGGTTTCCGATCTTTATGTCCTTTCCCAGAGGATCCTCGTTGGGAAAGAGGTTTTCCTTTATCTCCCAGCCAACAAAGCAGACCCGCCGGTTATGCTCCACCTCGAATTCAGAGAAAATCCTTCCGTCGTAGATCTCGTGATCAAGGATCTCCGTAATATTGGCGGTGGCTCCTGCGATGGCCATGCGAGACAGGTGTTCGCCTTTATATTTGACCTTGGTCCAGGTGATGGCCTCGGCTCCCACCTCCCCGCAGTCAGGGCAATTCTCCTTTACGGCTTCCATATCTTCAAGAGTGATCCTCTTTCTTTTTCTCTGTTCGATCCACTCTTCCTGGGAGGTGACGATGCCAAACTTTCGGATCAGAAATGTGGTGGAGCCCATGCTGGATATCTCCGCCTCCACGTATCGGTTCATGCCGGAGATGATGGAGACCACGGCAATCACGGTCATCACACCGATGATCACTCCGATTAAGGTTAGGATGGATCGGAGCTTATTGGCCACCAAAGACCTCAAAGCGATGATTATGCCTTCAAGCAGTTGCATGGTAAAATGGATTTTGGGTTTGTTAGCCTGATAGTCAAGAAAGTTCTAGATTCCTCTTGTCCCTTGTTTCCTGACCCCTGACCCTTTTAGCGCTTTATCCTTTCCTCTTTTTCGATGGCTCCGTCCCGGATATAGATTATTCGATCTGCGTAGGTGGCTATGTCATGTTCGTGGGTGACTATGATGATGGTGTTTCCCTGATGATGAAGTTTCTCGAATATCTTCATGATTTCCGTTCCGGTCTTGGTGTCCAGATTTCCGGTTGGCTCATCTGCCAAAATCAGAGAAGGATTATTTACTAAGGCCCGAGCCAGGGCTACCCTCTGCCTTTCGCCTCCGGAAAGCTCGTTGGGCTTGTGAGTCGCCCGATCCTCCAGATCCACCAGTCTTAACGCTTCTCGAGCTTTTCTTCTCCTGCTTTCCGACTCTGTCCCGTTGTATACCAAAGGGAGTTCCACGTTATGCGCCGAGGTAGCACGAGGAAGAAGGTTGAAGGTTTGAAACACGAACCCGATTTCCTTGTTTCTGATGCGCGCCAGCTCATCATCGTTCATCTGGCTCACCAACTTATCGTTCAGATAGTAACTGCCTCTGCTGGGGGTATCCAGGCAGCCGATCAGATTCATCAGGGTCGACTTTCCGGAGCCGGAGGGACCCATGATGGCGACATACTCTCCCTTATCTACCTCCACGGAGACGGAGCGTAAGGCGTTCACCTTCTCTGCCCCCATCTCGTATATCTTCCACAAATCTTCTGTTTTGATTAACACTTACGTCTTCTCCCAGATAGATTGAGTCCAAGAGTTCATGGTCCAGAACCTAACTTAAGTTAGGTTCTGGATTTCTCCGATTCACAAGATCACTTGCCCTCTTCTTCCCCCTTTTTTTCCGTCACTTTCACCTTGTCCCCGTCCTTCAGAGTCCTCAATATTTTGTAGCTTCCAATGACCACCAGGTCATCCTCGTTTATCCCGGAGACGATCTCTATGTTCTGCTGATCCGCTATTCCGGTCTTAACCTCAACGAATTCAGCTCTCCCTTCTTGGACCACAAATACTCCCTCTAACTCCTTTTTTTCTTTCTTCCCCTTTTTATTTGCTTTTTTCTGAGCTGTGTCTTCCGAGGCCAGAGCACCTTCCTTTTCTTCTTCCTTCCCAGCTAAGCTATCGCTCTTCTGCTCCCTCATCACCACGGCTTGAATAGGAACGTTCAAGGCATCCAGGCGGGAATCGGTGGTTATATCCACAGAAGCAGACATACCCGGTCTGATACTCGGCACGTCATCCAACAGCTTGACCTTCACCAAAAAATTGGTGACCTGGTCCTGGGTGCCTAAACCGCTGATCCTGGCGCTGTGCCCGATCTCCGTCACCTCTCCTCTAAAGACGGTGTCGGGGTACGCATCGATTTCGATATCTGCCTCTTGTCCTAACTCTACCTCAGCTATATCGGTCTCATCCACCTCCACCTCTGCCTCTATCTCGCTCATGTCCGAGACCGCCATGATCACCGTGCCCGGATTGTTCATGGTGCCGATCATCACTATCTCGCCCACCTCAGCATTAAGAGAAGTAACGATTCCATACATGGGGGAAGTGATGGTAGTCTTGCTCAGGTTATACTTGGCTTGATCCAGGCTGGCCACTGCCTGTTCATGCCTGGCCTCGGCCAAATCAAGCTCGGTCTTCGCCATATCATATTCTTCCTTGGAGGAAAGCTTCCTCTCGAAGAGTTCCTTCTTTCTGTCATAAACCAATTGGGCCTGCTCCAGACTTGCCTTGGCCGAAGCGAGCTGGGCCTTGGCCTGGTTCATTGCCGCCCTGTATTCGGTATCATCAAGCTGCACCAGAAGCTGGCCTTTCTTCACCGTGTCCCCCTCCTCCACCGGAAGCCGAATGATCTTTGCCGGAACATAGGCGGAGATCTGCACATCGGTTATAGGAATAATCTGACCGTTGGCCGTGACGACGGAGGTAATGTCGCTTTTCTGTACCTCCTCTGCCTGAACCTTCCAGGTCTTTTCGCCGCTTTTCAGAACGTTGGCAACTATGACGATGGCAACGACGAGGACTACGCCTAAGATAATAATGATTTTCTTCTTTTTCTTCATAAATCCTCCTTGACCCAAGCAGAAGAATACACTTGAAGGCTTCTCAGAATTGACCTCTATCTAAATGTTACGTTTCTTGTCAAACAATTGGTAAACCTCGATTTGGATTTCAACCTGGGACAGCACAGGTTCTTGCTTCGGCTATCTCCTTTTTCAACGCAGCGCATGAGTTTCACTTCTCGATCTACTGTTTGCTGTTTAGTCTCTACATTTTTCTCTTTAATCTTTACGTTGTTGTTCTATTTCCCAATGGCCTTTTCGAACTCGGCTATGGCCAAATTATGATCGTAGAAAGCCTGAACTCGATCAGATTCAGCCTGCTTGTAACTAACCTCAGCATCCAGAAGCTCCAAGATGCTCGCTGAGCCCAGATTATACTTTTCCTGAACCAGATCCAGGACCTCCTCGGCAGATTCCAGCTTCCTTTTGGTCAAGTCAATCTTTTGGTTAGCCTCCTGAACGCTCAGAAAAGCTTGCTTGAGTTCCAAAGCAACATCTCTCTTTTTCTGGTGAAAGCTCTCCTGAGCCGACTTCCTGTTAGCTTTGGCGTAGGATAGGCTATAATTCTTGGTAAAGTTGTCAAAGATATTGAAGCTGACGTAAGCGGAGAGGGTCCAATTATAATCACGTCGGCGGATATACTTTATCTCATCCAGATCTGCGTTGTCCCATGAATACGAACCATAAAAGTTCAAAGACGGGAAAAAGGTGCTGCGCGCCATGCCCAGTTGAGCCTCGGCGGAGCGCAGATCGGACTCTGCTTTCTTCACATTTGGGCTTTTTTTCATCGCCTCCTGGAGAGCATTCTCATAGGAGTAATCGGACTCGGGCACACTCAAATTCTCCTCAACGTCGATAGGAACGTCCACTTCCCGCCCCATCCAACTGTTCAAGGTTGCTTTGGCAAGCTTCACCGTGTTTTCAGCGCTGATCAGTCCCAACTCAACATCTCCATATTGGACCTTAGCTTTGAGTACGTCAGAGTAGGATGCCGCACCCAACTCGTACTTGGTCTCGGCAATCTTTAGCTGTTCCTCTGCTCGCTTCAGGGCCTCCTTCTGAATCTCTAAAAGCATCTTAGCTTTCAAAACATCGAAATACGCCCGTTTGACCGACAATGCCAACTCCTGCCGGGTCAGCTGATATGAGCTTTTAGCCCAGTTCTTCGACGCGTTCTTCTCTTTGATATTGTAGTAATCATACCCCCCTAGCGACCAACTCTGGCCACCACTTAGCGAAGCTGAATAGTACTTGCTCGTGACGGCGCCCGGAGGAACAATTTCAATAGATTCCGTGATGGGATCCCAGTAAGGCCCTCCCCGTGACCAAGTCTCACTGTGGGAATACCCCAACCTGGAATCCAGACTGGGAACAAGCTTGCTCCATCCGGTCCAGACGTCGCGTTTTGCCGCATTATATGTCTGCTGGGCAGCAATCAGGCCGGCGTTGTGCCTTTCCGCCAGCCGGAGGCACTCGTCCAGCGAGAGAACCTTGGGAGAAACGGCTTCCGCTTGCCCCCAGCAGAAGTTGGCCATAAACATCAGTAAACACAAGCTTAAGACAGCAATTCTCGTCATTTTTTCCTCCATGTCTTTAGAAACTGATGGCCCCACCTAATAAGGTGGTGAATCCGGCTTTGCCAAAGATCCAAATGAGCCAGAGAATGACGACGGTGATGAAGGCCTTTTTCGTCGTATACCGGTACATCACGCCCATTCCCATTGACACCAGAATAACCTGCCAGAAGTTAAAGATATCGAAGCTGGAGAGTACGGTATACAGGAAGGTGTCTTTGGCCTCCACCGACAAAAGCAGAGCCAGGCTGGTCTGGACATTGACGTTCCCCTTGATCATAATCAGAGGAAATTTGACTATCATGGAAACTACTTGTACCAGGCCGGAATAGGAATACACCGAAAAAACGCTGCGGTAGGTGGAGTCTCCACCCATAAGAACGCTGAAGACGAAGTACAGAATTCCCGCAACCACCGCCAAGACGATCAAACCGAAGACCGGCGGCATGGCCAACTGCCATAAGGGAGGATGATCTTGCTCCTTCATTTTCTCGATGATCACCTGTTTCTGATCCTCCGGGATTCTCTCGTTCTCTTGGATCTTCTGCACCTGCTGATCCATGATGAAAGGGTAGGTATAGTAAAAGGACCCGATGGCCAGCACCATCACGATAAGAAAGGGCACCAGCCAGGTGGGCTTAATCTTTAGACTCCCAAAGACCTTCTTGGGCTCAAAGAATATGTTTATGACTTTGGATGCTCCCCCCATGATCTTTTCTTCCTGGGGAACTGGCGAGCTAATCTCTTCCATTTATACGCTCCTTTTCTGTAAATCCAACCCCACTGTTAATTCTTCAAACGTAAAGCACCTGAAAAAAGTTTCAAAAAAGCACCGAGCATCGGGCAGACAAAAGCTTTAAACTTGCTTGCTCGTGCGGGAATTGGATTTCTCCCCGCCAAAGGCGGGGAATCCCGGTGACCCACACGAGGGTGGATCGGGAATCCCAATTCCCGATCCAACATAGACAAGCGCCTACTGGTAACGGCAGACTGCCAGCTGCAAGCTGGACAATGCCTGCCGACTAAACGAACAAGGGGGCCAAAACCAGCGAGACCATGGCCATGAGCTTTATCAGGATGTTCATGGAGGGGCCGGAGGTATCCTTGAAGGGATCACCCACCGTATCACCCACCACCGCAGCCTTATGAGCGGAAGACCCTTTGCCACCTAAATTGCCCGCCTCGATGAACTTCTTGGCGTTATCCCAGGCTCCTCCGCCGTTGGCCATCATCAGTGCCAAGAGCACTCCGGTCAAGGTGGCCCCGGCCAAAAGTCCTCCCAGAGCTTCTTTTCCCAAAGACAAACCAACAACTATGGGAGCAAGAATGGCAATCATCCCCGGCAGTATCATCTCTTTTAAAGCGGCGTGAGCGGATATGGCCACACATCTCTCCGAATCCGGTTTGGCCTTTCCTTCCATTAAACCGGGGATTTCTTTGAACTGCCGTCTCACCTCGAAAATCATCCTAAATGCTGCTCTGCCCACTGCGGTCATGGTGATGGAGGCTATCAAAAACGGCAGGACTCCTCCGATAAAAAACCCAATCACCACTTCCGATCTCAGCAGATTGATCAGCTCCAGTTTCACTGCGGAGGTGTAGGCGGAGAAGAGAGCCAGTGCGGTCAAGGCGGCTGAGCCGATGGCAAATCCCTTGCCTATGGCCGCGGTGGTGTTGCCCAACGAATCCAGCCTATCGGTTATCTTCCTGACCTCGGGCCCCAGGCCCGACATCTCGGAAATCCCGCCAGCGTTGTCGGCGATGGGTCCATAAGCGTCCACCGACATGGTCACTCCTATGGTGGATAGCATCCCCACCGCTGCTATCCCTATACCGTACAGCCCGGATAGCTTGTAACCCACGAAAATGGCTGCGCAGATGACCAGGATGGGCCAGACCACGCTCTCCATTCCCACGGCAAGTCCGGTAATGATGTTGGTGGCGGATCCGGTTTCAGATGATTTGGCGATCCTTTTCATGGGACCAGCGGAGGTATAATATTCGGTCAAAAGGCCGATCAGGATGCCTGCCAGATTGCCCGCCAGGATGGCCCAAAAGACCTTGGTGGGCAGATTCAGACCGTCGATGATGAAATAAGTAACCACCAGAAGCAGGACTGCTGCCACATAGGTAACGGCTCTTAGTACCGCAGCGGGATTGAATTTCCTGAACAGTTTAACCGAGAGAATTCCCAACATGGACGCGACCAAGCCTGCCAAAATGATCATAAGTGGCAAAGACATGTATTGAGGTCTCATGGCGGCGTAGGCAGATCCTGTGGCTGCTATGGCTATGGATGCCACTACCGAGCCAACATAGGACTCGAATAGATCCGCTCCCATTCCAGCCACATCCCCCACATTGTCTCCCACATTGTCGGCCACGACGGCGGGATTGCGGGGATCGTCCTCAGGAATCCCCTCCTCCACTTTTCCCACCAAATCCGCACCCACGTCTGCGGACTTGGTATAGATTCCTCCGCCCACTCTGGCAAACAGAGCGATGGAAGATGCTCCCATGGAGAATCCAACCATAACCGCCGGATTCAACTGGTGGAAGAAATGATAATAGATACCCAAGCCCAAAAGCCCCAAACTTGCCACCGACATCCCCATCACCGCTCCACCGGAAAAAGCGATGCTCAAAGCTTTCCCCTGGCCTGATGCTTTAGCGGCCTGGCTGGTTCTGACGTTTGCCCGAGTGGCGGCGTTCATCCCGAAAAAGCCCGCCAGCATTGAACAAAGGGCGCCGGAGAGAAAGGCTATCCCGGTCCAGAGGCCTATCTTCCAGGAGAGCAAAAGAAACACCACCACTATGAAGATGATCAGAATGGAATACTCCTTCTTCAAAAACACCATGGCCCCGCGATGGATCACCTCCGAGATATCCTGCATGAGTTGATCGCCGGCAGGCTGCCTCCTAATGGATAAGAATAGACCTAAGGCAAAAACAAGGCCGAAGGCCCCGAACACGACGGCAACGATACCCAAATCCATAGTGACTTCTCCCCTCTTTAGGAATTATCGTGAATCTTTGTTTTTTTTCAGAAGACTGATAGAAACAAACATGAATCCGTTAAGGATTAGGACCAGATGGCTGGGATCTCTTCTTGATCAATCGTGATCTGATGTAATGAACGGGTCGGAGTATTCTCATGATCCTATCTATAAAAATAAAGGCAGTTTCAGTTAAACTGCCTTTCGCATTTCCACAGGGAAGATGTCCTATTATTGTAAACTTTAATTCTCCGCTTTTGCTCAAAACCTTTTCTCTTCTTCGATCCTGGCAGAAATCCGATCTGAGCTAAAAAAAGAAAAGGAGTGAAAGACTCCCCACCAGGGAAACATCCCCAATCCACTTTGAGGGAATTGCTACTCTATCGTATTCGTTTTCTGCTATGACGATCACTCACCCGGCAGAAAAGAGTTTCTTGTGTCGATTCCCTTTGAAACTTGTCAAGTTGCGGGAATGGCTCATTTTGCCGCACGTCGAACTCATCCCCTCGACGGTAAAACCTCCCGGGGCATCACTGCACACCGGATGCGTGCCCCTGCCGATTCTTCCCGGGACACAGATTTCAAACGACCTTATCCCGTGCCGGTCTTCCCATGCGTTTCCCCGAACAGGATTCTCTCTATTTGAGTGAAAACCGAACCGGATAAACCACCCAAACCGCAACCGGCTGATTATTGCTGATGGCGGGGCTGTATTCGTTCTTATATGCCGCCTTCAAAGCCTCTTCCTCAAATCCAGCGCTGGCTCCCGATGGTTTGAAAACAAGGGCATCCCGAACTTTTCCGCCTTTGTCCACCAGAGCCTTCACCCAGACCACACCTTCGATTCCGGCCTGTCTTGCCAGAGCAGGATAGTCAGGTTCGACCTCTTTTATGGGGACCGGTGCTTCGTCATAGGGGACGAATTCCTCTGGAGGTGGGAAATATTCCTCATCTGGAATGTCCACCGCGATGGAGTCACCACCTTCCCCACCGATTATGCTGGTCGCGCTCAAATCTGCGATCTTGCCCAACTCGGCCTGGGTGGCAACGGTGACCTCTTCGGGAGCTTCCTCGTCCGGAACCGCCTCGGGAATCCCCACCGAAGGGGGAGCCACGGTAGGGGCTGCTACTGCAATCTGGGGCGCTTGGGTTTGACTGAGCGAAGGAGGAGCCGCCAGTTCGGCCAGGGTTTTGATCCTGACCACCCCTTTGGCCTCGGGTATGTCCTCGCTTGCTTTGGTATAAAGCACAAACCCGCCAATGATCAAAATATGCAAAAGTCCCGCCAGAATAACCCCTAACCCCAAATTCCTCTGATAGCAGCTTTTGAGCTCATACGCTCCATAGCTGACGAAGCCTGTTGGCGTGGTTTTGAGGCTTATCGCTTTTTCAGATCTCACGGAGCTACACCTCCTCCCGTACCAGCCATCACTCGTTTATCATACTCCGAAAAGGGCGATAGGCTGAAGCGATAACTGAAATTCGAATTGACCTCCTTAAGCTGCCTCTCCACCAGCTGTATCTCATCTATGACATCCACCATCTTGAAGTATTTGGCTTCCTTTTGGATCTTAACCAAGGTCACCAGCTTGGGCTGTTTCTTGTTCCACTCCGTAAGCAGGCCGTGCAGCGAATCGAAGGGTATCGGCTGCGGCATCTCTCTGGCGATATTCCAATACAAGTTCCCGTCTGCATCTATCCTCAGGGTCAGAAGACGGGATTCCGCGACCGGAATGGGGTTCTGCGAGGGAGGTAGATTCACCTCCATCGCTTGAGGCATGCTAAACACGGTGGTAACCATATAAAAGATCAAAAGCAAAAAGGCAATATCCACCATGGGGGTCATGTCTATTCGGATGGCAATCCTTCTTTTGGGCCTTCTGAGACCCCCTCCCTTTTTTTTTCGGGGTGACGGACCACCGGTATCAACTGCTCCCATTGGCTTTCTCTCCTAATCTTAGGAATCTGTAAATTCCATACTAGTTATCAGCTTGCTTCTTCCTGCTCCATTTCCATCTCCGTGACCAAACTGAATTTGCTGATCTTGATATCCTGAAGTGCACTCATGATGCTGTTCATGGTCCCGTAGCTGACCTCCTTATCCGCCTTGATCACCACGAACCACTTCAAGGCGCCGGGCACGGTACCTCTGATATGGGTTATCACCTGGGGAATGGTATGAGGAGTTGCTTCTTCATAATGTCTGATCAGTTCGGAGACCTCCTCCCCCTCCCTCATCACCTTCTGCTTGGTGATGTACTCCACCAGGATGCTATCCTCCTTGGTCACGGTGACATAGATCATATCCGATTCCGGCAGCTTTATTTCCGAATGCGAGGAAGGCAAAGAGACGTGCAACTTTTCCGGAGGTTTAAAGGAGGTGGTGGCCATGTAGAATATCAAAAGAAGGAAGGCAATATCCACCATGGGGGTCATGTCAATCTTGATGTCTACTCTTCTCTTCTTCTTCAGCATGATTGTGCTCCTTTCTGCGAGCTACTGCACCATCAGGCCAGCTGAAATCTTCTGGCTATTTGCCCTCCGCCTCTCTGCTTTTCAGAAGCTGGACCACCTCGTAGGAAGCTTCATCCATGGTGTAGTTGAATGCGTCCACCTTATTTACAAAAAAGTTGTAGGATACAATTCCCCCGATGCCGGCCAACAGGCCGCCGGCGGTATTGACCAGAGCCTCAGAGATGCCGACAGCCAATTGCTGAGCGTCGATGATTCCGCCTACTCTATGCCCGGTGGCGGCGAAAGCCCGGATCATTCCTATGGTGGTTCCCAAAAGCCCTACCATGGTGCCGATAGAGGCGATGGTGGAAAGGGCGATTAAGTTGCGCTCCAAGAGAGGCACCTCCAAAGCATTGGCCTCCTCTATTGCCCTCTGAGTCTCCTCCAAGCGCCTCTCCGATGTTTTCTCGGTGGTCAAAACCTGCTTGTATCTTTCGATTCCAGACCTCAACACGCTGGCCATAGTACCTCTCTGTTTGTCACAAGCGGCAATGGCCCCGTCGAAGTCGTTCTGCTGTAACATGGAGATCACGTTTTTGAAGAAAGACTGAACCGAGGCTTTCCCCTTTGCTTTGTGCAGGGTAAGCAACCTCTCCAGAATGAAAGCCACAAGCATCACCAACAGGGCGATGAGGACTCCGACCAAAGGTCCTCCTTCACGCAGATACTCTGGGAGAAGCTGAGACCAGATGAAAAACCCGATGACGAACGATGCTACCAAAATCAGCACTATGAAAACCGACTGTTTCATTTAACCGTTCCTCCTTACCAAGGATTATACGTTTCTTACTTTAAATCTGCAAATCTTGAAACTCTCACCTTCTGTCATTGAAAGGTTAGCCAAACCTTCTGGCTGATTTAACTTCAAATCATCTATTACCTCCTTAGGTTTTTAGTCCTTCGACCAATCCTTAAAATCTGTCACGTCCACAGAATGATTTCTGTCTTACAGATCGCTGATCTTAACACAGTTGACTATCAAACCAGGCAAGCAAAACCACGTGCCGTAGCTGGAAACAGTAACGAAGTTGACCACGTTGAAACTGTCGTTCCAACCTTCCACCCCCAAAACACTTGCAAAAGGCGTGGGCACACCAACTATGGAGACGATGATCAGAATCACCCACATGCCCAAAGGAATCAGACCCAGCTTCAGCGTCCTCTTAAGGCTTGCCAAGTAACTTTCCTGATCGTTATGTTTTTTGTACATGGACACCAAAGTCAGAACCCCCGCGCCAAAAGAAGAAAGGATAATCAACGAAAGCAGAACTAAGAACAGACTCAGCACGAATCCGCCCAACGGTGCATAGCCAAAAAATACGCCCAACTTCAAGATGAAACCCAAACCGGTGTAAGTGGTATGCAAATTCTCACCCCGCACGGAAAACCAGGGTATAAACAGGCTTATGACCAGAAGAAAGGAGGCGATGCTCAAGATTATCCTCTCCGTCCTGGAGAAAACCGAGACCTGGATCAAACTGTGATCTCTCTCCACAAGCCTGCCCCGCGATTTCTCCTCTTTGAGTCTTTTTAAGTGCTCCCTCTTTTCCTCCTCATCTTTCCAGAAATCCGTCGCCTTCTTGGGAAAGATGTCAAAACCTATGTACTTGTACCGCGAGTCCTCGGATATTTGATCCTCTTTCTCATTCTTTTTGTTTTCTTCTGCCATCCATCTTACTCCTGTCTTTGATATACAAGTGAGATCCGGAGATATTGCTAATATCGCTGCATATCTATATAGTCTATTCGGGTTTGAGCTTCCTTGTTCTTGGGATCAATCTCCAACACCTTAAGATAATAGTCGTAAGCCCCATCTATGTCCTTGTTGGTCTCTAGAGCCTGAGCCAACATCATGATATAGTTTATGTTGCGCGGGAAGCAGGAAACCGCTTTTCTCAGGTGGGGAATTGCTGCAGCAGACATTTTCGCGAAAAGCAAACAACTGCCCGCATTTCCCTCCAATTCACAGTTGCTGGGATCAAGTTTAAGCTCCGCTAAGTATTCATCTGCGGCCCTTGGATATTGCTTCAGTTGATAATACACACGTGCCAAAAAGTCATGAGCTTTCGCGTTCTCAGGATCCAATTCCACTACTTTTTTCA